>DASYRM010000001.1:0-76009 GCA_036004405.1 Vicinamibacterales bacterium
CAATGGTGCTCGCGGGACCCCGGGGTCCAACTCAAACACGGGCTCTCAGCACCAACAAGACGCCGACCTCGGTGCCGATGCGCCGCCATTCTCCCGCGTTTCGTCCGGGATGGTCAGCTCCGCTGGTGGCGACTCAAACCCTGGAAAGCGCTGGGCGCACCGCATGTGCGACCGGTGGACACCGCCGCGAGACGCCTGGTCAGGTTCTCAGGAGAAGGCTGTTCGCTGGTCGGGCACATCTGAAGAAGTGCCCTTACGAACCTGACTGCAGGCGCGTGTCCGCGTGCCCCCGATTCCCCGTGGCCTGGGCGAAGAAGGGCTCCCACGCGCGGCGAATGCGATCGATCTTCGCAATCGCGGTTGCGTCGGCGGTTTTGCCCTTCGACACGACGAACAGGAACGCCTGCCGGTGGATCTTCGGCGAGCTGTCCGCCGAGGGCGACCGGGCGCCCATCACCGCGATCACGTCGTTGATCAGCACGTCGCGCCGCGTGCCCGAGAAACTGACGCCGATGCGCGGCCCCGAGTCGGCGGCCACCGAGCTCGAGGCGTTCACCGGACTCTCGACGTAGAACATCTTCGGCACGTCGACGTCGCGAACCAGGCCCATCGCGTATTGATCGAGCAGGCTGTACTTCTCCACGGCGCCGACGGTCCGGAAGCTGCCTCCACCGAGATCCTCGATCCGGTTGCCCTCCATCACCGAGGCGTCGGAGTCGAGGAAGAAACTCCAATGCCCGGCGTCGCGTCCGAGCAGCGCCTCGGACGGCTGCCGGTTGTGATCGCTGAAGCGCAGGTAGGCGAGCCAGCGGTGGCCCACCTCCTGACCGAGTACCGAGAGCGTGTTGTTCTCGCCGAGGAACTTGGTCGCCGGGTCTGCCGGGTATTTCGCGATCGCGTCCATCTGCACCACGCTGCTCAACCGGCCCGTGCTGTTCAACTGACGCGAGAAGTCGAAGATGTCGACGCCGATCCCCGTGATGTTGTTCGCGACGGTCGACTCGAACGCGAAGGCGTCTTCGGGTGTCATCACGTCGTCGGTCCAGACCACGAGCTGATCGAAGAGATCCGCGTGCGTCGAATAGAACTTGCGCGCCGCCGCCACCAGATCGAGGCTGGCCCGCTGCGCGAACCGCTCGCCGACGGCGCCGCTGTTGCCGGCGGGCGATGCGGTGGAGGTGGTGCTGAGATCGACCGGCGTGAACGCGCTCGTGCGGCCCGGCGACACGGCCGTGATGCCATCGACGGCGCTCCAGGTCGCCGCGGGGGCGAACTTCATTTCAATCGTGCCGTCCGGAAGCAGCGACGTCTGGAACGTCGTGCGCCGGGGCGAGTCGAACACCGGCACTCCGCACCAGGTCACGGTGAAGGCCTCCGGCGCCGAGCGAAGGTAGACCGCGCCGCCCGCCGACGGATCGAGATCGGCGAAGAACGGGCCGACGCGCGGCGGGCCGGACAAGAGCCTGCTGATGCTTCGCGAGGTGCTGGCGTGCTCGGCCTCCCCGAACGTGACGTTGCCGTCGGAGTTGATGAAGGCCGCGGTCTGCTGGACGCCGTAGAACGTGAAGGGGAACGTCACCGTACCCGGCACGCTGTCGTCGTCCTGCAGCGAGACCGGGTCGCCGATGGCCGCCTGAAACGACGCGTCGATCCGGCTGACGTCGTAGCTCCCGGCGCGTGGCGCGAAGCGAAGGCCGGTGCCCTGCAGATCGAAGCCATTGGGGGGTGCGATGATGTCGCCCTCGTCCTGGATCACTGCCACGTCGCCCACGTCGGCTGAAGCGCCCGGCGCGGCGGCCGCGAGCGGCCGGAGCCGGCCTTCGGCGGCGCGGTGCCGCCACAGGATGTCGCCCAGCGTACCGCGCGGATCGACACGCGTCGGTTGGCGCGCCTTGTCAGCCTGCGATCCGTCCCGGTTCGCCACCAACGCCCGCGTCGGCGGACAGGGATTCTGTGCCGTCGTGGCGGGCGGCGGTGACGATGACGGCGGCGTGGTTGGAGGTGTCGTGTCGCCGTCGCCGCCGCAGGCGATCTGGACTGCGGCGCACAGCACCAGGACGACAAGCGGTCCGGGACGGGTCACAACAGCAACGTTTCGACCTGATGGCCGTGCACCTGGTCGGCGCACGGCGACCAGGCAAAGACCGTGAAGCGGCGGTCCTGCGACGCGACGAGCGCGACGGCGTCGCGCTGATCGTGCACGAACTGGGCGGCAGAGAGGTGCCGGGTGCCGCCGAGCTGCGCGGGCGTCACCGAGCGGGCCTCGCCGCCCACGACCGGCTCGGTCACCGTGACCATCTCCACCTGCGGCGACCCGCGCCGCCGCGCGATCTTGGCGCCGAACGCGAGGAGCTCGTAGCTGTCGGTCATGACCGCGGCGCCGTCCACGGCGGTGAGGCCGGCAATGACGTCCACCACTTCGCGCAGCGTTTGTTGGAAGCGGTCCATCCCCGTGCCCGAGCTGCCGTCGCGCAGCAGCTCGCTGAGACCGCGGTACGGCGGCGAGATCGCGTAGGCCATCGGCGCCACCATCGAGTCGCGCCAGCTCTCAGAGGTCGAGGGCACCACGAGCAGCAGCCCGCCGCGGCCGTGCGCGCGCATCGACACCGCGAGCTGCACCAGCACGTTCATCGGTCCCATCCACGACTTTGGCGAGTCGAACCCGAGCAGCGAGCCGACCAGCGCGGGGCAGTCCGGCAGGCTCGACGCGGTTTCGTCCACCAGCTTCACCTGATCGCCTTCGAGCACCGCCACGTTCACGTACTTCCCGGTCTTCTCGCCGCGGTGATGCTTCACGACGAGCAGCGCCGGTTCGACGATTTCGATCACGAGGCCGAGCGTCGGGATCGATCGGGTGGTGCCCCACCCGTAGAGCTCGCCGTTCTCGGCCCACACGCCCAGGTGAATGCCGGCGCGTTCGACGACCGGCGCCACCTTGGCCATCGTGTGCGGCGTCAGCGGCATCGGCTGCTCGAAGCGCATGGAGTAGGCGTTGTCCGCCGGCGGCACGTAGGCCAGCGACATCTTCGGCACGAAGCCCTCCTCGCGCCGCAGGCTCGTCCAGAAGGCGGCGTTGATCAGGCTTTCGAGCACGACCACGTCGGGAACGGGGGCCATGCCCGCGCCGCCCCCGGCTGGCACCGCCGCCAGGTGGCGCAGGAAGTAGTCGCGGATTTTCGGCGCGACGATCGCGGCGGCCGGATAGGGCGTCGTGATCACCGTCCGCCCCCGTGCTTCTTGCGGCCGAGCCGCACCACGATGTCGAACTCGGTTTTGCTCGCGGGCTGTACCGACAGCCGGCTGCCTTTCTGGGTGACCATCATCGACTCGAGCCCCTTCGTCGCCTTCAGCAGGTCCAGCGGGATCGTATTCGCGAACCGCTCGACGAACCCGACATCGACCATGTACCAGACCGGCGCCGCTTCGCGCGACGAGGCGTCGAAGTGGTCCGGGTATCCGGCACGTACGATCTCGGCAAGCCCGGTGACTCCTGACGGGTCGGCGTTGGAGGCGTAGAAGAGCACGCCGTCGCCCACCTGCATCTCGTCGCGCATGAAGTTGCGAGCCTGATAGTTGCGCACGCCCTCCCAACTCGTCCGCCCGTCACGTGCGAGGTCGTCGATGGTGTAGGCCGCGGGTTCGCATTTCATGAGCCAGTAGCGCCGTGGCACGTCTCAAGCATACGTGGACGGGGTGATACGATTCACGGCAGCGAGGCTCCGCCTCGATTGATCGGCTTCGCGAATGGACCGCGGGAGAGGCAGCATGACGGTGAGACATCGGTTCGGCGCGTGGGGTGTGGGTGCCTGTGCGGCGGGAGCGATCGTGGCGTCGGCCTTCACCCTGGTACACGGACAGGCACTGCCCAAGTGCGACCCCGACAACGGCGGCATCCGGCTGCCGATGGGCTTCTGCGCGCTCGTCGTGGCCGACAACCTCGGGGCCGCGCGCCACATGGTGGCCAACCGCAACGGCGATCTCTACGTGGCGCTGATGACCAGCGGAGGGCGCGGGCAGCCGCAGACCGGCGGCGGCGCGGTGGCGCTGCGCGACGCCAACAACGACGGCAAGTTCGAAGTCGTCGAGCGGTTCGGGTCGGGGAGCACCACCGGCATCGCCATCCGCAACGGCTACCTGTACCTGGCGCATCCCCAGGTGATCGAGCGCTTCAAGCTCACCGAGGGCACGCTGAAGCCCACCGGCGCCGCCGAAACGATCGTCACCGGTCTTCCCAACGAGCGCCAGCACGAGGACAAGGGCATCGCGTTCGACGGCCGCGGCGGCCTCTACATCAACGTCGGCGCGCCCTCGAACGCCTGCCAGGATCCGGACCGGCGCCCGGGCGCCAAGGGCGTGGATCCGTGTCCGATCCTCGAGAAGCACGGTGGCGTCTGGAAGTTCGACGAGAACAAGATGAACCAGACGCAGGAGCAGGGCACGCGCTTCGCCACCGGCATGCGCCAGATGCCGGCGATCACCTGGCACGACGACGCGCTCTACATCGCGATGAACAACCGCGATCAGCTCGACGTCTTCTGGCCCAGCCTGTTCACCGCCAAGGACAACGCCGAGCGTCCGGCCGAGCCGCTCTACCGCGCGGTGCAGGGATCGAACTTTGGGTGGCCGTACTGCTACTTCGACTACACGACGAAGATGATGACGCTCAACCCGGAGTACGGCGGCGACGGCAAGACCGTGGGACGGTGCAGCATGTTCACGCCGCCGGCCGCCGTGTTTCCCGCGCACTGGGCACCGGTGGACGTGAAGTTCTACACCGGCTCGCAGTTCCCGGCGAAGTACCGCAACGGCGCCTTCATCGCGTTCCACGGATCGTGGAACCGCGCGCCCGAGCCGCAGGCGGGCTACAACGTCACGTTCCAGCCCTTCGCGGCCGGCAAGCCGGCCGCCGCGTTCGAAGTGTTCGCGCAGGGTTTCACCGGCAAGGAGACGTTGCTCAACCCCGGCGACGCGGTGGCCCGGCCCGACGGCATCGCACAGGCGCCGGACGGAACGCTCTACATCGGCGACAGCCAGCGCGGCAAAGTCTGGCGCGTCGTCTACACCGGCGCGCGCTGACGCGCGTCTTGCCGTGATCGTCCGGACCGACAGCGATCCACCTCTGCTGATCACGCAGCCGGATCATGCGGCGCTGGCCGCCACCATCATGCGCGGCTGGGTCAGTGGCGGATTGCCCGAGTCGCCGCGGCACGTGGCCATCATGCTGGCCATCGAGGCGCATGACAACGGGTGGCAGGAAGTGGACGCCGAGCCGTGCCTGGATCCGGCGACCGGTCGCGTGCTCGACTTCATTCACGTGCCCGAGGATGTGCGCCACGCGGTGTGGAAGCGCGGCGTGGCCCGCCTCGCCGGCGAGCCGTACGCCGCCGCGCTCGTGGCGCAGCACGCGCTGCACATCTACCGGCGCATGCGGCAGCAGCCGGGATGGCGGCAGTTCTTCGTGGACATGACGGCCGCCCGCGACCAGCACGTCACCGCATCGCACGAAACGATCGAGACGCTGCAGCGCGAGTACGCGTTCCTGCGGCTTGCCGATCTGGCGGCGCTGACCTTCTGCGGAGTGGAGACGAACGGGCAGGCGCAGGAGATGGGCTACGACATCCGGCTCGAGGGACCGCATCTCATCATCGCGCCTGATCCCTATGCCGGCGGGGCGTTCGACATCGAGATCGCGGGCCGCGAGCTGGCGTCATCGTTCGCCTCGGTGGCCGATGCGCGCACTGCCTGGCAGGCCGCCCCCAGACGCACAGTCGCGGGTGTCGTGAGCGGCGGCTGAATCCCCCCACCTCAGCGCTGAATTCAATTCCATGCCGCGTTGACAGAGGGAACGCGCCGCCACTAAGCTCGGTCCGCGTAATCGATATCAGTAGTCGAAATTCGATACCCTCCCACACGATGACACGACGTACGGCCCTTCTCGTCGCGAGCCTGCTGTTGTGGATCACGGCCGCGCACGCGCAGGTCGCGCCCGCGGACGGGGCTCAGCGCTTCACACTCGAGCAGGCCCTGCAGTACGCGCTCGACCACTACCCGCTCGTGCGAGCCGCCGTCGAGCAGGTGAATGCGTCGGCTGCCGGCGCCGATATCGCGAGGTCGGCGTATCTGCCCCGTTTCGATTCGATCTGGCAGACGAACCGGGCGACCGCCAACAACGTCTTCGGGCAGCTGTTGCCACAGTCGGTCATTCCGGCTCTGTCCGGCCCGGTGCTGTCATCGCCGTCGACACAAACGGCGTGGGGAAGCGCGGCCGGCGGGCTGTTCTTGTGGGAGCCGGTGGACTTCGGCCTTCGCGGCGCCCTCGTGCGCGAGGCTGAAGCAGGCGTGGCGCGCGCCCGCGCAGACGAAGGGCTGACGCGACTCACCGTGCAGAGCTCGGTGGGCGCCGCGTTCCTGGACGTGGTGGCCGCCCAGCAGGGCGTCGCCACTGCCGCGGCCGACGTGGAGCGCCGAGAGGTTCTTGGCCGTGCTGCCAGCACGCTGGCCGACAATCAGCTTCGTCCCGGCGCAGAGGCATCGCGTGCTGGCGCGGAGCTGGCGGCCGCGCGCACGCGCGCAATTCAGGCGACCCAGCTGCTCCTGGTCGCCCAGGTGAGGCTCGAGCGGCTGATGGGTGTGACAGCTGGCGCGGTGGAGGTTAGCGCCGCCCGCCTGCTGGACGCCACCGTCGCCGCGGTCCCGGCTCCCTCGCCGGCGTCGCCACATCCCGTGATCCAGTCCGAGCAGGCGGCGCTCGATCTCGCTCGGGCCCGCGAGACCGTGCTGTCCCGGACCGATCGGCCGCGGCTGTATCTGCAGTCGAGCGTCTTTGCGCGAGGCAGCGGGGCAAACCCCGAAGGTTCCTTCGACGGAGGCGCGGACGGCCTGGGCCTCGAGCGCGCGAACTGGGCAGCCGGCGTCCAGGTCGTGTTTCCCAACCTGTTCGACCTGGCGAGCCTCCGGGCGCGCCGCGCCGCCGCCGGTGCGTCGACCCGTGCGGAGAGCGCGCGTTACGACGAAGCGGTGCTGACGGTCGGCAGCCAGCAGCGGATCGCCGACGCGGTCGTGGCCGCGGCCGTCGCGATTGCCCGGAACACCCCGGTGCAGCTCGCAGCGGCGCAACAGAGCGAGGCTCAGGCGCGCGCGCGCTACCAGGCGGGGCTGGCCAGCATCGTCGAAGTGGCCGAGGCGCAGAGCCTGCTGGCCGGCGCCGAGGTGCAAGACGCAGTGGCGCGGGTCGACGTGTGGCGGGCGCTGCTCGCGCAGGCCGCCGCGCGTGGCAGCCTCGCGCCGTTCATCGCGGCCCTTCGCGGATCGGGAGCGCCCTAGTCATGTGGTTGATCCGCGCCGCGCTGCGACGGCCGATCACGGTGCTCGTCGCCGTCATCGCGGTAGCCCTGACGGCCTGGTTCGCGGTCACCCGCATGCGCGCGGACATCTTTCCCGACCTCGATCTACCGGTCATCTACGTGGCCCAGCCCTATGGCGGCATGAGCCCGGCGCAGATGGAGGGGTACATCACCTACTACTACGAGTACCACTTCCTCTACATCAACGGCATCGAGAGCGTCGAGTCCAAGTCGATTCAGAACACCTCGCTCCTCAAGCTCACGTTCCATCGCGGCACCGACATGGGCGAGGCGTTGGCGCAGACAATCGGCTATGTGAACCGGGCGCGTGCGTTCATGCCGCCCGGCACCGTGGGCGCCTTCGTCATGCGCTTCGACGCCGGCACGGTGCCGGTCGGGTACCTGGTGTTCCGCAGCGAGACCCGCAGCCTGGGCGAGATTCAGGATCTGGCCCTCAACCGCGTGCGGCCGCAGTTCGCCACGCTGCCCGGCCTGACCTCGCCGCCCCCGTTCGGCGGCAGCCAGCGCACCATCGTGATTCGGGTGGACCCCGATCGCCTGCGCTCGTACGGCATGGCCGCCGACGACGTGATTCGAGCCGTCTCGACGGGTAACGTCATCATGCCGTCTGGCAGCGTGAACATCGGCGAGGAAACGCGAATCTCGCCGCTGAACTCCGTCGTCGGGACGATCGACGATCTGCTGCAGCTGCCGATTCGGACCGGCGCCGGTCCGCCAGTCTCCATCCGTGACGTGGGCTCGGTGTCCGACAGCACCGACATCCCGACGGCGTACGCGCTCGTCAACGGCCGGCGCGCGGTGTACATCCCGGTGACCAAGCGGCCCGATGCCTCCACGTTGGACGTCGTCCGAGAGGTTCGAGCCAACCTGGGCCGGTTTCAGGCGCTCGTGCCGGACGACATCAAGGTGTCCTACGAGCTCGACCAGTCGGTCAACGTGTCGGCGGCTCTGGCCTCGGTGCTGCGCGAGGCGCTGCTCGGCTCGCTGCTGACCGGCCTGATGGTGCTGCTCTTCCTTCGCAGCTGGCGCAGCTCGGCCATCGTCGTCGTCACCATTCCGTTCGCCCTGCTGACCGCCGTGGTGGCGTTGTGGGGCGCGGGCCACACGATCAACATCATGACGCTCGGCGGGCTGACGCTCGCGGTCGGCATTCTGGTCGACGAAGCGACCGTCACGATTGAGAACATCCACACGCATGTGGCGCGCGGCACGCCGGCACCGCGCGCCGTCCTCGACGCCAGCGCCGAAGTGATTGTTCCCCGCCTGCTCGCGATGCTTTCGGTGGTGGCGGTGTTCGTGCCCTCCTTCTTCATGACCGGAATCGCGCGCACGCTCTTCGTGCCGCTGTCGCTCGCCGTCGGCTTCTCGATGATCGCGTCGTTCTTCCTCTCGAGCAGCCTCGTACCGGTGCTCGCCGTCTGGTGGCTGGGCCCGCGCGGCGGTGTCACGCCGGCGGCCGCGGCCGACCCGGACTGGATCGATCGCCTGCGTCATCATCTGGCGGCGCTGCTGCAGCGGTTGGCGTCGCACCGCGGTCTGCTGGCTGCCGCCTACGCCCTCGTCGCGGTGGCGATCGCGGTGGGGGTGGGCGGCACGCTCGGACGCGAGCTCTTCCCGCCGAGCGGCGTGAAAGCGTTTCAATTGCGATTTCGCGCGCCCGCGGGTACGAAGTTCGAATCGACCGAACGCCTGGGGCGCGAGGTGCTCGACGCGATCCGCGAGACCGCCGGCGCCGAGCACGTGGACATCACGCTCGGCTACGTGGGGGTGCAACCTTCGTCCTATCCGATCAACACGATCTTTCTGTGGACCGGCGGTTCACATGAAGGCGTCCTCCAGGTGGCGCTCCGGCAGGACGCACCGCTCCGGCTGGACGCGCTCGAAGAGCGGCTGCGCGACGTCTTCCATCGGAAGTTTCCCGACGCGCAGTTTTCGTTCGAACCCGGGGATATCGTCAGCCGCATCATGAACTTCAGCGCGCCGACGCCGGTGGAAGTGGCCGTGATGGGACCGGACTTCGCCGCCAGCCGCGCCTTTGCCACCAGGATCCAGGCACAGCTTGCGGCCGTCCCGTCGCTGCGGGATCTCCAGTTCGGGCAGGCGCTCGACTACCCGGCAATCGAGGTGAACGTCGACCGTCAGGTGGCCGGTCAGCTTGGCGTCACCGTCGATCAGGTGGGCCGGTCCTTCGCCGCGGCCACCTCGTCGAGCCGCTTCGTGTCCCCGAACTACTGGGCCGATCCCCGGTCGGGAATCGCGTTTCAGGTGCAGGTCGAAGTGCCGCAGCCGCAGATGACAACGCTCGAAGACCTTCGCGTCGTGCCGGTCAGTTCGGGTGGCCCAGGCACGCCGCTGCTGGGCGATCTCGCACGGATCGAGAACGCCACGATCGTCGGCGAGTACGACCGCATCAACGGCCTGCGCATGGTGACGCTCACGGCCAACGTTGCGGGCGAAGATCTCGGGCGAGCCGCCGGCCGTGTCACCGACGCCATCCGGCGGGCCGGGGTGCCGCCCCGCGGCACGACCGTGGCCGTGCGCGGACAGGTGACGGCGATGGCCGAGACCTTCGCGAACGTCACGACCGGTCTTGCCGTGGCCGTCGTGGTCATCTTTCTGCTGCTCGCCGCCACCTTCCAGTCGTTGCGGCTCGCGTTCGTGGTCGTGTCCACCGTGCCCGCCGTGCTGGCCGGCGTTGCGGTGATGCTGTGGGCGACGGGTACCACGCTGAACGTCCAGTCGTTCATCGGCGCCATCATGGCCATCGGCGTCGCCGTCGCGAACGCCATCCTGCTGGTCACCTTTGCGGAACAGGGCCGGCGGAACCAGGTGCCATCGCTGCAGGCCGCCATCGACGCGGCGCGCGCGCGGCTGCGCCCGGTGCTGATGACCAGCGCCGCGATGATCGCGGGGATGATCCCGATGGCGCTCGCCTTTGGCGAGGGGGCCGAAGCGACCGCGCCGCTCGGCCGGGCCGTGATCGGCGGTTTGTCGATGGCCACGATCGCGACGCTGATCGTGCTGCCATCGATCTACTCGCTGGTGCAGCAGTCGGCGCGCGTGACGTCGCGGTCGCTGGATCCGGACGACCCAGGAAGCGCTTTCGGCATGCAGGCGGGCCAGTGATGGAAACGACAAGACACAGCGGTCTTCGCTGGCTTCACGTGGCCGGGTGGATCGTGACGGCCGCACTCACGGCGTCGTGTCGCGAGGCGCCAGGAACCGGTGCACGGGACGCGCCGCCGGCCGCCGGCCCCGCGATCGTCAATGTCGTCAAGGTCGTTGAGCAGCCGCTCGACGTGCGACTGTCGCTGCCGGGCGAGCTCACGGCCTACCAGTCGGTTGACATCGTTCCGCGGGTGACGGGATTCGTCAAAGCGGTCAGCGTGGATCGGGGCTCCCGGGTACGTGCCGGCCAATCGTTGCTGACGCTCGAGGCTCCCGAGCTGCTCGCGCAGCGCGCGGAAGCACAATCGAAGCTCCAAGCCGCCGCGGCGCAGCTGGCCGTCGCGCAGGCGAAGGCCGACTCCGACCAGAGCACCTACGAGCGGCTGAAAGCGGCGTCGGCCACGCCGGGCGTCGTGGCGGGCAACGACGTAGTGGTGTCGGGAAAGGCGGCGGATGCGAGCCGGAACCAGGTGGTTGCCGCCCAGCAGGGCGTCGAGGCGGCCCGCGAGGCGCTGAACGCGATTCGTCACATGGAAGGGTATCTCCGCGTCACCGCGCCGTTCGACGGCGTGGTCGCGGAGCGCAACGTGCACCCGGGCGCGCTGGTGGGGCCGTCCGCCGCGGTTGGTGCGCCCCTGCTGCGCGTGGTACAAAACGAGCGCCTGCGGCTGGTCGTGCCGGTGCCCGAGGCGTACACCAGCGAACTGAAAACCGGCGCCGAGATTCCGTTCAGCGTGGCGGCCTTCCCTCGTGAGATGTTCGCCGGGACGGTGGCGCGGATTGCGCGCACGGTGGACGTCCGCTCGCGCACGATGGCCGTGGAGCTGGACGTGGCCAACCGCGACGGCCGGCTCGCGTCCGGCACGTTCTGTCAGGTGAGCTGGCCGGTGCGCCGGCCGCGGCCGTCGCTGTTCGTCCCGGCGACCAGCGTCGCGCGGACGACCGATCGGACGTTCGTCATTCGGGTTCGCGGCGGCAAGACCGAGTGGGTCAACGTCACGACCGGTCTCACGAGCGGCCCTCTCGTCGAGGTGTTCGGTGATCTGGAGCCCGGCGACGACGTTGCCGGTCGTGGTACGGATGAACTGCGGCCTGGCACCGACGTTCGCCCTGCCGAGACCAAGCCGGCCGCCTAGGACCGCACCATGCGCGATCCAGTCATTCGTGAATTCCTGCTCGGGTTCTGGAAGATCCACATCCTCCACCATGCCGAAGAGCAGGGCGTGTACGGGCAATGGATGCTGGAAGAGCTGCAGCGCCATGGCTACCGCTTGAGCCCGGGCACGCTGTACCCGCTGCTTGCCCGCATGGCCCGCCGCGGATGGTTACGGGCGATCGAACCGGCGAAGGCACGCGGCCCGCGCGTGTACCGAATCACGCCAGAGGGCGCAAGGGTGCTGAAGCGACTGCGAGAGTCTCTCGCGGAATTACAGCACGAGGTCGGCTCGCCGGCGTCGGGCTCCCGCCGCAGACGCGGCTGAGCGCCCTCAGGCGTCACCGTCCGGCGCGCAGCGTCGCCAGCAGCGCAATGCACGCGGTGTCGGTGCGCAGCGTGCGCGCGCCAAGGCTCACGGGGCTGAACCCGCGATCGCCCAGCAGCCGCAGCTCGAAGTCGTCCCAGCCTCCTTCGGGCCCGACGGCGAGCAGCACGCGTGCCGCGCCCGGCGGCCACGCGCCCGCGATCGGCGTGGCGTTCTCGGCGGGGTGCGCCACGAGACGCGCGCCTGACGGGCAGAGCGAATCGAGCTCGTCCTCGACGAGCGGCCGGAAGCGGCGATGGATCGACACGCAGGGCAGGTGCGTGTCCTGCGCCTGCTGCAGCCCCTCGATCAGCAGCGGGCGATAGAACTGCGAGTCGAGGACGTGCGTGTCGAAGTAGTTGCGCTCGACGCGGGCAGCATTCGTCAGGATGATGCGGCCCACGCCGAGCGCGGCAAGCTGCGCCCATAGCCGCCGCATCACCTTCGGCCGCGGCAGCGCCAGCAGCAGGTCGATGTCTGGAACCGGCGGTGGATCGGGGTCGAACGTGCACTCGAGCTCGACGCTGTCGGCGTGAACCACCCGCCCGATGCCGCGCGGACCGTCCACGATCCCGACGCGAACATCCTGGCCCGGCACCACGCGAAGGACATCGCGTGCGTGCCGGGCCTGGTCTGCAGAGAGCACCGCGCGAGCCCCGCGCAGCTGCGCCGGCTCGAGCAGGAACAGGTTCAGGGGGTGACGCCGAAAGTGGCCAGGAAGTCGAGATCGTCCTGGCGATCCACGCGATACACGCCGCCCGTGCCCGCGCAGGTGCCGTTCAGACCGAACGATGTCACGCCGCCCACGACGTTGGAGGTGCCGACGAAGTTCGGCCCGCCCGAATCGCCGAAGCAGGTTCCGCCGGTGTTGGTGTTGTTCGAGAGCAGCAGCGAGCCGCCGCCGGTGAAGCCGGTGTTGATCTGCACGAGCTGCGGTGTGGCAAACATTCGGATGCGCAGCGCCTGGTCCTTGTAAGAGGTGGCGTCCGGGAAGCTCTTCTGCAGCCCATACCCCACCGCGGTGAACGTGACGCTCCGGCGAGGCTTCAGCGTGTCGAGCGAGTTGAGCTGCGGCAGCGCGCCGTACTGCACCCGGACGAACGGCGCGTCGAGGACGACGACGCCGAGATCGTGAAGGAAGAACGCAGCCGGATCGTACTGCGGGTGCGTGTACGGCGTGCCGCCCACGTCGCCGTTGAGCGGGTAGCCGTTGCCCGGTCTGCCGTGCTCGACGTCGGCGTCGAACCAGATCTCGATGTGCGCGGCCGGCGCCTCGGTGCAGTGGCCCGCGGTGAGGAAGATCGTGGAGTTGAGCAAGGTGCCGCTGCACCGCCACAGGGGCTGCCCGGCCGCGTTCTGCGCCACCATCAAGCCCACGTACGGATGGTTGTTGTTGTCGAAGCCGCCGTCGGTGATGGCACGGACCGGGCTCGTCGCCATCGCAATACCGGCGGCCAGTACGGCCACCGCCCCGCACAGTTTCTTCATGGAGCTCTCCTTTTGAGAGTGGATGTTACTCCGCCGCCGTGCGGGCGCGCTCCAGAAGCAGATCGCGTTCGCGCGCGTTTCGCGTCATTGTGGCCGCGCGTTCGAACTCGGCGCGCGCCTCGGCGCCGCGGCCCACCTTCAGCAACAGATCGCCCCGCACGCTGGGCAGCAGGTGGTACTGCTCGAGCGCCGGTACCGACGTGAGCGCGTCCACCAGATCGAGCCCGGCCTGGGGACCCGACGCCATCGACACGGCCACGGCCCGATTGAGCTCGACGACCGGGGACGGCACCACCGCGAGCAGCTCCTCGTAGAGGGCGACGATAGCCGCCCAGTCGGTGTCGGCGGCCTCCCCCGCGCGCGCGTGGCAGGCGGCGATGCCCGCCTGCAGCTCATAGGGGCCGCGCCGGCCGCTACGCACGGTCTCGGCCCGGGTCAGGGCGGCGAGGCCGCGGCGGATCAGCAGCTGGTCCCACAGGGTGCGGTTCTGATCGAGCAGCAGGATCGGCTGGCCATCCGGGCCGACGCGCGCCCGCGCGCGTGACGCCTGGATCTCCATCAGTGCTACCAGCCCGTGCACTTCGGGCTCGAGCGGCGCCAGCTCTGCGAGGATGCGCCCGAGCCGCAGCGCCTCGTCGCACAACGCCGGCCGCATCCAGTCGTCGCCCGCGGTGGCGGAGTAGCCCTCGTTGAAGATCAGGTACACCACTTCCAGCACCGACGAAAGGCGGCCGGCGAGCTCGGCGCCGCGCGGCACTTCGTACGGCACGTTCTCCTTGGCGAGCGTCTTCTTGGCGCGGACGATGCGCTGCGCGATCGTCGGTTCGGGCGCGAGGAACGCGCGCGCGATCTCGCTCGTGGTGAGGCCGCCAAGGAGCCGCAGCGTGAGCGCGACGCGCGCCTCGGTGGTGAGCACGGGGTGGCAGGCGGTGAACACGAGCCGCAGCAGGTCGTCGCCGATGTCGTCGTCGAGCGCCGCGTTCAGCGCCTCCGCGGTATCGGGCCGCGCGGTTTCCACAGCGTAGCCGAGCTCACCGTGCTTGCGGTCGAGCATGCCGGCGCGACGCACGTGGTCGATGGCGCGGTGCTTGGCCGCGGTCATGAGCCAGGCGCCGGGGTTGCGGGGAATGCCTTCCTTGGGCCATTGCTCGAGGGCGGCGACGAGCGCGTCGGCCGCCAGATCCTCGGCCACACCGACGTCGCGAACGATGCGGGCGAGCCCGGCGATCAGCCGGGCGGACTCGATGCGCCAGACGGCGTCGATGGCGCGGTGGGTTTCGGCCTCCACGGTTTCCCAATATACTTCCGGCTCCCATAAGCTGAGCCGCAAGGAGGCTTTCGTGTCGGACACTCTCGCCTATCCGGTGAAGACCCGCGAGATCAAGAACGCGATCGTGGATTCCACGCGGTGGAACTACGTGACGTTCCGCGACGGCGACATCGTGGTGGCCACCTACGCCAAGACGGGCACGACGTGGACGCAGCAGATCGTGTGTCAGCTCGTCCACCAGGGCAAGGATCGCGGGCTGTTCGAGGCGTCGCCGTGGGTCGACATGCGGCCGGTGCCGCTCGAAATCATCCTCGAGGGGTTGGCCGCCCAGAAGCACCGGCGCTTCATGAAGACGCATCTGCCGCTGGACGCGCTCGTCTTCTCACCGAAGGCGAAGTATCTCTACGTGGCGCGCGACGGGCGAGACGTGGCGTGGAGCATGTTCAACCACCACGCCGGCTTCACCGAGCAGATGTACCCGATGATGAACAACATCTTCGGCCGCGAAGGCGAGCCGCTCGCGCCGCCCACTGGTGACGTTCGGCAGTACTTCCTGGAATGGCTCGATGGCGGCGGGCTACCGATGGGGGTGTCGTACTGGGAGCACCTGCAGGGGTGGTTCGACAGCCGTCATCTGCCGAACGTCCTGCTGCTGCACTTCAACGATCTGAAAGCCGACCTGCCGGGTGAGATGCGCCGCATCGCGGCGTTCCTCGACATCGCGATCGACGAAGCGAAGATGCCGCAGATGCTCGAGCACTGCAGCCTCGAGTACATGCGCGCGCACGCCTCGGAGCACTCGCCGATCATCGACATGATCTTTCAGCGGGGAGGGGCGACCTTCTTCAACCAGGGCACGAACGGCCGATGGAAGGACGTGCTCACGGCGGCCGACCTCGAGAAGTACGACCGCCTGGTGCGCGAGAACCTGACGCCCGATTGCGCCAGGTGGATGGCAACCGGCGAGCTGCCGGTGTAGGGCGGTCTGAAGACCGCCCGCTACGCGCGTCGCTGGCCGGCCTGGGCCTGCAGTTCCTGAAAGCCCTCCGCGGCCTTCTGCACGTCGGGCGGGTAGTCGGCGAAGTCCTGCACCTGGCGCACTTCGATGATCTCGTTGTCGCTCATCGGGGCGCGCTTGGCCCACTCGAGCGCTTCTTCGCGCGACTTCACCTGGATCATCCAGTAGCCGCCGAGCACTTCCTTCGCTTCCGCGAACGGGCCGTCGGTCACCTTCGGCGCGCCGTTCTGGAAGCTCACGCGCGCGCCCATCGACGGCGGGTGCAGCCCGTCGAGCGCCAGCAGCACGCCCGCCTTCTGCAGCGACTCGTTGTACTTCATCATCTTCTCGACCATCTTCGGGTCGGGCATCGTACCGGGTGTCGCGGTCTCGTAGCCCTTCGGAATCACCAGCATCATGAACCGCATCGCCGTCTCCTTTCAGCGCGCCGCGGCCGGTGCGTCATGCATCAACCGGATCTCGCTCTCGCCGTGGCCGACCACGCTCAAGAACCGTTTCGTCCACGCGATGGCCTCGGCCTTCGAGGGCACATCGATGATCGCGAAACCGGCCACGAGCTCCTTCGTTTCGGTGAAAGGGCCGTCGGTCACCGTGAAGGTCCCGTTGTTCACGCTTACGCGCGCGCCCTTCTTGCTGTGCTGCAAGCCGTCGGTCGTCACCAGCACACCCTTCTGCATCATCTCGCCGATGAGCGCGCCCATGTCGGCCATTTCCTTCTCAGTCGGCGGGCCCTCCCGTTCGAAGCCCGGCTTGTAGATCGTCATGAATCGCATTGCCCTGTCCTCCTGATCTCACGTCGAACGAGGTCGTTTGAAATCGACCACCTCAGCGGGGGGTGCCGAACGGCAGCAGCACCCGCAGCCGGGCGTCCCGCAGGAAGAGGCCGCTCCACAGAACCGCCGCCACGTAGAGCGGGAACAGCGTGTAGCCGAGCAGCGGGTCGTTGACGCGGAAATGGGTGGCGACGGCGCCGCCCAGGAAGCCGGTCAGAAGCACCGCCCCGAGCGCGGACGTCTGCGGGATGAGGTAGACGGCCAGGCACGCCAGCTCGATGAGCCCGATCGGAAGGATGAGGCTCTCGGCGTAGCCGATCTGCGGCGCGGCCGCCGCGGCCAGGCCGGGGTTGAACACCTTCACGCCGCCGTCGAGGAGCAGGAAGAGCGTGACCAGGCCCGTCAGGATCCGGCCGGTCCAGGTGCGCGTCGAAGTCATGTCAGTCGTCCTCCTACTGACACGTCGAACGACGGGCGGCGAGATCGACGGGCCGCGAGATCGACGGGCCGCCTGAAGGCGGCCCCTACTCCAGTTCGACCATCAGCGCGATCACTATGGGCCGTCCTCTCTCAGCGTCGCCGCCTGTGTGAGCAGGTAGGTGCGCTCGGCGGTGTTCGTCGTCCGGTTTGCCGCCGCCAGGTAGTGCCGCACCGCGGCGTCCCGATCGCCGGCCATTTCGAGCAGGTGGCCGCGAACGGCGTCGAGGCGGTGGTGTCCCGCCAGCCGCCCGTCTGCAGCCATCGCGTCGAGGATCTCGAGCCCGGCCGCGGGCCCCCGCACCATGGCCACCGCGATGGCGCGATTGAGGGTCACCATCGGGTTGTCGTCCATGCGCTCGAGCAGGGTGTAGAGCGCCATGATCTGCGGCCAGTCGGTGTCCTCGTACCGCGCGGCCTCGTCGTGCACGGCCGCCACCGCCGCCTGCAGTTGGTACGCCCCCACGCGGCCCCGGCCCAGCGTGGCCGTCAGCAGGGCCACGCCTTCGTCGATGGCCGATCGATCCCAGCGGGAGCGGTCCTGGTGCTGCAGCGGAATCAGCTCGCCGGCCGGTCCGCTGCGCGCGTGGCGGCGCGCGTCGGTGAGGATCATCAGCGCCAGCAGCCCGGCCACTTCGGTGTCGTCCGGTGCCAGCCGGTGAACGGCGCGCGCCAGGCGGATCGCCTCGGACGAGAGATCCACGCGCAGCAGGCTCGGCCCTACGCTGGCCGTGTAGCCCTCGTTGAAGATCAAGTACAGGACACGCAGCACGGTTTCGAGCCGTTCCGCCCGGGCGCGTGCCGCGGGGCGCTCGAACCCCACCCCGGACGCGCGGATCGTCTGTTTGGCGCGGCTGATGCGTTGCGCCATCGTGGCCTCGGGCACCAGAAACGCGTTGGCGATCTGCGCCGTCGTCAAACCGCCCACGGCGCGAAGGGTCACGGCCACCGCCGACGCCGCGGTGAGCGACGGATGGCAGCACATGAAGAGCAGCGTCAGCGTTTCGTCCTCGTCGGCCTGGCTCTCCACGCTGGCCGCCGCCACCACCTGCCCGAAGTCGAGCGCCGCGGCGTGCTCGCGCTGTCGGCGTGCGCTGTCGCTCCGGATCTGATCGACCATCCGCCGCGACGCCACCTGCACCAGCCAGCCGCGCGGATTCTCCGGCATCCCGTCGCGAGGCCACTGTTGCGACGCGGCCATCAAGGCCTCCTGTACCGCGTCCTCACACGCGGCGAAGTCGCGGTAGCGGCGCATTACCGAGCCCAGCACCTGCGGCGCGAGATCGCGCAGCAGATGCTCGGCGGCGGGATCGAGAGCCGGCTCGCTCACAGCATGTCGGGGGGGATTCCGCTCATCACCTCGCGGACCTCGATCGCCATGTTGAGCGGCGCCCCGCCGCGGCCGGGCGCGGCCGATGCTTCGGCGGCGATCTGATAGGCGCGGGAGGGGCTGTCCACGTCCACGATCCAGTAGCCGGCGAGGAACTCCTTCGACTCAGGGAACACCCCGTCGGTAATCGGTGCCCCGTCCTTGCCGGCGCGAACCAGCTTGGCCTGGTCGGGACCGGTGAGTCCCTCGGCGACCACGAACTCGCCCGACTCGCGCAGCGTCTTGTTGAGGGCAATCATGTGCCCGATGTGCGCCTGGATGTCCTGCTTCGGCCAGTTGAAGATCTGGTACGGACCGTTGCCCGGTGCCGTCATCATCATCAGCATGTATTTCATCGTGTCGCTCCGTTAGTTTCCTTCGTACGCCGCCTGCAGCCGGGCGATGTCCAGCTTGTTCATCTGCAGCATCGCATTCAGCACCCGTCCGGCCCGGGCGGCGTCGCCGCCACCGCCCAGCAGGCGGCCGAGCGACGAGGGAATGATCTGCCATGACAGGCCGAACTTGTCCGTGAGCCAGCCGCACCGGCTGGGCGCGCCGCCGTCGCCGATGAGCGTCGTCCACAGCCGGTCGATGTCCGCCTGCGTCTCGCAGCTCACGAAGAACGAGATCGACTCGGTGAATGTCGATGGCGTGCCGCCGTTGAGCGCCATGAAGCGCTGCCCTTCGAGCTCGAACTCCACCGACATCACCCGCCCCTGGGCTTTATGGACGGCTTTGGCCTTCCCACTCGTGAAGACCGAGAGGTAGTAGTTCATCGCCTCCTCGGCCTGGGTGTCGAACCATAGAAACGGCGTGATGGTCATCTGCTGGCTCCTGTTGTGAGGCATTCCGCCCTGTTTACCCCTAAGTCGGAGCCGAAGGGCGGTTCTCGACATGGCGACGGGCCGCCTGAAGGCGGCCCCTACAGATGTGCGCCGCGTCGCGGCAGGATGTAGAAGAGCGCCAGCCCGGCGACGATGACCAGCGCTGCCGCGACGTTGACCAGGGCCGCAGCGGTGGCCATGGCGTAGAGAAACGTGCCCGGCCAGTAGGCGCGTGTGATTGCCCGGACCCGCTCGTCGCTCACATGGGCGTGGAGCAGGCGACGGCCACGCGACGCGTGCAGCCACAGCAGGTTGTAGAAGCACGCCGTGAGGGTGAAGGAGCCGCAGTAGAACGCCACCGCGACGGTGCGATCCCTTCCCGCGTGCGGCAAGTAGTCGGCCATCACGGCGGTCGGAAACGGCGTGAACGAGATCGCCATCAGCAGCAGCAGGTTCCACACGATCAGGCCGTGATCGACGCTCGCGATCAGCTTGATGACATTGTGGTGATTGGCCCACATGATGCCGATCGTGACGAAGCTGATGACGTAGCCCACGTACGACGGCCACAAGGCCAGGAGCGCCGGTGCGAGACCGCCGAGCGCTTCGATCTCGCGCTCGCCGGGCAGCCGGATCTCGAGGACGAGCAGCGTGATGGCGATGGCGAAGACGCCGTCGCTGAAGGCCTCGAAGCGCGTGGTCGCCGACTCGGCGGTCACCGGACTCTCGGGTGGGGTCATCGCTTCAGAACGAGGGGCGCTCGATGCCGAGTTTCCGCATCTTGGAGTGGAGCGTCGTGCGCTTCAACCCGAGCCGCGCGGCCGCGCCGTCGGGCCCCGCGATGATGCCCCTGGTGTCGCGCAACGCCTTGAGGATCATCTCGCGCTCGCCTTCGTGATACGCGCTCTCCGGGGCGGCCGTGGCGGCCGGCGCACCCGCACCCGCCGGGGCCGGGCGCGGCAGCGGCGCTCCGCCCTGAAACGCGCTCGCCGGCACCTGAAGGGACGCGCCGGAGGACAGGATGACGGCGCGCTCGATCACGTTCTCGAGCTCGCGGATGTTGCCGGGCCACGGCCACTTCTGCAGCGAGTCCATCGTGCCCGCGGAAATCGAGTCGATGTTCCGTCCGATCTCGCGCGAGAACTTCCGCACGAAGTGATGAACGAGCGGCGCGATGTCCTCGGGCCGCTCGCGGAGCGGCGGCACGAAGATCGGAAACACGCTGAGGCGGTAATAGAGGTCGCTGCGGAAGGTGCCGCCGGCCACCATCTGGTTGAGGTCGCGGTTGGTGGCCGCGATCAGCCGGACATCGACCTTGATCGTGCGGGTGCTGCCCAGCCGCTCGAACTCTTGCTCCTGCAGCGCCCGCAGCAGCTTGGGCTGGATATCGACCGGGATCTCGCCCACCTCGTCGAGAAACAGCGTTCCTCGGTGGGCCAGCTCGAAGCGGCCCACCTTGTTCGAGGTGGCCCCGGTGAACGCGCCCTTCTCGTAGCCGAAGAGCTCGCTCTCGATCAGGTTGCCCGGCAGCGCGGCACCGTTGACGCGCACGAACGTCTGTGACCGCCGCTTGCTGGCGTCGTGCAGCGCGCGCGCCAGCAGCTCCTTGCCGGTGCCGGTCTCGCCGAGCAGAAGCACCGTGGCGTCGGTGGGCCCCACGGTCCGGATCTGCCGCAGGACGCTCGTGAGCGCGTGGCTCGTCCCGATAATCTGCTTGAAGTCGTGCTGCAGCGAGATTTCGTCCTCGAGGTACAGCTTTTCCTCGGTGATGCGGTCCTTGAGCGCGGAGATCTCCTGGTACGCGATGGTGTTGGCGACGGCGATCGCGACCTGCCCGGCGACGTCGCTGAGCAGCGACACTTCGGCGTCGGAGAATCCCTCGCGGCTGCGACGGCCGATGCTCAGAGTTCCGAGCGTGCCACGCTGGGTGATCAGTGGAAGGCAGCACATCGACCGGATGTTTTCGTGTGCCAGTCCCGGAACAAGGCCCTGGTCGAACTGGTCGACCTCGGCACCGGTGAACGTGCGGATACGCTGCTCGGCGAACGCCACGCTGGAGGGCGCGAGCCCCAAAGGCAGCACGACCCGCGGCTCGAGCACACCGCGCGCGTCGTAATACGTGTTGGCCTCGACGCGCAGCTCGTTGGCCTCCGCGTCCCAGATAACGAGCGAGGCGTAGTCGTGATCGACGAAAAGCCGCGCCATGGCCAGCACGGACAGGCGCTTGGCGTACGACTCCGGCTGCGCCAGCAGCTGGTTGTTGACGTCGAGCAGCAGCTGCAGCTTGTCGCGCTGCGCCAGCGACTCCTGCCGGTAGCGCTCGGCCTGGCTGAAGCTGAGCGCGTTTTCGAACGCGATGGCGAGTTGCGACGCCACGTCTTCCAGCAGCGCGACCTCATCGGGCGAGAACGGGTCGTCGTTCGGCTTGCCGATGTTGAGCACACCGTAGCGGCCGCGCGCCGTTTTGAGCGGGACGCAGCAGGCGCTCCGCAGCCCTTCCACCGCCATCACCGAGACCGACGGTTCGCCGAGCGCGAGGATGTCGTCCCAGTTGAAGACCATTGTCTCGCCGGACCGGAAAGCGATGTCGCCGGGCGATCCGATGCTCACGAGGCGGCCTTCCTCGAGCAGGTGGTGGTCCGAGATGTGGCTCAGCGCGTGCCGGCGCAGCCGCTGCTCCGCCTCCTCCCACAGGCCGATGCTGGCGAAATGATGCGGGATCGTCTCCTTGAGCAGCTGCGAGACGGTGTTCAGCAGGTTCCGCAGGTCGAGCTCGGACACCACCGCCGTGGTGATCTCGAGCAGCAGCCGTGCACGGTCGCGTGCGCTCCGCAGGTGCTCCTGACTTTGCCGAAGCGCGGCGTCCGCGGCGCGCCGGTCGAGCTCGGCGCACACCATGTCGGCGAGCGAGTTCATCAGGTGCCGTTCCTCGCGCAGGAACGGGCCTTCGACCGATGGCGGCCGTTCGTCCCGATAGATCACCTCGAGCCGACCCTCGGTCCCGTCGCGCGTCGCGAAGGTGGCGGCGATCGTCCAGGGCACGGGGACGAACCCGGGAGTGCGCACGACCGTCTCGCCGTAGCGGACCAGCGCCTCGGTCACCTCTGGAAACTGAAACGCCGGCGGCAGCAGCGCCGCGATCCGCTGCAGCAGCTCTGCCACCCCAAGCTGCGCGTCCTCGAGGAGGCGCGCGGTGTGGTGCAGCGCCGTGAGCTCCTTCACGCGCTCGCCGAGGTCGTAGAGCACGCCCTTGGCCCGGTCGCGCTCGTCGGCCACCTCTCCTCGCAGCCGCTCCAGCGCTTCCACCTGCATGATGTGCTCGAGCGCCAGGGCGACGATGTTGGCGGCCCACGTCATCAGGCGGCCGTAGTCGGCCGAGACGGCGTCGGCCGTTTTCCGTACCACCACGAAGACTCCGAGCCGTGTCCGCGAGGTCGAGAGCGGCAGCCATGAGGCCGAGCGGAACCCGGCCTTGTAAAGGGGCGTCAGCGTTGGATGCGTGGTCTCGGCGGAAAGGACGTCATAACGAGGTTGCTGGCTCTGGAAGACCCATCCCGCCGGTCCGTAGTGCACTGGTCTCCGGATCTCGGACGGGAGGCCGGCCGTTGGGACGCCGAAAGACAGCGCCAGCGAGACGTCGTTCGTGGCCGGATCGTGCAGCACGATTCCGACGCCGTCGAATGGAAACAACGGGCGGAGATGACCGGGAAGGTGGTCGAACAGATCCGCTACGGTCCGGTAGCCGCCGATCTCGGTAGCGAGTTGAATCAGCGCCTCTTCCGCCCCGGCTCCCCCCGGAGAAACAGCGGCCGCCGGCGGGTGGTCGGACATAGAAGAGCTGACGGCCGCATCGTGGCGCCCTGGCCCAGCCAAGTCAAGTGGCGATCGTCACGTGACGAAATGAAGTCGAATTCCACCTGTCGAAGGCGTCGTCGTCAACCCTGAGACTCCACGTAAATATCTCTCGCATTGGCGCTTAGCGTCCTATGTGCGGGTCTGGTCCGGAGCGGTACACCGCGTGCCCTTACTGGGCTCGAAGGACGAAGACATGCAGACAGCAATCACGTGCGCCACGATTGACCCCCCCTCGATTTGGCCCGGCATGCCCCACGACGCAGGCGATGACGGACGCCTGTCGAAGATGGGGCGCTTCCTCTTCGGCCGCGACGAGGCCGACGACGACGGTCAGACGTATCCGAACGGACATTACTGCTTCTACCGGGCGCTCGCGGAAGGCGCCCTCGACATCATCACGGTGGTGGACGAGTTCGGCACCATCGTCTACAAGAGCCCCTCCACCGAGCAGCACCTCGGCTACCGGCCCGACGAGCTGATTGGGCGCAACCTCTTCGAGTTCGTCCACTCCGACGACATTCCCCGCGTGCGCGCGGCGTTCGACGACAGCCGCCGGAACGACAGCGCGTCGGCGCCGATCGAGCACCGGCTGCGGCACATGGACGGGCTCTGGCGCACGTTCGAATCGGTCGGACGATTTCAGTCCGACGGCGCCGGCGGCCGCATCGGCATCATCCACTCGCGCGACGTCAGCGCCCGCAAGCTGCTGGAGGCCCAGGTGAGACAGGCACAGAAGATGGAGGCCGTCGGCCTCTCCACCGGCGCCATCGCGCACGACTTCAACAACATGCTCGTGGTCATCGCCGGCTACACGGCGCTGCTGGCCACCGATCAGTCGCAGACCGTGCGCGAGTTCGCGCGTGAGATGCGCATGGCGACCGATCGGGCCACCGAGCTCACCAGCCAGCTGCTGTCGTTCGCGCGCGCCAGCCAGACCGACGAGCCCGTGTGCGATGCCAACGATGTCATCGCGGACTTCCGGCCGATTCTCGACCGCATGGTCGGGCGCGACGTGCACGTCTCCTATGCGCACGAAGCCTCGCCGGCCAGCGTTCCGGTGGGCCGCAGCGCTCTCGATCAAGTGCTCATCAACCTGGTGGTCAACGCGCGCGACGCCATGCCGGCCGGCGGCGAGCTGACGGTCACCACGTCGAACGAGTGGCGCCCCCGCCAGAGCGATCTCACCGGAGCATTTCCGCTCGCCGAGTTCGTCGTCCTCCGCATCACCGACACCGGCGTCGGCATGAACGACGACGTCAAGGCACGGATCTTCGAGCCGTTCTTCACCACCAAGGCTCCCGGCCGCGGCACCGGCATCGGTCTCCAGACCGTGCACGGCATCGTCACGCAGGCGGGCGGCCGCATCGACGTCATCAGCGCGCCGGGATCGGGCACGACGTTCCGCGTCCTTCTTCCGCTGCATCCTGCTGCCGCGGTTCGCGAGTAGCCCTAGAGGTTCAACCGATGGAACTGACAATCATGACTCCACGCTCCGAAGACATCACGACGGCCGGCTGCGACCCGCAGGACGCGCCGCCGGTGGCACCGCGCCGCGCGCTGGTGATCGACGACGATCCCCGCTCCGCCAGCCACTTCAAGGAAACACTCGATCGCATGGGCGTGCAGGCGCAGACGGCCCGCAGCGTGAACGACGGCGTCGCGCTCGCCGCCTCCGAGCCGCCGGACCTCCTGGTGCTGACGATGCCCGACCACGACGGCGTGTCCAGCCTCAATCTGGCTGGTGAGCTGTCGCTGCGGCACGGCACCGCCTGCATCTTCGTGCTGGAACGCGTCGACCGCACCTCGCTTCAAGAGGTTGCGTCGGCCGGCGCGCAGGGCGTGCTGTGCAAGCCGGTCCACCGCGAGCAGTTGGAGGCCACGTTCCGGCTGGCGATGGAACAGCGCCGCGGACGCGCGGGCAGCACGGGACGACACGATGACGCCCGGGCGCGGCTGCTCGAAGGCGCGCTCCATCGAATCGCACAGGAGCTGGCGCGCGTCGATCTGCCGGGCTCCGCCACCGAGCACACGCCGCCGCTCCTGGGGTTGCGGCCGCGCGAACAACAAGTGGTGCGGCTCCTGTTGCAGCACCTGCGCGTGCCGGCGATTGCAAAGCGGCTCGGCATCAGCCAACAGACAGTGCGCAACCATCTGAAGAGCGTCTTCCGGCGCACGGGCGTGCGGAGCCAGCAGGAGCTGCTCGATCGGATCGCGCTGGCCGCGGCGTCGCAGGCGACGCAGGTCGTCGAGTAGAGCCGCGCATGCCACCCCGCGACCGGACTCCAATGAACCCGACGCGCGCCGACGTGGACGCGCGCATCGGGGAGACCTTTCTGGCGCTCAACCAGATTGCGGCGTCGCTGACCCTGATCGAGCGCTCGTGCGGCCGCGTGCTCGAGGACCTTCCCGTCGATGATGACGCGACGTTGGACACGACAATCGCACTGCGCACCGCAAGATTTAACGCCCATGTAACGCTCGAGCAGATCGCCAATGTGTCCGACACGCTCACGACGGTTCTGCGCTTTCTCTCTCGGCAGAAGCTGAAGGAATCGCGCGACTGTCTGGCCTTCTCACGCGCGGCCGAGCCCACGCGCTAGCCCACATCAGCCATCAACTCATCACCAACGTCGCCGATTGCGTCCCTGACCCGCGATCTGTATGCGCGGCGGCAGAGTCGGAGGAGCGATGAGTCGATCGACGGTGCGATGGGAGCTGGCGCTTGCGGGCGTCGTGCTCATGACGCAGGCGGCGGTGGCGCAAGTGGCCCGGACGCCCCAGGGATGGCCCGCGGTCGATCCGCCGCCGGCCGCGGCTCCCGCGCGTCCAGCGGAAAAGCCGAAGACGGAGCCGCCCGCTCCCAAGACGCGCGCCAAAGCCAAGCGCTCCGCGACGACGGCGCCGCCGGCGGCGCCGGCGCCGGCTCCGGTTCCGGAGCTCGTGTCCGCTGCGGCCGCGCCTGTGGCCGAGCCCGCCATGGTCGCGCCTCCGGCGGCGCCGGTTGCCACGGCTCCCGCCGAGGCCGAGTCCGCCTCCGCTGAAGCTTCGGCGGACAAGCCTGTTGTGCCGCGCGGCAAGGACACCGATCTCGTGGCCGCGCTGCAGCAGCAGTCGCAGCTGCTGTCGCGCCTGGCCTCGGAGCTCGATGCCTCGCGCGCGATCGTCGCCGAGCAGGGGCGCCTCATCGCCGCCCTCGAAAAGAAAGCCGCGCCCGCTGTGCCGGTCGCGGCGGCGCCGCCGCCTCCACCGCCCGTGATTACGGTGGACACCGGCGGCGCCAAGCTCCGCCTGGCCGGCCTGGTGCAGGGCTGGTTCACCGCGAGCGATGCCGGCGTGGCCGACACCTTCCGGCTCCGGCGCGGCGAGGTGAAGCTGGGCGGCGAAGTGAACCGTCGCGTCCGCTGGGATCTGGTGCTCGACGCCGCCAAGGCGCTCAGCGTCAGCAACAGCTACGTCACCGTCAACGGCCAGCGCGTCATGAGCGACACCAGCGTCGGGCAGAGCGGCAGGATGCTGCAGGACGCCTTCGTGACGTTGACGCGGAGCTCGTCGTTCGCCATCGCCCTTGGCCAGCAGAAGCTGCTGCTGGCGATGGAAGGCGTGCAGTCGTCGTCGCGCCTCGAGACGGTGGAGCGCGCGCTCTTCATGAGCGACAAAGGGCGCGGCGGTACCTACGGCGACATCCGCGACTTCGGCGTGATCGCCAAGGGCAAGGTCGCCAAGGGGCAGCTCGAGTACTCCGGCGGCATTTTCAACGGCTTCGGCGAGACGCAGAACGACGTCGATCGCGACGGACAGAAGCCGTTCATGGGACGCCTGGTGGCGCGCCCGTCCGCGGTGAAGGGGCTGTCGTTCGGTTCCTCGTACGGCCGCACCACCGCGCACGCCGGCCTGCCGACCCGTCGTGACCGCGCCGGCGCCGATGCCTCGTTCGCCCGCGGCCGCGTCCTCGTGGCCTCCGAGCTCATGACCGGGCACGACGGGATCCTCGCGCGGCAGGGCTACTACGCGCACACGACCTACCGCGTCTTCCGCGACATCGACGCCGTATTTCGCGCCGACCGCTTCGATCCCGATACCACCGCCGACACGACGGCCGCCAACGTGGCGGAGCGCGACTGGCTCGGCGGCATGAACTGGCGCATCGCCGGCCCGTCGGCCCTGCTCCAGGTGAACTACCTCCGCAAGACGTTTCTCGATGTGCAGCCTTCCCGGCACGTGGTCATGGCCAACGTGCAGACGGCCTGGTAACCCCACCTCACTCACACACGTATAAGGGAGTCCGAGCAATGTCCCGCCTCAATCTGACCTGGCGTTTTGCCATCGCGGTTGGTGCCGCGATCGTCACCGGCATGGCCGTCGCGGCCCTGCTGGTGTGGCAGCTCCACACCACCCGCACGTCCTACGACGACATGCTGAGCAAGCGCGAGGTGCAGCACCAGGATCACGCGCGGGTCGTGCAGCTCACCTTCAAGAAGCAGGTGCAGGAGTGGAAGAACCTGCTGCTGCGCGGCTTCAAGTACGACGATTTCCAGAAGTACGAGAAGGCGTTCAAGACCGAGGAGGCCGAGACGCGCAAGCTCGCGCAGGAGCTGCTGCAGGACGTCTCCGACCCCGAGGCGCGCCAGCAGATTCAGGACTTCCTGACCGCCCACGAAAAGATGGGCCAGGGCTACGCGACAGCCATCCAGGTGTTCGCGAAGAGCAACGGCCAGGCCTTTACCGAAGCCGACGCGGTGGTGAAGGGGCAGGACCGGGCGCCGACCGACGCGCTCGACAAGCTGGCGGCGCGCCTGCAGCAGGTACTCGAAGAGATCCGGAAGTCCGAGTCCGCCAGAGTCTCGTCGCGCATCACCCGCGCGGCGCTGATTGCCGCCGCCGCCTTTGCCACCATCGTCGCGCTGGTGATGTTCGTGATCCGCTCCACCCGGCGCGAGGCGGCGCGGCTGGCGCGCCACCTCTCGGAGACCGCGGCGGGCACGGCTGCCGCATCGGGTCAGGTGTCCACGGCGGCGCAGTCGCTGGCGCAGGGGGCCACCGAGCAGGCGGCGTCGCTCGAAGAAACCTCCGCGTCGATGGAGGAGATGGCGTCGATGACGCGGCAGAACGCCGAGAACTCGCAGAGCGCGGCCGGCCTGATGACCGAAGTCGACGGCCACGTGCGGACGTCGAACGAAACGCTGGCGGACATGGTGTCGTCGATGGCGGCCATCCAGGAGTCGAGCCAGCAGGTGTCGCGGATCATCAAGACGATCGACGAGATCGCGTTCCAGACCAACATCCTGGCGCTCAACGCCGCCGTCGAAGCGGCGCGCGCCGGCGAGGCGGGCATGGGCTTCGCCGTTGTCGCCGACGAGGTCCGCAGCCTGGCGCAGCGGTCCGCGCAGGCGGCGCGCGACACCGCCACCCTCATCGAGACGTCGATTGCCCGCACGCAGCAGGGCAGCGAGCGGGTGCAGCAGGTGGCCGACGCCATCAACGTCATCACGACGAGCATCTCGAAGGTGAAAGGGCTCGTGGACGAGGTGAGCCTCGCCAGCCGCCAGCAGTCGCAGGGCATCGACCAGGTGGCCCAGGCGGTTGCTCAAATGGAGAAGGTAACGCAGACCACCGCGGCCACCGCCGAGGAGAGCGCCGCGGCCAGCGAAGAGCTGAGCGCGCAGGCCGAGACCGCGATGGACGTGGTGCGGCAGCTCGAGACGCTCGTCGGCGCGCAGAGCGCGGCGTCGCAGTACGTCTCGAAATCCCGACGGCGTGCGCCCGGGGTGCTGAGGCGGCCCGACATGAAGACCCGCTCGGCCGAGCCGACGCCCGAGGAACTGCTCCCGCTCGAGAGCCCCGCTTTGAAGACCGGCGGCGCCACGTACGGGCGGTTCTAGTCATGGCGACGCTGACGATTGCGGCGCCCGGCAAGTATCTGACCTTCGCGCTCGGCGACGAGGAATACGCGCTGCCTGTCCTGCGGGTACGCGAAATCATCAAGATGATGGAGATTACGCAGGTGCCGAAGGTGCCGCCCCACGTCAAAGGGGTGATCAACCTGCGCGGCCGCGTGATTCCCATCGTCGATCTCCGCCTCAAGTTCGGTTTCGAGGCGCCCATGACCGGACGGACGTGCATCATCGTCGTGGAGACGGCGTTCAGCGGCGGACCGAGCGCTCTCGGCATGGTGGTGGACGGCGTGGACGAGGTGATGAACATCATGGCCGAGGAGATCGAGCCGACGCCCGAGTTCGGCGAGCGCATCAACACCGGCTACATGCAGGGCGTGGCGAAGAGCCGGACCGGGGTGAAGGTGCTGCTCGATCTGGATCAGCTGCTGGAGAATCGAACCGGCTTTGGGCTTTAGGCCCTCCACGCCTAGAGCCCAGAGCCCAGAGCCCAGAGCCCAAAGCCGATTCGTCACGGCCTCCGCCATGGCCTGCGCGGCGCGGGCGTCCGGATGCCGGTTCCACGGCAGGCGCCACGACGAATCCATCTGCACGAGGACGAAGGGCACGCCGCTCTCGTCCACCACACGGCGCCGCAGCGCCCGCTGCGCGTCGTCCTCCGGACCGAACTGCGGGACCAGAATCAGCGGCGTTGCGCCGCGAGCCCGTGCGAGCCGCGCCGTCGCGCGCAGGACCTCTCGTGTCACTTCGACCCCTTCGTCAATCACTGCGTCGCCGTGGTACGGCACGATGAGCCGCGCCAGCGACTGCAGGCGCCACTCGGGCACGGCGCCTGCCCACCTGAGGCCGCGGCCGAGGTGCGGCCGCCGCTGATCGAGGTTGCGCCCGAAGAGCGTGGTCGTAAACAGCGACACCACGGCGCGCGGATGCTCGAACCGCGGGAGTTCGGACTCCAGCCGCAGGTACGCCTGGTCGTTGCCGAACCCGTGCACCGCGAGCACGGCGGCGGCCGTCCCGAGCAGCGCTTCCACCCGCCCGGGCACGCTCTCGTCCCACGTGAGCCCTTCGCCGAACATCACCGATTCACCCGTGAAGAGCACCGCCGGCCGCGAGAAGTCCACCGGGTGCTGCGCGTTGCGCACGCGGTAGCCGGACGGGTCGATCGCGTACTCCAACACCTGGCTGCCGGCGACCACGTGCCCCACACGGCCGGCGGCCAGCGTCCAGCCCAGACGCGCGTCGGCGACGCGCAATGGCTCTTCGTCGGGCCACAACCACTCGGTCGGTTGCAGATGCATGCGCCGGAGCGCCGGTTCGCTGGCGCCGAGCGCCAGCACGGCGGCAACGCTCACACTCGCCAAGCCCGACGGCGCCCGCGCCGCGAGGCGGCCGATCCGGGGCGTGAGCCGCACGAGGCAGGAGCCGGCGATCGCCATCGACAGCCGCGCGATGAGCTCGAGGCGAACGTACCACTCGCGCGGAAAGAGAAACGACGGCAGGAAATGGCGGTCGAGCCAGTGCTGATTCGTTGCGACGGCGCACGTCACCAGCACGGCTGCGGCCGCGACCGCGGCCACCTCGGCCACGATGCGAATGGTCGCTCGCATCGCCGGGTATAGTAGTTCCGACTCTCAGAGCCATCACACATGGCGACCGCGGCTCGATCGGCGCGGATGGATCGAGTGCTCCGCCCGGTCCACCACTGGGTGTGGAGCGACGCGGGCCGGCGCGTCCGCAAACTGCTCGCGTTTGCCGAAGTGGAGACCGACGGCGGACGCGACATCCTGCGCGCCGCGGAAGTGACGCCGGATCCGCTCCTGCGCCGGCTGTATCTCGCGCACGCGATCGACGAACTGCATCACGGCGTGCTCTTCCGCGAACGCGGCGCCGAGCTGCTCCGCGCGCGAGCCAACGGCGCCAGTGCGCTCTTCAACGGGAACCCTCTGCCCGGCGGCCACGGGCTCGACGACGTCAGCATCGAGGGCGAGGCCGACGCGCGCCTGCTCGCCTTCCTCCACGTGGCGGAAAAGGCGGCGGCCGGCCGCTTTCTCATCTATCGCGATCTGGTGGCCGACGATCCGGCGACGCGCGCGATCTTCGACGAGATCCTGCGCGACGAGGTCTTCCACATGAACTACACGTACACCCAGCTCGCGCGGATCTCGCCGCGCTCCTACCGCCGGCAGGTGTGGCTGGCGCGCGCCTCGCGCCTATGGAAACGGGTTCTGCGCCTGGCCGCGGCGCTCGGCGCGCTCATGGGCACCGCCTTCCTGACGCTCCTCTATTTCGTGCTGCTGCCGCCGTTCGCCTGGTTCGCGCGCCGCGCCGTGCGGCGCGAGCCCGAGGGCTGGGCTCCGGTTTCCGCCCGTGCCGACGCGCCGCCCACGAGCCAGTACTGAGATGAAGATTCTGGGTATCTCGGCGCACTATCACGACTCGGCCGCCGCCCTCGTCGTGGACGGGGTGCCTGCGGCGGCGGTGCAGCAGGAGCGGCTGTCGCGGCACAAGCACGACGCCGGGTTTCCGCTCGAAGCGATCGACTGGTGCCTCGAGCACGCCGGCCTGACGCCGGCCGACCTCGACGCGGTGGTGTTCTACGAGCGCAGCATGCTGAAGCTCGAACGCATCCTGATGTGCTCGCTGCGGGCGTTTCCCCGCTCGTGGCGTTCGTTCCCGCAGGCGATTCGAAACACGCTGGGCGAAAAGGTGTGGGTCCGCGGCATCATCGCGTCGTATCTCGGCGTGCCGCGCCGCAACATCTTCTTCACCGGCCACCACGCCTCGCATGCGGCCGCCGCGTTTCTCACCGCACCCACGCGGCGCGCGGCGATCCTGACCGCCGACGGGGTGGGCGAGTGGGCCACGCTCACGGTCGGCCACGGCGAGCGCACGGCCGGCGGCGCCACGTCGCTGTCGCTGACGCGCGAGATCCGCTTTCCGCATTCGCTCGGGATGCTCTACTCGACGTTCACGGCGTACCTCGGCTTCCCGGTGAACGACGGCGAGTACAAGGTGATGGGTCTGGCCGCGTACGGGCGGCCGACGCAGTGCGACGCCGTCCGGAAAGTGATCCGGCGCACGGCCGACGGCGGGTTTGCGCTCGTGCCCGAGTACTTCGAGTACCAGACGAGCGCGAGCCGCTCGTTCTCGCCGGTGTTCGTCGAGCTCTTCGGCCCGCCACGCCATCCTTACGATCCGATCGATCTGGAGAGCGCCGACGGGCGCAGATTTGCCGACTGTGCGGCCAGCGTGCAGGCGGTTCTCGAGGACACGCTGCTGGACATCGCGCGCACCCTGCGGCGCGACACCGGCCTGCCGGACCTGTGCTTCGGCGGCGGCGTGGCGCTCAACGGCGTCGCCAACGCACGGCTCCTGGCGGAATCCGGCTTCGAGCGCCTGTTCGTGCCGCCGGCGCCCGGCGACGCGGGCTGCGCGCTGGGCGCGGCGCTCTACGCCGATCGCGTGTACTTCAAGAATCCCGACCGGGACGTACCCGATCACCCGTTCATGGGCCCGGGCGTCGACGCCGACGAGCTCGCCCGCGTCGCGCGCGACGACGGACAGCGCGTCGAAGCGCTGGAGGAGCCGGCGCTGCTGGAGCGCGTGGCGGATGATCTCGCCGCCGGCCGCATCGTCGGGTGGATGGACGGTGCCACCGAATTCGGTCCGCGCGCGCTCGGGCACCGCAGCATCCTGGCGGCGCCGCACGCCGCCGAGATGCGCGATCGACTCAATCGCGACATCAAGTCGCGCGAGGAGTTCCGCCCGTTCGCACCGGTCGTGCGGGTGGAGGACGCCGAGCGTTACTTCGAGCTCCCGGCCGGCGGGTTGCGGCTCGCCCGGTTCATGTCGGGTGTCTTTCCGGTGCGCGCCGAGTGGCGCTCACGGCTGGCCGCGGTGACCCACGTGGACGGCACCGCGCGCGTGCAGGCGCTCGATCGTGACATGGCCCCGCGGCTGTACGCGCTGCTCGGCGCCTACGGCCGGCGGACGGGGATTCCGGTGCTGCTCAACACGTCGTTCAACGTCGCCGGCGAACCGATCGTCAACCGCGCGATCGAGGGGTACTCCACCTATCGGCGTTGTGGCATCGACGCGCTGGTCGCGGGCGCGACGCTGGTGACGAAGCCCGCGGTGGCGCGCCCCAGATCGATGAAGGAGGCCTACACGTGATCAGGAAACGCAGCGGAATGCATCGCCGTCTGATCATGCTCGGCACGGCGGGCGGGTCCATCGCCGACCTCGTGCGCGGCCTGTGGCGCGACGAATCCGGCAAGCGATGGCTGATCCCGCTGGCCGTGTTCCTGTGCATTATCGGGATGGTGCTCATCCTCGCCACCACGGTGGAGGCGCTGGCGCCGTTCATCTACGCCATCTTCTAGACGCCGCTCTCCATGGACGCCCGAACGGCGGCCGTTCGCCGCTTCTACGACGCGGCGCCGTTCCCCGGGTATCCGCCTCGCGACAGCCTGCAGGCGCTGCGCGCGCGGGCCAGCCGGAATCCGTTCGTCCGCCTGCTCGACGAGGCCATCGCCGGCGACGCGCGCGTGATCGAGGTCGGCTGCGGCACCGGTCAGATGTGCCTCTACCTCGCGCGTGCCGATCGGGTCGTCGTCGGGATGGATCTGTCGCGCGCCGCGTTGCGCCTTGGCGCCGGGGCGGCTCTCCGTTTCGGTCTCGAGCGCGTCCGGTTCGTCGAGTCCGATCTCGGCGACCCGGGTGTGCGGGCCGGCTCGTTCGACGTCGTCTATTCCTCCGGCGTCCTGCACCACACGCCGGACCCGCGGGCGTCGTTCGCGCGGCTGGCGAGGCTGGCGCGTCCCGGCGGCGCCATCGTGCTGGGCGTCTACAACACGTTCGCGCGGCTGCCCACGCGGCTCCGCCGCACGGCCGCTCGTCTCACGGGATTCCGGCTGGTGCCGTTCGATCCGGTGCTGCGCGACCGCGCCGCCGAGCCGGCGCGGCGTGAGGCGTGGCTGCGCGACCAGTACCAGCATCCCGAAGAGCACAGGCACACGCTGGCCGAAGTGCAGTCGTGGTTCGCGGAGAACGGCGTCGAGTACCTGCGCGCCTATCCCAGCGCCGTGCTCGACGACGAGCCCGACCGGCTGTTCTCGCCGGCGCCCGACAACTGGCGTGTGGAAGGCTGGCTGGCGCAGCTCGGGTGGATGCGCACACTCGGCCGCGAAGGCGGCCTCTTCTTCACGATCGGACAGAAGAGATAGTCCTCCAGCTGGCTTTAGCCACGGAGCGTCTCCATGGGCAACGCGTGGCTACGGTCGCGTGACTCATCTACCCTCGCCCCATGAATGGAGGCTCGACCATGACGCAGAAGTCGATCAAGCAGGACCTGCTCGCGCTCGAAACGCGCTACTGGGAAGCGATCAAGAACAAGGACGTGGACGCGGCGATGCAGCTGAGCGACGAGCCGTGTCTCGTCACCGGCCCGAGCGGCGTTGGCCGCATCGATCGCGAGACGATGTCACAGATGCTGCGCAACGCCCCGTACACACTCGAGACCTTCAGCATCGCCGACGGCGCCCAGGTGCGTCAGCTCGCGGACGATGTCGCGGTGCTCGCCTACGACGTCCACGAGACGCTGAAGGTAGACGGCAAGACCATGTCGCTCGACGCGTCGGATTCCTCCACGTGGATACGGCGCAACGGCCGGTGGCTCTGCGCGATGCACAGCGAGTCGCTCCGCGGCGATCCGCTGGGCCGCGATCGGGTCAGGCACACAGAGCGACAGGCCCGGAACGCTTAGTCCGGCGTTGGCGTCTGCTCGCTGCTATCGACCACGACGACGTCGACCGTCGTCGTGATCGGTTCCAGCCGGAGACCGAGCTGTTCTCGCACGGCTGTGAAGAAAGAGACGCCCGGTTCGTCGGCCGCCGCCGCGGCCGGAGCGGCCAGCGTGGCGGTCCATTCGAGCCGGATGTCGTAGACGCCCTTCAGTGCGGTTTCATCGACGACTGGAGCCAGGACCATTTGTGAGAGCAGCGGCGGCAGGTCGGCAATCGAGCGGCCGTTGCCGGCAATCAGTCCCGGCCGGCCTGTGAGAAACGTCCGCGGCCCCGCCGATTCACGCAGCCGGTGTCCGCCGGCGGGAACGCGAAGCGCATAGCCGCGACCCTCGCGCTTCTCCTGGTGCGCGACCAGTTTGAATCGCTCGACGAGCAGGTTGCGAAGAAGCGCCGGAAGTTGCCGGCGCGTATATCCATCCGGCGGCTTGGCGCTGATATCGAAGGTCCGGCGGTCGAGCCACCCCGGACCGGCCACGTTCGAGGCGATGACGTCGTAGGCGATCGCGATCACCGCCCGCAATGGGAGGTTGATGATCCGGACGAACCCCTGGCTCTCCTCGATTCCGGCCTGCGTGCTGGCGGTGTCGACGTGAAGCTTGACCGACGCCACCTCGAAACGCGTCTGCTCCAGCGTCTGCGCGAGCGCGCATGCGGCCAAAGCCCAAAGGCTAGAGCCTGCACCTCTTCAGACCCCCGTGATCTGCACCACCGCGCCGTCGGGGTCCTTCACGTGGAAGCCGAACTGGATGTTGTCGGCCGGCGTCAGCCCAAAGCCCTTGAGGTCCGCCGTCGCCGCATCGCGGTTGAAGCCCTCGACGCCGATGGCGAAGTGGTCGATGACGCCGGGCGGCGGCTCGATGCGCAGCGAGACGAGAACCTTGCCGCCGGTTCCAAGGCGCGCAATCTTGTTCGCCTTGTCCTCGTTTACCAGCGTCAGGCCGAACACGCGGCCGTAGAAGTCGACCGACCGCGCCATGTCGGTGACGAGCACCGACACGTGGTTGATGCTGGCGCCCTTGAGGGTGGCCGCCGTGGCGGGCGCGCCGGCGCCGGCGAGAAGGGCGAGCGCACCGATCAGCTCGCGGCGGGTGAGCGCGCCGCGCTCGAAGCGGGTGAGCAGGTCGGAGATGACGGGTTCCACGGAACCTCCTTGCGTGCCAGGTGGTGAGGCCGTAGTCTACGCCGGTCCCGAACCGGGCCGGAGGATGCAATGACGGCACGCATGAAACGGCAGTGGGCTGCGGCCGCGGTGGTGGCCGCCGTGTATGCGGGGCAGGGGGTCTACACCCAGAAGGCGCCCGCCGCGCCAGAGCCGGTGACGGCCGCGCAATACGAGCGCTGGAAGACCGAGCTCTCCAACTGGGGGCGGTGGGGGAAGGACGATCAGATCGGAACTCTCAATCTGATCACGCCGGCGAAGCGCCGCGAGGCGGCGGCGCTGGTGCGCGACGGCGTGTCGGTGTCGCTGGCCGGCGACGCGGACACCGAGAAGGCCGTGGACAACCCGTCGCCATACGAATTCACGATGCTCGGGCTCGGCACCGACCGGATCGGCGTTGCGTATCACGGCATCGCGCACACGCATCTCGACGCGTGGAACCACATCAGCGCCAACGGCGTGTTCTACAACGGCTACAAGCCGGACCCCGACGCGGTGGCCAAGACCGGCCACCAGCGCAACTCGATCATCAACGTCAAGAACGGCATCTTCACGCGCGGTGTCCTCATCGACATTCCGCGCCTGAAGGGGGTGCCGTACCTGGAGCCGGGCACGCCGATTTTCGTCGCGGATCTCGAAGCCTGGGAAAAGCAGAGCGGCGTGCGCGTGTCGGCCGGCGATGCGACTGTTCGTGCGCACCGGCGTGTGGGCGCGCCGCAAGGCGATGGGACCGTGGCTGCGCGGGCGCGCCGAGGGCGGCCGGTCCGCCGGTCTCGACCCGTCGGTGATTCCGTGGCTTCGCGCGCGCGACGTGGCGGTGATGGGCAGCGACCACCCGCAGTACGTGGCGCCGGGGCCGAACGGGCTGCCGGCGGGCGCGATCCACGATTTCGCGCTGATCTACCTGGGCCTCCCGCTGTTCGACAACTGCGATCTGGAGGCGCTGGCGGGCGCCGCCGCGGCGCGCAAGCGATGGACCTTCCTTCTCACGGCGGCGCCGCTCCCGATCCGCGGCGGCACCGGTTCGCCGCTCAATCCGGTGGCAACTTTTTAATCGGCTCCAATGCACGAAACCGACCTTTGGTAGCTGCTCGGGGTTGAGCTTAAGTCGTTGGGTTCAAAAGGCTGAGCTAGCTCTAGGTTACACGCCCCTGCACGGCGTTTTGGGCGTAGGATCGGCGGACGTGTCGGCGACGTCCAGTCGCCTCCCCCGACTCTGTTCAGATGCCGACGATGAACCAGACGACGACACTCAGCCGCCCGCGGAAGAAGCCACGCAACGTCATGCCACTCGAAAACGGAGCCGCCACAAACGGTTCCGGTTCCGGCCGCGCGCATGACACCGCTGCCGATACCAGAAACGAGATGCTGCTCGCCGCGATGGTCGCCTTCAAGGACGGCGACTTCTCGGTGCGCCTCCCGTCGCACTGGCCCGGCGCCGACGCTCGCATCGCCGAAGCCTTCAACCAGGCGATCAGTCACACCGAGCGCATGTCCGGCGAGATCATGCGGCTCAGTGCGACGGTGGGCAAGGAAGGCCGGCTCCGCCAGCGGATGTCGCTGCCCGGCGCCACCGGCGGGTGGGCGGCCGAGTGCGAGTCGTTCAACACGCTCATCGACGACCTCGTGCGCCCAACGGCGGAAATTGCCCGCACCATCGGCGCCGTTGCGCGCGGCGACCTCGGCCAGTCGATGGAGCTCGAGGTGGACGGCCGCGAGCTGAAAGGCGAGTTCCTCCGCTCGGCCAAGCTCGTGAACACGATGATCGAGCAGCTCGCGCTGTTCACCGCCGAGGTGACGCGCGTGGCGCGCGAGGTGGGCACCGAGGGCAAGCTCGGTGGCCAGGCGCAGGTCAAGCGCGTGTCGGGCGTCTGGAAAGAGCTGACCGACTCGGTCAACCAGATGGCCGGCAACCTCACCGCGCAGGTGCGCAACATCGCCGACGTGACGATTGCCGTGGCCAACGGCGACCTCTCCAAGAAGATCACGGTGGACGTGCGCGGCGAGATCCTGCAGCTCAAGGAAGCCATCAACACGATGGTCGACCAGCTGCGCTCGTTCGCCTCGGAAGTGACGCGCGTGGCGCGCGAGGTGGGCACCGACGGCCGCCTCGGCGGTCAAGCCGTGGTGCCCGGCGTGGCCGGCACGTGGAAGGACCTCACGGACTCGGTCAACGCGATGGCGACCAACCTGACCGAGCAGGTTCGCAACATCGCCACCGTGACCACGGCCGTGGCGCGCGGCGACCTGTCGCGCAAGATCACGGTGGACGTCAAGGGCGAGATCCTCGAGCTCAAGGAAACCATCAACACGATGGTGGACCAGCTCACCGGCTTCTCGTCCGAAGTGACGCGCGTGGCGCGCGAGGTGGGCACCGAAGGCAAGCTCGGCGGCCAGGCCGTCGTGCCCGGTGTGGCCGGCACCTGGAAGGACCTCACCGACTCGGTGAACTCCATGGCCTCGAACCTCACCGGCCAGGTGCGCAACATCGCCGGCGTGGCCACCGCCATTGCCAAGGGCGACCTCTCCTCGAAGATCACCGTCGAAGTCAGCGGCGAGATCCTCGCGCTCAAGAACACCATCAACACGATGGTGGACCAGTTGAACGGGTTCGCCTCGGAAGTGACGCGCGTGGCGCGCGAGGTGGGCACCGAAGGCAAGCTCGGTGGTCAGGCGCAGGTGCCGGGTGTGGCCGGCACGTGGAAGGACCTCACCGACAACGTCAACTTCATGGCGTCGAACCTGACGGGTCAGGTGCGCAACATCGCCGACGTGACCACCGCCGTGGCCACCGGCGACCTCTCGAAGAAGATCACGGTGGACGTCCGCGGTGAAATTCTCGAGCTGAAGAACACCATCAACACGATGGTGGACCAGTTGAACGGGTTTGCCTCGGAAGTGACGCGCGTGGCGCGCGAGGTGGGCACCGAAGGCAAGCTCGGTGGGCAGGCGCAGGTGCGCGGCGTGGCCGGCACGTGGAAGGACCTGACCGACAACGTCAACGCGATGGCGTCGAACCTGACCGGTCAGGTTCGCAACATCGCCGAAGTGACGACGGCCGGCGCCAACGGCGACCTCTCGAAGAAGATCACCGTCGACGTCCGCGGTGAGATTCTCGAGCTGAAGAACACCATCAACACGATGGTGGACCAGCTCCGCTCGTTCGCCGGCGAGGTGAGCCGCGTGGCGCGCGAGGTGGGCACCGAGGGCAAGCTCGGTGGGCAGGCGCAGGTGCCGGGTGTGGCCGGCACGTGGAAGGACCTCACCGACAACGTCAACTCGATGGCGTCGAACCTGACGGGGCAGGTGCGCAACATCGCCGACGTCGCCACCGCCGTGGCCAACGGCGACCTCTCACGCAAGATCACGGTGGACGTGCAGGGCGAGATCCTCGAGCTGAAGATCACGCTGAACACGATGGTGGACCAGTTGAACGGGTTCGCCTCGGAAGTGAGCCGCGTGGCGCGCGAGGTCGGCACCGAAGGCAAGCTCGGTGGTCAGGCCGTCGTGAAGGACGTGGCCGGCACCTGGAAAGACCTCACCGACAACGTCAACTCGATGGCGTCGAACCTCACCGGCCAGGTGCGCAACATCGCCGAGGTGACGACCGCCGTGGCCAACGGCGACCTGTCCAAGAAGATCACGGTGGACGTCCGCGGCGAGATTCTCGAGCTGAAGAACACCATCAACACGATGGTGGACCAGTTGAACGGGTTCGCCTCGGAAGTGACGCGCGTGGCGCGCGAGGTCGGCACGGAAGGCAAGCTCGGTGGTCAGGCGCAGGTGCCCGGCGTGGCCGGCACGTGGAAGGACCTCACCGACAACGTCAACTTCATGGCGTCGAACCTGACGGGTCAGGTGCGCAACATCGCCGAGGTGACGACCGCCGTGGCCCGCGGCGACCTCTCGAAGAAGATCACGGTCGAAGTCCGCGGCGAAATCCTCGAGCTGAAAAACACCATCAACACGATGGTGGACCAGTTGAACGGCTTCGCCTCGGAAGTGAGTCGCGTGGCGCGCGAGGTGGGCACCGAAGGCAAGCTCGGCGGCCAGGCCGCGGTGGCCGGCGTCGGCGGCACGTGGAAGGACCTCACCGACAACGTCAACTCGATGGCCAACAACCTCACCTCGCAGGTGCGCAACATCGCCGAGGTGACCATTGCCGTGGCCAACGGCGACCTCTCGAAGAAGATCACGGTGGATACGCGCGGCGAGATTCTCGAGCTGAAGGAAACCATCAACACGATGGTGGACCAGCTCCGCTCGTTCGCCGCCGAGGTCAGCCGCGTGGCGCGCGAGGTGGGCACTGACGGCAAGCTCGGTGGCCAGGCGCAGGTGCCGGGCGTGACCGGCGCGTGGAAGGACCTGACCGACAACGTCAACTCGATGGCGTCGAACCTCACCGGCCAGGTGCGCAACATCGCCGACGTGGCTACGGCCATCGCCCGCGGCGACCTGAACCGCAAGATCACGGTGGACGTCAAGGGCGAAATCCTGCAGCTGAAGGAGACCATCAACACGATGGTCGAGCAGCTCTCGGCGTTTGCCTCGGAAGTGACGCGCGTGGCGCGCGAGGTGGGCACCGAAGGCAAGCTCGGTGGTCAGGCGGCGGTGCCCGGCGTGGCCGGCACGTGGAAGGACCTCACCGACAACGTCAACTCGATGGCGTCGAACCTGACTGGTCAGGTGCGCAACATCGCCGACGTGACGATTGCCGTGGCCAACGGCGACCTGTCCAAGAAGATCACGGTGGACGTCCGCGGCGAGATCCTGCAGCTCAAGGAAACCATCAACACGATGGTCGAGCAGCTGCGTTCGTTCGCCTCGGAAGTCACGCGCGTGGCGCGCGAGGTGGGCACCGACGGACGCCTGGGCGGCCAGGCGGTGGTGCCCGGCGTGGCCGGCACGTGGAAGGACCTCACCGACTCGGTGAACACCATGGGCGCCAACCTCACCGCCCAGGTGCGCAACATCGCCGACGTCACCACGGCCGTCGCGCGCGGCGACTTGAACCGCAAGATCACGGTCGACGTGAAGGGCGAGATCCTCGAGCTGAAGAACACCATCAACACGATGGTCGACCAGCTCAACTCGTTTGCCAACGAGGTCACGCGCGTGGCGCGCGACGTCGGCACCGAGGGCAAGCTTGGTGGTCAGGCGCAGGTGGCCGGCGTCGGCGGCACGTGGAAGGACCTCACCGACAACGTCAACTTCATGGCCTCGAACCTGACCGAACAGGTGCGCGGCATCGTGAAGGTGGTGACCGCCGTGGCCAACGGCAACCTCACCCAGCGTCTGACCGTGCAGGCCAAGGGCGAGGTGGCGGCGCTGGCCGACACCATCAACAACATGACCGACACGCTGGCGATCTTCGCCGAGCAGGTCACCAACGTGGCGCGTGAAGTCGGCGTCGAAGGGCGCCTCGGCGGCCAGGCCAACGTGCCCGGCGCGGCCGGCACGTGGAAGGACCTCACCGGCAACGTGAACCTGCTGGCGGCGAACCTCACCACTCAGGTGCGCGCCATCGCCGAGGTGGCCACCGCCGTCACCAAGGGCGACCTGACGCGATCGATTCAGGTGGAGACGCGCGGCGAGGTGGCGCAGCTCAAGGACAACATCAACACGATGATCTCGAACCTGCGCGAGACCACCGAGAGCAACCGCGAGCAGGACTGGTTGAAGACCAACCTCGCCAAGTTCACCGGCATGCTGCAAGGGCAGCGCGAGCTGAACACGGTGGGCCAGATGCTGCTGTCGGAGCTCGCCCCGCTCGTCCATGCGCAACAGGGCGCCATCTACCATCTCACCGGCGTCGAAGAGGATGCGCGGCTCAACCTGCTGTGCAGCTACGCTCATATCGGCGACGTGCAGCCGCTCTCCACCATCCGCCCGGGCCAGGGGCTGGCCGGGCAGTGCGCGCTGGAGAAGAAGGGCATCCTCCTCACCGACGTCCCGCCCGACTTCGTCTCGATTTCCTCGAGCCTCGGCCGCGCCAGCAACCTGAGCGTGGTGGTGCTGCCGGTGCTGTTCGAAGGCCAGACCAAGGCCGTCATCGAGCTGGCGACGCTCAACGCGTTCACGCCCGCCTCGCTGGCGTTCCTCGAGCTGCTCACGCAGAGCATCGGCGTCGTCTTCAACACCATCGAGGCGACGATGCGCACGGAAGGGCTGCTCAAACAGAGCCAGCAGCTGACGGTGGAGCTGCAGTCTGGCCAGGCCGAGCTGCAGAAGACCAACGAGCAGCTGGCGAGCAAGGCCAAGCTGCTCGCCGAGCAGAACGCCGAAGTGGAGCGCAAGAGCGCCGAGGTCGAACAGGCGCGCCGGGCGCTCGAGGAGAAGGCCGAGGAGCTGGCGCTCACCTCGAAGTACAAGTCCGAGTTCCTCGCCAACATGTCGCACGAGCTGCGGACGCCGCTCAACTCGATCCTCATCCTCAGCCAGCAGCTCGCCGGCAACTCGAGCGGCAATCTGACGCCCAAGCAGATCGAGTTCTCGCGCAACATCAACTCGTCGGGGTCCGACCTCTTGAACCTGATCAACGACATTCTCGACCTGTCGAAGATCGAGTCGGGCACCGTGACGGTGGACGTCGAGCCGATCTCGTTCAGCGGCGTGCTCGACAACCTCAATCGCAGCTTCCGGCACGTGGCCGAGGCCAAGAACCTGCCGTTCCGCATCGAGGCGTCGCCCGATCTGCCGCGCACGCTCGACACCGACTCGAAGCGCCTGCAGCAGATCCTCAAGAACCTGCTGTCGAATGCCGTGAAGTTCACCACGCAGGGGCACGTCGAGCTGCGCGTGGACATGGCCACCTACGGCTGGTCTCCGGATCACCCGGTGCTGCGCCACGCCCCGACCGTGGTCGCGTTTGCCGTCGAGGACACCGGCATCGGCGTGGCGCCCGAGAAGCAGCGTCTCATCTTCGAGGCGTTCCAGCAGGCCGACGCCGGCACGTCGCGCAAGTACGGCGGCACCGGCCTGGGCCTGGCCATCAGCCGCGAGCTGGCGGCGCTGCTCGGCGGCGAAATCAAGCTGGCCAGCGTGCCGGGCGAGGGCAGCACCTTCACGCTGTACCTGCCGCTGCACTACGCCGGGCCCGACAGCGTCAAGGCGCAGCCGCGCTCCACCGAAGCCATCGCGCGCGCGGTGCTGCCGCCCGAGCGCGAGGAGCAGGTGCCCGACGACCGCGACGAGATCGAGGAGGGCGACGCGACGCTCCTCATCGTCGAGGACGACCCGCACTACGCCCGGGTGCTGCTCGGCATGGCGCGCGACAGGAACTTCAAGGGCATCGTCACCGCCAAGGGCACCGTGGCCCTGGCGCTCGCGCGGCAGTACCGGCCGACCGCGATCACGCTCGACATCGTCCTGCCCGACATGCTGGGCTGGACGGTGCTGAACAACCTCAAGCTCGATCCGGCGACGCGTCACATCCCGGTGCAGATCATCAGCGCCGACGAAGAGAATCGCCACGGGCTCTCGCACGGCGCGTTCTCGTGCCTGGTGAAGGCGCCCACGACCGACGGGCTCGAGGCCGCATTCAGCCGCATCGTCAACTTCACCGCGCCGCGGGTCAAGCGGCTCCTGGTGGTGGAGGACAACGACATCGAGCGCGAGTCGATCGTGCAGCTCCTCGCGCACACGGACATCGAGACGGTGGCGGTGTCCACCGGCGCCGAGGCGCTCGAGACGATGAAGAGCGGCGAGGTCGACTGCGTGGTGCTCGACCTGCGGCTCCCCGACATGACCGGTTTCGAGCTGCTCGAGCTGGTCGAGGCCGAGCCGGCGCTCGCCGACGTGCCGGTGGTGGTGTTCACCGGCAAGGACCTGACCGCCGACGAGGAGCAGCGGCTGAAGCTGGCCGCCAAGAGCATCATCCTCAAGGACGTGCAGTCGCCCGAGCGCCTGCTCGACGAGACGGCGCTCTTCCTGCACCGCGTCATCAGCGAGCTGCCCGAGGACAAGCAGCGCATGCTCGAGCGCCTGCACCGGTCCAACGAGGCGCTCCGCGGCCGCAAGATCCTGATCGTGGACGACGACGCGCGGAACATCTTCGCGCTGACGTCGCTCCTCGAGAATCAGGACATGGACGTCATCCCCGCCACCAACGGCCGGGATGCCATCGAGATCGTCAAGAACACCGAAGACCTTGGGATCGTGCTGATGGACATCATGATGCCGGAAATGGACGGGTATGAGACCATCAAGGAGATCCGCACGATGCCGGAGTTCAGGACGCTCCCCATCCTGGCCTTGACCGCGCGCGCCATGAAAGGCGATCGCGAGAAGTGTCTCGATGCGGGCGCCAGCGACTACATCGCCAAGCCGGTCAACACCGATCAGCTCCTGTCGCTGATGCGCGTGTGGCTGTTCCGCTGACGCCCGTGGAACGCAAACCGCCAAACGCCGTCGTCGGTTCCTTCGATGCCTCGCTGACGTCCGCGCCCGCCGCGGACCGAAGCGGGCTGCCCGCCGTCGTGGCCGACGGCCGCGTGAACATCCTGATCGTGGACGACGAGCCCGCCAACCTGAAGGTGCTCGAGGCGATCCTCGACGATCCCGGCTATCGCCTGGTGCGCGCGAGCAGCGCGAACGAGGCGCTGCTGGCGCTCGTGGCCGAAGACTTCGGACTGCTGATTCTCGACATCCGCATGCCCGACATGAGCGGGTTCGAGCTGGCGCAGCTGATCAAGCAGCGCAAGAAGTCGGCGTCGGTGCCGATCATCTTCCTCACCGCGTTCTACAACGAGGACCAGGACGTGCTGGCCGGCTACGGCACCGGCGCCGTGGACTACCTGCACAAGCCGATCAACGCCGCCGTCCTGAAATCGAAGGTGGCGGTGTTCGTGGAGCTGCACCGCAAGAGCCGCGAGCTCGTGATGGCCAACCGCGCGCTGCTGCTGGAAGTGACCGAGCGGCGGCGGGCCGAGGAACAGCTCCGCGAGCTGAACGAGTCGCTCGACCGGCGGGTCACCGAACGCTCCGAGGCGCTGCGGGAGAGCGAGCAGCGCTTCCGCACGATGGCGGATCAGACGCCGGTGATGATGTGGGTGACGAACCCCACCGGTGCGGTGGACTTCGTCAACAAGGAATACTGCACATTCTTCGGCGTCTCCCACGAGGAGGCGATGCATAGCAGCTGGCGGCTGCCGGTCCACGACGACGACGGCGCCTACCTGCGGGCGCTGCTCGAAGCGCTGCGCACCCGCCGGCCCTTCCAGGCCGACGCCCGCATGCGCCGCTCGGACGGCGAGTGGCGCTGGATGACGTCGCACGGCGCCCCGCGCACCTCGCCCGCGGGCGAGTTCCTCGGCATGATCGTGACCAGCCAGGACGTCAGCGACCAGCGGCACGCGTCCACCATGCAGCAGCAGATCGCGCGGGCGAAGGACGAGTTCATCGCCGTGCTCGCCCACGAGCTGCGCAGCCCGCTGGCGCCCATCCGCACCTCGGTGGGGATCATCCGCGCGCATGCGTCGCATCCGCTGGTCACGCGGTGCGGCGAAATCATCGAGCGCCAGACGGCGCACATGGCGCGCCTCCTCGACGACCTGCTGGACACCTCGCGGCTGTCGCGCAACACGCTCACGCTCCAGCGCGCGCGGCTCCGGCTTGGCGACGTGCTCCAGGCGGCCGTGGAGATTGCCAGCCCGCTCATCGAGCAGCAGCGCCTGGAGCTGGTGATGGACGGCGTCGACGAGCCGGTGTGGCTCGACGCCGATCATGCGCGGCTGACCCAGGTGTTCGGCAACCTGCTCAACAACGCCGCGAAGTACAGCAAGCCGGGAGGACGCGTCGATCTGATGGTGCGGCCGGCGCCGGGGTGGGTGGTGGTGAGCGTGCGCGACGCCGGCATCGGCATCGCGCACGACATGCTCGAGCGCGTGTTCGAGCCGTTCACGCAGGCCACGATGGCGCGTGACCACGCGCCGGGCGGTGTGGGCATCGGTCTGTCGCTGGCGCACCGGCTGGTCGAGATGCACGGCGGCACGGTGCAGGCCCTGAGCGACGGCCCGGGATTCGGCAGCGAATTCGTGGTTCGCCTGCCGGCGTGCCGCGACGAGGTGGTGTTTCCCGTCCGCACCGACGAACCCTCGCCGGCCGACGTCACGCCGATGGCGCGGCGCGTGCTGGTGGCCGACGACAACGTGGACTCGGCGGACATGGAGGCGGCGCTGCTGTCCGCGGTCGGCTGCGACGTGCGCACGGTGTACGACGGCGAGTCCACGCTGCGCGAGGCCGAGCGCTTCCGCCCCGACGTCGTGCTGCTCGACATCGGCATGCCCGATATCGACGGGCACGAGGTGTGCGCGCGCATCCGCAGTCAGTCGTGGGGCGGCAACATCGTGCTCATCGCGGTCAGCGGCTGGGGGCAGGAAGGCGACCGTCGCCGCAGCGCCCGCGCCGGCTTCAACATGCACCTGGTGAAGCCGGTCGATCCCGATGCGCTGCTGCGGATCGTCCGCGACGCCATCTCCCAGAGCGCCTGAGCTCCTTCTTGTAGGGGCCGCCTTCAGGCGGCCCATCCTTTATCCGGAACGGAACCTGCACACCTCCTGAGAGACGAGGCTCACAGCCTCATCGATAAGAACTCAGGAGGACTGCATGACCACCGACATCGTGGCCTACGGGCTCTACAAGGATCGCGAGTCGTTCGAACGGGCGGTCGACGCGCTGCGCGCGGCCAACTTCCGCAACAGCGACGTGTCCGCAATCCTGCCCGACCGTGACCATACGACGAAGGATCTCGCGCACGAGATCAACACGAAGACGCCGGAAGGGATTGCGGCCGGCGCGGGTGCGGGCGCGGCGCTCGGCGGCGTGCTCGGCTGGCTCGTGGGTATCGGCGCGATTGTCATACCGGGGATCGGGCCGCTCGTCGCGGCCGGCCCCGTGGTGGCCGCGCTGGCGGGGGCGGGCGCGGCCGGCGCGACCGGCGGTCTGGTTGGTGGACTGATCGGCGCCGGCATCCCCGAGGTCGAGGCCAAGCGTTACGCGGGCCGCATCCGCGAGGGCGCGTATCTCCTGTCGGTGCACTGCGACGACACGGCCTGGGCCAAGAAGGCCGAGGACATTCTCGAGCGCACCGGCGGCAAGGACGTCGTGCACACGGCCGAAGCGTCGGCCGACTACAGGCCCTGACGATTCCTGGGTCAGGTAGGTCGGGTAGGCCAGGTGGGGAGTCGGCCGAACCGGCTGGCGTTGCTTGTACCATATGGGTTTCGCCACGAGCGGAACCCGAGTGTCGTCCCAGAATCCTCCCGTTGACGGCGCCGCGCCGGGCCAGGTGACCGAAGCGCTTGCTGCCGGCCGCGGCGCGCTGGCGCGCGGCGACTGGGAGTCTGCCTACCAGGCGTTCGAGAACGTGCTCCGGCTCGAGGATCGCCCGGACGCGCTCGAAGGGCTTGGCCTCGCCGCGTGGTGGCTCGATCTTGCCGACGTCGTCTTCGACGCGCGCGAGCGGGCGTACCGCGGCTACCGCGAGCGCGGCGACAGCCTGGGCGCCGCCCGCCTGGCGGTATGGCTGGCGTGGGACACGGCCGCCTTCCGCGGCGAGCAGGCGGTGGCGAACGGCTGGTTGCAGCGTGCCCGCCGGATCCTCGACGGTCTGCCCGATGCGCCCGAGCATGCGTGGCTCGCGTCGCGCGCCGGTATCTGGGCGCTGCTCGACGACGGCGATCCCCACGAGGCGGCGAAGCTGGCGGCCGAGGCCGTGCGCGTCGGCCAGGCGACCGGCGCGGTGGACTACGAGATGGTCGGCCGCGCGGTGCACGGCTTCGCGCGCGTCACGGCCGGTGCCGTCGTCGAAGGGCTGCAGGAGCTGGACGAGGTGAACGCCGCGGTGCTCGCCGGCGAGATGAGCGACCGCGTGCTCATCGGACTGGCGTGCTGCTACCTGATTGCCGCGTGCGAGCGCGTCCACGACTACGAGCGCGCGACGCAGTGGTGCGATCGCCTGAAGGCGTTCTGCAAGAAGGTCGGCTTCCGCCCGCTGTTTGCGGTGTGCCGCACGCAGTACGCGTCGGTGTGCATGTGGCGCGGCGCGTGGGACGAGGCCGAGCTCGAGCTCACGTCCGCCGCCGACGAGCTCTTGGCCTGCCGCCCCGCCATGACCGGCGAGGGGCTGGTGCGGCTGGGCGAGCTGCGCCGCCGGCAGGGCAAGCTGGACGAGGCGATGGCGCTCTTCGATCGGGTGGCCTCGCATCCCCTTGCGTCGGTCGGACGCGCGAACGTGATGTTCGATCGCGGCGATCACGCCGGCAGCGCGGAGCTGGCCGAGCGTCACCTCCGTCGCCTGCCCGCGAGCAACCGCACCGAGCGGATCGCGGCGCTCGAAGTGAAGGTGCGCGCCTGCGTCGAGCAGGGGCACCTCGACGAGGCGCGGCCGGCGGTGGCCGAGCTGCGCACGATCGCCGACGAATCGCAGACGGCGCCGCTCCGCGCGCGCGCCAGCTTCGCCGCCGGGCTGGTGTCGGCCCGCGCCGGCGACGCCAACGTCGCGCGCACGCACCTCGAGGACGCCGTCGATCTTTTCAGCGCCAGCGGGGCGCCGTTCGAGACCGGCCGCGCGCGCGTGGAGCTGGCCCGCGTGCTCGGTACGCTGGGCCGGTCCGATGCGGCGGCGGCCGAAGCGCAGCGCGCCATCGGCGACCTGACGCCGCTCGGGGCCAGCCTCGACCTGGCCCGCGCCCGCGCCGTGCTCGAGGGCGCCGCGGCGCCGCCCGTGCACGGCGGCGAGGATCGGAAGGGGCTGACCCCGCGCGAAGTCGAGGTCCTGCGGCTGATTTCCGATGGTCTCAACAATCAAGCCATTGCCGAGCGCCTCTTCATCAGCGAACACACCGTGCACCGGCACGTCGCCAACACGCTGACCAAGCTCAACGTTTCGTCGCGCTCCGCGGCCGTGGCCCAGGCCGGCCGCCTCGGTCTTCTGAATCCCAAGGCCTGAGGCCCAAGGCCCAAGGTCGAGGGCGTAGCGCCCATGGCCCGTTCGGGCCATTTTGACTGCCGGTCCCAAAATGACCGGATCGGGTGAAGCCTGACCTGCGCCCCCGTTGTTAGAGTCCCTTTCACCGAAGGAACGAACCGTGACTGGCCCCTCCCCTCTCCGTCTCATGTGCGTGCTGGCTCACCCCGACGACGAGTCGCTCGCCACCGGCGGCGTGCTCGCCCAGTGTGCGGAGCAGGGGGTGGAAACCTACCTGGTCACCGCGACGCGAGGCGAGCGCGGCCGCTATGGCGACGGCGCCGTGTCGCCGGGGCCGGAGGTCGTTGGACCGACGCGCGAGGCGGAGCTCACGGCGGCGGCAGCCGCGCTCGGGCTGCGCGAGGTGACGGTGCTCGGCTATCCGGATGGTGCCCTCGACCAGGTGGACCACGAAGAAGCGACGGCGACCATCGCCGGCCACCTGCGCCGGGTGCGGCCGCACGTGGTCATCACCTTCGGCCCCGAGGGGGCATACGGGCACATCGATCACATCGCGATCAGCCAGCTGACCGCTGCCGCGATCGCGTGCGCCGCCGATCCGTCGTATGCGGCGAACGGCGCCGCGGCGCCGCACCGCGTGTCGAAGTTCTATTTCATCGCGTGGAGCCCGGAGAAGTGGGCCGCCTATCAGACTGCGCTCAAGGCGCTCGTCTTCAGAGTCGACGGAGAAGAACGCCACGCCACGCCGTGGCCGTCGTGGGCGTTGACGACCGTCGTGGACACGAGCCGCGTGTGGCCGGTGGCCTGGCGCGCGGTGTCGTGCCACAAGACGCAGATGTCGATCTACGCGCGGCTGGGCGACCTGCCCGACGAGCATCACCGGGCGCTGTGGGGCACGCAGGAGTTCTATCGCGTGTTCAGCTGCGTGAACGGCGGCCGCGCGCGCGAGACGGATCTCTTCGAGGGGCTTAGGGCTCCGGTCAGAACAAAGTGACCACTCTGGCCGCCGATGCATCCCGTCTGGCGTCGTTGCTCATCGCTTACATACTCCCGGTATGCGCGCTCTTCGCGCCTTGCCAGCCGGGCGCCTCGACGCCCAGAGTTGGCCACCTTGTTCTGACCGGAGCCCTAAGATGAACGAACGCACGGCACGGTTGGAAGCGCTGCGGAAGCGCACGGCACCCCTTGCGATGTCGGCCGGCGAATTTCGCGCGATCGGCCACCAGCTGGTCGACCTCGTGGCCGAGCGGCTCGCGGCCGTGCCCGAGGCGCCGCTCACGCGGAGCGAGTCGCCCGCCCAGGTGCGCGCGCTGCTGGGCGCCGCGCGCCCGCTCCCGCTCGAGGGCGAAGCCGCCGGCCCGCTGGTCGCCGAAACCGCCGGACAGCTGTTCGATCACTCGCTGTTCAACGGCCACCCGCGTTTCTTCGGCTACATCACGTCGAGCCCGGCGCCCATCGGCATGTTCGGCGACTTCCTGGCGGCCGCGGTCAACCAGAACGTGGGCGCGTGGGGGCTGTCGCCGCTGGCGACGGAGATCGAGTGTCAGGCGGTGCGGTGGATGGCCGAGCTGATCGGCTTCCCGCAGACCGCCGGCGGACTGTTCGTGAGCGGCGGCAACATGGCCAACTTCGTCGGCGTGCTCGCCGCCCGCGCGGCGGCGGCCGGCTGGGACGTGCGCGCCGAGGGGCTGTCGCGCCAATCGCTCGTGCTCTACGGATCCGCCGAGACGCACACCTGGATCCAGAAGGCGGCGGATCTCTTCGGCTTCGGTACCGACGCCATCCGCTGGATTCCGACCGACGCGCGGCAGTGCATGGACGTGGCCGCCCTGCGCAGCGCCATCGAGGCCGACCGGCGCGCCGGACTGCAGCCGTTCCTCGTCGTCGGGACGGCCGGGTCGGTCAGCACGGGTGCTGTCGATCCGCTGGACGAGATCGCCGCGGTCTGTCGCGAGCAGTCGCTGTGGTTTCACGTGGACGGCTGCTACGGCGCCGTCGCCGCGGAAGTGCCGGGCGCGCCCGCGAGCCTGCGTGCACTGGCCCAGGCTGATTCGATCGCCGTCGATCCGCACAAGTGGCTCTACGCGCCGCTCGAAGCCGGGTGCGTGCTGGTGCGCGATCCCGAGGCGCTCCGCCGCGCCTTTTCATATCACCCGGCCTACTACCACTTCGACGAGCAGGTGGTGAACTTCTTCGAGCTCGGGCCGCAGAACTCGCGCGGGTTCCGCGCGCTGAAGGTGTGGCTGGCGCTGCGCCAGGTAGGACGGGAGGGGTACCGCAGGATGATTGCCGACGATATGCTGCTGGCCGGGCATCTCCACGAGCGGGTGTCGCAGAACGCCGAGTTCGAGCCAGTGACGCAGTCGCTCAGCATCACCACGTTCCGCTACGTGCCCGTGGATCTGCGGCCGTCGATCGGCAGCGACGCCACGGAGGCCTATCTCGACCGGCTCAATCGCGAGCTGCTCGTGGCCATCGAACGCAGCGGCGACGCGTTCCTGTCGAGCGCGGTGGTGAGCGGGCGCTTCGCCCTTCGCGCCTGCGTCGTGAACTTTCACACGTCTCTGGATGACATCGAGGCGCTGCTGCCCCTGGTGTCCGGGTTGGGAAAAGAGATCGACGCGGCTCTGAGACGTGAGCCCGCCGTGCAGTACGTAGAGGCGGGTCTTTAGAGACCCGCCTGATTTGAAAAGGAGTCAGCGATGACGAACACACAGACGGGAACCATTGGTGGAACACAGGTGGCGGCGAGTGCGCGGAGCGAGGCTCTGGCGCGCCGGCTCGAACAGGGCATCGACGCGATGATTGCGTTCGCGAACACGTTGACGGAGAAGCAGTGGCAGACGCCGATTCCCAAGGACGGGCGCAAGGTCGGCGTGGTCGTGCACCACGTGGCCAGCGTGCTGCCGCTGGAGATTCAGCTGGCGCAGGCGCTGGCCAAGGGGCAGCCGATCACCGGCGTCACCTGGGACGACGTGCACGCGATGAACGCCAAGCACGCGCAGGACAACGCGGCAGTGACGAAGCAGGAGGCGATCGACCTGCTGCGCCAGAACAGCGCCCCGGCCGCGGCCGCGATTCGCGCGTTCACGGACGAGGAGCTGGCGACGGCGGCCACGGTGTCGCTCAACGCCGACGCGCCGCTGACGTGCCAGTTCATGCTCGAAGACCACGCCGTGCGCCACAGCTACCACCACCTGGCCAAGGTGCAGGCGGCGGTGAAGCTATGACTGCTGCGACGACTCCACCGGCGACCGCCGCGCCGGATCTGGCTGCGGTCAAGACCCGCCAGCAGGCGATGTGGGCGTCGGGCGACTTTGCGGTGATCGGCATGACGCTGCAGATCGTCGGCGAAATGGTGTGCGAGGCCGTCGATCTGCGCGCCGGCGAGCGCGTGCTCGACGTGGCCGCCGGCAACGGCAACGCCACTCTGGCCGCGGCGCGCCGCTTTGCCGACGTCACCTCCACCGACTACGTGCCCGCCCTGCTGGAGGGCGGACGCCGTCGGGCCGAGGCCGAGGGCTTCACGGTGCGGTTCGAGCCGGCCGATGCCGAGAACCTGCCCTACGGAGACGCCAGCTTCGACGTCGTGCTGTCGACCTTCGGCGTCATGTTCGCGCCGGATCATCAGCGCGCCGCCGGCGAGTTGATGCGCGTGTGCCGCCCCGGCGGCCGCATTGGTCTCGCGTGCTGGACGCCCACCGGCTTCCTCGGCGATCTGTTCCGCGCCGTGGCGCGGCACGTGCCGCCGGTGCCGGGTGTGCAGTCGCCGCTCTTCTGGGGTACCGACTCGCACCTCCGCACGCTGTTCCAGGGCGCCGCGACGATCGAGCACACCCCGCGGTTCTTCTCGTTCCGCTACAAGTCGCCCGAGCACTTCGTGGACGTGTTCCGCACCTTCTACGGGCCGACGCACAAGGCGTTCGCGGCGCTCGACGCCGCGGGGCAGGCCGCGCTCGAAGCCGACCTGCTAGCGCTCCTGCGCGGGGCGGATCGCGGCGGCGAAGCAGGTCTCGTCGTGCCGGCCGAATATCTGGAGACGGTGATCACGAGATAGCGCTTCGATCGTGGGGCCGCCTTCAGGCGGCCCATGGTCGGGTCAGCTCAAGCGGGCCCCCACGATAGTCACCGCTGACAAACAGGGCAATAAAAGGTGGATCGCCCCGCCTGCGATCGCCGGCGGATGACACCGCGGCAGCGCGGGCGGCGGCAGGGCTCGCGCTCGCGGTCGTAGACGCGGAAGCGGTCGCTGCGATACGGCGCCGATATCTGGCGATGGATGGCCTCGTCGAGCACCTGCTTGATGGCGGCCGCCAGACGCCCGGCCGCCTCGCGCGGCGCACCGCCGGGCGTCGCGATGGTGGACGCCCGCCGCAGCGGCGACAACCCGGCGATGTGCAGCGCCTCGACGGCGTAGATGTTCCCGAGCCCGGCCACCACCTGCTGATCCAGCAGCGCCGCTTTCAACGACGTGCGCTTTCCGGCGCACGCCGCCGCGAGCGCGGCGGCGTCGAAGGCGGCCGACAGCGGCTCCGGCCCGAGCCCGCTCAGCGACGGGTGGCGATCCACGCGCGCCGTGCGCACCAGGTCCATGAACCCGAACCGGCGCGGATCGTTGAAGACGACTTCGGCCCCTGACGACAGATGGAAGACGACGTGATCGTGGGCGTCGCCGGCATCGCTCGCGTGCGGCACCCGGAACGAGCCCGACATGCCGAGGTGCATGAGAAGGCTGTCGCCGGAGGACAACGACGCCACCAGGTACTTCGCGCGCCGCGTCAGCGCCAGCGTGGTGGCCCCTTGCATCCGCTGCGCGAACCGCCGCGGAAACGGCGCCCGCAGATCCGGCCGGCGCAGCTCCACGCGTGCGATGCGCGCGCCCACCATCACCGGCTCCAGCTGCCGCCGCACGGCCTCGACTTCGGGAAGCTCCGGCATTCCCTCAGGATCGCACGACCGTCCGCCTATGTACGTAGAGGCGGACCTGTCAGGTCCGCCTGATGTAGCATCCCCGCGGAGCTGCCCGATGTACACGGCCACGGCACGCACTCTGCTCCCCACCACCATCACCGGCTCGTTGCCGCGGCCGGCGTGGTACACCGAGAACCTCGGCCGCCGCAATTTCCGCGAGGCGATGGTGGACCGCGCGTATCGGGAGCAGTATCTCGACGCCGCCTCGTCGCACATCCGCGATCAGGAGGTGGCCGGCCTCGACATCGTCACCGACGGCGACTGCCGCTTCGACGCCGACGTCGGCGGCCACAACTGGTTCTCGTACGCCCCGATCCGCATGGACGGATTCGCCGGCGCGGTGCCGTACAAGCCGGCCTCGGGACGGGCCGGCTTCGTCCAGCCGCGCGGCCACATCCTGCACGACATCCTCGAAGGCCGCGTGATGCCAGACCTGGTGGGGCCGGTGGGGCGCGGCACGTTGCAGTACACCGCGGTCTGGAAGGCGGCGCAGCGGCTGACGGCCCGGCCGGTGAAGTTCGGGTCGATCACCCCCGAGCTCATTGCCATGGCCGTCCGCGATCACCACTACAAGGATCTGCGGCAGGCCATCCTGGCGATCAGCGACGCGCTCAACGCCGAGCTGCGCGATCTGGTGGAGGCGGGTTGCGAGGTGGTGCAGCTCGAAGAGCCGCAGATCCACATGCTCGCCGCCAAGGGATCCGCGGGGCAGACGCTCGACAACGACTTCCTGGTCGACGTGTTCAATCGCACCGTCAGGGGGCTGCGCGGCAAGGCCGAGGTGTGGTGTCACACGTGCTGGGGCAACCCGGGCGCGCAGCGGATCTTCAATCCGCTGCCCAGCTATGCGCCGGCGATTCCCTGGCTCGATCGGCTCGACGCGGACGTCATCACGTTCGAGTACTGCAGCACCGGCGGCGCCGACCTCGAGGCGATCGGTGCGATCGCCGGCAAGAAGATCGCCCTCGGCGTCGTCGATCACCACGTGCTCCAGGTGGAGACACCCGACGACGTCGCGGCGCAGATCCGCCGCGCGCTCGAGCACGTGCCGGCGGAGCGCCTGGTGCTGTCCTCCGACTGCGGGATGGGGCGCGAAGGCATGAGCCGGCGGCACGCGTTTCACAAGATGGTGTCGATCGTGCTCGGCACCAACATCGTGCGCCGCGAGCTCGGTCTGCCCGAGGCGCCGTGCCTCGCCGCCGACGAGCGGTATTCGCTGCTTTGAGCTGCTCTCCGCACGTGCGCCACGGGCCGCCTGAAGGCGGCCCCTACAGGCCCTACAGGCGGCCCCTACAGGCGAGCGCCCTCGAGCCGCAGGAGGCGCTCCTTCACGTCCAGCCCGCCACCGAATCCTGTCAGCGCACCCGTCGAGCCGATGACGCGGTGGCAGGGCGCGACGATGGCCACCGGGTTCTGTCCGTTGGCCGCTCCGACGGCGCGCGAGGCGCTCGGCCGTCCCACCTGCTTCGCGATCTCTCCGTAGGTGCGCGTCTGCCCGAAGGGAATCGTGAGCAGGGCCTTCCACACCGAGCGCTGGAACGGCGTCCCAGCGAGGTCGAGCTCGAGGTCGAACGTCTGCCGCCGGCCGGCGAAGTACTCGCGGAGCTGGCGCTCGGCCTCGACCAGCACGGGGTGCCGCGCATCCTCGACGTCGCCCCGCGGCCGCGCGCGGCCTTGCCGGCCGCGTTCGAACCAGACTCCCGCCAGGCCTTTGTCGGATGCCAGGAGGCGCAGCGGCCCCACCGGTGAATCGATCAACTTGTAGGTGTATCGCGTGGCTGTCGTCATGGGCGTCGTGTCCTCTCGCCTTGAAAAGTATCGCCCACGCCGCCGTCACGCTCGCCGTTTTCGGACATCAAAGGCTGCTCCGTTGTCGTGTCCGAAAATGGCTAGATCGATCGGCCCGGCCGCGATACCGTGGGGTATGCTTCACGACACCCGGAGACTCTATCGCGCCCTGGCGGCCCGCGACGCCCGCTTCGACGGTCTGTTCTTCGTCGCCGTCACCTCGACGAAGATCTATTGCCGTCCCATCTGTCCCGCCAGGACCCCTCGCGAAGGCAACACCCGCTTCTTTGCCACGCCGCAGGAGGCCGAGCACGCCGGCTTCCGGCCGTGCCTGAGGTGCCGGCCGGAGCTGGCGCCCGGGAGCGCGCCCGTGGACGACGCCCAGCGGATCGCGCAGCTGATCGTGCAGCGCCTCGAGGAAGGACAGCTCGACGGAACCGGCGGGCTCGAGGCGATCGCGGAGCAGTTCGAGCTCAGCTCGCGTCAGATTCGACGGATCATCCAGAGCGAGCTCGGTGTGCCGCCGATGCAGCTCCTGCTCACGCGCCGGCTGCTGCTCGCCAAGCAGCTGCTGACGGAAACACGCCTGCCGATCACCGAGGTGGCGTTCGCCAGCGGGTTCTCGAGCCTGCGCCGGTTCAACGACGCGTTTGCCGGGCGCTACGGCATGCCGCCGACGCGGCTGCGCCGCCGCGCGGCCGACGGCGGCGAGCGCGTCGACGATGCCGGCACGTCCACGCTGCTCCTCGCCTACCGTCCGCCGTACGACTGGGCCGGCATGCTCGCGTTCCTGTCGGCGCGCGCGCTCATCGGCATCGAGCACGTGACGCCCACGACCTACGCGCGGACGGTGCAGCTGGGGAAGGCCAAGGGCTGGATTTCGGTGAGACAGAGCCGGAAGAAGCACGCGCTGGAGGTGGAGTTTCCGCACGCGCTCACGCCGGTGCTGCCGGCGCTGCTGCGCCGCCTGCGCGCGCTCTTCGATCTCAACGCGCGGCCCGACGTAATCGCCGCCCATCTGGGCCGGGATGGACGGCTCAAGACCGCCGTGCGAGCCAACCCTGGCCTGCGCGTGCCCGGTGCGTTCAGCGGCTTCGAGCTGGGGCTGCGCGCCATTCTCGGACAACAGGTGACGGTCAAGGCGGCGACGACGGTCGCGTGCCGCTTCGTGGAAACGTTCGGCGAGCCGATCGTGACGCCGTTTCCCGCGCTGAATCGGCTGACGCCGTTGCCGGCGCGCGTGGCCGCCGCATCCGTCGATCAGATTGCCCGCCACGGCATCGTGGCGGCGCGTTGCCGCAGCATCATCGCGCTTGCACAGGGGCAGGGCTCGGCCGACCTCTGTCTCGACGAGGGCGCGAACCGCGATCCCGACGAGTCGATCAGGCGGCTCGCCGCGATCCCTGGCATCGGGCAGTGGACCGCGCACTACATCGCCATGAGGGCGCTGCGCTGGCCCGACGCGTTTCCGAAGGAAGACATCGCCGTGCGGAAGCGCCTCGGCGGCGTCACTGCCAAGGAAGCCGATGTGCTGTCGCAGGCCTGGCGTCCCTGGCGCAGCTACGCCGTGATGCATCTCTGGCGCATGGCAGGGTAGCGCCTCGTAAATCCGAGCGGTCGCCGAAACCACAGGCCGCCGGCCCGGCCGCGCCGCTGGCCTGAATTCGTCGATCCGTCTGAGCCGGTCGCAGGAATCCAGATTGCTTGCTGTCGCCGCGGAGGAACAACATCATGCTCAACCGTGTGTGTACACGTGTGCCGCTGCCGGCCGTGATAGCAGGCCTCGCAACGGCGTTTGTCATCGGATGCAGCGACTCGACCAGGCTGCCGGCGGGGCCGTCGGGTAGCGCGGGCACGGCCAACACGGCCAGCACGTCCGGCGGCCTGGCGCGCGCAACGGCGATGGGCAACGGCGGACACGGCCAACGGGTCGTCGATCTGTTCGACGCCTGCGATCCGGAAACCTTCAACGCGGCGCTCGGTCCAGGCACCTGTGTGCGGAACGGCGGCGTGAGGTTCGAGAACTTCCTCGAGCTCCTTGGCCTTCATCACTCCGTCGGTGCATGGCACATGACGCCGCCGCAGGCGCACATGGGCGTGGGCGACGTGCTGCTCGCGGTCAACCACGGTGGCGAGACGCACACCTTCACCGAGGTCGAAGAGTTCGGCGGCGGCATCGTGCCGGTGCTGAACGAGCGGATGGGGCTCACGACGGTTGCGCCCGAATGCAACCAGCTGTCGCCGGCCGCCTTCATCCCGGCGGGCGGGGCCTCAGAGGGCGAGACTGAAGACGAAGAGGGCGTGGAGAAGTATCAGTGCTGCATCCATCCCTGGATGCGCGCCGAAGTACACATCGGTCACTGACCTGCTGTAACTGACGGACGCCGCGCGGGGCGGCGCCCACTCAGGGAGTAACCAGTTCTCTCGCGGCGACCACCTTGTTGCGGCCGGTCGCCTTGGCTCTGTAGAGCGCCTCGTCGGCAGCCCGCACGAGACCCTGCACCCCATCGGTGGCGGTGCCCGTCACCACGCCAACGCTGGTGGTCACGTCGAGACAGTCGGAGCCGACCGCGAACGGCTCGCGCTCGACAGCCTGGCGGAAGCGTTCCGCCAGCGCGATGGCGTCGGCGCCTTCACAGCCAACCGCGAGCGCCACGAACTCTTCGCCGCCGTAGCGGCCCACCGCGTCTTCCTTGCGGAAGGTCGCCTGCAGGCGACGCGCAACCTCGCGCAGCACTTCGTCGCCGCCGGGGTGTCCGAACCGGTCGTTGATCGATTTGAAGTGATCGATGTCCGCCATCACGATCGAGAGCGGCGTTCGGCTGCGTTTCGCCCGTGCGAGCTCGTGCTCGCTGATCTCGAAGAACGCGCCGCGCGTCAGGAGCCGGGTGAGCGGGTCGTACATCGCCTTTTCCCGCAGCTCCTCGTGCGCCGCCACCAGCTGGTGCTGCAGCTGGACGATGCGAGCTCCGGATCGGACCCGCGCCCGCAGCTCCTTGGTGTTGAACGGCTTGGTGACGTAGTCGTCGGCGCCGGCGTCGAAGCCGGCGATGACGTCCTCGTCCCGATCATGCGACGTCAGCAGGATGGCGTAGACGTAGCGGCGATGGGGATCGCTGCGAATCGCATGGCACACTTCGAGCCCGTCGGCCTCGGGCATCGACCAGTCGAGCACGGCCAGGCTGGGCCCGCCGGGCTGCGCGAGCGCGGCGATCGCCTGCCGGCCGTTGGCCACGCTGGTCACGTGATAGCCCCACGCGCGCAGCGCCGTTTCCAGGCGAAAGCGCGAGCTGGCATCGTCTTCGGCGACCAGTACGTGAATGCCGTGGCCGTCGAGGCGGGGAAGAGAACCCGACTTCACACATCGACAATCGACAACTTCACCCGCCGCTTGAGTCCGCCGGGCGCGCGGTGCCCGTGCCTGCGCGCGGCTGCCCCCTACCCGGCGCTGATCATCCAGCAGGCCGCGACGAAGCGCACGTCGGCCCCCTGGATATAGGGGTCGTAGGCCGGGCGGATCGTCTCGATCACCGTCGCACGTGTCCGCTCGTCTGCGTCCTGGAGCACGCGGCCCACCGGCCCGAGCCGCGTGAGGTACGAGGGCAGCTCCCGCACCGGGAATGCGCACTCGACGTCCAGCGGCCGGATGGCGATCCCGGTCCAGCCGCTCTCCTCCAGGATGGCGTGGACCCGCTGCGCGCTGGCGAACGCGAACTGGCCCGGTCCGTCCGGGTTCCGCGGGGGCAGCTCCGGCAGCAGCGGCGCCGCAGCGCGCTCGGCCGTGGTCATGAATGGGTTCTCCACGGCGCTTCGCCAGGCGATGAGCCGGAGCGCTCCGTCGCTGGTGGCCGCCCGCCGCAGGTTCGCGAATGCCGCGACCGGATCGTCGAAGAACATCACGCCGAAGCGCGACACGATCAGGTCCACGGTTGCGGGTTCTAACGCGTGCGTCTGCGCGTCGGCGCGCACGAACTCCGCCGGGCTGCCTTCGCGTCCCGCGCGCGCTCTGGCGAGCGCGAGCATCGGCTCCGAGATGTCGAGGCCGATGCAGCGGGTGCTCTTGCCGAGCCGCCGGGCGATGGCGAGCGTGGTGCTGCCGGTGCCGCACCCGACGTCGAGCAGGCGGCGGGGGGAGCGGGCCGCCGCGGCCTCGACCAGCAGCTCTTCAAAGGGCCTGAACGTGCCGTCCAGCAGCTCCTGCGACTCGACCCAGGCCTGGCCGGACCGGCCGTTCCACAGCTGTTCCTGTTCGCTCGAACTCATCGAGCTCGATGATAATGCGCGTGTGAAATCGACGAAGGCGCTTCTCACAGTCGTGTCGGCGGTGTGGATGGCCGCCTGCGGTCTTCCCGGCCCCGCCGGCCCCGTGGTCAACGAGCATCATGCCGTCGAGCGTGGCGCCGCGACCGCCGCCAAAGTCGACATCGACATGACGGCCGGCGACCTCGAGGTCAAGTCGGGTGCCGCGAAGCTTTTCGAAGGGGAGTTCGCGTTCAACGTCCCGGCGCTCAAGCCCGACATCCAGTACGCGGTGAACGGCACGACGGGCACGCTGAAGGTTTCGCAAGGATCGACGTCCGGGAACTACGAGAACAACTGGCGCCTGAGCCTCGACGAGAAAACACCGGTCGATCTTCAGATCACGCTCGGTGCCGGCGACGCGAAGCTGGCGCTCGGCCGCCTCAACCTGCAGAGCCTGACCGTGCGTCTCGGCGCCGGCGATCTCGAGGTGGACCTGCGCGGTACGCCGACCAGGAGCTACAGCGTGAGCGTGCAGGCGGGCGCGGGCGACACCACGGTCATTCTGCCGGCGTCGGTCGGCATCTCCGCCAGCACGAGCGGGCTCATCGGCGACTCGAACATCGACGGCCTCGAGAAGCGCGATGGACGCTGGATCAATCCTCGCGCGGGGGGATCGCCGGTGACGGTCGACCTGCAGGTCCAACACGCGATCGGCGATCTCAGAATCCGGGCGGAGTAGCGGGGCCCGGCCGCTCACCTGTGACTGTTCAGGAGCGCCTATGAGCACGAAGATGGCTTGGCTGACCGGAATGGCGGTCGCGATGGTGACCACGATGTCGGCTGGCGCGCAGCAGGCGGTGCCTCCCGCAAATGCGACGCTGCCGGACATGCCCAGACAGACGACGCGGACCGGCAAGCACGTCAACCGCGTCATCGACATGTGGCTCAAGAATCAGCCGGTCTATTACGCGCAGATCAACGCCGGCGGCTACGAGGACGGCAAGCGGCTGGCGGCAACCAAGGCCGACTACATCACCTACGAGATGGAGCATGGGCCGCTCGACTTCAAGGAGCTGCGCGAGTTCATGCGCGGGCTCGTCGAAGCCGGTCCGACCCGCACGGGGCACAAGACCCCGGCCGTCATCGTCACGCTACCCATCGCCGGCACTCCCGACGCGTTGCGCGCCAATGCCTGGATGATTCAGCAGGCGTTGGCCGCCGGCGTCCACGGCATCCTGCTGTGCAACGCCGAGAGCCCGGAGGCGGCCCGACTGATGATCGAAGCCTCGCGGTATCCGTTCGCCCCGCGCGTGGAAGGACTGGCGCAGGGCACGCGCGGCAACGGGTCGCAGGCCTATGCGTCGCGGATGTGGGGTGTCACCGCCGAGGAGTACATGCGCATCGCCGAGCCCTGGCCGCTGAACCCGGATGGCGAATTGCTGTTCGGCCTGAAGATCGAAAACCCGCGCGCCGACGCGAACGTCGAGAGCTCCGTCCGCGTGCCGGGCATCGCGTTCGCGGAATGGGGTCCCGGCGATCACGGGTTCTACATCCTGGGACGGCCCGGCACGTATCAGGGCGGCGGCGAAGCGTCGCCCCAGATGGCGGCCGTGCGGCGCCGTGTGCTCGACGCCACCAAGGCGGCCGGGATCAAGTTCCTCAACGCCTGCAACGAGAACACCGTCATCGACCAGCTGAAGGACGGCGTGATGATCTGCACGGGTGGGGATTCGCCCGCCGCGGACAAGGGTCGCGCCTTCACCAAGCGCACTGATCCCTGGTGATCGGTCGCGCCGACTCGGTGATTGCCGTCGCGGCGCGCGCGCTCGCGGCTGGCGATCCCCTTGGCGCGCTGAAGCGCGTCGCCCTCCGCGACGATGCCCCCGCGCTTGCGCTTCGAGGCATCGCGATGGCGCAGCTGGGCGACTTCGTGCTGGCGAAGACGCTGCTGCGCCGCGCCGCGCGTGCCTTCGGTCCGAGAGAAGCGGTGGCGCGCGCGCGGTGCGTGGTGGCCGAGGCCGAGATTGCCCTCGTCTCGCGCGATCTCGGCTGGCCGGCGGGAGCGCTCGACACGGCGCGGGCGACGCTCGACGCCCACGGCGACCGCCTGAACGCCGCGCATGCCCGTCACCTCGGGGTGCGGCGCCTGCTGCTGATTGGCCGCCTCGACGAGGCCGAGCGGGCAATCGCCGCGATCGATCCGGCCGCCTTTCCGCCCGCATCGCGAGCCGCCCACGAGCTGGTGGTCGCGGGCATTGCCATCCGGCGGCTGCGAACACAGGTGGCACAACGTGCGCTCGCACGCGCCGAACAGGCGGCGCGCCACGCTCGAATCCCCGCGCTCGGCGCCGAAGTCGAACACGCCACACGTGTGCTGAGCACGCCGGCGGCGCGTCTGATGGCGCGGGGCGAGGAACGGCTTCTCAGTCTCGCAGACGTGGAAGGGCTGCTGGCGTCGAAAGCGCTCGTCGTGGACGCCTGCCGCCATGCCGTCCGTCAGCAGGGCACGGTAATCCCGTTGACCACCCGTCCCGTGCTGTTCGCGCTCGCGCGCACGCTCGGCGAAGCGTGGCCCGGCGACGCGCCGAGGGAGGTGCTGCTCGCGCGCGCGTTCGGGGCCCGGCACGCGGACGAATCGCACCGCGCGCGATTGCGCGTCGAAATCGGGCGGCTCCGCAAAATGCTTCGACCCCTGGCGGCCGTCCACGCCACGAACCGGGGCTTCGCGCTCGCGCCGCGACGCGGCCGGGAGATCGTGGTGCTGGCGCAGCCGGTCGAAGACGAGAACGCGGCGGTGCTCGCCCTGCTCGCCGACGGCGAGTCGTGGTCGAGCTCCGCGCTCGCGCTGGCGCTCGGCACCAGTCAGCGCACCGTTCAGCGGTCGCTCGACGCGCTGGCCGACGCCGGCAAGGTGCAGCCGCTCGGCCGCGCGCGCGCCCGGCGCTGGATGACCCCGCCGGTGGCGGGTTTCACGACGACCTTGTTGCTCCCGGCTCCGCTGCCGCTCGATTAAGCTGATCGCATGCGCCGGTCAGCTGCCGAGATCGTGCGGGAGTACGGACCCTTCCCGGGTGTCGAGCGTGTGAACGGGGTCACCTACGACGGCCACAATGTGTGGATTGCGGCCGAGGACAAGCTGGTGGCCGTCGATCCCGCCAGCGGCCAGACGCTGCGCTCGCTCGACGTGGCGGCGCAGGCCGGCACCGCCTTCGACGGCGAGCATCTCTTTCAAATGGGCGCGGGCAGCATCCGCAAGATCGACCCGCACACTGGCCGGGTGCTGGCGACGATTCCGGCGCCTGGTGGCGGCGAGGATTCGGGGCTGGCCTGGGCCGAAGGGACGCTGTGGGTCGGTCAGTATCGGGACCGGAAGATCCATCAGATCGATCCCGAGACAGGCGAGATCCTTCGCACCATCGAGTCCAACCGCTTCGTCACCGGCGTCACGTGGGTCGACGGCGAGCTGTGGCACGGGACGCGGGACGGCGATCAGAGCGACGTGAGGCGAGTGGATCCCCGCACCGGCGAGGTGCTGGAGAGCCTGGAGATGCCCCCGGGCGTGAGCGTGTCCGGGCTCGAGTCCGACGGCGGCGATCGATTCTTCTGCGGCGGCGAGAAGACGGGCAAGGTCAGGGCCGTGCGCCGGCCCCGCCGATCCCGCTGAGCACGACCCCTTGTTTGACCCGCGTGACGATGCGGAAGAGATTCTCGGAGCTGCGGGTCGGATCGCCGTCGAGCACCAGGAAGCTCGCTTCGTAGCCAGGCTCGAGACGCGCGATCTTGCGGGTCGGGAAGATCATCGTCGGCGTGGCCACGGACCAGATCCGCAGCACCTCCAGCGGCGAGAAGACATCGAGCGCGCCGATCGTTCGTACCTCCGCTTCGCTCGTCTGGCCGTAGCTATCGCTGCCGAACGCCATCGACACGCCGGCCGCCTTGAGCACGGACAGGTTGCCACGGACGAGCGCGCGAAAAGCCTCGGAGTCGGACGGTGTGAACCCCAGCAGCCCGCGCTCGGTCGCCTCGAGAAGGTCGCAGACCGTGGTCACCACAGTGACGCGCCGTTGCGCCGCCTCCTGCGCATCCGCAGCCGTGAGCCGGTGGGCGTCGAGGTTCGGGTAGAACGGACGCTCGGCGAGCGATGGCCGGAAGCCTGGCAGGTGCGCTACGACGTCGACGCCGCCGCGAACCGCCGCGCGGAAATCGGCGGCCGTCTCCACGTGGGCAAAGACCCGCAGTCCGCTCGCCTTGGCGCGTTGGACGATGAGCGGCACGAGGGCCGGGTCCAGGCCCCTCCAACCGATGAATGCTCGATCGTCGCGCCGCCTGGCGAACTCCTCGGAGTAGAGGAGGTAGATCTTGATGAAATCGGGGCGAGCCGCGAGAATCGCCGGCCATTTCTTCGCGAGATCGTCGGCGGAGTCGATGGCGTGGTAGAACGCGCCCTCGCCGTCCGCCTCCGTCCATATCTTGCGGTCGATGTTGCGCTGCACGACAAACCACGGATGGCCGCCGGTGCTGGTGAGGCCGCCGCCGGCCAGTTGGACATCGACGCCGGTTGGCGAGTTCAAACGCGCGGGCAGCTTCGAGTGCTGGCCGGGGTGGGAGTTCGGGTTGCTGACGTAGAAGATGCCGGCCCTCAGATATCGATTGATGGCCCCTTCCGTGTCGACGTTGTGGTTGTGTCCCTCGCCGAGCGGCGGGATCACGTAGCCGCCGGCCAGATCGACGACCTCGGCGTCCGAGGGGCGCGCGCGCGAGAACAGGCCGTCGGCGGTGACGTACAGCGGCTGGTCAACGAAGCCCTGTCCGTTGAACACGCGCCCGTTGACGAACGCCCGATTCCGCGCGGCCGTCGCCGGGCCTTGCGTGGACTGCGCGACGAGCAGGGCAGCGGCCAGGAGCCAGAGCGTCACGGTCATTTCACTCCTCCTCGACTCACCCCTCCTCGACATCTCCGTAGAATACTGCGCTCGCGCGCGACGGTTACATCGAGCTGAGTCAGGGCCCGGCGTGTGCAGAGATCGCGTCCCCGCGAACGCGACCGTACGAAGGAATTGCGATCATCGAATCCGCATCGTCGCCGCGGTCCACGCCAACAGAGCCGAACGTCGACGGCATCCCCGTTGCTCTCTGCGGTGCCGGCGGAGGCGCTGATGGAGCTTCGAGACGGTTTCATCGTTGGCGTGCACAACTATTGCGACAGATGGTGCGAGCGGTGTGCGTTCACTTCATATTGTCGAGTATTCGCCGATGTCGCCGGGTTGGACGCCTCTTTCGATCCGCACTTGAAGGCGATCGTTGAGGCGCCGCTGTTGGAGGGGCCCGAGCCCCCGATGCCTGCCTGGATGCACGAGCGAACCGCTGACGAAGCGTCGATGACGATGTCAGCCTGGGAGTGGGAACAGTGTCGGCCAGGAATTCCACCGGAGCACCAGCCGATCGACGCCCGCGCCGCCTCGTACGCGATAAGGCTCGATGAGTGGCTGAAAGGGCGCCACGGCGCTGGGCCGTGGACCACCGACCCACGGTGTGCGGAGATCACCTGGCTCAGCACGGTCATCGCGATGAAGATCAACCGCGCGCTGAACGTGTCGCCGGATGACGACGCGGCGGAGCATGTGTGGTCATCCGACCAGAACGGGTCCGCCAAAGTGGCACTCATCGCGATCGAGCGGTCGCACGCAGCGTGGCGCGATCTCGTCGAGCGCGGTGTCACGTCCCGAGATGAGGCGCAGACCTTTATCGCGGATCTGGCGTGGCTTCATGAAGCACTCGAGCGGGCTCGGCCGCACGCGCGCCGTTTCGTGCGGCCCGCCTTCGATGAGACCGACGAAGTGGCAAAGCTGCGTTCATAGACACTCCATCAGCTCGCCTCGGCGAGGTTCTATTTCACTGCGTCGCGGAGATGTAACTCGAACCACCGCACCATTTCGGCGGTGGCACGCGTGAGAGCGGCCCCCGCGAACCCGTGTCCCGCGCCTTCGATCCGGACGGACGACGCGGGCACGCCCGCCTTCGACAACGCCGCGTACATCGTCTCGCCCTCGAGCATCGGGACGACGTTGTCGGCGTTGCCGTGCACGATCAGCGTGGGCGCCGCGCCGGGCGAGACCATCCTTGTGCCCGTGCACCACATCTGTAGTCACCGACGGCTGGCGCGCCGGCTCCTGCGCTCTGGCCAGGTCAGGCGCCGATGCACACGCGAGGAGAGAGCGGCGAGTACGACCACCGAACGCAAGTGTCGGCTCATTCAGCAGATTGTGCTCCCGCGGCGGGGCGCCCTTCGACGCGACAGTATTAGTACATGTTAATATTAGGTGGCACTGCTGGACTGTCCTGGCAGGTGCAGGGAGACGGACAAGATGGGCCAACTGTTCGGAGCAGAGTTTCGTCGCGTAGACAACCGCGAGCACCTGGGCAAGACGGCGCTCGTTGTGGTGGCAGTCCGCACCTACGACACGACAGTCGACGACCTGTGGGACGCCATCACGACGCCGGAGCGGCTCGCGCGCTGGTTCCTTCCGGTTGAAGGCGACCTGAGGCTTGGAGGCCGGTACCAGCTGCAGGGCAACGCCGGCGGCACGATCGTTCGGTGCGAGCGCCCCGAAGCGCTCGATGTGACGTGGGAGTTCATGGGCGGGACGAGTTGGGTGAACGTACGCCTGGCGCCCGACGGGCAGAAGGCGCGGCTCACCCTGGAACACATCGCACACAAGGACGGGATAGGCGAGGAGCACCAGAAGCAGTTTGGGCCCGGGGCGGTGGGGATCGGCTGGGATCTCGGGTTCTACGGCCTCGAGCGGCACCTCGTCGATCCGGCCGCCCCACTCGACCGCGAGGCAGCCATGGCCTGGACCGTGTCGAGCGAGGGAAAGGCGTTCATGCGCGCGAGCGGCGAAGCGTGGGGCGCCGCGCACGCCGCCTCGGGTGAGAACCCCGACGAGGCACGCGCAAAGGCCCAGCGGACGATCGCCGCCTACACGGGGGCCTGATGCACGCCTTCGACGTCCTCGTCGATCCCGTTCGGCGGCGCATCCTTGAGCTCCTGGTCGAGGGCGGCGAACACGCGTCAGGCGAGGTCGTCGAGGTCATCGCGCGCGAGTTCGGCATCACCCAGTCGGCGGTTTCGCAGCAGCTGAAGATCCTGCGCGAAAGCGGGTTCGCGACGGTGCGCGCCGAGGGCACGCGACGCGTCTATGCGGTGGATGCGCGCCCGCTGGCCGAGGTCGACGCGTGGCTGGACCGGTTTCGGCGTTTCTGGGGCCCGCGGCTCGAGGCGCTCTCCACCGAGATCGCGCGTGGAAAGCGAACGCGCCGCCCGAAATCTCGAAAGTGAAACGCCGCTGTCTTGAACTGGCCGTGACGAGACCAGGGGTGAAAAGTTCGAATACCAATTCCATTCCCACGTTCGGCCCGCATCAGCGGAAAACGCACGGCTATAAACCGGAGCTTTCGGGTCACGCTTATCCCAGTGAAGTTTCACCAGGTTGCTGTCGGCCCAACTCACCGTGTGCTTCAAGTTTCAGTGTCAGCCAGATCTGGGAGTCCCAACCCGTCAGCGCGTCGAGTAGCAGCGCTGTGTCCGCGCTGACGGCTCGACGGCCCTTGACGATCCCATTCAGCCGCTGGAAAGGAATACTCATCCGAGTGGCCGCCTCGGCCTGAGACACGCCAAGAGGTTCGAGAAACTCCTTCAGGAGCATTTCACCAGGGTGAGTCGGCGGACGATGGGTCGGCAGCATGGAGTCCTCAGTGGTAGTCGGTGCACTGCACGTCGAACGCATCTCCGCTTTCGAGGCGAAACACGATCCGATACTGGTCGTTGACTCGCACCGCATGGAACCCTCGCAGATCGGCGCCGAGCGCGTGCAATCTGTTCCCGGGCGGCACTTCCCAATCAATCTGCTCCCGCCAGCGGACCTGAATCTCGTCCTGCTCCTTCAGCAGGCGAAGGCCCTCTCGCACGACCTCGCTGGCGTTGTTGTAGAGGCCGCTTTCGACCTTGGCGTCGACGAATCGCTCCAGCTCAGGCGTCAATGACGTCGAGCACAACCGGCTACGACCATCGCCAGATGGTCGGTGCTTTTCAGTGGGATTTGTCTGCGCTTCGTCGCGATAGCGGCCAGGCGCACGCGCAGTCGCCTCTTGCGCTGGTCCGTGTATACTGAACCAGATGGTTCAGCATTCGAACGCCTCCCTCGATGCCTCGTTCGCCGCACTCTCCGACGCCACTCGACGCGGCGTTCTTGAGCAGCTCGGACGTGCAGACGCGTCGATCACGGATCTAGCCGAGAAGTTTCACATGACGCTCACGGGAATGAAAAAGCACGTGGGCGTCCTGGAACAGGCGGGGCTCGTCACCACGGAGAAGGTCGGGCGCGTGCGGACCTGCACGCTCGGCGTGCGTCGACTGGAGGAAGCGGCAGCGTGGATCGAGAGGTACCACCATCTCTGGAGCGCACGCTTCGAGGCGTTGGACACGGTTATCGAGGCACTGAAACGAGAGGAAAAGGTCGATGGTCGAAAAAAGAGAAATTGAGCCCACTCCCACGAAGAACCGCACGACCGTGGAACGGAAGTCCGAGCGTGAGCTCGTCGTGACGCGAACGTTCAATGGGCCGGCGCGTCTCGTGTTCGAGGCGTGGACCCGGCCCGAGCTGCTCAAACAGTGGTGGGTGCCGAAGTCGATGGGCATGTCCCTGCTATCGCTCGACGCGGATGTTCGCACCGGCGGCAGATATCGTCTGGTGTTCAGTCACGATGCCTCGACCATGGCGTTCTTCGGGAAGTACATCGAAGTGACCCCGCACTCGCGCCTCGTCTGGACCAATGAAGAAAGTGGCGACAACGGGTCCATCACCACGGTGACCTTCGAGGAAACAGATGGCAAGACGCTGCTGGTCATGCGCGACCTGTATCCCTCGAAGGAAGCTCTCGACGCTGCCGGTACCGGCGCGGCGGATGCGACCGTCGAAACATTCGCGCAACTGGACGAGCTCCTCGTCACCCTGGGCGCGAGATCGTGAAGGCGTCGATCTCAGAGATCGCGCCTGCTCTTGTGACGCGGACGAGAACCACGTGGTTCGCCGGCAGTGTGCCCGTTGATGGTGACTCGGCACGGCCCCCGTCGAGGGCACCTGTCCCGATCCGCCCTCGCGACGCAGCATCGCGCGATGTTCGTAGAGCCTTGGAATGAACACTTCCGTCGGTCCAGAGCCGCGTGCACTCAGCGTCGACCTTGGCACCGACACGCTCGTCGGTTGTGGAGACAGTCTGGAGAGTGTGCCGTGAAAGAGGCGCGCTTACCAATCTGGCCCTCAACCCTCACTCCAAAGCGCGCCGGTCACGGTCGAAACAGGCGATTCGCCTTGATGACGAACGCCCGGTTTCGGAGTGTACCGGACGGAGTGCGGGACAGGGTGTCGTAGTCGTCGGTGTAGACCACGAATAGTTCGCTGCCTGGCGCGTACTCCCATCTGAGGCGCAGGTTGCTGCCCCTCGACGCCGTCGTCGAGTTGTACTGGGCGATGGCACTGACGAACATGCGCGGAGTGATTGTGTAGGTCGCGCGAGTGCGAACAACGGTAGCGGTGAAGGACGCCTGAGGGAGATCCACGAAGTTGACGGAGACGCTCGGTTCGACCGACATTCGAGGCGTAATTTCCATGCGCGCGGAGTTGACCGAGACCGATTGCTGGGTCCCGCCATAATAGGTACCTGTCTCGTAGACGATTGCGCCCGAGATCTTTCGCTGCTGACCGCCGGTGTATGAGAGCTGCAGCGTATGGAAGTTGTACCCGCCGACGGGAATGCGGACTCCGGTCGCGACGTCGAATGGACGCACCGGGCGATCGAACGTGTCGGTGTACATGACGCCCGCCACGTCGGTGTTCACGAGTTCGGTTTGGAAGACGCCGACGATCTCGCGTGTGTCGAGCCGATTCTGGTTGTTTGTCAGATAGTTGATGCTTCCCTGCGTGATGAACTTCCGGACGTGCGGGATCCCTATCGGTCGCGGACTGAACCGCGCCTGCAGGAAGTTGCGCCGCATGTCAGATCTGCGAAGGAAACCTATTTCCGGCAAAAAGTTCGGTTCGACCACGAGTCGCTCCGCCGTAAACCCATAACGATCGGCGTTGTAGTCGAAGAGGCCTCGGTAGCTGAGATCATCGCCGGGGCGGCCTTCGGTCCGTGTGCCAGCGACATACGTATCGAAGCGGACGTTCTGATAGAACGAGAACGTCGCGTCGAGGCCATAGCCGAGATTCGAGCCGACGCGACCTGGTGTCGCGCTGCGATGCGTGACCATCGCGCCGATGCTGCTGCGGCGCAGGATGTCGCGCTTCGCGCGCGCGACCGTGAACGTCGCCGGTTCGATGCCTTGGGGCTGACCTTCCAGAGGCGCAAGGCCGCCGGTCCGCACAGTGAGCAGGCCCATCGTGAAACGCCCCACTTTGCCGTTCACTCGTCCTCCGGCACGGAGCGATGGAACGCGCGCGCCATCGAGGCCGATGCGGCGGCTGAAGAAGAGATAGGGCGTGACGCCGCTTCCGGCGCCCAGTCCGGCGCTCGCGCGTCCGGCAAACGCGAACGTGCCGAGGTTCTCCAGGAAGAAGTCTCGTTTCTCGGGAAAGAACAAATTGAACCGGGTAAGGTTTACCTGCTGCTCGTCAACCTCTACCTGGGCAAAATCGGTGTTGACGGTGACGTCGACCGTCAGATTCTGGGTCACGCCGTACCTGAGATCGCCTCCGATTCGTTTTGTCGCGTCGTTCGACAGGCGGGGCGTCACCGTCGTGTCGGTCGCCAGACCCGACAGCGCGTATGGCTTCAGCTCTAGCATCCGAGTTCCGGAGGGCGCCTCCAGGCCGACAAGCGTTGCGGCCGACGACACCTTGAGGATGCCGCGAAACGTCGTCAGAGCGCGCGGCACCTGCGCGAGGTACGACCACTCGTTCTTCCAGCGGACGACGCGTCGGAGGTTGATGCCCCAGGTTTGCTCCCGTCCGGGTTGATAGCGGAGAGACTTGAAGGGGATGGACATCTCGACGGTCCAGCCTCCGTCGAACTCGCCGGTCTCGAATGTCCAGACCGTGTTCCAATCGACGTTGGGCGGCCCCTCGTCGGTAATCTGGCTGTCGCCCATCCCACCGATGGCGTTTGCCGTGAACAGGTAGCCGTTGCGGCGATCATGAAAGGTGTCAAACAGCACGGCGAATGTGTCGTTCTGTCGCAGCTGATTCGTGTCGCGGCGCATCTCGTTGGCGACGCGGCGCTCGGGACGGGACTCCCAGCACCGCGCTGCCACGTAAATGGTGTCATCGTCGAAGAAGACCCAGGCCTCTGTCCGCTCGGTGGCCGGCCGTCCCTCGTCGGGCTCCTGCTGTACGAACGCTTCGATCGCCTCGGTCGCGCTGTAGAGAGCCTCGTCGAGCCGGCCGTCAGCCCGAATCGTGCCGCGCACCGCGCGGACGGTCGGAGCGGCAGGCCGATCCTGCGCAGCGAGCGGCGCTGGGGCGACAGCTAGCGCGATCAGCACACCGATCGCGACAATGCAGCCGTTGGGCAGCATGGCGGCGCATGGTATCGTTAGTCACTTGCATGTTGCAAGTTACTCTCGGGAGAGGGGGCCGAGATGAAGAAGCCGGCGAAAGCACGGGCGGCGACTGCGGCACTCCGCCGATCGCGCTGCCCGGTGTCGTGCACGCTCGACGTGCTCGGCGATCGATGGACGCTCCTCGTCGTGCGGGACCTGATGAGAGGCAAACGGCGCTTCGCAAAACTCGCGGACTCGCCTGAACGTATCCCCACGAACATCCTGGCCGACCGTCTGAAACGCCTCGTCGGCCTCGGCGTCGTCCAGTCGCGGCAGTACAGCGATCATCCGCCCCGGGTCGAGTATCAGCTCACCGCCAAGGGAGAGGACTTGCGCCCGGTCCTGGGGGCGATGGTCGACTGGGGAATCAGGCACGCCGGCGGCAGAGTGCCGCCGCCTCTCCCTCCGAAGCCGGAGGGCTAGGTCCTTTTCGGCTTGTGCACATGCGCGCTTTCGCCGAAAAACACATCCGCCGCTTCCATGACCGTTTCCGACAACGTCGGATGCGGATGGATGGTCAGCTTCAGGTCTGAGGCGAGCGCGCCCATCTCGATGGCGAGCGTGCCTTCGGAGATGAGCTCGCCGGCACCGACGCCGACGATGCCTACTCCGAGAATGCGTTCGGTCTCGGGATCGATGATGAGCTTCGTGAGGCCATCCGGACGATCGAGCGTTCTCGCGCGGCCGGATGCCGTCCATGGATACTTGGCGATGTCGATCGGAATGTTCTGCCTCCGCGCGTCGGTTTCGGTCAGCCCCGTCCACGCGAGCTCAGGATCGGTGAACACGACAGCCGGGATCGCGCGCGGCTCGAATATCGACGACTTGCCGTGAATGGCCTCGACGGCCACGCGAGCTTCGTGGGACGCCTTGTGCGCCAGCATCGGATCGCCGGCGACGTCGCCGATGGCAAAGATCGTGGGCTCCGTGGTGCGTCGTTGCCCATCAACTTCGATGAACCCGCGTTGATTCACTCGCACCTTGGTCGTGTCGAGCCCGGCGATCGCGGAGTTCGGGCGGCGGCCGACTGCAACGAGCACGCGATCGAAGAATTGCGCTCCGCGCGGAGCATTCTTTCCTTCGAACGAGACCGCGAGCCCCTTCCTGTCGTCCTTCACGCTCGTGACCTTTGTCTCGAGCAGAATCGCTTCCGCGTACGTCTCCATGCGCCTGGCGACTATGGCGGCGAGATCGCGATCGGCGCCAGGCAGTAGGCCGTCTGTCATTTCGACGATGGTCACTTTCGAGCCGAGCGCGCCGTACACGGTTCCGAGCTCGAGCCCAATGTAGCCGCCTCCGACAACCAACAGCCGGCTCGGCACGTCGGGCAGCTCGAGCGCGGTTGTCGAATCGAGCACCTTCGGGCTGTCGATCGACACGTTCGGAACCTTGGTCGGCTGCGACCCGGTCGCGACGATCACATAGTCGGCATCGACCGACTGCCTTCCACCCGGTGTGTCGACGCGTAACGTCTTCGCATCAACGAACGACGCGCGTCCCTGGATGTAGGTGATCTTCCGGGACTTCGCCAGAAGTCCGAGCCCGCCGGTCTGCTTCTTGACGACCTCATCTTTCCACGCGCGCAGCTTGTCCACATCGATCGCCAGTCGGTCGAACGACAGGCCGAACGCGGTCGCGTGCCTGGCGTCGTCGAGCAGTCTGGCCGCGTGCAGCAACGCCTTCGAGGGAATACAGCCGCGAAACGTGCAGACGCCACCTGGATTCGGATCGGCATCGATAAGCGTGACCTGCATGCCAAGGTCCGCGGCACGAAAAGCGGCGACGTAGCCGCCGGGGCCCGCGCCTATGACTGCGAGACGTGTATTCATAGCTAGCCTGCGACAGGCTCCGGCTCCGCTGGCAGCGAAGGAGCGGCGTCCTTATCGCTTGCTGCCGGCTTGATCTTGAACCAGATCGCGTACAGCGCTGGCAGGAACACCAGCGTGAGGATCGTGCCGCCGAAGGTTCCACCGATCAACGTGTACGCGAGCGTTCCCCAGAACACGGAATGGGTGAGCGGAATGAACGCCAGCATGGCGGCGAGCGCGGTCAGGATGACCGGACGAGACCGCTGCACCGTAGCCTCGACCACGGCATCGAATGGCGCCAAGCCCTCCTGCTCGTTGTGGCGGATCTGCCCGATCAGGATCAGCGTGTTACGCATCAGGATTCCGGACAGCGCGATCAGCCCGACCAGCGCATTGATGCCGAACGGTTGCTGGAACAGGAGCAGGGTCGGGATGACTCCGATGAGGCCGAGCGGTGCGGTGGCGAACACCATCGTCATCATGGAGATCGATCGGACCTGGAAGATGATAGTGATCAGCGTGAGCGCGATCATGATCGGGAAGAGCGGCGCCAAGGCGCGATTTGCCTTGCCGGATTCCTCGATGGAGCCGCCCTGCTCGATGCGGTAGCCCGCCGGCAGTCGGGCGATGAGGGGCTGCAGCTCTTTCCAGATGACGGTGGATACGTCCGGCGGTTGCAGGCCCTCGGCAATGTCTCCGCGCACGGTGATCGTCGGCGTCCGATCGCGGCGACGCAGGATCGGGTCTTCCGTGCGGATGTCCACCGTTCCGATTTGCGAGAGTGGAATCCGTTGGCCCGCCGCTCCCACGAGCGTGAAATCACCAATCCGGCTCGGATCGAGCCGCGCGGTTCCCGCAGAACGGGCCGTGACCTGCACCGAACGGATATCTTCGCGGACGTCGGTGATCGGGATGCCGGTCAACAGGAATTGGAGCTGTTGTGCGATGTCGCTCGACGTCAACCCGATGCTCTGGAGCCTGTCCTGATCGAGCGCAAAACGCAACGACGGCACGCGCTCGCCCCAGTCGGTGTTGGTCGTTCTCATCAGCGGGCTGGCGCGCATCACGACCAGTGCCTGCGCCGCAATCTCACGCAGCGTGTCGGGGTCGGGCCCCATCACTCGGAACGCCACCGGGAACGGCGAGTACGGGCCGAACACGAGCTGCGTGACGCGCACGCGCGCCTCCGGCGCGAGACCCTCGGCGACTGCCTCACGCAGCTTGAATTTCAGGGCTTCGCGCGCCGCCTCACTGCCCGTCAAGGCCACAACTTTTGCGAACGAGGGATCGGGTAACTCCGGTGCCATGGCCAGATAGAAGCGCGGCGAGCCCTGGCCCACGTACGCCGTCACGATCGTGGCTTCCGGCTGCCTGGCCAGCCACGCTTCAACCTTGGCGGTCGCGGCACTCGTCTGCTCGATGGACGTCCCATACGGCATCTGCACTTCGACCAGCACCTCCGGTCGATCGGACGTCGGAAAGAATTGCTGCTTGACGACGCCCAGGCCCAACACCGCGACGATGAACGCCCCGACCACGCTGCCCGCCACCAGCCATTTGCGGCGAACGACCAGACCCAGAAGCCGGCGGAAGCGGTTGTAGTGCGGCGTGTCGTAGATCGCCTCATGCCCGCCCTCGCGCTTCGCAATGTTCGGGAGCAGCTTCACTCCCAGGTACGGCGTGAACACAACGGCCACGACCCAGGATGCGATGAGCGCGATGCCGACGATCCAGAACATGTTGCTGGTGTACTCGCCGGCGGTCGACCTGGCGAAGCCGTTCGGCATGAAGCCGATCGCGGTCACCAGCGTGCCGGCGAGCATGGGTGCGGCCGTATGGCTCCACGCATAGGCCGCCGCACGGACGCGGTCGTAACCTTCCTCCATCTTCACGACCATCATCTCGATGGCGATGATCGCATCGTCGACGAGGAGTCCCAGTGCGAGGATCAACGAGCCGAGCGTGATCCGGTCGAAGTCCTTGCCGGTGGCCGCCATTACGACGAAGACCGCAGCCAGGGTCAGAGGCACCGCCGCCGCGACGACGATGCCGACGCGCCATCCCATGCTGAGGAAGCTCACGAGCATCACCACGCCGAGGGCGAAGAAGAACTTCACCATGAACTCGTCGACGGCGGTCCGAATGTTGACGGACTGGTCCGTGACCTTGGAGAGGCGCATGCCGAGCGGCATCTCCGCATTGATCGCCGCGGCCTCGTTCTCCAGCGCCTCGCCAAGCTCGAGGCCGTTCCACGCCTCGCGCATGACGACGCCGAGCAGCAACGTCGGTTCGCCGTTGTTGCGGATCAGGAAGGTCGCCGGATCCTCGTAGCCCCGCGTCACGTCGGCGATGTCGGCGAGCGTGAGCGTACGACCCTGTGCGGCGACGGGGGTATTCCGGATCTCTTCCAGATCGTCGATCGCGCCGTCCAGCCGGATAAACACCTGCGGCCCCTTGGCGTCGATCGAGCCCGCGGGCGTCATAACGTTCCGGCTGTTGAGCGCGGCGAAGAGGTCTCGGGGTGACACGCCCAGGGTCGCGAGGCGGTCGGAGGAGAACTCGACGAAGATCCGTTCCGCTTGCTCGCCGATGATGTTCACCTTCTTGACGCCCGGCACGTGCAGCAATCGCTGGCGCAGGACCTCCGCATCACGGACGAGGGTTCGATGCGGCTCACCCTTCGCCTTCAACGC
>DASYRM010000002.1:0-49203 GCA_036004405.1 Vicinamibacterales bacterium
TGCCGGCCGCCTGGTGCCGGTTGCCCTTGTAGAGCCCGTTGCCCTTGCCCACAAGCAGCGTCGGCACGTCGAGGCGGAAGTGCAGATCGCTCTCGCTCATGCCGCTGCCCCAGAAGATCACCGAGTGGTCGAGCAGCGAGCCGTCGCCGTCCGGGGTCTTGGCCAGACGGTCCACGAACTTCGCGAACAGGCTCACCTGCCACGTATTGAGCTTGACGAGCCCTTCGAGCTTCTTCGTGTCCTTGCCGTGGTGCGACATCGCGTGATGCGGTTCGCTGATGGCAATCTCGGGGTAGACGCGCTGGCTGACGTCGCGGTTGAGCATGTAGCTGAAGACGCGCGTCATGTCCGCCTGCCAGGCCACGGCCAGCAGGTCGAACATCAGCATCATGTGCTCTGAGAACGTCTCCGGGATGCCGACCGGTGCGTTCGGCACTTCCACCGACGTAGCGCTCTGCTTCTCGGCACGCTGGATGCGCTGCTCGATCTCCCGCACGTTGTCCAGGTATTCGCTCAATCGGCCCTGGTCGCGGCGGCCGAGGCCCGCCTGCAACTCGCGCACGTCGTCGCGCACCGAATCCAGGATGCTGCGATCGGTCTGCTGCGCCGCCAGCCGCTGCGCGGCCGTGCCGGCGCGACCGAAGAGCCGCTCGAAGAGCGTGCGCGGGTTGATCTCCATCGGCAGCGGCGTCGTCGGGTTCGCCCACGATGTCGTGTTGATGTAGGCGCAGGCGTACGCCGGGTCGCAGCCTCCGAGGTAACCGGTCACGTCCTCGGTGCAGACCTCGAGCGACGGGAAGACCGTGTCGCGCCCGATCGTCTTGGCGACGAGCTGATCGATCGAGGGGCCGAGCAGCACATCCTCGGCAATCGTTGCCTTGGCCAGGACGCCGGTGGACCACGCCGCCGCCGTCGGGGCGTGGCCGTTGATGGGCGTCGCCAGGTCCGATACCACCGTGACGTGGTCGCGGAAGCCTTCGAGCGGCTTGAGGATGGGGCTGAACTCGAAGTTCACGCCCTCGGTGGCCGGCCGCCAGTGGCTCGGCCGCTCGCCGAGGCCGACGAACACGGTGCCGAACCGGCGCACCGGGTTGGCGGCGGTCCGGGCCTGGGCCGTGAGCGCGGGCACCATGGCATCGAGGAACGGCAGCGCCACGGTCGCGCCGACGCCGCGCAGCACCGCGCGCCTGGAGATGGACCTCTTGGAGATGAACATCGCTATGACTCCGTGCTCTTCATCCGCAGCTGGAAGGCCGAGCTCTGCACGATCCCGGACACGATCGATCCGAACGAATAGTGGCTCCGCTTCGCGTCGCGCACGATCCCTCGCACCGTCGGCATGTCGTAGTAGGCGACGCCCCGTCCCATGGCATAGGTCATGAGCTTCTCGGTGAGCGCGCCCACGAAGATCTCGGGGTCCTTCAGCAGCGCCTTGCGCAGCGCCACCACGCCGTCCACCGTCGAGCCGTCCATCAACTGCCCCTTGGCGTCGATGGAGGTACCGGCCGAGCTGAGCGACTGCCCGTCGCGCTCGCGATAGGCGCCCACGGCGTCGAAGTTCTCGAGCGCCAGCCCGATGGGGTCCATGATCTTGTGGCAGCTCGCGCAGGTCGGGTTGGCGCGGTGCGCCTCCATCTTTTCCCGCATCGAGAGCACGCGCTGGCGGCCCGCCTTGTCGTCTTCCTTGAGCGGCGGGACCACGGCCGGGGGCGGCGGGGGCGGCGCGCCGAGCAGGTTGTCGAGAATCCACCGCCCCCGCACGACCGGCGAGGTGCGGTCGGCGTGCGAGGTCACCATCAGGATGCTGCCCTGCCCGAGCAGGCCGCGCCGGATGTCGGTGGGGTGTGTCACCCGGCGGAACTGGCTGCCGTAGATGTTGGGATAGCCGTAGTGCCTGGCGAGCCGCTCGTTCAGGAACGTGTAGTCAGCGGTCATCAGGTCCAGGACCGAGCGGTTCTCGCGCACGATGCTCGCGACGAAAAGCTCTGTCTCCTTGAGGAACGACTGACGCAGGTTGTCGTCGAAATTCGGAAAGCCCACCGAATCGGGAATCTGGTTCTTCAGGTTCCGCAGGTAGAGCCACTGCCCCGCGAAGTTGGTGACGAAGCGCTCGCTCTTGGGGTCGCCGAGCATCCGGCGCACCTGCTGATCGAGCACGGCGGGCTGGTGCAGCTTCCCCTGCTTCGCGACGTCGAGCAGCCCGTCGTCGGGAATCGAGCTCCACAAGAAGAACGAGAGACGCGACGCCAGCTCCAGATCGCTGAGGCGATACGCCGTGCCGGCCGGCGCCTCGACGGGGTCGCGCTCGACGCGCCACACGAACTTGGGGCTGGCCAGCAGGCGCTGCAGCGCGAGCTGGATGCCGCCTTCGAAGCCGCGCTCCGTGCGGCCGCGGCGGTAGAAGTCCATCAGACGGCCAAGGTCGCCGTCGGTCATCTGGCCGCGGAAGGCGCGGCGCCCCAGCGTGGACACGATGCGACGCGCGCAGACCTCCTCGGCCTCGGACGCCGAGGGCCTGCATGTGAACACACGGCGGCGGCTGGGCGTGTCGCCGGAGCCGGTCGCATTGAACGGCCCGGTGATGGCGAAGCGGTCCACGTGCGGGCGGCCGGTCATGTCGATGGTGTCGATCGAACTGCGCGTGAACGGCTGCAGCTTCCACGGCGGCTCGGCGGTGCGCTGGATCCAGCCGACGGCGACGACGTGTGGACCGGCCGTGAGCGGCACGCGCACGCTGAGGCGGCTGTCGATCTCGTCGCCCGCCACCGTCGGATTGGTCAGGTGCGCCAGGTGATCGTTCCCGCCGCCGAGATCGACGAGCAGCACGCGGCGCCCGTCGACGCTGAACTCGAGCTGGTTCGGCAGCTCGAGGCCGCGCATGGCGCCGAGGTTGGTGCGAAACAGCTTGGCGTTGATGACGTACTCGCCATCGAGCGGCAGCGTCACCCTGGCCATGCCGCCCCCCGAGGTGCCGATCGGCATGCCGTCGATCGGCGTGTCCTGCGATCGGTCCTGGCGGATGATGAACGTCTGGTTGCCGGGCACCGTGGCGGGGTCGCCCACCGCCAGCGCGCTGAGCTTACCCGCCGCGTTCAGATAACGCTCCAGGAGCACGGGCGAGGTGCCGAGCACATCGGAGATGTTGTCGAACCCATAGCCCGTCTCGTCCGGCGGCAGCAGGGCCACGGGGTCGATCTCGAGATCGAGCAGGTCCTTGATGGCGTAGGCGTATTCGACTCGATTGAGCCGGTGCACCATCGGCCGGCCTGGATTGGGGTGGGTCGCGCCAGCCTGATCGAGGGCGGACTCGAGCGACGACACGAACGCGTGGCCGGTGTCGGCGTCGGGGCGCGGCATGCCGGCCGGCGGCATCATCCCGACCCGCACCTTTCGGACCACGTTCTCCAGCAGCTCACCGTTCGCGACGACGTCCGAGGGGTCCACCCCCTCGAGCGACAGGCCGCCGGTCTTGGCCCGCTCGTTGTGACAGGTGACGCAGTACTTCGCGAGCACGGCGCGGGCGTCGGGTTCGGCAGAGGCGCGAGCCGGCGCCGGGACCGCCGGCGCCTGCGGTTCGGCGCGGAGCGCCGACCAGCCCATGGCGCACACGTACAGGGCCACCGCCGCCGGAATGCTCGTTCGTGTCAACACGCTGGCGTGCCGGATCTTAGCAACTCGGCTTCGCCCGGTCTTTGCCCAAATCAGGGGGGCGAAGAGGGGGCGGTTTCCCCTACTTGCTGGAGCCGGCTGCCGCCTCCCGATCGCGCTTCCGGCCGAAGCTGAGCGAGTTGGCCATGGCGTAGTTCCCCTCCTGGCACGAGTACTCGAACATCTGGTAAGTCTCGTCCCGGTTCAGGGGCAGCTCCACCGTCCACGGCTTCGCGTACACCTTGGGGTCGTCGATCGTCACGCGGTAGTCGATGGTATCGGGACCGACCGGCGTGAAGCGCTCCACCACCTTCATGGACGCGCTCTGGGGGATGCCGCGTAGGCGGCCGGTGGCCGCGCTCGTCCCGATGGATCCCTTGTCGTTGTAGTTGGTGCTCTCGACCACCAGCGTCGTCCCCTCCCAGTGGCCGCGCGGCTCGCCGTTCCACTGTGTGATCGCGGCGCCGAGCCGGGGCCGGCCGTCGATCGGGATGATGCGCGTTTCGTGAATCATCTCGAACACGATCACGACGAAGCCCGGCGTCTGGATGATCTGGTAGGCGTTGTTGTAGCCCGCTGGGAAGAAGGCGGCGGGATAGCCCCGCGTGATGCAGCGTACCCACGGCGTCTCGTGCTCGGGCGCGTCGGGGATGTGCTCCAGGTCGTAGTCGCGCTTGTCTTCGGCCCACTTGAGGACGGGCACGCGGCCGTCCGGCGGATCGACCACCATCGCGCGGCGCGCCTTGCTCACCTGGTGCGTGTGGTCGGCGAACTCCGGCGCGGGATTGATGTTTGCTGCGGTGGCCGCACCTGGCGCCGGTGCGGGGCGCACCGCCGCGGGTGCCGGAGCCTCGAACGGCGTCGCGTCGAAGTTGAGCCACGTGCCCTGGATGTCGGGCTGGCCGTCCGGCGTGCGCCCGGGCTGCCACTTCTGCGGCGACTGCGCCGATACCGCCGTCCCGAAGACAGCGAGCGCTACGGCGAGCGCGATCGATCCAAGCATTCGGCGTGGCATGCGCGTCCTCCCCGGCAGGTCTGAAGACCTGCCCCTACTGGATCTTCTTCAACCCTTCGGTCAGCTCGATGTAGGTGCCCCACGGGTCGGTGATGAAGCCGATCGACACGCCGAGATCCGGCACGTCGCGGACGTTGACCGGCTTGATGCCCATCGCCTCCACCTTCTTCAGGAAGTCGGCGAGGTGATCGATCTCGAACCCGACGTGATCCACGACGCGCCCCTGCGTGCCCGCCACGGCGGCCGGCGCTTGATTGAAGTTCAACGACACACCGGGCAGCGTGGCTGACTGGAAGGTGCCGCCCGGGTTGCCGGCCTTGGCGCCGAACACCTTGACGTACCACTCCTGCATCGCCTTGTTGTCGGGGCCGGCGAAGTGCACGTGATGCAGGGCCATCGGCGTCTGCTGCGCCTTGACCTCGACGAGCTCGACTTTCAGATCGTCGGGCCCCATCGCGAACGCGATGCGGATGTCGCGGCCGGCCTGGGTGGCGAGGTCGTCGGCCACCACCCACGGCGCCGGCGCTTCCTCCTTCGTCACCATGCGGTAGCCGCTCGCCTTGACCTTGTCCACGGTGGCCCGGAGGTCCGGCACGGAGAAGCCGATGTGATCGACCGAGCTCCCCTTGGTGCCGGCGGTCGGCTTCTGCTCGCGCAGGAACACCAGCACGTTGGGGAACCTGACGATCTGCCGCCCCGCCACTGTGATCGGCGTGCCGCCGAGCGTGTCGGCGAAGAATTTGAGGTCGGCCGGAATGCTGGTGACGTTGAGGTGATGGTGCCCGTAGGCCACGGGCGCGTCCTTGGCGGCGAGCAGCTGCGCCTGGCTCGACGAGGTCGCCACGAACAGACACAACGCCAGAAAAGTCCCGGTCAGTTTCAGCTTCATGAGCGCTCCTCGAAGAGTCCGCAGAATGCTACCGCAACGACGGAAAGGTGCGGTGGCGTCACGCTACCCCAAATCAGGGGGTATTCTCATGCCGTTCCGGAGGAAAACACCATGAGGCGCGTTCCGCATCTGTTTGCCGTTCCTGCCGTGCTGGTCCTGGTGACCGGCCTGCAGGCCCAGGCCCCCGCATCGGGCCGCCGGCCGCTGCCGCAGTTCGAGGTCGATCGGGGGTGGCCGTCGATTCCGGCCACCATGAAGATCGGCGACGCCTCCAGCTTCGCCGTCGACGCCCAGGACCGGGTGTGGCTCCTCCATCGCCCACGGACGCTCAAACCGGAAGACGCGTCGAAGGCCGCACCGCCCGTGGTGGTGTTCGACGCCGCCGGCAAGATCGTGAAGACGTGGGGCGGTGACGGCGCCGCCTACGAGTGGCCGCAGCGCGAGCACGGCATTCACGTCGATCACAACGGCTTCGTCTGGATCGGCGGCAACTACTGTCCCGCCGACGCGCAGGCCAAAGTGCAGACGAGCGACGACCAGCTGCTCAAGTTCACCGGCGACGGCACGTTCGTGCTGCAGATCGGCCACGCCGGAGCGAGCAAGGGCAACGCCGATCACGCCAACCTGCACCGGCCCGCGGACCAGTGGGTGAACCCACGCACCAACGAGCTCTTCGTGGCCGACGGCTACGGCAACCACCGCGTCATCGTGTTCGATGCCGCCAATGGCCGGTTCAAGCGCACGTGGGGCGCCTTCGGCAAGGCGCCGGCGGATGACGACCACTGCACGCTGACGCCGGCGCAGCCGATCACCGGCGACGGCCCGCCGCAGTTCAGCATCGTGCACGCCCTTCGCGTCGCCGGCGACGGCACCATCTACGTGGCCGATCGCGAGCACCGGCGCGTGCAGATGTTCTCGAGCGACGGGAAGTTCCTGAAGCAGCTGGTCAAGGCCGACACGACTTTCGCGCGCGACCTGGCGCTGTCGCCCGGACCGGACCAGCCGTTCCTCTACGTGGGGAACGGCGACGACATCCAGATCGTCGATCGCAAGACGCTCGAGATCGTCGGCGCGATCAAGGTGCCGGGCCAGATCGGCGGCGGACACCACCTCGCCACCGACTCCAAGGGCAATCTCTACATCGCGCAGACCACCGCGGGTCTGCAGAAGCTCACGTTCAAGGGGATGTCACAATAGCCGCACGTGAACGTTCGCACCTTTCCAAACTCTCTCCGCCCGGGCGTCGGACTGCCGCCGCGGCGTGAGAGCCAGCGCCCGCTGCTGCCGCAGCACGCGCGGCACTGTCCGGTGCTCGAAGCGGGCAGTACGCTCGGCTATCTGATCTACCCGCCGCTCGAACCGTTCGAGTCGTTCTACGTCGGGTTCTACGGCGAGGGGCGCTATCAGTTCATCTACTACTTCCAGACCGAACAGGGCCAGTGGAGCCCGATCTTCCTGGTCAGGCTCGCGCTGCCGGCCGGCGGCCTCGGGCGGGCGATGCAGGAGGTCGAGTTCAAGCTGAAGGACGTGCGGATGTCGCGCGACGAGGCGCTGCTCCTCATGCGCAAGTTCATCGTGCCCGAAGACCTCGGCACGCCGCCGGGCGCCGTGACGCTGCGCGGCGCCACCAACTTCCGCACGCCCGAGGGCTGGGACACGGTCTACACACCGGTGTTGAACTCGATCGAGCGGCCGTCGCCGCCGATGCTCGTGGTGCGCGTCGAGACCGATTGGTACCTGCACGAGAGCGAGTTCCGCTACGTGCTGCAGCCCGGTGAAGGCATCTCGTGCCAGCGGACGCTGCCGATCGGGCAGGTGTTCTTCGTGCCGCGCGACGAGATCACGCTGACGGAGAGCACGGGCGAGGAGCTCGACGCCATGCGACGCGCCGACGACGAGTTCAGCCGCGGCAAGGCGGCGGACGAGGTGACGACGCCGTACGGCGTGCCCTACAGCCCGCACTACCTCAAGACGAGCCGCGCGCGGCAGAAGGACCGTGAAGGATGAGATTGCAGGCGCCGGGCCAGCGCTGCTCGCAGGCGCGCGCGTAGAGCCGCGCGGGCTGGCGCTCCCGTGCCGGCAGCGGCCCTTTGCTGCCGGTCAGGATGAACTGGTAGTCGGCAACCGTCGGCGCCTGGCGGCGGAACGTGCCCCCCTTCTCGGTGGCCGCGCCGTTGTCGCAGCCGGCCTGAAAGCGCAGCGCGCACGCACGCTCGAACGACATCGCCGCCCGCCTGGGATTGGCGTAGTGCTCGGCCAGCAGGATCCCGACCTCGTTGCACGCCCATCCCGACCCGTCCTCGCAGTAGCCGTCCTCCTGGAAATACAGATCCTCGCAGGCCGTGCGGGTATTGGCCGCGCACGCCTGCTGCCAGAACGGCAGGTACTGCCCCGGATGGTGGTCGCCCAGATACCCGGTCGCGCTCATGGCGCCGAAGGCGACCGCCCACACGCTCATGTAGGCCAGATGACGCTGGCGCGGGAGGAGCGTCCGGCCCCACGCCGCCGGATCGATGCGCTGCAGCAGCGGCGACCGCGCCAGACGATCGAGCAGCCTGACGGACAGATTGAGCAGCGGCACCTGCAGCAGCTTGTCGTAAAACCCCGGCATCCCGTTGCGCAGCAGCGCGTCGTAGAGCACGACGGTCGTGAGCCCGTAGAGCACGCCGTACATGAGGCGCCCAAGCTCGGTACGAGGCGACGTGGCCGGATCGGTGAACAGCAGGTGCATGCCCAGGAACACGGCAATCGGCACGTGGGAGTCGGAGAAGAAGTAGATGCCGGTCGCCGCGTAGTAGACCGCGCTGCAGACGAACGTCGTCACCACGGCCGCCATGGTCATCGGCGTGACGCCGAACAGATACTGCCCCGGCAGGCCGATGAGAAAGATCGCGAGATACATCTGCGGCGGGTAGAACTCGGTGAGCGCCACCTGGATGCCCCAGGTCATCTCGGTCGCCGTCGCGAGCAGCAGGAACATCGACACCACCGCCAGCGGGAACGACGAGGGGTTGAAGATGTGCGTGTTGATGCCGTCGCGCGTCCAGCGCAGGAACTCCTTGGCGAGCAGGCCCAGCGCCAACAGCCCGAACTGGAGGTAGAACCACTCGTCCTTGAACCAGAAGAACAGGGTGATGCTGAAAATGACGGGGAACGGGCCGAAGCCGAGCGCGAACGTGCGCCGGTGCGTCCACGAGAGCAGGCTGTCGAACGCATACGCAAACAGCAGCTGCGCCACGATCAGCGGCGCGGCATGGTAGACCTCGCGCCAGTAGTAGCCCCAGTAGAGGATCAGCGTGCCTTGCAGGCACGCCTGCAGGTAGTGCTGCCGGCGCAGCACCACCTCGAGCGTCAGTTTCTGCCCGCGGCGGAGCACACCGAACAGCAGCACGCTCCACGCCAGCAGGATCAGCGCCACCGCGACCATCGCCGTGCGCACCGCGGGGCGCGGCTGCAGCACCGCGAGCTGGCTGAGGACCAGCAAGCCGGCGACGAAGCAGCCGTTGAGCGCGAAGGCGCCACGCGCCGCGAGCTTCGTCATCGATCGACTAGTTCGAGGCCTCGAGCTGCTGCGCGGTGACGTAGCGCGGCTCGATATCGACCGGCACCTCTTTCAGCTTGTCGAGGATGGCCTGCACCGGCGGGCGGATGACGGCGAGCTTCTCGATCAGCGTCTTCGTCGCGGCGTAGTCGCCGGTGGCCTGCTTGGTCATCAGGTCGGCGGTCAGATCGATGACGTTCTGCTTGAACCGCTCGGGGTTCACCTGGAACGTGCCGTCGGCGTTCACGCTGACGCCGCCCTGATCGAGGAAGTAGTTCATCTGCAGCGCCACGCCGCGGCCGTGCGCTTCGTTGATGCCGAACCGGATCGACCGGAACATCGACGCCAGGTAGGTCGTGTACATCGTGTCGCCCAGCTTCGCGTCGAGCTTCCCCTTGTCGAAGAGGAAGCGCAGCGCGAAGAGCCCCGACACGTCGGCCTTGGCTTCTTCGGCGGTGCTGTACAGGTCCTTGAACTCCTTGCGCACCGTGGACCTGCGTCCGCTGACGGTGATGTCGTGCGGCCCCAGCCCGTGCATCAGCTCGTGCATCAGGATGTGCGTGAAGAAGGCGTCGAAGGCCACCTGCGCCTGCGCCGCGACCGGCAGCGCCACCTTGGCGATCGGCTGCAGAACGCGCGCGAACTTCGCCTCCTGCACGTTCTTCAACATCACGCGCTTCGCGCCCTTCTCGGCGATCACCCGTTCGTCGTTCGGCAGGTTGTACGCGGCGGTCTGCACGCCGCGGTTGCCGTCGCCGGAGGAGAAGACGCTGTTGATGACGCGAATCGGGGCCAGCGCCCCTAACTTCGGGTTGCGATGCTTCGGGTCGATCGGGAGGTTGTTCTCGATCTCCTGCAGCTCGGATCCGAAGCGGGCCAGCTTCTGCGTCTCGGCGTCGTCGCGCACGCCGATGAACGACTCGAACGCGGCCTTGTAGTTGAACCACTCGTCCTCGTAGACCTCGTAGGGCCCGATGGTCGGCTCGATGCTGGCGTCGAGCTCCATCCACGCCACGTCGCTCGCGTAGTAGTCGTTGCTCAGGAGCGCCACGGCGCGCGTCTCGAGATACTTCTTGAGCGTCGGCTGCGCCGTCAGCGCCGCCGCTGCCCGCAGCAGCGCCGCCACGCGCGCGACCTCGTTCTGGTATTCCTGGTTGTACGGCACGGCGGTGAACTTCCCGTCGGGGCCGCGGCGGATCGTGGTGAAGAAGCCGGTGGCGTGCGCCTGCTCGGCGTCGCCGAGCCCGTTGATCCAGGCCTCGACGTCGGCCTTGGTGGCGCCGGCGGGATAGAAGTTGCCCTGCGGCGGCTTTGCCGGCGCGCCGTCCACGAACGGCTCGTTGTGATCGAGCCGCGACCACGGCCCCTTGTTCAGCAGGAAGTAGTGCAGGCGCGCGCGGCCGAGCGGCGTCTCGTCGGCGGCCAGCTCCGCCAGCATGCTCTCGTTGCCGTCCCACACCTGGCGCAGGTAGAGCGCGTCGAAGACGCGTCCGGCCTCCACCATCTTGGCGAGCGCCTGTTTCTCGTTGGCCGGCATCGTCGAGAGGTCGGCGGTGAGGTCCACCGGCGCGAAGCGCGCCGTCATCGTCTGGATTTTCTGCAGCATTGGATCGGCGGGCGCCGCGGCGGGCGCGGGAGGCGTTGAAGAGCGGGAGCACGCGGCGGCGATGACGGCAAGCCCCAAGGCCCAAGGCCCAAGGCCCACGGTCAACGAAGCGCCGTTCAATGGACCCCACCTTTGGCATGCAACGCCGCAGGGTCCGCCCCCAGGCGCCGAAGAGCGGCTTCCCACATCTCGTCGGGCGGTGTGTTGAAGATGAGCGCCGGATCGACGTCGGTCGTGAGCCATGACGCCGACGCGAGCTCCTGATCGAGCTGCCCCGGCCCCCACCCCGCGTAGCCGACCACCACTCGCGCCCGGCTCGACGGCGGCGTCTGCAGCAGCTCCATGGTCAGCGTGTGCGACACCGACAACAGGACACCGGGGCAGATCTCGCGTTGCTCGTCGTCGTGCCCCTGCGAGTCGGCCATCAGCACCCACGTGCGCTGCGGGTCCACGGGACCGCCCAGCCAGAGCCGCAGCTCCGGATCGACCTTCACCGGCGGCTCGGTCTTGACCATCGTCCACGCCGGCTCGTCCATCTGCCGGTTCACCACCAGGCCGAAGGCGCCATCCTCGGTGTAATCGCACAGCAGGATGACCGTACGGGTGAAGTTGGGGTCGGTCATCTGCGGCATGGAGAGCAGCAGGACGGGTGCGGCGCCGGACATGCCCTGCATTTTATGTCCTCGAGCGAGCCCAGGCGACGTGTTCCTGCACCATCGGATCGGACACCGAGGCGCGCTCCGGCGTGCCCGCGTCCAGCACAGCCACCGCGTGCGCATCGCCTGTGTTGCCGATCGCGACGGCGAGATTGCGGCGCAGGCCCACGAGCTTGGCCCGGCGCATCGGCCCGCCGATGATCGCGCGGTGCAGCTCCGCGTCCGACGCCGTCCACAGCGCCACGAGATCCGGCGCGTCGAAGGTGCTGCGCGGCTGCCACACCGGATCGCTCGACACCGGCGCCGGCTGGTTGTACGGGCACACCTCCTGGCAGATGTCGCAGCCGTAGGCGTGAGTGCCGATCAGCGGGCGCAGGTCCTCGGGAATCGCGTCGCGCAGCTCTATGGTGAGGTAGGAGAGACACCGGCGCGCGTCGAGCACGCCGGGCTCGACCAGCGCGCCCGACGGGCAGGCGTCGAGGCACTTCGTGCAGCTGCCGCACTGCTCCAGCCCCTGGGCGTCCGGCTCGAGCGCGAGCGTCGTGATGATTTCGCCCAGGAACAGCCACGACCCGAGCTCGGGGTTGATGAGGCAGGTGTTCTTTCCCACCCATCCGAGGCCCGCGTATTGTGCGTAGACGCGCTCCTGCACCGGCCCGGAATCGACGAGCGCGCTCGTCTCGAACGGCTCCGGCGACACCTCGCGCATCCAGTCCACGAGCCGGTTGTGCCGCGCCCACAGCACGCGGTGGTAGTCCTCGCCCCAGGCGTGCCGCGACACGCGTGCGGTGCCCGCGGGCAGATCCCGCGAGTACGGGCGGTCGGTGTTGTAGAGCGTGCCGGTCATGATGACGCTGCGGGCACCCGGCAGCACCTGCCGCGCGTCGCTGCGCAGCTCCACCGACTGCGCCAGCCAGCCCATCTCGCCGGCGTAGCCGCGATCGAGCCACTCACGGAGGAACGACAGCTCGGGAAAGCTGTCGGCGGCGGCCACGCCGCAGACCTCGAACCCCAGCTCGCGGGCCCTGGCTTTGATGCGATCCGACGTGAGCGCGGTGGCGGCCGGGTCCGTAGACCCGGCGCTGGTGGTTCTCATCGTTGTACGTAGAGGCGGACCTTCAGGTCCGCCTGCGGGCAGGCGCACCTCTTCGAGGTGCGCCTCTACGAAAAACCTACGCGCGACTCACCAACTGTCGCACGACGTACGGCAGGATGCCGCCGTGGCGGAAGGCCACGAGCTCCTCCGGAGTGTCGATGCGTGCGGTCGTGAGGAACGCCTTCTTGCTGCCGTCCGCGGCGGTGGTTTCCACCCGCACGTCGCCGCGCGGCGTGAGCCCATCGGCCGACCCCACGAGATCGTAGGACTCCAGGCCGGTGAGACCCAGCGACGCCGCCGTCTCCCCCGCCTTGAACTCGAGCGGCAGCACGCCCATGTTCACCAGGTTGCTGCGGTGGATGCGCTCGAACGACTCGGCAATCACCGCCTTCACACCCAGCAGGTAGGTGCCCTTGGCCGCCCAGTCGCGCGACGACCCCGAGCCGTACTCCTTGCCCGCAATCACGAGCAGCGGCACGCCCGCCTCCTGGTACTTCACGGACGCGTCGTAGATCGTCATCCCCTCCCCACCGGGCTGGTAGGTGGTGAAGCCGCCCTCGGTGCCGGGCGCCATCTGGTTGCGCAGACGGACGTTGGCGAACGTGCCGCGCATCATCACTTCGTGATTCCCGCGGCGGGCGCCGTAGGAGTTGAAGTCGGCCACCTTCACGCCCTTCGCGATCAGATACTTCCCGGCCGGGGTGTCGGCCTTGATCGAGCCGGCGGGCGAGATGTGGTCGGTGGTGACGCTGTCGCCGAGCAGCGCCAGCACGCGCGCGCCGAGGATCTGCTTCCCCGCCGGCGGCGTCATCCTCATGCCTTCCAGGAACGTCGGCTTGCGGATGTAGGTTGAATCCGCCTCCCAGACGAAGCGGCTGCCCGCGGGCACCTTCAGCCCCTGCCATCGCTCGTCGCCGGCATAGACGCTGGCGTAGCTGCGGCGGAACATGCCGGCCGTGACCGCCTTGACCATCGTGGCCTGGATTTCCTGCTCGGTCGGCCAGATGTCCTTCAGATAGATGTCCTGCCCGCCGGCGGTCCGGCCGAGCGGCTCGGTGGTGAGGTCCTTGGTAATCGTGCCCGCCAACGCGTAGGCGACGACGAGCGGCGGCGACGCCAGATAGTTGGCGCGCACCTCCTGCTGGATGCGCCCCTCGAAGTTGCGGTTGCCGCTCAGCACCGACGCCACCACCAGGTTCTTCTCGCGGATTTCGGCGGCGATGTCCTCCGGGAGCGGACCGCTGTTGCCGATGCAGGTGGTGCAGCCATAGCCCACCAGGTTGAACCCGAGCTGATCGAGGAACGGCGACAGCCCCGCGTGGTCCAGATACTCGGTCACCACCTTCGAGCCTGGCGCCAGACTGCTCTTCACCCACGGCTTGCGTTGGAGGCCGAGCTCCACGGCTTTTTTCGCCAGCAGGCCGGCGCCGATCATGACGCTCGGGTTCGAGGTGTTGGTGCAGCTCGTGATCGCGGCAATCACCACCGACCCGTGCTCGATCGCGCCGGGCGCATCGGCCACCGCCACCGTCGCCGTCGGCGTGACCGCGGCGGCCGCCGCCGTTCGGGTGCCCTTGGGCGGCACCTGCATCGTGGGCAGCGCGGTGGCAAACGCGCTCTTGGCGTTCTTCAGCAACACACGGTCCTGCGGGCGCTTTGGTCCCGCCAGGCACGGCTCCACCGAGTCGAGCTTCACCTCGATCGTCTGCGTGTAGACGGCGTCTGGTGAGGTGGAGGTGCGGAAGAGGCCCTGCTCCTTCGCGTAGGCCTCGACCAGCGCCACGCGCGAGTCGTCACGGCCGGTCAGCCGCAGGTACTCGAGCGTCATGTCGTCGATCGGGAAAATCGCGACGGTCGCGCCGTACTCCGGGCACATGTTGCCGAGGGTGGCGCGGTCGGCAATCGTGAGCGCGCCGAGCCCTTCGCCGAAGAACTCCACGAACTTGCCCACCACGCCGTGCTTGCGCAGCACCTCGGTGACCAGCAGCACCAGGTCGGTGGCCGTGGCGCCGCGCGGCATCGCGCCGGTCAGCCGCACGCCGAGCACTTCCGGGATCAGCATCGAGCTGGGCTGGCCGAGCATGGCGGCCTCGGCCTCGATGCCCCCCACGCCCCAGCCCACCACGCCGAGCCCGTTGACCATGGTGGTGTGCGAGTCGGTGCCGACGAGCGTGTCCGGGTACGCCACCGTCTTGCCGCCCACGGTCTCCGAGAACACCACGCGCGCCAGGTGCTCGATGTTCACCTGGTGGACGATGCCGGTATCCGGCGGGACGACCTTGAAGTTGTTGAACGCCTGCTGGCCCCAGCGCAGGAACGCGTAGCGCTCACGGTTGCGCGAGAACTCGAGCTCGGCGTTCAGCGCGAACGCGTCCGCCCGGCCGAAGTAGTCGACCTGCACCGAGTGGTCGATCACGAGCTCGACGGTCCGCAGCGGGTTGATGCGATTGGGATCGCCGCCGAGCGCCACGACGGCGTCGCGCATGGCCGCCAGATCCACCACGCAGGGCACGCCGGTGAAGTCCTGCAGCAGGACGCGCGCCGGCATGAACGAGATTTCCTTCTCCACTTTCCCGGTCGCGTTCCAGTTCGCCAGGGCACGGACGTCGTCCGCCTTCACATAGGCGTCGTCTTCGCGCCGCAGCAGATTTTCCAGCAGGATCTTCAGCGAGTACGGCAGGCGGGACACGCCGCCGAAGCCGGCCTTTTCGAGCGCAGGCAGGCTGTAGATTTCCACGGCTTCGCCGCCGACCCTGATGTCGGTACGGGTGCCGAATGAATTCAATGTGGGCATAACCCACCATGTTACCCCGGGTTAGAACGTCACGAAGACGCTGCCGGTGACGACGCCGCGCGGCGACGCGCCGGCGCCTTCGGCCACGCCGCCGTTCAGCATGTGCAGCCGGGCGTCCACGCGCAGGCCGGCGCGCGACACGCCGGCACGCTGCGATCCCACCGGATAGATCAGGCCGCCGCCTGCGTATCCATCGACGCCGCTTTCGATCAGTGTCTGCCCTTCGTGGACGTGCCGCGCCACGCCGGCGCCGCCGCTCACGAACGGTGTCCAGCGCCGGCGCGGGTTCGTCGTGAGCCGCCAGATCGCGCCGCCGGTGATCACATACTCCGTCAGCCGCGACGTCGCCTCGACCGCAGTCGCATTCTCGGCATCGGCGCTGAGCGAGGAGATCAAGTCTGGCCGCCCCACCGTCAGCAGCCCTTCGACCGTCAGGCGCGACGTAACGCGATAGCCGACCCGCCCCTCGATGAGCGCCGCCGGCGCCACCCGCGTGTCGGTGGAGAACAAACGGAATGGGCTGCCGGTGGCGTTGTTGCTCAGGAGCGTGGCGTCACCCTGCCCGAGCGTCAGGCCGCCAGCGACGCCGGCCCCGAACCCGAGCTCGACCCGCGGCGTACGCGGCGGACGCGGCGAACGCGCCGGCGGGCGCCGTGCCTGCGCCGCCGCCGGCATGGCGATCGCCAGCGCGCACACCGCCACGGCCGCCAGCCACGCGGATCGAATATCCCGCGGCCGGGTCATTTCGTCTGCACCGTCACGTCGAACGACGCCGCCGCGCCGCCCTTCGGCACCGCCACGAGGTGATCCGACAGGGCGACCTTGAAGTTGGTGTCGATGCCCGGGTCGTCGAAGAAGCTGTCGGTCGCGGCGTCGTCGAGCGGCTCCACCCGCACGGCGTAGAGGCCGGGCGGCAGCCCCGCGATCGCAAACTCGCCTTCGGCGTTGAGCGAGAAGCCGCCGACGAGATCGCCGGTGCGCAGATTGAACGCCACGACGTGGGCCGCGAACACTCCTCGGCCGCCGAGCCGCACGCGCCCCTGCACCGACCCGGTGTCCTGCGCGAAGTCCCCCTCCGGATAGGTGTTCGAGACCCCGGCCACGTCGTCGGGCTGCAGTGCGCGATCGGTGGTGATGCCGCGGCCGAAGGCGATGGGAAACATCACCGACGACGCGGCCACCACGCGGCGGCCACCGCCCGCCTGCATCTCCGTTTCGCCGAGCGCCGAGTGGCCGAGGCCGAGGAAGTGTCCGATTTCGTGCGTCGCCACCGACTGCAGGTCGAACGCGTTGGCGGCACCCGAGGTGGACCACTCGAACGCCGTGTTGAAGAAGACGTCTGACTCGACGATGGCGCCGGTGATGATGTCGATCGTGAACCCCGTAGCCGCCAGCGTCCGGTCCAGATCCCCGTGTGACTCGAAGCCCAGCACCGAGAGGCCGTCGTCGTCATCCGAGGGCCTGGCGCCGGTGAAGCCGCCGTACTGGAAGGCGATCGTCGCCGTCGGCACAGCCTCCCATGTGCCGAATGCCGCGTTGACCGCGGTCTGAAACTGCGCCGCGGTGACGCCGGGCGCGTCGGCGGTCGAACTGAACCAGCGCACGGGACTCTGGCGCCACTTGATGGGGGCCGTCTGGCCCCGGACCGTCGAGCTCAGATGCAGATACGCCGACGCCGGCGTGGCCGCCGCACCGACGGCGCAGACCGCGAGAACCCAGGCGACGCACGTCCGTCTCATGGCCGCCCCTTGGCGCGGGCGCGCACCTCGCGGGCAAACGCCTCCAACGAGAGCGGCACGCGGGCGGGGTCGCCGCGCACGATCCGCTCCGCCCCGGTGGCCGGCGCGGTCAGCGGCGCGGGAGCCACGACGGCACGCCCATCAGCCGCGCGGCCGACCCGGTAGAGCCCCTGGCTGAGGCCGAACAACGTCGGCATGGCGGGCGCGCTGCCGCGCAGGAACACGATGACCTCGTCGCCGCTCGTGAACTGCGGCACGCCGACGATCAACCGCCGGTAGCGACCCACCTCGCCGCCGGGCAGGCGAAACGTGACGCTTTCGCCCGGGCGTCCCTTGAGTGCGTCGGCAACCGCCACGGTGACGATGGTCTCGATCGATCGCCGGTCGCCGGTCTGCTGCGCGCGCACGTCCACCACCCGCCCGTGCACGACCAGCTGCGACCCCTGCACCATCTCGCCGAATTCCACCGGCACTTCCAGTGTGGCCTGTGCCACGCGAGCTGTTCCGAATGCGAGAGCTATTAGCAACAGGCCTTGCGTCATCACCCGGTTCGCCACAAGTACCCCCAATGTCCCTACCCGCCTCACCGGCCCTACCCGCCTACGGGCGCGCGCGAAGCGCGCGCGACGCTAAGCACGGCCTCGGCGGCGCGGCCGGATGCGCCAGGCATCGCCAGGCGATCCCGGACCTGGCGCAGGCCCGCGATCACCGCCGCCCGGCGCGGCTGGTTCTCGGCGAGCGTCACCGTCTCCTCGACGACGCGCGCCGGCGTGCAGCTGTCCTGAATGAGCTCGGGCACGAGCCGCGTCCCCGCAATCAGGTTGGCCATCGCATACGTGTCCACTTTCACGAACGGCTTGCCCAATCTGTAGGTCATCGGCGACAGCTTGTAGATGACGACCATCGGGCACCCGTGAATGGCGCCCTGCACGGTTGCCGTGCCCGAAGCCGTAATGGCCACGTCCGCCGCCGCCAGCACGGCGTCGGTGCGCTCGCGCACGAGCGCCAGCGGCCGATGCAAAGGTGCGGCCGCGTGCGCCAGCGGCTCGTAGAGCGCGTCGGCCAGGTGCGGCGCGCCCGCAACCACGAACTGCACGTGCTCGAGCCGCGCCGCCAGCCCAGGCAGCGATGCGGCGAGCACCGGCACGAGCCGCTCCAGCTCGTTGCGGCGGCTGCCGGGCAGGAGCGCCACGGTCGGCCGCGACGGATCGAGCCCGAGGTCGTGCCGCAACCCGTCGCGCGAGCGCCCCGCCACCGCGGCTTCGGCCATCTCCACCAGCGGATGGCCGACGAACTCCACCGGCACACCGGCGTCGCGGTAGAGCGCCTCTTCGAACGGGAAGATGACGATCACTTTGGTTACGTCGCGCTGCATGGCCCGAATGCGCCACGGGCGCCAGGCCCAGAGCTGGGGGCCGATGTAATAGGCCACGGGGATGCCCAGGCGTTTCATTGCCGCCATCAGGCGGAAGTTCACATCGGGGAAATCGATAGGGACGAAGACGTCCGGCCGGAAGCGGCGCGCAGCGTCGGTGATCTGCCGGATGAGCGCCAGCGCGCGTGGAATGACGCGCAGCGGTTCGGTGAGTCCGGTGGCCGAGAGGCCGCGGTAGTGGGCCAGGAGCTCGCCGCCGGCCTGCGCGAAGCGATCACCGCCGAGGCCGGCAATCTCGACGCCCGGCTCCCGCGCCCGCAGCTCGCTCACGAGCGCGCCGGCGTACAGATCGCCCGACGGCTCGCCGCACGACATCAGGATGCGCATGGAGGCGAGCCGTTCAAGACGTCTGGCGAGGAATCAGCGCGCCGAGGCGCGCCCGTCGCGCTGCAGGCCGCCCGCCATCAGATCCAGCTGCCCGATGGGGATCACTTCGAAGTCCGTGAAGCCGACGGCGCGCAGCTGCTGGACGAACGCCCGGGCATTGCCGACCAGCACGATCGACAGGCGATCCGGCCGGATGTAGGCCTGCGACACCCGCTGCACGTCGTCGGGCGTCACCGCCTGCACGCGTTCGCGGAAGGTGGCGAGGTCCGTGAGCGGCAGGTCGTAGAACACCGCGTTCAACACCTGCGTGGCGATCTCGTTCGGCGTCTCGATGGTCAGCGGGAACGTGCCGGCCAGGAACGCCTGCGCATCGCGCAGCTCCGGCTCGTATACGCGGTTGCGCTGCAGCCGCGAGAACTCGTCCACCGTCAGGCGCAGCACCTCGCCCGTGGTCTCGGTGCGCGTGTCGGTCTCGGCCACGTAGTCGCCGGCCTGCTTCATCGCCTGGGTCTCGGCCGAAGCGCCGTAGGTCAGCCCCCGCTGCGACCGCAACACGCGATGCAGCCGGTTGGCGCCTTCGCCGCCCAGAATCTTCACCGCCAGGTCCCAGGCCAGATAGTCCGGATGATTGCGCGCGATCGCGAGCTGCCCGACGCGGATCTCCGTCTGCACGGCGTCGGGCTTGTCCACCACCACGATGCGGCGCGTGGACGGCGGCGGATCGATCGGCTTCGGGATGGTGAGGTCGGCGCGCGGCCAGCCGCCGAACACCTTCTCGACCATCCCGAACGCCTCGGTGGTGGTGGTATCCCCCACGACCGCCAGGATCATGTTGTTGGGCACGAAGTAGCGCCGGTGGAACGCCACCAGGTCGTCGCGGGTGATGCCGGCCAGCGTGTCGGGCGTGCCGTTGCCGGGCAGACCGTAGGGGTGGAACCCGTAGATCAGGCGATCGATGAGCGACGACGCCACGAAGTCGGGGTCGGTGGCGCTCACCTGCAACGACGAGATCGCCTGCTGCTTCTGCCGGTCGATCTCCTCGGCGTCGAACTTCGGGTTGCGGACCACGTCGGCCAGCAGCGCCATGCCCGTGTCGAACGAGTCCTTCATCACCACGATGTTGGCGAACGACAGGTCGGATCCGGAGCCGGTGCCGAGCGCGCCCCCGATGGTGTCGATCTGATCGGCAATCTCCTGCGCGCTGCGCGTGGCGGTGCCCTGATCGAGCAGATTGCCGAGCAGCGTCGCCAGCCCCGCCTTACCTTGCGGATCCTCGGCGGCGCCGGCGCCGATGATCAGCCGCATGGTGACCACCGGCTGCTCGTGGTGCAGAATCGCCAGCACCCGCATGCCGTTGGCGAGCGTGCGGATCTCGTAGGGCGGGAACTTCACCTCCCGCGCGGGCAGCGGCGCCGGCGGACGTTCCGTCGGCCAGTTCAACGTGCTCGAGGAGTTCTGCGCGGTGGCGACCGACGACACCAGCAGGCCCACCGAGAGACACAGCGCAACACCGGGCATCCAGATACGCATGGACCAGCTCACCGAGACCCGCCGGCTTTCGGCAGGATGTAGAGGACCGTGCGATTGATCTCGTTGAAGTAGGTCTTGGCCACCCGCTGCACGTCCGCGGTGGTGATGCCCGTGAAGATGTCGAATTCGCCGTCGGCCGTCGCGATGTCGTTGTGGATCACCGCGGCGTGCGCGAGGTGCAGCGCCTTGTCCTGGTTCGACTCGCGTCCCACGATGTAGTCGCGAGCGAACTGGTTCTTGGCACGCTGCAGCTCGGTGGCCGTCACCGGCTCGCGCTTCAGCTTCTCGAACTCGGCGATGAGCGCCTGTTCCGCGGCCTCCGGTTTCTGCCCCGGCTGCACGATGGCCACCGCGTAGAAGAGGTTCGGCTGCTCGGTGATGTTGCCCTGGCCAAACGCCGTCAGCGCCAGACGCTTGTTGTAGACGAGCTCACGCGTAATCCGCGCGCTCTGCCCGTCGGACAGGATCTTCGAGGTGATGTGCAGCGGATAGGAATCCGGGTGCCCATCGTAGGTCACGTGATAGGCGACGACGACCGCCGGCAGCGGCCACGCCTCCTCCAGCACCACGCGCCGCTCCTTCGTCTGCGCCGGCTCCTGCGGGATGTCGCGGGGTACCGGGCGCGCCGCCTTCGGCACGCGGGCGAAGTACTGGTTGACGATCTGCGCGGCCTGGGCCGTATCGAAATCCCCGACCACGGTCAGCACCGCGTTCTCCGGGACGTAGAACGTGTTGTGGAACTCCCGCACGTCGTCCACCGTGGCCGCCTCGAGGTCGGCCATGCTGCCGATCGTCGGGTGCTTGTAGGGGTGGGTCGTGAAGGTGTTGTCGTAGATCAGCTCCGAGAGCCGGCCGTAGGGCTGGTTCTCGATGCGCATGCGCCGCTCCTCCTTCACCACTTCGCGCTCGCGCTTGAAGTCGGCGTCGCTGATGCGCAGCGTCGCCATGCGGTCGGCTTCCATCCAGAGCGACAGCGGCAGGTACTGCGCCGGCAGCGTCTGCCAGAACACGGTCTCGTCCTCGGTCGTGTAGGCGTTGCTGCGCCCGCCGACGCTGGCGATGATGGACGTATGCGACTCGGGCTCGACGTTCTTCGAACCCTTGAACATCATGTGCTCGAAGAAGTGCGCGAAGCCGGTGCGCCCGGGCCGCTCGTTTTTCGAACCGACGTGATACCAGACCGACACATGCACGATCGGCGTCGAGTGGTCTTCGGAGAGGATGACCCGCAGCCCGTTCGGCAGCGTCGAAATGGTGAACTGCAGTTTCGGGGGCCGCACGGCGGCTTGAAGGGGCGTCCACGCCGCGAAGCCGGCCCCGCACGCCAGCACCACGAAGAGGAGCGCACGGAACAGCCGCCGGGTGCGGAATGCCATGTACTTCGATTATACGGGCCCGTGCCCTGATTGCCGCCCGGGCGGGCGTCAGCGTGTCAGCAGGCGCATGCCCACGCTGGCATAGCTCGCGGTGCCGAATTCGGTGGGATACGGGTCGATCACTCGTTCGACGGCGAGATAGAGCTCGACGGTGGCCGCCTTCCCACTTACACGCAAGCCCCCCTCGCCGCGTCCTCCGGTCTGAGTGCCGCGGTTACCGAGGAGCCCGTTGGTCCCCACCTCACGGAGCATCGCCGACCCGATCAGCCCGACGGTGCCGTAGACGCGGTGGTGCGCGCGCACGCCCGCGTGCATCTCCCAGTCGTAGTCCACGTTCGTCTTCAGGATCGCGCCGAGCAGATCGAAGCGCGCCTCCACATCGGTGCCGTTGCGCTTGAACTGGGCGCCCACGCGGCCGCCGAACATGTTCCAGTCCACCGGCGGCCGCTTCGCCCGGTCGGCGAGGTGGCGCGACAGATGATGGAACACCGCCGCCACGTAGAACCCCTTCACGCGCGAACTGAGCACACCGTCGATCGTGTAGTTGCCCTGATTGGGATCGAACGGGTGGAACTCGTCGCCGAGCACCGCCTGGTAGTTGGCGACGAAGGTCAGTTGCGTCCGCCCCACCGCGACGATGCCGAACTCGCCGCCGTAGTTGGCGTCCCAGTTGTAGCGCGGGCTGTCGTTCGACAGGTGCGCCATGTTCAGGTGGAAGTGGTAGTTCGGCAGCCACACGACCGCCCCTTCGGGGTTGTCGGGCGGTGCCTGCACGTTTTCGAGGGGAGCGAGCTGGATTGATTGGGCCGTGGCCGTGCTGGCCGCCGCAGCGAGCGCGGCCGCCAGGCACAGGGAACGCATCATCGGGTCGGGTCCTCCTCGGACGCAGGCGGCTTGAGCGCCGCGAGCTGCGCCTCGAGCGCGTCGATGCGCTTCTTCAGCTCGGGCAAGTGCTTGAAGAGCACCGACGCCCGGCGCCACGTCTGGTTGTCGATGGCTGGATAGCCGGCCACGCGCGCGCCGGGGTCCAGCGAGTTGGTGACGCCCGACTGCCCCACCGCGATCGCGCCCTTGCCGATCGTCAAATGGCCGCCGACGCCCACCTGGCCCCCGAAGATCACGTCGTCGCCGATGGTGGTGCTGCCCGAGATGCCCACCTGGGCCGCCATCAGCGCGTTGCGGCCAATCGTGACGCCGTGGGCGATCTGCACCAGGTTGTCGATCTTGGCCCCCGCCTTGATGCGCGTCTCGCCCACCGCCGGACGATCGACCGTGGTGTTGGCGCCAATCTCGACGTCGTCTTCGATGACGACGCCCGCCACCTGCGGAATCTTTTCGTGGGTGCCGTCGGCGCGGCGCACGAAGCCGTAGCCGTCGCCGCCGAGGACGACCCCGTCCTGGAGGACGACGCGATGCCCGATCGACACGCGCTCGCGAATCGACACGTTCGCGTGGACGACGCAGTCGTCGCCGATGCGCGCGCCGGGGCCGATGGTGACGTTCGGGTACACGACAGTGCGGCTGCCGATCGACGCCTCCGCTCCCACCACCACGAACGGGCCGATCGACACGTCGGCGCCAAGGTGCGCGTCCGGAGCGATGACCGTCAGCGCGTGCACGCCCGCAGCGGGACGATCGCCGGGCGCGAACAGGCCGACGGCGCGCGCGAACGCCAGATACGGCTCCGCGCTGCGCAGCGCCGCGCACGGGGCCGCCGGACCGTCTGTGTGCAGGATGACCGCCGATGCGCGCGTGCCCGCCAGCGCCTTCTCGTATTTTGGGTTGGCCAGGAAGGTGACGTCGCCAGGCCCGGCATCATGGATGCCGGCGACGCGGGCAATCTCGATGTCGCCGTCGCCGTCGAGACGGCACTCCAGCCGCGCGGCCAGCTCTCGCAGTTTCACGTAGGGGAAATTGTATCCGTACGTAGAGTCGGCCCCTCTTGTACGTAGAGGCGAACCTTCAGGTCCGCCGCGGCGTGGCGCGTCGCTTGCTCTGCGACGCACATGCCGTTCTGTCCAAAGCGCATATCCGGGTTTCCGTACCGAGGCGGTTATCGATACTTCGTCACCGCCTGCACGTGGGATCGGAGGCCACACTTACTGGAGCCCTCGCTCGCACGTGGACTGAGCACGCAACTCTCGCCGTTCTTCGCTCGCTACGCATTCGAGGTTGTTGCGTACTGTTTCATGCCCGATCACGTGCATCTGCTGCTGGAGGGCACCTCGACTGAGGCGGACTTTCGCGAGGCCATGCGACAGTGGAAACAGCAGACCGCGCAGGCATGGAAAGCCCGAACCGGGCAGAGGCTCTGGCAGTCCGGCTATTACGACCGCGTGCTTCGCGAGTGGGACGACACGCGCGCAGTCGTTCGCTATCTCCTGCAAAACCCTGTACGTGCCGGGCTCGTGGGCCCGGCCCGGGATTGGCCGTGGACAGGGTCGTCGAGGTATTCACTGGCTGACCTCGAAGCGCACGCCGGTGATTGGAAGCCGTCGTGGCGCTGACGCCACGTAGAGGCGAACCTTCAGGTTCGCCTGGAAACGGCAGGCGGACCTGGGAGGTCCGCCTCTACGTATTCGTCGACCGTCGGCCGCACATGCGATCGACGAACACGGTCAAGCGGAGCAGGCCCAGTTCCCGCGCGAGCGGCTCGATGGCGCGGGCGCGATCGTGGGCCGGGCGCGCAATCGCGGCGCGCAGCGCGGTCATCGCGCGCGAGGGGCGCCCGGTCCAGGACACCGTGTCGCGCCCCTGCGCGGCGCCGCGCATCGACAGCCAGTGGCCGACCAGGCGAAACGCGAAGAAGTAGGCGATGAGGTTCGGCCCGGGGATGAAGAAGAAGATGCCCGAACCGACGAAGAGCACCGTGTCCACGATCAGCCACCGCATGTGCCGCCGGTGATCGGCGCGCAGCGACTGGCGGACGATCTCCAGCACCTGCTCGAGCGGCAGGTCGTCGGCGTGCGTGACGATCGCCGTCTCGCGCCCGCGAAGGTTCCACAGCAGCCGCTGCTCGGCGACGCGTTCCGCCACCCACGCCATCATTCGCGCCCGCAGCCGCGCCAGCAGCCCCGCCGACGGAGACGCCGTCTCCTGCCCTTCCTCGGCCTGCCGCAGCATCGTGCTGAACTTCTCCCGCAGACCGGCAAACCAGCCGCCGGCGGCGGGAGCCTCGTCGGGGCCGGTGTGGTGGCGCTCGCAGTACAGCTCGTAGCGCTGCCCGCCGAGCGGCACCAGGAAAACGATCAGTGGTTCCACAGGGACTGACGTTCAGGGACGTGCGCGGCGGCGCGGCGGCGGCGGCGGCGGCGCGGGCGACACGGGCACGGGTGGACGACCGGCCGCCTCCCAGGCGCCGGTGATCACGGCCGCGACCGCCGCAATCGAGTCGTTGAGCCGCTGCTCGAGCACGGGGCGCGTGGCGCGGAAGAACGCGTCGTAGTAGGCGTCGTCGTACATGTCGCGCGACCCGATGGCGTCGAGATCGGCCTTCAGGATGACCGGCGCGAGCCGGGTGTCCTCGATGAGCCGCTCGAAGATGAAGTCGCGCGGCGCGCGCACCGGCGGCAGCGGTTTCGGCGCCAGCACCAGCTGACTCTTGTAGCGCTCGACGAGCGTCGACTCGAATCGCGCATGCACGCCGTTCTGCTGCGTCAGCTGGCCGTCGAAGTTGATGACGCCGTGGAACGGCTGGATGGCGTCGGACACGTAGTGACCGAGCCACGCCGAGAAGTGGATGATGTCGATCTGGCCGAAGGCGCCGCGGCGTTCGTAGTCGCGGAACGCGCGCTCGAGGTTCCCGAACATCTCCTCGGTGCGCCAAGGCACGGTGCCGTTCTGCAGGATCCGCGCGCGCCCGAACTTCGCGATCGCCGCGGTGTAGTCCCGCGGCAGCTCGCGGAACGGATCCTTGCCGTACCCCTCCCAGTCGAGGTCGAGGAAGTGGTTCGGCTCCTCTTCGGAGAACCCGGCGGCACGCCAGGTGTCGGGGTCGATGACGCGCTCCACGACCTTGGCGCGATGCTTTTCGAAGAGCGGTCGCAACTCGGGCGGGAGAAGTGCGATGGCCCGCTCCATGATCAGGTGATGCGCGTCGAACCCCCAGGCAGCCGCACGCCCCGGCAACGCGAGGGCGGCTACCAGCACGAAGACGACCAGCCGCATGGCCATGGCTCGGTTACGCGGGGGTGGCCGTCAGCGGAATGAACGTGGAGGGCGGCGTCGCCGACGGCGTGTAGCCGTCAGGCAGGTCGCCGGCATCGGCCGGGATGAACTTCCACTGGTGCGGCTTGATCGTGGCGAGGAGCTCCTTGCGGGTCTTCACATGGATCGGCCGGCCGAGGTGAATCTTCCCCATGGCTCCCATCAGCCGCTCGGGCAGCGCGCTGGCAAACATGAACAGCGGCCAGGTGAAGCCGGGGCCGTTCAGTTTTCGCAGCTTCCACGCCCACAAGGCCAGCGCCCCCGTGCGCCACGCGGCCGGGCCCCACCAGCTTACCTGGCCGGGCCGCAGGTTCATCTTCCAGCACTTCATCATGAGCTGCCACTGCATCGGGGAGAGCTGACGCGTCTCGGTGACGCCCTTCTTCTTCTCCATCCGCGTGTCGTGGAGCGGCGTGAATATCGACGGAATGAAGAAGGCGAACAGGCCGCGGCGCTCGACCTCGTAGATCAGGTCCAGCGTCGCCTGGCAGTCCTCGTCGGTTTCGCCCGGGTTGCCGACGATGAGCGTCATCGCCGGGAACCAGTTGTGTTTGTTCAGCACCTCCAGCCCGCGGATGACCACGCTCTGCCATTCGTCGATCGGGAACGGCACGCCCTTGCTCGGCATGATCTGCTTGGCCATCCGGATCGAACCGGTCTCGAGGCCGATGAGCGGCACCAGCGCCTTCTTCTTCGGGTGCGTGCTGAGCAGCGGGATGTGGATCGGGCTCTTGTCGATGATCTTGTCGGTGAGCTGTTCGATCATCACCGGATCGACCACCGCCGGCGCGATCGTCGAGTGGCTGAGCACGTGCTCCTCCACGCCCGGCGTGTCGACGATGGACGCGTACAGATCGACGAGCGCCTCGCGGTTCGGGAAGTAGAACGGCGTCGGCGTGTGCACCTGGCCCCAGATGAACATGTCCTCGGTGGCCAGCGAGATCTGCTTGTTGCCGTCGCGCACGTTGGCGCGCACGGCCTCCATGATCTTGGCCTTCGGCAGATCGATCTGCGGGTTGAGGTCGGGCAGACAGAACTGGCAGCGGCGGCCGCAGCCGGTCGTCATCTCCACGACGCCGAACGTGGTCCGCTTGTCCGGAAATAGGATTTCGTCGCGGCTCTTGGGGTGGGGGACGTCCACCTGCCGGGGCAGCCGCTCGCCCCGCAGCGCCTGATCGAACAGATCCAGCGTGGCCTCGGACTCGCTCCGCCCCTCGACGACGCAGTCCACGCCGAGCTCTTCGTAGGAGTTGGTCTGGATGATCTGCCAGCCGCCCGACCCGCCCACCATCACCTGGAAACCGGCGCGGTTCGGGTTGGTCTTGATCTGGAGGAACAGCTCGCGGGCGTAGTGCGAGTTGATCGGCTGGCTCGTGGACCCGAAAATCGAGGTGTACACCCCCGCCGCGAAGGTGACGCCGAGTGGGTTGTGCGTCGACACGGCCACCACGCGCGTGTCGGGGCCGATGAACCGGTCGAGGTCCGCCGGATAGCAGCAGACGATGTCGGACGCCGGAAACCGGCGCAAGAGCGAGGTTTCGAGGACGCGGACACCGGCCGGCATGTAGCGGGCGGTGCCGTCCGTGTTGTATTCGAGATCGCGCCAGTGCGGGTATTTGCGATTGATGATCCCCTCGAGCCACATCGGCAGCGAGGCCATGCTCATCTGGATGAAATACCCCGCGTGATCGATCGTCTCGGTCAGCGGCGCCGTCAACACGATACGTGCGCCTCGCGTGCCACCGGTGCCTGTTGCGGAAGTTCCCGCCGTACTGCCGTCCAGCATCCCGCTCCTTATCGGCCCCGCTGAGGCCGTCGAGCTATTCTGGCCCAACTCCCGCCAATCTGGACCGTCACGGCACCGCCGCCGACGCCGAGAACCGTACACCGCCCAGCCTGAAACGCATGTCCTGCACGGTGACGACGGCCCCCTCGCCGGTCCGCTGCACCTGCCACACCGGGAAGCGTGACCACACGAGGAAGGAGCGGACAGCCGGGGTGGCGCGGGCAGCCGCGACTTCGGGGGCGTACTCGTTCTTGGGGACCCGCCCGGAGTCGAGCTGCAGCCGGGGCGACCAGAAGCGGTAGGTGCCGGTCTCGTAATGGTCGCCGGCGTCGATGATGACCTCGTGCGAAAACGGCGACACCGGCACCGGCCCGACCATCAGCGCCGACGGGTCGTAGCCCCGCGACGCGCGCCACTCGCGGATCACCGCCTCGCGCGCGACGGCGGCCGAGCTGAGCATCAGGAGCACGTACCCCGCGGCGGCGCCCAGGGCCATGGCCGCCGGCTGCGGCATCCTCGTGCGGCGCGCCACCCACACGCCGGCGCCGAGCGCGAGCCACAGCCACGGATCGACGATGAACACCGCGTCGCCGTAGAACCAGCGCCATTCCAGGGGCGCCAGCACGCGCACGCCGTAGTTGTTCAAGAAGTCGAGGAAGAGGTGCGAGTAGAGCGCCAGGTACGAGAGCGCCAGCAACCATCCCGGCCGCAGCGGCGGCCCGGTGCTCACCAGGTGCGGCCCCCTGGGACGCCGCCAACGCGCCCACGCCATCATGCCCACGGTCAGCCCGATTGGCAGCAACGCCTGCCCCACCACACCGTGCGTCCAGCCGCGGCGGAACTCGATCCCGGGGGTGTTCGTGGCGAACACCAGGACGTCGACATCAGGAATGTTGGAGGCAATCATCAGCGTGACGCTGGCGTAGGCCGAGTACTTCTTCAGCCCGGCCTCGGCCATCGCCGCGCCGACGAGGGTGTGACACACGTTATCCATGCTGTCGAGATATTGTAAGTAGATGTCGATCCTGACGATTGCCGACGTCGAGCGCATCGCCGCGCTGGCGCACCTGGATTTGACGGCCGACGAGAAGGCCCGGTTCGGGAAGCAGCTCGCCGACATCCTCGACTACGCGCAGCAGCTCCAGACGGTGAACACCGAGGGCGTGCCGGCGACCGCGCATGTGCACGCCGCGGCGGGGGTCGAACGCGACGACGCGCTCCGCCCCTCGCTGACGCCGCAGCAGGCGGTGGCCAACGCTCCGGACGCCGCCGTGGAAGCCGGCCTCTTCCGCGTGCCGAGAGTGATCGGTGGCTGACCTGTCGTCCGCGACCGCCCGTGCCATCCGTGACGACGTCGCGGCACGCCGCGTGTCGGCGGTCGAGGTCTGCCGCGACGCGCTGGCGCGGATTGAGGCGTCGAACCCGGGGATCAACAGCTTCCTGCTGGTCAACCCCGAGGATGCCCTGGCGCGCGCGCGACGAGTGGACGACCGCCTCGCCGCCGGCGAGGCCCCTGGCGCCCTGGCCGGCGTGCCGCTCGCCGTCAAGGACAACATGTGCGTGCGCGGGATGCGAACGACCGCCGCGTCCAAGATCCTCGCCACCTACGTGCCGCCGTACGACGCCTCGGTCATCGAGCGCCTCGAAGCCGCCGGCGCCGTGATCGTGGGCAAGACCAACTGCGACGAGTTCGCGATGGGCTCGTCGAACGAGAACTCGGCCTTCGGCCCGGTGCGCAACCCGTGGGCCCGGTCGCGCACGCCCGGCGGGTCCAGCGGCGGGTCCGCCGCCGCCGTCGCCGCGGCGCAGGTGCCGCTGGCGCTCGGCTCCGACACCGGCGGCTCGATCCGCCAGCCGGCGTCGTTCTGCGGCGTCGTCGGGCTCAAGCCCACCTACGGCCGCGTGTCGCGCTACGGCCTGCTGGCGTTTGCCTCGTCGCTCGACCAGATCGGCCCGATCGCACGCACCGTGGAAGACACCGCGCTGGCACTCACCGCGATGGCCGGCCCCGACCGCGCCGATGCAACCTCGTCGCGCGAGCCCGTGCCCGACCTGACGGCGGCGCTCACCGGCGACGTGAAGGGGCTGCGCGTGGGCGTACCGCGGACCTTCGTCACCGAAGGCGTCGACGCCGACGTGAAGGCGGCGTTCGATGCCGCGCTGGCGGTCCTCGAGGGCGCCGGGGCGCGGCTCGTGGACGTGGAACTCCCGCACGCGCCGTACGGCGTCCCGGCCTACTACCTGGTGTGCACGGCCGAAGCCAGCTCGAACCTGGCGCGGTACGACGGCGTGAAGTACGGCTACCGCTCGAAGGCCGCCGCCGACGGCTTGCAGGCGATGTATACCCACTCGCGCAGCGAGGGTTTCGGCGCAGAGGTGAAGCGCCGCATCATGCTCGGCACCTACGTGCTGAGCGCCGGCTACTACGACGCGTTCTATCTCAAGGCGCAGCAGGTGCGGACCCTGCTTCGCCGCGATTACGAGCGCGCCTTCGAGGCGGCTGATGTGATTGCCATGCCGACGAGCCCGATCCCGCCGTTCGGCCTGGGAGAGAAGACCGACGACCCCCTGCAGATGTACCTCGCCGACATCTTCACCGTGAGCGCGAACCTGGCCGGCGTGCCCGCCATCAGCGTCCCCGGTGGGTTCGTGGAGCGCGGGGCCGACCGGGTGCCGGTCGGGTTTCAGCTCGCGGCTCGATCGTTCGACGAGGCCACACTCTTGCGCGCCGCCGATGCGTACCAGAAATTGACCGGCTTCCCCACGGTTGCGCCTGTCGAAATCTAGTACGATTGCGGCTCGGAGGCCGCAGATGGTCGATCGTCGCGAAGTACTTCGTCAGGGCGCCATCCTTGCAGCCGGCGCCTTCGTCACCGGGCGCGCGGGCGCGCAGGAAGGCGGAGAGGCGCGCTTCTTCCCCGGCTTCAAGCCATTCAAGGTCAAAACCACCGGCGCCGAGATCAACGGCGTCGTGGGCGGCTCCGGCCCGCCCATCCTGCTGCTGCACGGCGCGCCCCAGAGCCACATTTCGTGGCGCCTGGTGGCGCCGAAGCTGGCCGCCTCGCGCACCGTCATCGTGCCCGACCTGCGCGGCTACGGCGACAGCAGCAAGCCGCCAGACGGCGAAAACCACGTCAACTACTCGAAGCGCGCCATGGCGCTCGATCAGGTCGAGGTGATGAAGCACTTCGGCTACGACCGCTTTCCGGTGATCGGCCAGGACCGCGGCGGCCGCGTGACGCATCGCCTGCTGCTCGACCATCCCGAGAAGGTGTCGCACGCCGCCGTGCTGGACATCGTGCCGACGCGCTATCTCTACACGCACTTCTCCATCGAATTCGCGCAGGCCTACCCGCACTGGTTCAACTACCTGCGCCCGGCGCCCGCTCCCGAGAACGAGCTCAAAGCCACCAACGACGCCGCGCTCGCGCGCGCCACCACCGACGTCCAGAAGGAATACCTGCGCTCGATGACCGACATGGCCACGATTCACGCCATGTGCGAGGACTATCGCGCCAGCGCGTCGATCGATCTGAAGTGGGACGAGCTCGACGCGAAGAAGAAGATCACCGTTCCGCTGCGTGTGTTGTGGGCCGAGAAGGGGGCCATGGGCCGCCTCTACGACGTGCTCGGCATCTGGAAGGAGCACGGCACCAAGGTGAGCGGGCGTCCGCTGCCGGGCGGGCATAATCTTCAGGAGGATGTGCCCGACATGGTCCTCGAGGAGATCCAGGGCCTGCTGAGGCTCTGATGAGGACTCTCGTCGCGCTGGCGCTCGTTCTGACCGGCGCGTCGCTGTTGGCGGCGCAGAACACCGCGCGCACGACCACCGCGCCGGCGCTGGCTCTGCCGCCGCTGTCACAGACGTGCCCGATGCACCCGGACATCGTCGAGTCGAAGCCCGGCACCTGCCCGCTCTGCAAGATGAACCTGGTGCCGGTGCGCCTCGACGCGTCGTGGATGTGCCCGGTGCATGCGCTGGTGATAGAGCAGCAGGCGGGCACGTGCCGGATCTGCGGTCGCGCGCTCGTGCCGGTCACAGTGTCGCTCACCTGGAGCTGCCGCGGCGAGGTGAACGCCGAGTTCCTCGAGCCCGGTGTGTGCCGCGACGGGTCGCCTCGCATCGGGAAGCGCACGCTGCGGCCGCACGGCAACCACAATCCGCAGCACGGTGGGCAGTTCTTCATGGCGCCCGATACCTGGCACCACCTTGAAGGTACGCTGCCGCGCGAGCGACTCTTCCGCCTCCACGTCTACGACGACTACGCGCGCGCGCTGCCGGCCACGGCGCTCGCCGCCATCGACGGCCGCGTGGTCACACGCCAGCGCTTCGACGCGGCAACACGCGCGACCATCGAGGACCAGGCCTTCGCGCTGAAGCCGTCGAAAGACGGCAAGTCGCTCGAGGCGACGATTGCGCGCCCGCCGCTCCCGGCCGCGATCAGCGTGAAGGTGCGCTTCAAGCCCGACGCGCCCGAGTACCGCTTCGACTTCACGTTTCGTGAGCTCACACGCGAGCCGGCGGGCCAGCCGCGGCGCCCCTCGGCGCCCGGGTCCAAAGAGCCTGCCCCGCGTACGAGCGTGGCGGCGGCCGCACCGACGGAAGCGGCCCCGGCCTACACGGCGCCCTCCGAGCCGCTTCCCGGCACGATGGCCGAGCTGATTGCCGATCTCGGCAAGCGGCGCGACGACGTCCGCGCCCTGGTGCAGAAGGGCGACTACGGAGCCATCTGGGTACCGGCCTTCCAGGCCAAGGACGTGGCCGTGGCGCTGGAACCGCATGTCGATCACCTGCCGGAACAGGCGCGCAGTCACGCTCGGCCGGCGCTGGCCGACGTGGTCCGCACGGCCTGGCAGCTCGACGCGGTAGGCGACACCGGTAACGCCGACGAGGTCGGCAAGGCGTTCACCCAGTTCACCGAGGCCGTGTCGCGACTGCTCTACGCGTTCTCAGCCACGCCGTAGCCATGCGCCTCCTGCCCGCCGGCCTGGCTCTTGGCGTACTGCTCGCGGTGGCCGCGAGCCTGCCGGTCGCCGCGCACAAGCCGATTACGTCGCCCTATACGTTTGCGGAAGACGTGCTGCCCATCCTGCGCGATCGCTGCGGCGCGTGCCACGTCCAGGGCGGCCCGGCGCCGATGCCGCTCACCACGGCTGAAGAGACCGTGCCGTGGGGCGAGTCGATCCGGCTCGAGCTGATTGCCGGCCACATGCCGCCGTGGTCAGCGATGTCGGGCGGCAAGCGGCTGCGTCACGCCGAGGGGCTGAGCGCTCGTGAGCTGAACGTGCTGCTGACGTGGGTCACCGGCGGCACGCCGCCCGGCGACGCCAAGCCCACGCCGGCGCCGGCGGCCGGCGTCGAGTGGGCGCTCGGTACGCCCGATCTGACGCTGGCGCTTCCTGAAACGCCGGTGGCCGCCGATCAGGGCGAGGTCACGCGCGAGATCGTGCTGCCGCTCGCCCCCGCGGCGCGCCGCCCGCTGCGCGCCGTGGACCTGCGGCCGGGCACGCGATCGCTCGTGCGCAGCGCGCGCATTGCCGTGCGGAGCGCGTCGCACGCGCCGGACAACGTCGAGGCACTGGTCGGCTTGTGGGTGCCGGGGGATCAGCCGGTGGCGTTGCCGGCAGGGACCGCATTCGCCGTGCCCGGCGATGCCGAGCTCGTGATCACGATCCGGCTCAGGAAAACATGGGAGCACGAGCGCGAGGCGATGAGCGACCGCAGCACGCTGGCGCTCTACTTCGCCGACGCCGGCGCGCGGCCAATCGCCGCACGCGCCGTGGGCATCGCGCCCGCGCCGCCACCACCGCCACCGGGCCGCGCGCCGCTGTCGCCGTCGCCGGTCAGCACCGGGGTTGTGACCAGCGAGACGCTCACGACTGACACACGGATCCTAGCCGTCTATCCCACCACAGCCGCCGCCGGCGCCACGATCACGATCGACGCGACGCCCGAGGGCGGGCTCCTGCAACGGGTGCTCGAGTTCTCACCCCAGCGCGGGTGGGAGCGGCGCTACTGGCTGGACCAGCCGTTGGACCTGCCGCGCGGCACGCGCCTGCAGACGTCCGTGAAGTTCGAGCGCCTATCCTCGGCGCCGACCGAGGGAGCGCCGGTGATTCTCAACGTCGTGCCTTCAGTTCCCTGATCCGCCCTGACGCCCAGGCCCTGGCCCGGGCCCTGGCCCTGGCCCTGGCCCTCCGGGCCGTCCCGGCGCCGGCGCGGGCCCAAGCGTCGCCGTCGCCTCGTCGTCCACGTCCTTTTCCCACGCCGCGATGAGCGGCCGCAGCGCGCGGGCGATGTCCTGGCGGGCCGACGCGAGATCGTTGCGCTCGCCGATGTCCTTCGACAGGTCGAAGACGAAGGTGTTGGGCCCGTCCACGAGTAGTTTCCAGTTGCCCTTGCGGACTGCGCGCTGCTGCCGCCCGCCCACGGTGTTGCGGAAGAAGAGCGTGCGTTCGACCGGCGCCGCCTTGCCCGCAAGGATCGGCATGAGGTCGATCCCTTCGAGCTTCGCCTCGGCGGGTACCGTGACACCGCCCGCCGCAAGCAAGGTGGCCGTGACGTCCATCACGCTGCCCACCTGCGGCGACGTCTTGCCGGCCGGAACGCGGCCCGGCCACCGCATGATCGCGGGTACGCGCACGCCGCCTTCCCACACCGAGTCCTTGCGGTGGAAGAGCGGCGCATTGCGCGACAGCCACTCGCCGCCGTTGTCGTTCATGAACACGACGATCGTGTTCCGATCCAGGCCGCGCGCGGCGAGCGTCGCCAGCAGCTTGCCGATCCCCTGATCGGCGCGCTCCAGCACCGCCACGTAGTCCGCGCGCGAGGCGGTGTTGTCGTCCATCGGCTGCACGAACCGTGCGGTGTTGGGCGCGACCGACGGGTGGTCCGGAATCTGGAACGGCCAGTGGGCGGCGTTGAACGCCACCTCGAGGAAGAACGGGCCGCCGGCGTGCTCCTCGATGAAGCGCACCGCGCGATCGGCGAAGAGGTCGGTGCTGTAGCCGGAGGGGTGCGCCGGCTGGTCGTTCTCGAAGAAATCGTGCTGCCCCGCCCCGTCGGTGTGCTGCCAGTAGTCGATCAGGCCGCTCTTGAACCCGAAGAAGTAGTCGAAGCCGTGCGCGTTCGGGCTCAGTTCCGGCTTGTAGCCGAGGTGCCACTTGCCGATGAGGCCGGTCGAATAGCCTGCACCCTTCAGCAGCGCGGGCAGCGAACGGCCGGTCGGGCGCAGCCCCTGATCGCCCGCTGGCCCCGATGCGGGCAGCGGCCGTTCGATCCGGAACCGCTGGTAGTAGCGCCCGCTGATCAGCGACGCGCGCGTCGGCGAGCACGTCGGCGCGGCATAGAAGTCGCTGAAACGGGTCCCCTCGCGCGCCAGCCGATCGAGGTTCGGCGTCTTCACGTCGGGCGCGCCGTAGCTGCCGATGTCGCCGTAGCCCACGTCGTCGGTGACGATGAGCAGGATGTTGGGACGGCTGGACTGCGCGGCAGCCGGCGCCACCGCGGCGAAGAGGAGGAGAGCCGCCGCAGCGGCCGCGAAGAGTCGAGTCATCGATCGTCCTGACGGGCCGCCTGAAGGCGGCCCATAAACGGTCCGCCTAAAGGCGGACCCTACTTGAAGAGCTGACGCCAGGTGTCCATCTGTGAAGGGTCGTCTTCACCCAGGCGCATCGGCGTCACCGACACATAGCCCTGCGCCACCGCCCAGGCATCGGTCCCCTGCGGCGCCGTTCCCGCGCCCTCTTTGAACACGTTCCAATAGATGGTCCGGCCAGACGGGTGCGTCATCTCGGCAAAGCTCTCGTCGCCGCTCTTCGCCCGCGCCTGCGTGGTCACCATGTAGCCCTTGTAGCCGCCAGGAGGAACGCCGGGAATGTTGACGTTCAGGAACGTGCCGGCCGGCAAGCCGTACTGCTTGACCCGCCGGGCCACGCCCAGCACCTCCTCGGCCGCGGCGACGAAGTCGCGCGGCGCGGCCGCTTCGGACAAGGAAGCCGCGATGGCCGGAACGCCGTGAATCGCCCCCTCCCGGGCAGCGCCGACGGTGCCGGCCAGATAGACCGAATACGCCAGGTTGTAGCCGCGGTTGATGCCCGACACCACGAGGTCGGGCCGCGGCTTCACGATGTTGCGGATGGCGATGTTGACCGTGCTGGCCGGCGTGGCCGTCAACCCGATGGCCTTCATGCCGTTCGGCAGCGTGAGGTCTTCCCGGAAGACGGGCTCGCTGGTGACGATCGAATGCCCCTTGCCGCTCTGATTGTCGGCGGGGGCCACGATGGTCACGTCGCCGATGGCCTGGAGCACCTGCGCCACGGCGGCAATGCCGGGCGCGCGAACGCCGTCATCGTTGCTGACGAGAATGCGGTACGGGGGCGGGTCGGGACGCTGCTGGGCCGCGGAGGGGCCGCGCAGCGCGCAGCCGGCCAGGACAATCGCGGCGACAAAGACGGCTCGTCGCATCGGGCTAGAGCGTAGCCCAGATGCGGCGCGGGTCAGAAGGCTCCTAGCTCCAAAAGCCGTGCTGCGAGGGTGGAGGTGCGGACGGCTTCTTCGAGGCGAGGCGGAAGATGGTCCACCCGAACAGGCCGAGCAGCAGGAGCGGCAGCATCGGCGTCAGGAGCGACAGAATGGCCCCGACGATCGCCACGACAATCCCGATGATGACGATGACGGCCATGACCGGCGCCAGGATGACGCCGAGCAGCAGACCGCCCAAGCCGAAGAGCAGCTTGAAGAAGATGCGGAACGGCAGCGTGACGATCCAGAAGAGCGCGTGCACCAGCGCTCCCACCACGGTGCCGATGACCATGCATGCGACCACGCCGATGATGCAGGCCAGGAGGAAGGTGCCCATCGTCAATCCGTGGTTACGTCGGAACCCGGAGCCGGGTTCCGGAGCTTCGAGGCGAAGCCCCGCCCCTATTCGACGGGGGGCTTCGTGGTCTCGGGAACCTCGTACAACACGAGATTGCGCCGCACTTCCTCCATCGCCACGCGCTCGGACTTGAACGGCTGCCCCCGCTGCGCGCGCTCGGCCTGTTCCTCGTCGGCGTCGTCGAGCCTGGGCAGCGCGCCCCGCCGGAGCTGCTTGGCACGCATCGCGGCGACGTCCACGAACAGGAAGCGGCTCTCGATGGGCGGAGCCTTGGGGCGGGGGGCAGGCGGAGCGGCGAGCTCGGACCCGGGCTCAGGGGTCAGGTCTGTGGTTTCGGCCATAAAGGGTTAGCCTACCACGAGTTGAAGGGCGCGCCACCCCCCCACGCCCACGCCACGCCGCGCCGCTTCGCTGGCTTTGGAGAACAAGGCCAGCGAAGATGGCGCCAGAAAATAGAGCGCGCGGTCCGCGTTCTTGGCGGACCGCGCCCGTTAGGCCGCCACTTCGACGTTGATGGTGCGTGGCCTGGCTTCCTCGCGGAACGGCAGCTTCACCGTCAGCACGCCGTTCTTGTAGTCGGCCGTCACCCGGGCGGCGTCCACGGTGCTGGGCAGGGCAAATGACCGCGAGAACGAGCCGTAGCGGCGCTCCACGCGACGAATCTGCTCGTCCTTCACGTCTGCCGGGCGCTTGCGGGTGCCCTTGAGCGTCAGGGTGTTGCGCTCCACCGTGAGCTCGATGTCCTCCCGGGCCAGGTCAGGCAATTCGGCCTTCAGCACCAGGTCGTGCCCCTCGGTCTCGTAAATGTCCACCGGCGGCACCCAGCCGTCGGCGTCGGCCAGGAGCCGCGCGAATTCGGCAAACGGATCGAGTCTGGTCACAGTCATCGTCATACCTCCACGACTTCGCCGTCCACGACCTCGCTTTCGCGACCGCTCGTGGCACCAGGGTTGTTGTCATTGTTGCCGGGCGTGGCCTGCGCCTTGTAGAGCTGCTCGGCCACGGCGTGCGACGCACGCTGCACGGCGTCGCTGGCGCTCTTGATCGCCGCGATGTCGTCGCCCTTCACCGCCTCGCGCAGCGACGCGATGGCACCTTCGAGCGCGCTTGCGGTGCCGACCTCGACCTTCGTGCGGTTCTCGGCCAGCGTCTTTTCCGCGGCGTAGGCCAGCGCGTCGGCCTGGTTGCGCGCGTCGATCAGCTCGCGGCGGGTCTTGTCCTCCGCGGCGTGCGCCTGCGCGTCCTTCACCATCCGGTCCACCTCGCTCTTGTCGAGACCCGAGGACGCGGTGATGGCGATGCGCTGCTCCTTGCCGGTCGCAACATCCTTGGCGGTGACGTTCACGATCCCGTTCGCGTCGATGTCGAAGGTGACCTCGATCTGCGGCACCCCGCGCGGCGCCGGCGGCAGGCCCACCAGCTGGAAGCGGCCCAGCGTGCGGTTGTCGCGCGCGAACTCGCGCTCGCCCTGCAGCACGTGCACCTCGACGCTCGTCTGGTTGTCCGTGGCGGTCGAGAACGTCTCGCTCTTCTTCAACGGAATCGTGCTGTTGCGCGGAATCAGCGTGGTCATCACGCCGCCCAGCGTCTCGAGCCCGAGCGACAGCGGCGTCACGTCGAGCAGCAGCACGTCCTTGACCTCGCCCTTGAGCACGCCGCCCTGGATGGCGGCGCCGACGGCGACGACTTCATCCGGATTGACGCCCCTGTGCGGGTCCTTGCCGAAGTACTCCTTCACGAGCTGCTGAATCTTCGGCACGCGCGTCGAGCCGCCGACGAGCACCACCTCGTCGATGTCGGAGGGTTTGAGCCCGGCGTCGGCGAGCGCCTGGCGCACCGGCGCCATCGACCGATCGAAGAGATCGGCAGCCAGCTGCTCGAACTTCGCCCGCGTCAGCTTCAGCTGCAGGTGCTTCGGGCCGGTCGCGTCCGCGGTCACGAACGGCAGGCTGATGTCGGTCTCGAGCACGGTCGAAAGCTCGATCTTGGCCTTCTCCGCCGCTTCCTTCAGGCGCTGCACGGCCATGCGGTCCTTCGACAGGTCCACGCCGTCGCTCTTCTTGAACTCGGCAACGATCCAGTCGATCACGCGCTGGTCGAGGTCGTCGCCGCCCAGGTGCGTGTCGCCGTTGGTCGCCTTCACTTCGACCACGCCCTCGCCCACCTCGAGCACCGAGATGTCGAACGTGCCGCCGCCGAAGTCGTAGACGGCGATCTTCTCTTCCGTTTTCTTGTCGAGCCCGTAGGCGAGCGCCGCCGCGGTGGGCTCGTTGACGATACGCAGGACGTTGAGCCCGGCGATCGTGCCGGCGTCCTTGGTGGCCTGGCGCTGCGCGTCGTTGAAGTCGGCCGGCACGGTAATCACCGCGTCGGTCACCTTTTCGCCGAGATAGTCCTCGGCCGCCGTCTTCAGCTTCTGCAGGATCATCGCGGAGATCTCGGGCGGCGAGTACTTCTTGCCGCGCACCTCGACCCACGCATCGCCGTTGTCGTTCGACACCACCCGGTACGGCACGCGGCTGGTCTCCGCCGCGACCTCACCCTGCTTCCGGCCCATGAACCGCTTGATCGAGAACACCGTGTTCTCGGGGTTCGTGACCGCCTGGCGCTTCGCGACCTGGCCCACCAGCCGGTCGTCCTTCGAAAAGCCGACAACCGACGGCGTAGTCCGCGCGCCTTCCTGGTTGACGATGACCACCGGCTCGCCGGCCTCCATCACCGCAACGACGGAGTTGGTGGTCCCGAGGTCGATTCCAATCACCCTGCTTGTCTTGTTTGTGCTCATCGCTCTCACTCTTGGGGAGTTCGTGTCTTTTCCGGCTCCGAGAGTAATGATAGACAGACCATTAGTTCGTGTCAATAAGATTATATTAGCTTGTAGCACTCACATATTTAGCCTTTGACGGGCCCGCTGGAGATTGCCATGATGGGCAAATCGTGGCTCATTTCACGCTGTTTCCCCCGGGCGAATCCGGCGAGCTGGGCGACGACATCCGGGAGCTCTTCGACGACCTCACCCGCAGCCTCGGCAGCGACCCGACGGCCTACCCTGGCCAGTGCCGCCCGCTGGTGGACGTCTTCGAGACCGACGCCGCCGTCGAGCTCGTGGTCGATACCTGCGGCGTGTCGGCCAACGCGATTCGGGTGCTCTTCAGGAACGGGGTCATCATCGTGGCCGGCGAAAAGGCCGCCGTCCCGACCCTCCCGGAGGCTGCCTACCACCTGGTGGAGCGCGACTTCGGCCGCTTCGCGCGCGCGGTGCGCCTGACCGGCGCCTTCGACATCGCCCACGCCAGGGCGACGCTGCGCTCGGGCGAGCTCATCGTGGTGCTGCCCAAGCTGATCGAGCGTCGCGGCCGAGCGCACCGGGTGCCTGTAACGGCGCCGGACAGCCCCGCCGCATGAGGCTGCTCTTCATCGGCGACATCATCGGGCGGCCTGGACGCGAGCTGCTGCGCAAGGGTCTCAAGGGGCTGGTGAATTACCACGGCGTCGACTTCGTCATTGCCAACGCCGAGAACTCCGCCGCCGGCTTCGGCGTCACGAAGGACATCGGCGATACGCTGCTCGAGTACGGCGTGGACGTGATGACGTCCGGCAACCACGTCTGGGACAAGAAAGAAGCGATGGAGTACATCGCCACCGAGCGGCGCCTGCTCCGCCCCGCCAACTACCCGCCCGGCGCGCCGGGCCGTGGCTCCTGCGTGGCCGAGTCGGGCGATGGACGCGCGGTCGGCATCGTCAACGTGATGGGGCGCGTGTTCATGACGCCGCTCGACGATCCGTTTGCCGTGGTGCTCAAGGAGATCGAGGCCGTCCGCGCCAAGGCGCGCATCGTCATCGTGGACTTCCACGCCGAAGCCACCAGCGAGAAAGTGGCGATGGGCTGGCATCTCGACGGCAAGGTGACGCTGGTCGTCGGCACCCACACGCACGTGCAGACCGGCGACGAACGCATCCTGCCGAACGGGACCGCGTATCTCACCGACGCCGGCATGACCGGCCCGCACGATTCGATCATCGGGATGGAGCGCGAGCCGGCCTTGTCGCGCTTCCTCACCGGCCTGCCGTCCAAGTTCGAGCCTGCCACCGGCAACCCGCGCTTGAACGGGGTGATCGTGGACGCCGACGAGGCCACCGGCAAAGCCACCGCCATCATTCGCGTCAACCTGTCCGAGCGCGACCTGCTGGCGCTCGGCGGCACGACATGAGCACGTTCTTCGATCTGCCGTTCGAAGAGCCGGCCGAGGAGACGGTCCCCGACGAACGTCCCGCCCGCGCCCGCCGCATTCTCACCGTCTCCGAGCTCACCGCCCAGATTCGCACCACGCTGGAACGGCAGTTCTTCGAGATGTGGGTCGAGGGCGAGCTCTCGAACTGCAAAGTCTGGAACACCGGCCATCTCTACTTCACCCTGAAAGACCAGGGCGCGCAGATTCGCGGCGTGATGTTCCGCGGCTCGCTCCGCTTCCTCCGCTTCACGCCCAAGGACGGCATGCGGGTGGTGGCGCGCGGACGCGTCAGCGTCTACGACCCGAAGGGCGAGTATCAGCTGGTCTGCGAGCACTTCGAGCCGGAGGGGCTCGGCGCGCGGCAGCTCGCCTTCGACCAGCTCAAGGAGCGATTGTCGGCGGAGGGCCTCTTCGACCCGCGCCGCAAGCGCGCCCTGCCGGTGCTGCCGCGCAAGATCGGCGTCGTCACCTCGCTCGACGGCGCCGCGGTGCGCGACATCATCCGCGTGCTGCGCCGCCGCTACGCCAACGCGCACATCGTCATCCGTCCGGCGCGCGTGCAGGGTGAAGGCGCGGCGCTCGAAATCGCCCGCGCGCTCACGGCCATCGGCAAGGTGAAGGGCGTGGACGTGGTGATCGTCGGACGCGGCGGCGGCTCGATCGAGGATCTGTGGGCGTTCAACGAGGAGGTGGTGGCGCGCGCCATCGCCGGCTGCGCCGTGCCGACCATTTCCGCGGTCGGCCACGAGACCGACGTGACCATGGCCGACTTCGTCGCCGACCTGCGCGCGCCGACGCCGTCGGCCGCCGCGGAGCTGGTCGTGGCCCGCAAGGACGAAGTGCAGGCGCGCATCGATCGCCTGTCGCAACGGCTCGATTCGAGCCAGGCGTCGCGTCTGCACCGGCTCGAAGCGCGGCTGCGCAGCCTCGAGGCCAGGCCAGGCTACGGCGGCTTTCACGGCCGTGTGCTGATGCGCAGCCGCAGGGCCACGGAGCTCGCGACCGATCTCCGCGACGCCATGCTCGCCGGCCTGGACACGCGGGCGCGGCGGCACCGCACGCTGCGCGCCGCGCTCGACATCTTCGATCTGCGGCACCGCCTCGCCGCCGTTCGCGCCCGCCTGCAGGCGGCCTCGTCGGCCCTCGACGCCGGCGTGTCGCATCGCCGCCTGCGGCTGGAGAGCCGCGTGGGCAGCGCCGTGACACGGCTCGACAGCCTGAGCCCGCTGGCGGTGCTGGGGCGCGGCTACGCCGTCTGTTGGGACGAGGCGCACACCCGCGTGCTGCGCCGCGCGTCGGAAACGGCGCCCGGGGAATCGGTGCGGGTCAGGCTGCACGAGGGCGAGCTGCGCTGCGACGTCCGTGAGATCATCAATTCCACACATGGAACCGACGACCATTAAGGACTTCGAGGCGGCCATCGCCGAGCTCGAGTCGATCGTCAAGAAGCTCGAAGAAGGCGACCTGGCCCTCGAGGCGTCGCTGCAGCTCTACGAACGCGGCGTCCATCTCTCGCGGTTCTGCCACAGCCGGCTGGAAGACGCCGAGCGCCGGATCGAGATCCTCAACGAACGCGGTCAGCTCAAACCGGCACCAGCGGACCTCGACGCCGACGACGACGCGACCCCGCGCCCGAGATGACCGACGCGACTGCCGTCGCCGATTACGTGCGGGCGCGGCGGGCCGAGGTGGACGCGCGGCTGGCGACGCTGCTTCCGTCGCCTCCCGACTGCCCTGCCCCGGTGGCCGACGCGATGCGCTACAGCCTGACGGCCGGCGGCAAACGGCTACGCCCCGTGCTCTGCCTGGCCAGCGCCGAGGCCGTCGGCGGATCGACCGCCGCCGTGCTGCCGGCGGCCTGCGCCATCGAGCTGATTCACACCTATTCGCTCGTGCACGACGACCTGCCGGCGATGGACGACGACTCGATGCGGCGTGGACGCCCGACGCTCCACGTGGTGGCCGGCGAAGGCATGGCCATTCTGGCCGGCGACGGACTCCTCACCGAGGCGTTTCACGTGCTGGCCGGCCTGCAGGGCGACCCGGTGCGCGTGCTCCGGGCGCTTCAGCTGATTGCCGCAGCTGCGGGCCCGATCGGCATGGTGGGCGGGCAGGCGATCGATCTCGCCTGCGTCACGCCCGACCCGCAGGGGCACCTCGCTCCCCCGCTCGACGGGGCGGGACTGGCCGCGATGCACGCGAAGAAAACCGGCGCGCTGATCCGCGCCGCCGCTGCGGCCGGTGCCGTGCTGGGCGGCGGCAGCGAGGCGCAGATTGCCGCCATCGACGCCGCCGGCACCGAGTTCGGTCTGGCCTTCCAGATCGTGGACGACATCCTGGACGTGGAAGGCGACGCGGCGGAGCTCGGCAAGAGCCCAGGCAAGGATGCCGCGGCAGGCAAGCCCACGTATCCCGCGCTGTACGGCCTGGCCCGATCCCGCGAGATGGCAGAGGCATGTATCGCCCGCGCCGCCGACACGCTGAGCCGCGCCGGCATGGCGGACTCGTGGCTGCTCGGCATCGGGCGGTGGATCGTCGACCGGAGAAACTGAGCCAGGTGGGTCTGGTGGCCCACCTGACTTACCCGACCTACCCGACCTACCTGACCGACCTGGCCACATGATTCGAGTTCGTCTCGATCAGCTCGTGTTCGACAAAAGGCTCGCCCCCTCACGCGAGCGCGCCAAAGCGGTCGTGCTCGCCGGCCTGGTGCGCGTGAACGGCGAGGTCGTGAGCAAAGCGGGCACGCTGGTGGACGCCGGCGCCGACGTCACGCTCGACGCCCCGGATCACCCCTACGTGGGGCGCGGCGGGCTCAAGCTTGCGCACGCGTTCGACGCGTTCGGCATCACGGTGGCGGGGCGCGAGGCGCTCGACGTGGGCGCCTCCACCGGAGGTTTCACCGACGTGCTGCTGCAACGCGGTGCGGCGCGTGTGGTGGCGCTCGACGTCGGCCACGGCCAGCTCGATTGGCGGCTGCGCAACGATCCGCGCGTGGTGGTGATCGAGCACTTCAACGCCCGCTATCTGACGCTGGCCGACCTGCCGGGGCCGGTGGACGTGGTGGTGATCGACGTCTCCTTCATCTCGTTGCGGCAGATCCTGCCGGCCGTCGCCGCCATCCTCCGCGTCGACGCCGATGTGGTGGCGCTCGTCAAGCCGCAGTTCGAAGCCGGCCGCGACGAGGTGCGCAAGGGCATCATCCGCGACCCGGCCGTGCACGCGCGCGTCCTGGCCGAGGTGACGGCCGCGAGCGCTGAGGTAGGATTGACCCGCGTGGGTTCCACCCCGTCTCCCATCACCGGCCAGAAGGGCAACGTCGAATTCCTGCTGCACCTGCGCCCCGCATCGGCCGGCCACTCGCGCGTCTGAATGCCTGCGTCCATCACCCGGGTCGGCATCGTCGCCAAGAGCGGGCTCACCGCGGCCGCCGAGCAGCTCGAGCAGCTGGGCGTGTGGCTCACACACAGAAAGATCGAGCCGGTCTACGAGCGTGACACCGCCGGCCTCACCGGATATGCCGCCGGCTGCCGGCACGCCTTGCGCGACGAGCTCCCGGGGCTCGTCGATCTCATCGTGGTCCTTGGTGGCGACGGCACGCTCCTCGGGATGGCCACCCGCATCGCGAAGGCGGGCCGCGACGTGCCGATCCTCGGCGTCAACTTCGGCAGCCTCGGCTTTCTGACCGAGACCCGCATCGACGAGCTGCTGCCGTCGCTCGAAGCGGTCCTCGCCGGTACGGCCGTCATCGACCAGCGCGCCATGCTGGCCGCCGAAACGCACCGCGGCGCCGAGTGCTTCGACTCGCGCGTCGTGCTCAACGACGTCGTCTTCACCAAGGCCGCGCTGTCGCGGATCATCGAGCTGACGATTTCGGTCGGCGACAACCTGGTGACGAAGGTGAAGGCCGACGGGCTCATCGTGGCGACGGCCACCGGCTCCACCGCCTACAACCTGGCGGCCGGAGGGCCGATCGTGCACCCGCGCGTGGACGCGCTGGTGCTGACCCCGATCGCCCCGCATACGCTCACCAACCGGCCGATCGTCGTGCCCGCCGGCGAGGTGATCGAAGTGCGACCCACCGTGGCCGACGCCAAGGACGAGATCTTCGTGACCTATGACGGGCAGTCCGGCTACCCGCTGCACGCCGGCGACATCGTCCGGATCCGCCGCTCCGACTGCGCGCTGCAGCTGGTGAAGGCCCGGGGCCGGAACTATTTCGAGCTCCTCCGCGAGAAACTGAAGTGGGGCGAGCGCGGCGGCCGGGAATAGTCGCGACCGACGTACGTAGGGGCCGCCTTGAGACGGCCCGTTGGAGGACCCATGAAACGCCTGTCTGTTGCTCTCGTGATCCTCACCCTGGCCTGGGTCGCCACGCCGCTCGCCCAGAAGCGTCCTGCACCGCCCAAGGCGCCGCGGCTGTACGTCTTCGACAACGGCGGGATCAGCGGGCTCGACCCGAAGATCTTCGGATTCGCGCGCGAAGAGCTGAAGTCGGTGGATTTCGTCAACCAGTCCTATCTGATCGTGCACCCGCGCGGCACCGTGATGTTCGACACCGGGGGCATCGGCGACGACAAGTTCCCGCCCGGTGGCGGCGCCGCCAAGGAAGGCATCATGACGGCGGACAAGAAGCTCGTGCCGCAGATGGAAGCGGCCGGCTACACGCCGTCGGACGTCACCTATCTCGTGATGTCGCACTACCACTCGGACCACACGGGCAACGCCAATCTGTTTGCCGGCGCGACGTGGATCGTGCAGAAGGCCGAGCGCGATGTCATGTTCGCCGACAAGCCGGAGGGCATCATTCAGCCCGCGACCTACAGCGCGCTGAAGACGGCCAAGACGAAGATTCTCAACAACGAGGACTTCGACATCTTCGGCGACGGCACTGTGATGGTGAAGACGACGCCGGGGCACACGCCGGGACACCAGGTGCTGTTCGTGAAACTCGCCAGGACCGGCCCGGTCCTGCTGGCCGGCGACCTCTATCACTATCCGGAGGAGATCACGACCGGCAAGACGCCGACCTTCGAGTTCGACGCCGCGATGTCAGCCAAAAGTCGCGCGGCCGTGCAGGCGTTCGTGAAGCAGACCGGCGCCAAGCTCTGGATCGAGCACGACAAGCCCACGCACGCGAACCTGCCGAAATCGCCGCGCTATCTCGACTAATCCTCGCTCCGTTCGCGCCTCGCGGCTGGCAAGAGAGTTCTGTGCGGCCTCCGGCTCGACGCCGCGGAAAAACTCCTCGCGCGCAGCCTCGGGGGAAGGCTGCGCCTCGTCGTTTTTCATCTCTCGCTGGCGCTCGCGGCGCTCGCAGTCGGCCGACAGAACTCTCTTGCCACCCGCGAGTCGCCGTGTCGCACGTCGAAGGATTTCTACCGACCTGCCCCACCCGCCTTACCCGCCTTACCCGCCCTGAAGTACTCGACCTGGAACCGCTGGACGTTGGCGTTGTGCTCGCGCAGCGTCTCGGCGAACACGTGTGAGCCGTCGTTGCGGCTGACGAAGTAGAGGTATTTCGCGGCGGCGGGCGCCAGCGCGGCTTCGAGCGCGGCGCGTCCCGGCGCGGCAATCGGGCCGGGCGGCAGGCCGCGATACCGGTAGGTGTTGTAGGGCGAGTCGATCGCCAGATCGACACGGCGGATGTTGCCGTCGTACTTGCCGCGCTTGCGCAGGGCGTAGATCACAGTCGGATCGGCCTGCATCCCCATCCCGATCGCAAGCCGGTTGCGATACACCGCGGCCACGACGGGCCGCTCGTCGGCGCGCGCGGTCTCCTTCTCGACCAGCGACGCCAGCGTCACCACCTGGCGCGTCGTCAGCGCCGTGGGCGGCGCGCCCATCGTCAACTCGCCGTACACGGTCTTGAACCGCTCGACCATGACGCCGACCAGCGCCGCGGCGTCTATTCGACGCGCGACCGGATAGGTTTCGGGAAACAGATAGCCCTCGAGATCGCGCGCCGCAGGATCCAGAGCGGCGATGGCGCTGACGTCGCGGGCCGCATCCCTGAACGACTGCGCCGTGCCGAGCCCGCGCGACTCGAACACGTCGGCCATCTCGCCGATCGTGAGCCCCTCGGGAAAGGTGATCGCGAGGGTGTAGACATCGCCGCGCGCCAGCCGTTCCACGATCTCGAGCGGCGTGGCGGCGTCGGCAAAACGATATTCGCCGGCCTGCAGCGCCTGGCCGCGGCCCAACCAGCGCACGGCGGCGCGGAAGGTCCACGAATCGGCCACGACCCCGGCGTCGACCAGCCGCCGGGCGATGGCGCGCGAGCCGGCGCCCGCCGGAATCTCGACGAACTGCTCGCCCTCGAACGCTCGAAACGGCTGGTGCATGCCGCTCCAGAGGAGATACGCGCCCCCGCCCGCGGCGCCAACTGCGATGACGACGAGTAGCAGGATCAGTCTGACGAGGAATCGCTTCAACGGGGCCGCCCGTCCAGATGATCCTGCAGGATGATGGCGGCCGCGGCGGCATCGAGGCGCTTCTTGCGCGATCGCCAGTCCTTGTCGAGCTCGGCGAGACGGCTCTCGGCTTCGACGCTGGTCAGACGCTCGTCCTGCAGCGCCACCGGCAGCCCGGTGCGTGCGCCGAGCTGCGAGGCAAACTGCTGGACGCCTTCGGTGAGGCCGGTAGGGCGCCCATCGAGTCGGCGCGGGATCCCGACGACGATGGCTGACACGCCGTCGTCCTCGGCGCCGAGCCGTCCGATCTCCTCGGCGGCCCGGGCCACCGCCGCGGCGTCGAGCCGCGCGATCTGCAGCACGGTCAGCGGACGCGCCAGCGTACCGGTCGCGTCGCTGATCGCCACGCCGATGCGGCGTTCGCCAACGTCGAGTCCCACCACCCGCACTCACCCTTATACTAGCGAGGCTTCGCCGTGGCGGCACCATGGTGGCTCCGCCTCGCCAGGCAGTATTTGATGGCCCGCCCTCCGGGCGGGCGTCGCCGGCGCCGATACGTAGGTCATGCAGGCTGCTTCGAGCGGTTCACGATATCTGGGCATCATTGCGCTCGCGTGCCTGATCGGCACGGCGCTACCGCTCGCGCAGCAGCCCGCAACCAGCGCGTCGAGTACGAAGAGCCGCGTCGACGAGCGGCTTCGCGCGCTGCGCCAGGAGGCCGATCGGCTCGTCAGCCAGTCGAAGACGCTCCTCGGTGAGGTCCGCAAGCTCGAAATCCTGCGCGACATCCGCGCGGCCGAATCGCAGGAAGCGGAGCGGGCGCTGACAGCCTCCCAGGACGAGTTGAACGAGACCTCGCGGCGGCTCGAGCTGCTCGAGGAGCAGCGGCTCCGCGGGTTGCCCGACCTGAAACGGCAACTGGCGGAAACCTACAAGCGCGGGCGCAGCGGCTATCTGCGCCTGCTGGTTTCGGCCGGTGACCTGCGTGGGTTTGCGCGCGCCACGCGCGCCATGACGGCGCTCACCTTCCGCCAGGAGCGGGTCCTCGGCGACTACCACCAGACGGTGGACGCGCTGCGCGCCGAGCACTCGGTGCTGGAGACCAAGATGGCGGAGTTGAAGACCCGCGATGCGACAGCCCGCCGCGCCCGCGGTCTGGCCGAGAAGGCGGTGGCCGACCGCGCCGCACTCATCGCGCAGATCGACTCCCGCCGCGACCTCACGGCGCAGTACGTGGGCGAGCTGCAGGTGGCGCGCGAGCGGCTGGATCAACAGCTCACCGGCCTGGCCGCGGGCAAGGCCGCGCTGGCGGTGCCGCTGGCACCGTTCCGCGGCGGGCTCGAGTGGCCGGCCCCGGGCGAGCTGGCGTCGCGATTCGGGCAGCCGGCTGGGCCGCAGGCCGGTCCGCTCGTTCGCAGCGGCGTCGAAATCGCGGCTCCCGAGGGCACCAGCGTCCGCGCCATCCACAGTGGGACCGTTGGCTATGCGGAGGGCTACACCGGCCTCGGCACGCTGGTCATCCTGGACCATGGCGGGAACAACTACTCTCTCTACGGCTACCTGCTGTCGCTGAGCGTCCAACGAGGCGAGGTGGTGGAAGCCGGTGCAGAGGTAGGGCGGGTGGGCCCCTCCCCGGCCGGACCGCCCGAGCTCTACTTCGAGCTGCGGATCGACGGTCGCTCGGTCGATCCCGTACAATGGTTGAAACCGCGCGCGGCCCGCTAAAAGACGCGGGTCGCGGCCAGTATCGGGCAAACCGGCTCAACGCCGGTGCGCTAACTGCAGGACTTTCATGACCTCACGCACTCGGCTCTGGGTCCTCGCCGTCTCGACGCCCATCATCGCATTCGCCATCGTCGGCGGCTACCTCGGTCGCGTGCTCGGCGCTGGCAAGGACGATACCTTCCGCCAGCTGCCGGTGTTCGAGGAAGTCATCTCGCTCGTCCTCAACAACTACGTCGAGGAAGTGGACGTGCGTCACGCCATGCGCGGCGCGTTGAAGGGGCTGACCGACAACCTCGATCCCGACAGC
>DASYRM010000003.1:0-32601 GCA_036004405.1 Vicinamibacterales bacterium
GACATTCATCGTCCGCAGCGACCGCACCGCCACGGAAGGCTTTCTGAACCAGATTCGGCAAGCCGTGTGGTCGGTGAGCCCCAGCCTGCCCGCGTCGCCGCGCACCATGCGCGAGGTCTACGATCAGTCGCTCGCGCGGACGTCCTTCACGCTGGTGATGCTGGCGATCGCCGCGTCGATGGCGCTGCTCCTGGGCGTCGTCGGCATCTACGGTGTGATCTCGTATGCGGTCTCCCAGCGAAGGCGCGAGATCGGCATTCGCGCCGCGCTCGGCGCGCAGCGCGGCGAGTTGAAACGGATGTTCGTGCGCCATGGACTGACACTGGCGGGTGCGGGCGTCCTGGTCGGGCTGGGGGCAGCGGCGGGGCTGACGCGGCTGCTGTCGACGCTGTTGTACGGCATCACGCCGCTCGATCCGATGACGTATGCGGTGGTGCCGGTCATCCTGACGATCGCCACGGTGCTCGCGAGCTACCTGCCGGCACGACGGGCGGTGTTGGTCGATCCGGCGGAAGCGCTACGGCCGGAGTAGCCCGGCCTCGCGCTCGTATTTCAGGCGCTGCTCCTCCAAGGCCGCCGCCCGCAGTCGGTCGAAGGCCTTCAGTTGTTCGACCGCCTCCGCCTCGCGCCCCAGGCGCTGCAGGGTGCGCCCCAGCGCGTAGTGAGCCTGCGCAAACGCCGGATCGAGCGACACCGCGCGCACCAGCGCGGCTTCGGCCCGATCCAGGCGGCTCTGATTCAGATGGATCTGGCCGATCGCGGTCAGCATCTCGGCGTCCTCGTAGCCGAGCAGCCTGGTCATCAACAGTTCCAGCAGCGCCTCGTCGTCGCGGCCGGCGCGGCTGTAGGCAAGCCCGAGGTCCTTGTGCGCGTGCGGCTCGTTGGGCACGAGACGCATCCGCCGCGTCAGGACCTCAATCACGCGCCGATGATCCCGATGCAGCAGGTGCGCGAGCTGGGCAACGCGCCAATAGAGGTGCACCTTGCCCGCCACGACGATGAGCGAGGTGGAGTCCTCGAGCACTCGAATCGCCTCGGCGCCTCGGTCCTGTCGCTCGTAGACGTCGGCCAGCGCCCAGCGCGCCTCGCCGGACGCCGGCAGGCGGGCGACTGCGTCGCGCAGAGCGCGTTCAGCATCTTCCAGTCGTCCCGCCTCGATGAGCGTGGACCCCAGCCCGACGCGCGCCCGTTCGTCGTCCGGCGCCAGGCGGACCGCGTCCTCGAACCGCGCGATGCTCTCGGGCAGGCGGCCGGCGGCGCGATAGACGATCCCGAGCACGCGGTGCGCTTCGGCAGACGAGGGAAAGTCGCGAACGACCGCCTCGAGCGCCTGGATCGCGGGCCCGCCACGGCGCTGCCGGAGCGCCGCGGTTCCGAGGCGGAAGTTGGCCGAGCGTCCGGCCGGATCGACGACCAGCGGATCCTGTGCGGCGGAGGCGCGAAACGCCTCGACGGCTTCGCGGAACCGGCCCTGGACGGCCAGTGCGAACCCGCGCACGTAGGCGGCGGGTGCGAAGACGCGTGCGCTGGCGGACAGGTCGTCGACGAGCGCGAACTGCGGCAGCGGCTCTTTCGACGCCAGACCCGAACCATCGAGTGCTGTCATCACCGTGGCCAGCAGCGGTTGCAGCGCCTGCTGCGGGTCGGTGTCGTCTGCCGTCGCCGTTTCGGACCATTGCAGGCCAAGCAGGTAGGCCGCGACCGGGTCGGAGGGATCTCGTGCCCGCGCGGCCTGGAACGCCGCGGCGGCGTCCGGCCGCTGGCCCACCTCTTCGTACAAACGTCCGAGATAGATATAGAGAGGCGCCCGCGCCGGCTCGGCGGCAATCGCATCCCGCATGGCCGCGACGGCTTGGTCGAACTGGCGCGCGTCGGCGTAGAAGCGCGCCCGGTCGCTGGGCGTGGACCGGGCTCGCAACTGCGCTTCCGCTTCCCGGCGCGACTGCTCCCAGACGTCGAGGCTCGCGGACATGCGCTCGAGCGCGGCGGTCACGTCGGGCCCCTCGTCCCCGTAGGTGCCGAACAAGGCCGAGTGGAACGCGACGAAGGCGTCGACGAACGCGGCCTTCTGGGCAGACGCCGTCGTTGACGCGCCCAGCACGAGGACCAGCGTCATGGCCACGGCGCAATCGTTCGAGAACATCACGGAGTCGGCCGGATTCTACCTCTCGCTTGCGCCCGCCGTAGTAGACTCCGCGCCTTCGCATGCCCCACCTGACCCGCGCAGTGGTCGTCGCGGTCGTGACGGCGCTCGGCGGCGCCCTGCTGCGGGCCGCCGACGCGCCCATCCGGTTCACCGACGTCGCGGCCACCGCAGGGCTCACGCTGCGAAACATTGCCGGCACGCCGACGAAGGACTACGTCATCGAGTCCACCGGCAACGGCGTGGCCTTCTTCGACTTCGACAACGACGGCGACATGGACGTGCTGCTCACCAACGGGTCCACGCTGGCGCAGCTGGCCAGGGGCGGACATCCGATGGTGGCCCTGTATCGGAACGACGGCCCTGGCCGCTTCACCGACGTGACGAAAGCCGCCGGCCTGATCCGGCTCGGATGGGCCAGCGGCGTGTGCGTGGCCGACTACGACAACGACGGCTTCGAGGACGTGTACATCACCGCGTTCGGACCGAACGTCCTGTGGCGGAACCTTCGCGGCAAGACGTTTGTTCCCACCGGACAGGCCGCGGATGCTGGCTGGAGCACGGGATGCGCGTTCGGCGACTACGACCGTGACGGGTACGTGGACTTGTACGTCGCCAACTACGTGAAGTTCGAGCGTGGGGCCGTGCCCGCACGGGGGACGCCGGCGTGCCGCTTCATGAACATCGCGACCTACTGCGGTCCGCGCCCGCTCCCCGGCGAGCCGGATCGCTTGTATCGCAACCTGGGCGGCGCAAAGTTCGCGGACGTGACGGCGGCGGCGAGCGTCACCGAACCCGGCTACTACGGCTTCGGCGTCCTCTTCAGCGATCTCGATGACGACGGCTGGCCGGATATCTACGTGGCGAACGACTCGACGCCCAACCTGTTCTTCCGGAATCAACGGAACGGCCGGTTCCGGGAAGAGGCGCTGGCGGCGGGCCTCGCCGTAACGGCCGACGGGCGCGAGCAGGCCGGGATGGGCGTCGACGTCGGCGACGTAGATGGCGACGGCCGGCTCGATCTCGTCAAGACCAACTTCTCGCAGGACTACACCTCGCTCTTCCGCAACGAGGGCGGCGGGCTCTTCGTCGATGAGAGCTTCCGATCAGGACTTGCCGCCACGCTCGGTCCGTATCTGGGGTGGGGCGTGGGGCTGGTGGATCTCGACAACGACGGCCTGCTCGACCTCTTCATCGCCAACGGGCACGTCTATCCCGACATCGCGCGGACCGGCACGAGCTCCTATCGGCAACGCAATCAGGTGTTCAGAAACGTCGGCCGGGGCCGGCTGCGGCACATCACCGAGACCGTGGGCGGTCCGCTCCTGGTCGAGAAGTCGAGCCGCGGCGCGGCGTTCGGCGACTTCGACAACGACGGCGACACCGACGTGCTGATCTCGGTGCTGGACGATCTGCCGATGCTGCTGCGCAACGACACCACCGGGAACCACTGGCTCACGGTCAGCCTCGAGGGCACCAAGAGCAATCGATCGGGTATCGGGGCCAGGGTCACCATCGAGGCCGGCGGACGCCGGCAGGTGGCCGAAGTGCGCAGCGGCGGCAGCTACCTGTCGCAGAACGATCGACGGGTGCGCTTCGGCCTGGGCGACGCAACGACTGTGGACAGAATCTCGATTCGCTGGCCGCTTGGTTCGATCGAAGAAGCGAAGCAGCTGGCGGCTGACCGCTTTTACACCGCGCGCGAGGGCGCCGGAGTACGTAGAGGCGAACCTTGAGGTCCGCCTGCGAGACGTGGGGGCCGCCTTCAGGCGGCCCGTGCCAGCCGCGTTACCGCGCGAAGCCAGTGCGCGAGACGATCCCTTTTCCCTCTTCGATCGTCAGGATCTGACCGGCCGGCACGCTTCGGAGCGTTTCCGTTCTTCCTGACGGCCAGCGGACCTCGAGCGCATCGACTTCCTTGGCGGCGCCGAGGCCGAAATGCAGGCGGAGGTCGTTCTGACTGAGATAGCTCGACCCGGCGAGGACGTCTCGCCGCTGCGTGATCGCTCCGGTCGTTACCCGCACGCGCGCGCCGATGGCATCCCGGTTCATCCCGGTGCCGACCAGGCGGACGAGCAGCGCGTTGACGCGGCTTGCGCCGTCGTTGCGAAGCAGATCGGCGGTCTGGCCGTTGTTCGTAACCAGCAGGTCGAGATCGCCGTCGTTGTCGATGTCTCCCGTGGCCAGGCCGCGACCGACCTTCTCGAGCGCGAAGCCCGGGCCCGCGCTGCGGCCGACCTCGGCGAAGCGGCGCCCGGTCGTGTTTCGGAACAGCAGCTTCCGCTGCCGGTAGGTCGCGCCGGAGCGGAAGTCGGGCGCGTTGTCGAGGATGTGGCCGTTGGCGATCGTCAGCTCGAGCCGGCCGTCGTTGTCCGTGTCGAGGAACGCGACGCCAAAGCCCACAAACGGCAGCGTCGTATAGCCGATCCCGCTCTCGATCGTGGACCACGCGAAGAGGCCGCCGTCGAGGCCGTGGTACAGCGAGTGCATCTGAAAGTCGAGGTTGGTGATGACCAGATCCAGCCGGCCGTCGCGATCGTAGTCGCCGGCGTCGATCCCCATGCCGGCGCGCGGCTGGCCGTCGGCCGCCATCGCCACACCGGCGGTCAACGCCTCCTCGCGGAACCGGAGCTTGCCGTCGTTGCGAAACAGATAGTTCGGCAGGCTGTCGTTGGCCACGAACACGTCAGGCCGGCCGTCGTTGTTGCTGTCGACGATGATCACGCCCAGCCCGTTGCTCCGCAGCGCGGCCACGCCCGACTCCGTGCTGACGTCCGTGAAGGTGCCGCCGTCGTTCCGGTACAACGTGTTCGGCAGCGGGTCGTAATTGAGCGGATGGCAGTAGAAGCGCACGCCGCGTCGCGCGTCGCCGCAGAACGGACTGCGGCCGCGATCGGCGGCGACGTAGTTGGTGACCCACAGATCGAGATCGCCGTCGCCATCGAGATCCGCGAACGCGCAGCTCGCGCTCCACCGAGCCTCGCCGACACCGGTCGCCGCGGTCACGTCCACGAAGCGGCCGTCGCCGCGATTCTGGTAGAGCACGTTGGAGCCGTCGTTGGTGATGTAGAGATCGACATCGCCGTCGCCGTCGTAGTCGGCGGCACAGGCGCCCATGCCGTAGGCCGAGTGCCGGATGCCGGATCGAGCGGTGACGTCGTCGAAGGTCCCATTGCCGCGGTTGTGGTACAGGCGATGGCGCGCCCGCTTCGCCACGGCCGGGTCCGCCAGCGATCCGCCGTCCACCAGGAACACGTCGACCCAGCCGTCGCCGTCGTAGTCGAAGAACAGCCCGCCGGACCCCATGGTTTCCGCGAGGTGCTTGTCGGCGCTGGCGCCGTTCACGTGCTGGAAGGCGAGCCCGGCCTCGCGCGTGGCGTCCACGAACTGCGGGAGCTGCGCGTCGGCGGCCGAGAGGACTGACGTCGCCGCAGCCAGCGTGAGCGCGGCGAGAAGCCGAATCACCGTTTGGCCCCGTCCCCCCCGGCCTGACCGGCCATGACGCGGCGGCGGTCCTGCATCGCCTGTCGGCTCAGACGCTCGAACCGCTCGAACTCGCGCGCGGCCTCTTCTGTCTGGCCCGCGCGCGACAGCGCGACGGCCAGCGCGTAGTGCGTCTCGTAGCGATCGGCCTTCACCGCCAGGGCGCGACGCAGCGGCGCGATGGCATCCCCGGCGCGATCCGTGTCCAGGAACATTTGACCTACGGCCGCCAGCACGTCGGCGTTGTCGGGCGCGATGAGCAGCGCGGCCACGAACTCGCCGAACGCGTCGTCGAATCGGCCGGCGGCTACGAAGGCGCCGGCGAATTCGCGGCGGAGGACCGGATCATTGGGACTGAGTCGGACCGCGTGGCCGAAGGCGTCGATAGCCGCATCCAGGTCCCCTTCGACCTGCGCCAGCCGCGCGATTCCCACGTACAGAGCGTGCCGGCCCGACAGCGTGCCCTCGAGGGCGGCGGCGTATTCGCGGCGCGCGTCCGTCAGCCGCCCTTCGCGCTCGGCGGTCCCTCCGCGCGCGATCCGCGCGACGGCGGAATCGTCCGGGCTGGTGGCCGGGCCGTCGACCCTGAGTGCGGCCGCCGCTTCATCCAGCCGTCCGGCGGCCAGTTGCGCAAAGACACGAGCCATCCGGGCCTCCCCGGCGATCGGTGCCGAGGAAGACGCGTCCGGCACCAGATCAAGGGTGAGGAAGGGGGGCGCGAGCGGACGATAGCTGCCGGAGAGAACGCGGCCGTAGGCCTCGCTCAGCACGTTCCGCGCTCGATCGGCGCTCGCGGCCTCGATGCTTCGCGTCCGCCGGAGCGCCAGATACGCTTTCACCGGGTTGGCCGCGTCGCGGCTCCACGCCGCCTGATACGCGCGCCCCGCCTCGTCAGCGTTTCCGGCCCACTCGAGCGTCATTGCCCGGAGCAGATGCACATCGGACGCGCCAGGCCGCAATGCTGCGGCGGTGTCGAATTGCCGCAGGGCCTCGTCGAGCCGGCCCCGGCGGCGATACATCAGCCCCAGATCGAGGCGACGCTGGAACGCGCGGTTCCGGTCCGGACCATCGGCCTCCGAATAGATCTGAGATTGGAGGCGGCCGATCTGGCGATCCCACTCGGCGAGGGCGGCCGTCATCCGATCGCGCGCGCCCGGCGTCGCCCCGCGCGTGGTCGCGAGGTCCTGCACGACCGCCAGGACCGCCGATTCCTGCGCTTCGACCGGACGCATGATCCCGACGAGCCCCAGCGTCAGCGTCGAAACGACCAGGGAAGTCCTCAACGCCATTCGTCCGACCGGCAGGATTCTATGTCAGGACCGTATTGACAGTACCGGCCCATGACTGTACCGTGCGTGCGCGTTTGCGAATAGCGTTTCGCGATGCGAATAGATCAGTCACACGCTGCGTCTGGCGAGGAGGCCGCAGCCGCAACGGAGGGCGAGTGTGAGACGAGTGCTCAAAGGTCTTATCGGGATAGCAGCGATACTCCTGCCGGCGATCGCGCTGGCACAGGACGGGCAGATCGCGGGCACGGTGCGCGACACGTCGGCCGGCGTCATGCCGGGGGTGACGGTCGAGGCCACCAGCCCGGCCCTCATCGAAAAAGTCCGCACGACGACCACCGATAGCAACGGCCAGTACCGGTTGACGAATCTGCCGGTCGGCACCTACACGGTGACCTTCACGCTGGGAGGGTTCGGAACGCAGCGGCACGACAACGTCGTGCTCACCAGCGGCTTCACGGCGCCGGTCAATACGGTCATGACCGTCGGTGGGCTGGCTGAGTCGGTGGTCGTCAGCGGCGAGACTCCGACCGTGGACGTGCAGAACGCCCGGCAGGCCGTGTCCTTCCAGGGCGAGCAGATCCGTGAGCTGCCCACGGCGCGCAACGTCAACAGCCTGCTCCAGCTCACGCCGGGCATCAGCAGCAACTACCGCGCGGGCCAGGGCTTCGGCGAGCCCGGCATCTGCGTGGGCGGCATCGGCGTGTTTTGCAACCCCAGCCTCAACGGCTTCAACGTCGGCGACAACGACCCGACGATCACCGGCGGTGACCGCACCACCAACCTGCAGCAGGGCCGCGTGCTGGTGGACGGCGTCCCGGTCAACGGCGGCGCGGTTCTGCCGCTGGGCGGCCTCACCAACGGCTACACCGCGGACATCGCGGCTGCGCAGGAGATCAACATTCAGCTCTCGGGCGGGCTGGGCGAGTCGGAAACGGGCGGTGCGGCCATCAACATCGTGCCCCGCACCGGCGGCAACACGTTCTCAGGCGACTGGAACACCACCTACACGCGCCGTGCGTGGTTCGATCGGAACAACGACGCGTTTCAGTCCGGGTGCAGCACCGTCCCGATTGGCGTGTGCGTGCCGGATCTCGTCCAGTCGGTCAAGTTCGACTACGACTACGGCGGCGACGTCGGCGGCCCGATCAAGCGCGATCGGGCGTGGTTCTTCGTCCAGGGTCGCAACCAGGGGATCCAGAAGATCCCGGGCGGCGGCGCCTTCTGGCCGAACCTGAACGAAGGAAAGTTCGGCTACAACTATCAGCCCGACCGCTCGAAGCCGAACGTCGAGTACCGGAACATGTGGAGGAACATCAGCGGCCGGGTCACGCTGCAGGCGTCGCAGAAGAACAAGTTCAATATGTACTGGGACGAGCAGGACTTCTGTCAGGACCCGTGCCTGGGCGTCGTGTCGGTGTTCACCTCGCCCGAGTCGTGGTGGTCGGTGGCCATCAAGCCGAATCGGCTGCGGTCGGTGAGCTGGACCAACCCGCTCACCAACCGGATCCTGCTCGAGGCCGGCCTGACGGTGAAGAACGAACACTACGACACCACGCATCATCGTGAGTACCGCAACCCCACCGAGATTCCGCGCGTCGACGAAATCGGCGACACGGCCGGCCAGATTACCGACTCGCAGGGCTTTCTCCCGCGCGTCAACCAGTCGGCCGGCAACGCCGGCTTTGGTCTGACGTCCGGCTCGCTCGCGAGCGCTCTCGCGGCAGGCGGTGCCGAAGCCCGCGACAACGACAGCTGGCGCACGCGCGCGTCGCTCTCCTACATCACCGGCGGTCATCACACGAAGGTCGGGTGGGACGGCGGCTACTACCGGCAGGATCAGACCAACCAGATGAACGACTCGCGGCTGTTCTACCGCTACCAGAAGCCGGCCACCAACTGCGCAACGTCGGCGCCGCTCGAGACCTATCCGTGCGGGAACACCAGCCTGCAGTTCCCGGGCGATCCCTACAACCTGGCGCTGCGGCCGGTTCCGCTGAACGTGCAGTATTTCACCGGCATCGGCACGGTACGCGATCGTGTCTGGTACGGCGCGCTCTACGCCCAGGACCAGTGGACGTTCCAGCGTTTCACGTTCAGCGGCGCGCTGCGCTACGACCACGCGGCGAGCCGGTATCTGTCCACGTGCATCGGCGGCGCGAACGAGCCGTACATGCCGGTGCAGGCCGACGGCACGAAGAAGTACTGCACCCCCGACACCGACGGCGTCAGCTACGACGACATCACGCCGCGGTGGGGCGCCGTGTGGGACGTCTTCGGCACTGGCAAGACGTCGGTGAAGTGGAACATGGGCAAGTACAACAACCAGGCGGCCATCAGCGGCATCTACTCCAACGCCAACCCGGCGCGGCGCACGGCCAACGCGCTGCAGCGCGGATGGACCGACCTCGACGGTGACCGCGTCGTCGACTGCGACCTGATGAACTTCTCGCCCAACGGCGAGTGCGGCACGTTCAACGGTGCGCAGACGTCCGACACGGCGCGCTACGGAAAAGACCCGCTCGTGCTCGACCGGGCAGGCAATCCCATCGGCCTCGACACGGTGCAGTGCGGACGTACCGAGTCGGGCGTCTTCCCACAGGTGCAGGCCTATTGCGCCAAGTCCGGCGACAATCTGATCAGCGGCTGGGGCAAGCGTCGCTACGAATGGCAGATGGGCATTGGCGTGCAGCACGAGATTCTGCCGCGGCTCTCGGGCGAGGTCACCTACAACCGCCGCCTGTATCGGAACCTCACCGTGACCGACCAGCTCGGTCTCGGCTGCGACCTCTACAACGGCGCCACGAACCATGACACGTGCGTGAACGCGCTGCTGAACTACTCGAATCCGACCTACGACTTCTACACCGTGAAGGCGCCGTCGGATCCGAGGCTTCCCGGTGGCGGCGGCTATACCATCATCGGCAATGCCGACCAGCGGGTGGCGATACCGCCCGCCTGCCTCAGCGGAACGACGCCGATCGCGTGCAACGCGGTCACCTTCGATCCGAGCCTGAACTACTACTGGCACGGCATCGACACCAACTTCGTGTGGCGCGGGCCGTGGGGGCTTCGCGTCAACGGCGGCACGCAGAGCGGTCACACGAGTCGCGAGCAGTGCCGATCGATGGTGGACGCACCAGCGGTGCGAGGCCGGGTCGGGAACGAGTATCAGGCCCAGGCTCCCGCGCCGCCGGGGTCGCAGGGATGTGCGGCGCCCACCATCTGGACGACGAGGTGGAACGGGTCGGCGGCCTACAACATTCCGAAAGCCGACGTGCTGGTCAGCACGGTGTTCCAGAGCGTGCCGGGCTCGCAGATCTCGGCGAGCTTCACCTACAACAAAGCGGACATCACGTGGAACCCGGAGAGCGCGGGCCGCGCGACCGAGCCATGTTCGACGGTGGCCGCAGGGACAGGATGTCTCGGCACCGCCCGGAACCTGACCACCGTCTCCGTTCCGCTGCTCCTCGCCAACGAGGTGATGGGGGAGCGGACGACGATCTTCGACTTGAAGCTCGCGAAGAACGTCCGCTTCAAGAACAAGCGCGCGATGCTCGGTGTGGATATCTACAACTTTCTCAACTCCGACGCGATCAACAGCTACCAGGGCACGATCACCGGCAGCTTCGTGAACGGCGTGTGGACGCCGGCGGTTGACAACCCGGCGACTCCGGCCAACGAGGGGAATCAGTTCATGAACCCCACGACCCTCGTGTCGCCGCGGTTCGCTCGCGTGTCGCTGCAGTTCACGTTCTAGGTACGTAGGGACCGCCCAGGTACGTAGGGGCCGCCTTCAGGCGGCCCATCACTTACGCAACGCCCGCGCGGCCTGAGCGCGCGGGCGTTTTTGCTGTACCGTAGAGCGCCATGCCGCGTCTCCAGCAAGCCGGTTCTTTCGCGGCTGCCGCCGTGACGGCGCTGCTTGCGCAGGCCTTTCCCCTCGCACAGGACGAACCGTTCTCGTTCATCATCTCGGTGCTCGACCAGAGCGGCAGGCCGGTGCGCGATCTCGAGCGGAACGAGATTGTGGTCAGCGAGAACGGCGTCGAGGCCGAGATCGAGAAGGTCGAGCCGTTCACGATGCCGGTTGCCCTGACCATCGCGGTGGACAACGGTCCGCTGAGCGCGGACGCGCTGGCCCATTACCGCACGGGGTTGACGGCCCTGGTGCGCGCGCTGCCCGCAGACATGGAGGTGACCCTCATCACCATGTCGCCGCAACCGATGATGGTGGTCAAGCCGACCACGGATCGAATCCGGCTGCTTCGCGGCGTCAACGGATTTGCCCCACAGGAAGAGAGCCCCAGATTCACGGATACGCTGGTCGAGTTCTCGCGGCGCTATGAAACCGCGTTGAAAGAGACGAACCGCATCGCGTCGCTGCCCATTCTGCTCATGGTATCGACCACGGTCACGGAGGCGGTGAGCTACTCGCCCGAGCAGATCACCCGCGCGCTGCAGTTTCTCGAGCGGCGCAAGGCCAAGGTGCACGTCGTGATGCTCAACCTCAGGCGGGGTGCGTCGCCCGGCGCCGCGATCGACGACGGGCGGCAGACGATGATCGCGATTCCGGCCACGAAGGTGACGAACGGACGCTTCGAGACGCTCGCGAACTCGAGCCGGCTGACAACGCTCCTCCCCGAGATGGGGACCGAGATCGCCGCGCTGCACCGAAGGCTGGTCAATCAGCTGTTCGTCACAGCCCGGCGCCAGTCCGGGCGTCGCGGCCCGCTGCAGAACGGGCAGATCGGCGTCACGCGCAAGGGGCTGACGGGGTCGGTCTCCCTCGACGGCCTGCCCTAGCCCCTGATGACGATGAGAGAGCTCGTTCACAGTGGCCGGTTCGCCCTTCTGCTGGCCGCCTTGATCACGGCGGCGCTGGGTCACGTGTCATCGCAACCGCAGACACCGGCGCGCGCCGACACGGTCTGGTTCCGCATCATCGTCGTGGAGTCGCAGGACGCGGCAATCAAGGTGACCGACGCGCTCAAGAGCGGAGAGAACGTCGTGGCGCTGGCCGCGCGGGTGTCGATAGACCCGAGCGCCGCAAACGGTGGGCTCGTGGGGCCGGCCGCCGCCGCCGACCTGCGACCGGAGATCCGCAGCGCGCTGGACCGACTCCGCGTCGGTGAGGTCAGCGGCGTCGTGCGTCTGCCCACCGGGTTCGGCATCTTGAAACGGGTCGCGGATGTCGAAGCTGTGACCGGTGACCCGTCGCCCGCATCCGGTGCGGCCACCGTGATGGCCAGCGGCGTCACACCGGCGCTGGGGTCGGCCGGCAGCGTCAAGTACGTCTATGACCTGTCCGGCTACGTGGAAACCGTGCTCAGCCTGCGACAGGCCGCCCTGCCGCCGGACGCGGTCGACGATCTCGGCACGCTGTGCCAGGTTCGCCGGCAGATCGTCTCGCGGGCCCAGACGCTCGTCGCGGACGCCTTGACGCCGGCACGCGCGGCAGGGATGGCGCCGATCGACCGCGCGCAGGCCCGCGTGCTGGAGGGGCAGCTTCACGCCTTTCGGGGTGAGATGGCGCCCGCGATCAGGGCGCTCGAGGACGCGCACCGGATTGCCGTCGCACAGGTCCCCGACCTCCGGCTTCAACTGCTCGAGGCGCTGGGCATTGCCCATCTGCACAAGGCGGAGATCGACAACGGGGTGTACGAGCACCCGGGCGACCGCTGCCTGCTGCCGGCCAGGCCCGGGTCGCGGCTGGCCAACGTCGCCGACGTGAGCAAGGCGATCGAGTACTTCGCCGGCTACCTTGCCGAGCAGCCCGACGAGCTCGAAGTGCGCTGGCTGCTCAACATCGCGCACATGTATGCCGGCACGTTTCCGGGTGGCGTGCCTGGCGCACAGCTGATTCCGCCGGGCGCGTTCGAGTCCAGCGAGGACGTGCGACGCTTTGTGGACGTCGCGCCCCGTGCGGGGCTGCAGTCGGTCTCCCTGTCCGGCGGCGTCATCGTGGACGACTTCGACCGTGACGGCCGGCTCGATATCGTGACCTCGAGCATCGACAGCTGCGCGCCGCTGCGGCTGTTCCACCGCAACGAGGACGGCACATTCACCGATCGCGCGGCGCCGGCCGGGCTGGGCGCGCAGCTTGGTGGGCTGAACATCGTCCAGACCGACTACAACAACGACGGCAATCTCGACATCCTGGTGCTGCGTGGCGGCTGGGAAACGCCGCAGCGGAAGTCGCTCCTGCGCAACAACGGTGACGGGACGTTCAGCGACGTGACCGTGGCGAGCGGCCTGGGCACAGGGCCTACCGGGACGCAGGCCGCGGTCTGGACGGACGTCGACAACGACGGGTTCCTGGACCTTTTCGTCGGCAACGAGAACGGGCCGGCGCAGCTGTTTCACAACAACCGCAACGGCACCTTCGACGACATGGCCGAGAAGGCAGGCGTCGCGCGGCGCGGATTCAACAAGGGCGTGGCGGCGGCCGACTACGACAACGACGGCTGGCCCGACCTGTATGCCTCGAACCTGGGTGGCACGAACTTCCTCTACCGGAACAATCGCAACGGGACGTTCTCGGAGTTCGGACGCGGCGCCGGCGCCCCCGGACCAGGGCAGGGCTTTCCGACCTGGTTCTTCGACTACGACAACGACGGCTTCCAGGACCTCTTCGTCGGATCGTTTGTCACGTCGCTCGACGAGGCCGCCCGCGCGTATCTGCGCCTGCCGCACAACGGCAACACGCTCAAGCTGTACCACAACCTCGGCGACGGCAGCTTCGAGGACGTCACGCGGCAGGCCGGGCTGGACAAAGTGCTGATGGTGATGGGCGCCAACTTCGGCGACATCGACAACGACGGCTTCCTCGACATGTATCTGGGAACCGGCAACCCGTCGTACGCCTCTCTCGTGCCCAGCCTGCTGCTGCGCAACAAAGGCGGGAAGTCGTTCGTCGACGTGACCGCGTCGTCGGGTACCGGCGAGCTGCACAAGGGGCACGGCGTTGCGTTTGCCGATCTCGATCACGACGGCGATCAGGAGATCGTCTTCGAGGTCGGCGGTGCCACGCCCGGCGACGCGCACGCGCTGCGGCTCTTCGAGAACCCTGGGCACGGCCGCGATTGGATCGCGCTCGACCTGGTCGGCGTCAAGACCAACCGGGCGGCGATTGGCGCCCGCATCACCGTGACGGTCGAGGGCGAGGGCGGCCGTCGCGTGCTGCACCGCAGCGTCGGGAGCGGCGGATCCTTCGGCGCGTCACCGCTCCAGCAGGAGATCGGGCTCGGCACCGGGGCGCAGCGTGTCGACGTGGAGATCTGGTGGCCGACGAGCAACTCGCGTCAACGCTTCTCGAACGTGGGCAAGAACCGGTTCCTCGAAATCACCGAATTCGCTCCGGCGCCGAAGGCGCTCCAGCGGCCACTCCTGCGGTTGGGACGGCCATGAGACACCTCGTCGCCGCCGTGGCTCTCGCGCTGGCACTGGTGGCCGCTGTTTTCGCGCAGAGCAAGGATGCGCGGCATGCGATGCGCGGGATGGTGCTCAGCGTGGACGCCGCGCGCAAAACCGTTGTGGTTTCGCACGACAGCATCCCCAACGTGATGCCGGCGATGACGATGCCGTTCGAGGTCAGAAACTCGCGCGAGCTGGAAGGGCTCGTGCCCGGTGCCATCGTCTCGTTCGCGCTCGTCGTTTCGAAGGAGTCGGCCTACGCCGAGGGGCTGCGTATCATCCGCTACGAAAGCGTGGAGCAGGATCCGCTCGCGGCACGCCGTCTGCGCCTGCTGCAGCAGATGACCGGCGCGGCTGTCACGCCGCTGACCGTGGGCCAGGCTGTGCCCGACTTCACCTTGACGGACCAGGCACGCGCACGCGTGTCGCTCTCGCAGTTCCGCGGAAAGGTGGTGGCGCTCAACTTCGTCTACACGAGCTGCGTGCTGCCGCAGTTCTGCTATCGCCTGGCCAACCATTTCAGCGTCGTGCAGCGGCGGTTTCAGGCCCGGATGGGCCGCGATCTCGTGCTCTTCACGGTCACCTTCGACCCTGCGCGCGACACACCGGAGCGCCTGGCCGAGTACGCGCGTCAGTGGAGCGCCGATCGATCCGTCTGGCATTTTCTGACCGGCGGCGCGGAGGAGGTCAGGCAGGTGTGCCGGCTGTTCGGCCTGGACGCGTTCCCGGATGAAGGGTTGATCAGCCACTCGACGCGCACCGTCGTCATCGATCAGCGCGGCGCGCTGGCGGCCAGCATCGAGGGCAACCAGCACACGGCCGCGCAGCTCGGCGATCTCATCGCGGCCGTCCTCGATCGGTGACTTGACACTGCCAGCGGCTCATCGCCGCGGTTCGATACGGTAGGTCGCGATAACTCGGCCCGAGTTGGTCGACTTCACCTCGACGAGAGCGAATGAGCGCGGCCGGCTGACGCCGCCGAAGAGCGCCTGGCCGGTGCCCAACACGATCGGATGAACAATCAAGCCAAGCTCGTCGACCAAGTCTTCATTCAGGAGATTGGCGACGAGGGTGGCGCCCCCGACAACGTAGATGTTCTTGCCTGGCTGGGCTTTCAGCGCCCTGAGCTCCGCGATGCCACGGACAACCCGGGCGGTCGGCGGCCACGAGACACTCTCCAGGGTCGTGGACAAGACAATGTGAGGTGTCTTGGCCGCGAACTCGGCATACGCCACTTCGCTCTTCGTCGGCACTCGTTCGACAAAGGGCGCAACCCGGCCGGGGTTGGCCTGAATCGACTGCCAGTACTCCCCATAATCGGGATACATCCGGGCACCCAGCACGAACGTATCGACCTCGGGAATCAGCTGAAGCGCACTGTCCCAGGAGTCGGCCCAGTCCTTTTCCCCGTTGGGTCCCTGCGTGAGGCCGTCCAGGGACACTTGCATTGCCGCGATCATCGTTCTCAAGGCGTTGACTCCTCAGAAGCTCGCAAAGGCGCGCTCGTAGTCTTTGTGACTCTGATTCCACAGGGCGCCCATCTGCTGCGCCATCGGGTCTGGAAAGATCTCCTCTTCACCGCGGGCGATGCCCGCGAGAATCCCTTTCGCCGTATCCGTGGGACTCGTCTTCGGCATCTGGAGTTCCTTGGACATGTCCGTATCGATCGGGCCGGGAAGCGCTGCGAGCAGATCGACACGCTTCGCCTTCAGCTCTGGCCGCAGCGCCTGCGTGATCGAGTTGGCCGCGGCCTTCGACGCCGAGTAGCCTCCGAGCGGCGGAAAGCTGGCGAGCGATGCCAGCGACAGAACGTTCACGATGGTGGCGCCCCCGGGAGCCCGCTCGAGCACGGGCAGAAACCCCTTGATCACGCCCAGCATCCCGTACACGTTGGTCCGGATGTCGGCATCCAGCGCCTCGGGGTTCATTGTCAGGACGTTATATGAGGTCGCCGCGCCGGCGTTGTTGATGAGCAGCGTGACGTCAGACGCCTTGAGTGCGGCGGCCGCGATCTGCTCCGGCTTGGTCGTGTCGAGCGTGAGGGGCACAACCCGTGGATCGCTGGCGGAGAGCGTGCGCACGTCTCGAGCCGTGGCGTACACCTTGGCGGCTCCGGCCTCGACAAGGGCCGATACGAGGGCCCTGCCGAGCCCACGGCTTGCACCGGTCACGAGAGCGACCGAGCCTTCGATGGTCATGACGGAACTCCTTCGTTGGTCATGGGCCAACCATATCCTTCGAAGTGGATTGGCGGTAGAGCCGATCCGTGTCACAGTGACCAGTCCAATTCTGGGGATGAACGGAGATGGGCTTTCACGTCACTCTGCTCGGCCGCGGCAATCTCAGCGGGGAGATCTATCGCCGGCTGCGTGAGACGATCCTCGAGCGCCGCCTTCGGCCGGGTGAACCGCTGCCGCCGTCGCGCGCCCTCGCTCGGCAGCTCAGCGTCTCTCGCATGACGGTCACGGTCGCGTACGACCGGCTGGAGGCGGAGGGATTCGTCGTCGGACGGGTCGGCGCCGGGACCTTTGTCAGCGAGCACGCCGCACCCGTATCGGCCTCAACGCGCGAGCGCAAGGGCGGAGCCCTTCGCCCCCGCGCGGTGTGGACTGGTGTCGAGCTCCCGACCGCGTTCGCCCGGCCAGCCAGGTACGATTTCCGGACCGGTCTTCCCGATGCGCGTCTCTTTCCGCACCGCGTCTGGCGGCGTGTGATGACGCGGACCATGTCGCGCAGCGAACGCGCGGGCGGCGTCTATCAGGATCCAGCGGGTATACCGCACCTTCGGGCGGCAATCGCGCGGCACATCGCGGTGTCGCGCGGCGTGCGTGGCGACGCCGACGACATCATCGTCACGAACGGCACGCAGCAGGCGTTGGACGTGCTGGTGCGGGTCCTTCTCGCGCCTGGCGAACGGATCGCCGTCGAGGAACCAGGGTACGCACCGCCGCGCCACCTGTTTGCCTCGCTTGGCCTCCGCGTCGTGGGAGTGCCGGTCGACGAAGACGGCCTGGTCGTACAGGCGCTTCCATCGCGAGTCCGCGCCGTCTACGTAACGCCGTCGCATCAGTACCCCCTCGGTGTGCGGATGTCGCTCGAGCGGCGCCACGCGCTGCTGGCATGGGCCGAGCGAACGGGGGCCGCCATTATCGAGGACGACTACGACAGCGAATTCAGGTTTGGCGATCGGCCGCTCGAAGCCCTTCAGAGTCTGGATGTCAGTGGTCGGGTCGCCTACGTCGGTTCCTTCTCCAAGACGATGCTGCCGACCCTGCGGGTCGGCTTCGTTCTGGTGCCGGAGTCGCTGCGACTCGCGGCGCGAAAGGCGAAGTTCGTGACGGACTGGCATACGTCGGTGCTGGTGCAGTCGGCGCTGGCGGAATTCATCGAGGGCGGTGCCTACGCGCGTCACCTGCGCCGGACGAATGCCGAATACCGCGCGCGGCACCAGCTGATCGCCGCGGTACTGTCGCGTGACTTCGCCAGCGTCTTCCAGGTGCTGCCGTCGAGCGCGGGACTGCACATCACCGCGATGGCACGCGCGCGGTCGCCTCAGCAGATCGCGGCCGTGCAGGCGCGCGCCGCCGATGAGGGCGTGGCGATTCAGATTCTGTCGTCGTTTGCAGGCAGGCGCTCGAAGCGTGCCGGTGTGGTCCTGGGATATGGCGCGATTGCGAGCGGCGACATCGAAGAGGGATTGCGGCGTCTCAGGCGTGTCATCTGACGAGCACTCTCGCGACCTCAGCGGCGGCGACCAGCTCGGCTACTGCAGGGCGGCACCGTCGTTGCTTCGCATGATCAGCGGCGGGTCATGCCCATCAACGACTCGGTCGTCGTCGTTACCGGCGGCACCGCTGGTGTCGGCCGCGCCACCGCCAGGGCCTTCGGTCGAACCGGAGCCCGCGTGGCGATCCTGGCGCGCCATGCGGCGCGCCTCGAAGCCACCGCCGCCGAGATTTGTGCCTGCGGTGGTCGTGCGCTCGCGCTCCAGGTGGACGTGGCCGACAGCGAGGCCGTCGATCGCGCGGCCTCGACGATTGAATCCGAGCTCGGACCCATCGACATCTGGATCAACAACGCCATGGTGTCGACCTTTGCGCCGATTGCGTCGTTGACCGCCGGGGAGATCCGGCGGGTGACGGAGGTGACGTATCTCGGGGCGGTGCATGGCACGCTGGCCGCGTCCCGCCGGATGCGAACCCGCGATCGCGGCACGATCGTGCAGGTCGGCTCCACGCTGGCCTATCGTGCGATTCCTCTGCAGGCGCCGTACTGCGCTGCCAAACACGCGCTCAGAGCGTTCACCGAATCGCTGCGCGTCGAGCTCCTTCACGATCGATCCCAGGTCCGGCTCACCATGGTCCATCTGCCGGCGCTGAATACGCCGCAGTTCGACTGGACGCTGAGCCGCATGCCGGGCCGGCCACGGCCGCTGGCGCCGGTCTTTCAACCCGAGGTTGCGGCCGACGCCATTCTGTACGCGGCGCGCCACGCGCCACGGGAACTGAAGGTCGGCGCTGCCGTCGCAGGCACGATCTGGCTGAACAAGTTCGTGCCTGGACTCATCGATCGTGTGCTCGCCAGACGCGGATTTCAGGGGCAGCAGGACGCGCAGTCCCTCCCCTCACATCCCGAAGGCAATCTGTTCACGCCGGTCGAAGGCGAGGTCGGTGCGCATGGCCGGTTCGACGGTGAAGCCAAAGCAAGGAGCCTGGCGCTCGACGCTCGTACCTCGCCGGCGTTCTGGACGCTGGCCACCGCCCTTGCCGCAGCCGCCATGACGATGAGTGTGGCGCGGATTCGCCGCCAATGAGCCCGACGTCGCCAACGGGCTCGCTGGTGACGCTCCGCCCGGCAGGCGATCAGCTCCACCTGCACGTCAATCGACTGGTTCTCGCGACCGGGCTCGACGGATTCGTGCGTGGCGGGACGCAGGGGCTCTTCGCGTACGAGGCGCGTGTCCTGTCCGAGTATCGCTATCTCGTCGACGAACAGGAGCTGCTTCCGGTCGGCGTCTCGCCGATCAGCGCTCGGGCGTCGCTCGGCTACTACGTGGCGTTTCCGCCGGGCCGGGACCGCGGACGCCCTGATCAGGGTAGCGGTCTGTTGATTCCGGATACTCAGCACACGCTCGAGCTGATCGTTCGCCGGCGGCTGATGACGGGGCGCGCGTCGAAAGACAGCCAGCATGCCACGACCGACTGGATCGACGAGCGGATCCACGTGCGCAACTACTCCGATGCACGGACCGCGTTCCTTCTTCGCGTGGCCATCGATGCCGACTTTCGCGGGCTGCCGGAAGTGCGCCAGCGGCCGCTCGGCCTGGGACGCGTCGAGCGCCGATGGCACGACCGCACGCGCGAGCTCGTCTTCGAGTGGCGCGCCCATCATGCGTTCACGCACGACGGCGAAGCCGGCATGGCCACCGATCATCGCGGGATGCGGGTGGCCGTCAAGACGGCCGACGGGCCGCTCGTGGGCAGCGAGCACGGCCTTGCGTTCTCGCTGGACCTGGCGCCAGGCGGATCGTGGTCCGCGCGACTGCGGCTGCGCCCGGGGCTGCCCGACTCGCAAATCCCTGTCGCTGGTTCGGGTAGTACGGTGAGCACCGTTGTGGTTGGGAGCGCACCGCGCGGCACCACGTTCGAAGCGCCGGGCGACCAGTCGCGGTCGGCGCTGGTGACGGCGGCACTGGATCGTGCCCGCACCGATCTCGAAGGGCTTCGTCTCAATGATCTCGATCGAGGCGCTTCCGCGTGGACCATGGCGGCTGGTGTGCCCATCTACGTCGCCCTGTTCGGCCGCGACACGCTCACGGCGTCCTGGCAGGCGGCCATGGTGACGCCGGACATGATGCGCGGCACGCTTCAGACGCTTGCCTGTCTGCAGGGCCGCCACCGGAACGACTGGCGCGACGAAGCGCCGGGCCGCTTTCTGCACGAGGCCCACACCGGGCCGCTCGAGACGCTGAACGTCAACCCGCGCTCGCGCTACTACGGATCGGTCACCACGTCGGGGTTCTTTCCCGCCGTGCTGTCGGCCTACTGGCACTGGACTGGAGACGAGGAGCTGGTGCGTGCCCTGGTGCCGCATGCGCTCGACGGGCTGCGGTGGCTCGATGACGAGGGGGACCTCGACGGCGACGGCTTCGTCGAGTACCACACGCGCTCGAGCGACGGCGTCAAGCACCAGGGGTGGAAAGACTCGGGCGACGCGATCGTCTACCCGGACGGAAGTCCCGTCGAGCCGCCGATTGCCACCTGCGAAGAGCAGGCGTTCGTCTACGTGGCCAAGCTCCACCTCACCGAACTGTTGTGGCGGCTCGGCGAGCGCCGTGAGGCGCGGCGGCTCCTCAGCGAGGCGCGCCGCCTGCGGCGGCGATTCAACCAGGCGTTCTGGATCGAGTCGACGCAGTTCCTGGCGATGGCGCTGGACGCCGACAAGCGGCCAGTGACGACGATCGGATCAAACGCCGGACATTGCCTCGCGGCCGGCATCGTGCGCCGCGAGCACGTTCGCGCGGTGGCCGACCGACTCTTCGCGCCGGACCTCTTCTCGGGCTGGGGCATCCGCACGCTGTCCTCGGAGCACCCGGCCTTCAACCCGTACAGCTATCACCGCGGGAGCGTCTGGCCGGTCGAGCAGGGGAGTTTCGCGCTCGGGCTGGTCCGGTACGGGCTCTTCGACCATCTCGATCGGCTCGCCCGCGGCCTCGTCGACGCCACGGCCGTCTTCGAGCACGGCCGTCTGCCGGAGCTGTTCAGCGGTCATCCGCGCGACGCCCAGCATCCGTTTCCGGCGCTCTATCCGCAGGCGAATGCGCCGCAAGCGTGGTCGGCCTCCACGCTCTTTCTGGTCGTGCAGTCGATCCTCGGCCTCTATCCCTACGCGCCATCCCACCTGCTGTTCATCGATCCGCACTTGCCCCGCTGGCTGCCGGCGCTGACCGTGCGGAATCTGCAGGTCGGGGAGGCGGTCGTGACGATCGAGTTCCGTCGCGGGCGCCGCGAGACGGCCTACAAAGTCCTGGAGCAGCGCGGTCCGCTGCACATCATCCGCCAGGCGAGCCCGTGGTCGCTCACCGAACCGGTAGGCCGCCGCCTGCGCGTGCTGGCCGGGAGCCTGCTCAAGCTCACGTAGAGGCGACGCCCCCCGCCACGGGCGACGCGAGCAGCTGGGGGCACATCAGCTGCAACACGCCTGCCGCCGCCGGGGGGAGCCCAGCGATCTTCACGTCGCGCCCGGCCGCTAAGACCTCCGTGAGGATGGCCTTGTTGATGGCCACCCATCCGCCGGGCGTCCGATAACTGACAAGGCATCGCCCCTCTCGCCGATCGCTCAAGAGTCGCGCCTCGTCATAAGACTCGGGTGTGTGCGTCGCCTCCGCCTCTGAGTCATCACCCGAGAGGATGTGGAGGCGCCCGGTCTGAGCAGTGGCATACGCCTCGCCGTCGGCGACGCGCCTGCGCAGCGCCCCCTCGATCCGATTGAACATGTCTTCGGCAAACTGCTGAGGGTAGTCGAACAGCCGCACCACTTCCCGCGTGAGGTGCGGTAGCTGCCGCCATCCGCTCACCCAGGCGAGTTTGTCGGCGTGACCACCGACGAAGACGTCTTCCAGACTGAAATGCGTCACGGCATCGGGCTGCAGCGTCTTGAGCGCCATGTGTTCGATGAGATCGGTCGAGAACCCGTACAGGACGCCGTACGGAGAATAGTCGCCGGCAACCGGCCGGAAATGCGCACAATCGTCATGCAGCCGCGTCGACACCCGACCGATCCGTGCTTCGTACTCCTGGAGCAGCTGCACGTGCCGCTGTCCCATCGGCGTATAGGCTGCGTGCCCTTCGGGATCGGTCGTGATGAAGAGCTGCTCGATCATGCTGTACGCCCACAACAGCTCGACGCGATTCAGAAACAGCTCCGGATCCGGCGACGTGCCCTGGCAAATGGCGTCGGCCAATTCGAGCCGCGCCTGGGCATCGTCACCGAGGCAGGCGTGTTCGTACGCCTCGAGCAGCGGCACGAGATCCTGAATCAGCAGGGCGAAATCGAGGGCGTTGGTGTTGCGGGTGCTCAGAACCAGGCTGCTCTCATCGAGAGGCACGCCCTTCTTGATCGAGTAGTGGCGAATCTGTGAACGCAGGTGCCCGGCCGCCATTCGCACGCCGGCGTTGTGGATCTCGATCCGGTCCTCGCCCGCTAAGGTGTGTGCGACTTTGTCGGCGATGTCGAAATAGGGCCCCAGGTCATCGGTCGCGGGGCTCTGTGCCAGCGGAATCAGCCACCGCGCGTCCCGTACGAGCACCGGCTGATCGGGCGGTGTGGTCGTCCAGAGCTGATCGAGCACGTCTTGAATGTGCGACAGGCGGTCGCCGGCGCTGTCCGGTCCGGCATCCCACAGGCGCAGGCTCAACAGCTCGAGGCACCGGATGACGTACAGATTGAACAGCGTGTGCGCGTAGTGGGTGCGGCCGTTGCGACCCGGCCACCGCGTCTGCCGCCACAAATGAAAGCCGCGGATCATCATCTCCGCCGGCTCGATCAGGCCGTTGTGCAGTCCCGGAAGCGCACGAGGCCTGAATCCGCTGGCCCCATGCGCGGCTTCCAATTGGCCTCTCAGACGCGATTGATCGGGGGTGACCCCGGTGAGGGTGAAGAAGCAATCCTCGAAGTGACGGGACAGCAGGGAGCCATCCTGCAGGTACTGAATCGGCTTTCGTTGGGCGTTCAGTACCCCCTGTATGCTCTCGACGATGTCGTCGCGACGGGCCAGGAAGCACTGCAGAACGTCGAGATGGGCCTGAAACGCCGGTTGAAGACTCAAGCGCCGGATTGTACGCCCGCCGCGACCCGCGGCGGCGGGTCGCGCTAGAAGCGCACGCCCACGTTGAAACGGAAGGTGCGCGGGCTGGTGTAGGCGAAACGGCTGGCGGCCGTCCCGAAGTTCGGGGCGAGTCGCCAGTTCACGCCTTCGACCGGCGTCTCCGTGAACGGGTTGAAGACGACGAGCCCCGAGGCGGCGCCGGCCGTGGCGCGGGTCTGCACCCCGGTGTTGATCTGGCGAACGTCGCTGCCGCCGCCGTTGTTGAAGACGGTGCCGCCGCAGCCACAGAGCTGAAACTGATTGAAGAGGTTCAGCACTTCCATGTGGAAGAACGCTTCGGCGTGGCCGGCGATGCGGCGCTTGAAGTTCGCGGACAGGTCGGCGCGATATTGCGCTTCGGTTCGATATTTGTCGCGTGGGAAGAAGAAGTAGTCCACCGTGGTGGTCGACTGCAGCGGATTCGCATACCCGGGGTTGACGACGTAGGGGCGCGGATCGACCTGGCCGACCGTCAACCCCGGCGCCGCCGTCGTGGCGCTGCTCAATGTAAAGGGCACGCCAGAGGCGGCGCCGAACAGCAGGCTGACGTCCAGCGCGCCGACGGTCTCGCTCAGCGGAGCGCTGTAGGTCCCCCAGATGCGGGCGCGGTGACGCTGATCGCCGTACAGATCGCCTTCAGCCAGGTTCCAGCTCGCCTGGCGGTACTCGGGATAATCCTCGAGGCGGGTGGTCAACGGACCGCTCGTCGGGTTTTCACCGTCGGCGTTGCCCCACAACCGCGACAGCGTGTAGTTGCCGCCCACGTTCAGCCGCGACAGCGCGCGGTAGGCGATCTGCCAGGTGCCGGCCTGATAGCGGCGCGTCAACTCGTCGGTGTTCTCGATCAGGCTCTTGTCGAAGATCTGGCCCGCCGAGTTGGAGACCCTGCCGGTGGTCGGATCGGTTCGCTGGGCGTAGAAGTCGTGGAAGTCTCGATAGACGTAGTCGAAGCGCAGCGATCCACGCGAGCCGAGCGTTCGACTGATGCCTCCCGCATACTCGAGCGCATACGGTGAGTCCAGCGAGTCGTTGATGAACACGTTCACGCCGGGGATGGTCGCCGATGAAAACGCACGACTGGTCCCGCCGTTGCCATTGAACCAGGTGAACGCGGTCTGGATTGCGGCGTCGGCCGTGACCAGTGGGGCATTCGCGTCGGCGTTGACGCTGGGACCGGTGTAGGGGAACTGATACGTGGCGGGATTCCCCGCCGGCGAGTTCTCGGCCACGCCGCTTGCGAGCGAGCTGGCGTAGCGGGCAAAGCTGCCCGACACCGTCCAGCGTCCGTCCTTGACCGGATCCCAGGTGACGCCGAGACGCGGGCTCCAGCGGCTGCTGTCCGAAATCTTGCCATCGGCCGCGTCCACCGCGTCGTTCTTGTCGAATCGCAGCCCCAGATTCAACGTGAGCCCGCCATTCCAGCGCCAGTTGTCGTTGACGAACGCCGAGTTCGTCCGCAGATCGGTGCCGTTGCTGAGGACGTCGAGCGGGTCCCACTGGATGAGCGTGGAGCCGTCGCCGAGGAACACGGGGTAGACGTCGGTCCCGCGAATGATGGTAGAGGTGCCGAGGATTCTGAAGTTGGTGTTCGACTGGTAGTTGTTGGCCAGGCGATGGTCGTTGAAGCTGTCGAACCCGAACACGACGCTGTGCGATCCATAGCGGTTCGTCGACGCGAAGTAGGTGGCTTTGACCAGCGCGTCGGTGTTGTCGCGGTCGTCGACCAGGCACGAACAGAAGGTCGGCGCCCAGTAGCGGAAGCCGGTCCCGCCACGTGAACGGTCGATCAGGAGCGTTCCCTGATTGAACTCGGAGCGGTAGTTGTCGCCCTGGTCTTCGAAGGTGAAGTGCCGGCTCGAGTACTGCCCCTCGATCGCCAGCCGCCGGCCGAAGATGCCGTTGTAGTTCAGCGACACGAGGTCTTGCGGCTGCCCCTGGTCGTAGAGGGTCCGCAGATCCAGCGGCGTCCCGAAGTTGTTGTTGGTCAGCTGCTGCTGGATCTTGGTGAACGTGCCGCGCACCGTGTGGGCGTTCGCCACCGAGTACGTCAGCTTGCCCTCGTAGCGCTTCTCGTCGTTCGTGAACGTGTAGGGGATGTTGGTGCCGGTCGTGGTGCGGGCCGACTCCTGTTTCTGCACGCGACCGGCCGTGAAGAACCACAGCCGATCTTTCAGCACCGGCCCACCAACCGTGTATTCGTAGGTCGGAACCGTCTTGTCGAGCCTCGCCCTCGACTTGGCCGGTTCGGCCAGCGCCTCTTCGAACGGCGTCAAGGCGCGCCAGCGATCGTTGTTGAACGACTGCCGGTACGAGCCGCTGAACGCGTTGCCGCCCGACTTGGTGATGGCGTTCACCACGCCGCCGCCGAAGCGGCCGTACTCGGCGGAGATGCCGCTGGTGGCCACCGTGGTTTCCTGGATGGCGTCTTCGATGAACAGCGTGTACGGCTGGCCGCGGAGGTTTTCGGTGATCTGCACGCCGTTGAGGAGGTAGAGGCTCTCGAAGGACATCGCGCCGCCGATGGCCAGCGACCCGTCGCCGCCGTTGGCGTTGGTGGGCCCCGTGGCGTGGACGTTTGGCGCCAGGAGGATGGCCGCCACCAGCGTCCGGCTGGTGGGAAGCGTCTCCGTCAACGCCTGACGCACGCTGGTGGCGTTGGTGGCGGTCTCGAGAAACGGCGACGCGCTGGCGGTAACGGTGAGGCTTTCCTGAACGCCGCCGACCGCGAGCGTCACGTCGAGGGGCACTGTCTGCGTGGGCGCCACCGGCGTCTGGCGTTTCACCGCTTGAAAGCCGCTCAAATCGAAGGTAACCGTGTAGTCGCCCGGCGGCAGCAACGGAATCGAATAGTCGCCGTGCGTCGAGGTGACGACGGTGCGCTCACCCTGGAGGTTTGGCGAGGTGGCGGTGACGGTGGCGCCGGGAACGGCGGCGCCGCTCTGGTCGACGACGCGACCAGAGATCGTGCCGGTGGGAACCTGCGCGGATGCGGCCGCGACACACAGCCACAGGCACGCGGCGACGAGCGATGCTTTCGCGATCATGGTGATGCGCTCCTTCGAAGAGGCGCATCTTGTCACGCGACATCGCGATTCCCACGCGAGTTGGGACGCGCCGCGCGAAAGCGGGGACGAGCGGTGCGTGTGAGGTGACGAGCGATCCGGCCGCTAGCCGCGTCCGCCTGGTGCGGCGCCCGGGCCGCCGCGCCCGCCGCGCCCCCGCCCACCGCCACCGCCGCCGAAGCTCGGATACGGCTTCGGATTGACGATCAGGCGGTCGAGGAACAGATCGATCGACGCCGCCATCACGTCGATGGCGTCGAACGCGGCGTTGTCGAAGGCGTGATCCGCGCCCTGGATGAGCGTCATCGTCGTCGGCACGCCGAGCGCCTGCAGCTTGGTCCAGAAGTCGATGCTCGACTGCACCGGCACGGTGCCATCCTTCGTGCCGTGCACGAAGATCGTCGGCGCGAACTCCTTGGTGACGTACGACGTGGGCGACGCGGCCGCGATGTTGTCGGGCGTCGCCTGCCCTTGCGGAAAGAGTCCGGTGGCGATCTGCGCGCTGGCCAGCGGGTACACCCCGATGCAGGCGTTGACGTCCGAGCTCACGCCCGCGTTGCCCCCGTCACCCTCGAATTCCTTGCGCCCGTTGGTGCCGGCGGCCAGGAGCGCCAGCATCCCTCCGGCCGAATAGCCGGCGATGACAATCCGATTGGGGTCGACGCCCAGGCGCTCGGCGTTGGCGCGGGTCCAGCGGATGGCGGCCTTGGTGTCGTGAATCTGAGCCGGCCAGAGGTTCTCCTGCTGGAGCCGGTAGTTCGCCGAGATGTTGGTGTAGCCTCTGGCGCCGAGCGGCTTGATGTCGTTGAGGATGTATCCCGCGTTCTTGTTGCCGACGAAGAAGCCACCCCCGAAGAGATGCACGATGGCCATGCGCTTCGACGTGACGTTGGCCGGCGGCCGGTAGACGTCGAGCGTCAGGTCCTTGCTTCCGCCCTTGCCGAACACGATGTCCTTCTCGACGCGCAGATTCCCCATGTCTGGGGCCGGTCCCTGGGCTTGCAGCGAGAGTGCGGTGAAGGCTGGTGCCGCGGCCAGTGCTCCCGACGCCTTGACGAATCCCCGTCTCGTGAGTCGCGCCATGATGGTCTCCTGTGTAGGCCGTATCTTACTGTCGGAACTCGTCCGGCCGCCCACTCGTAAAGGCCCGTGTGGCCGACTCGCTCTTTCACGACATCCGCTACGCGCTACGCACCCTCCGGCGCGCGCCGCTCTTCGCCGCGACCGTCGTGGCGACCATGGGACTGGGCCTCGGACTGTTGGGCTCGGCCTTCACCATCCTCAACGCCTATCTGCTCAAGCCGATCGACCTGCCCAACCCGTACGCGCTGCACTCGCTGAGTTGGGACACCGACACCACGCGCCGCCAGCGATTTACCATGGCGGATTATCAGGCGCTGCAACCGGAGGCACGCCGTTTCGCCCAGGTGGCGGCCGCGCAGAACGTCACGGTCATGCAGGACTCCGTGTCGACGGGCGGCCTGCTCGTGACTGGCAACTACTTCGAGCTCATCGGCGCGCGGCCCGCGCTCGGGCGATTGTTGAGACCGGACGACGCGCCCGCTCGCGGCGGGAGGGCGGTCGCCGTCCTCTCGCACCAGGCGTGGCGGTCCCGGTATGGCTCGGATCCGGCGATCGTGGGCCAACGAATCCCGCTTGGAGGTCAGCGCTTCGAAGTCGTCGGCGTCGCGGAGCCGTACGCGTATCTGCCCAGCCAGGAAGGCGTGACCTTCTGGGCGCCACTGACGATGGCCGGCGCGTTTCCAGGGATCGATCCGGGGGCCGACCCGGACGCCCGGTCGCTCGTGGTCTTCGGGCGGTTGCGGCAGGGCGTCACCGCGGCGTCCGTTGAGGCCTGGCTCGAGGTCTGGCTGCATCAGCGTTTTCCCGCGCCGTCCGAGCTGGCGCCGGTCGCCGTGCGCGTCGATTCGCTCGCCACGCGCATCACCCTCGACGGGCGGACGCTGACTCTGTTCGTGTTCATCATGTCGGCGTTCGGCCTGGTGCTCCTGGTTGCCGCCGCGAACGTGACCAATCTGATGCTGGCGCGTGCGCTGGCACGACAGCCGGAGATTGCCGTGCGCCTGGCGCTTGGCGCCAGCCGGTGGCGGGTGGCGCGCCAGCTGATCGTGGAAAGCCTGGTGCTCGCCGTTCCGGCGGCTGCCGCAGGCCTTGCTCTCATTCTGGTCACGGCTCGGGTGTTTCCTGCCGTCATCCTCGCGACCGTTCCCGCAGACCTGGTTCCGATTGAGAACATTCTGGTTCCACTCGAAGCCGACTGGCGCGTGATGGCGTTTCTCGCCACGGCGGCGGTCCTGTCCGCGGTGCTCATCACGCTTGCTCCTGCCGGGCGCCTGGCGGGTCTGCGGCTGGTCCAGGTCTCGCGAGGCGAAGCGTCCTCTGATGCGCGTGGCTCACGTCTGCGATCAGCACTGGTGGCCATGCAGATCGGCGCATGCGTCCTGTTTCTGGTTGGAGCGATCGGTCTGCTCGACGAGTCGTCGCGTCTCGCGCATCCGCAGACCAATCTCAGTTACGAAGGGGTGTCGATTCTCTCGATCGATCCAAAGGTGCGGGCCGCGGTGGCAACGCGCCTGGCGTCCGACCCCGCGGTCGAGCAGGTCGCGGTGACGTGGAAGCCGCCGCTCTTCGCGGGACCGCTGCCCACGACAGAGATGACGGCATCGGCCACGAGCATCGCGCGGAACACCGGTTACACGGGCGTGTCGCCCGACTACTTCAAGCTGTTCGACATTCAGATTGTGCGCGGCCGTACCTTCACGGCGGCTGAAGCCGCCTCGGGAGCCGCGGTGGCGCTCGTCAGCAAAGCGACGGCGGCGGCACTGTGGCCGGGCCTCGACCCCCTCGGGCAGACGTTCACCCTGGCCGCGGTTCCCGAGCGACGCTCCGACCGGCGACTGCCACCTGGCCGCGTGCAGGTCATCGGCGTGACGGAAGACGTGGCCAACGGCAATATCTTCGAGGGGATCGATGCCAGCTGTGTTTACTTTCCGGCAGACCTGCAGGCCCTCACGGGCGTGTCGCTGGTCGTGCGGCCCCGCAACGATGACGTCGAGAGGCTGCGGTCGTCTCTGACGAGCGCCGTGAAGGCGGTGGCGCCAGAGACGCCATTTCAGGTGCTCCCGATCCGGACATTCGTGGGCCTCGGCCTGTGGATCTTTCAGGCCTTCTCGGCGGCCGCCTCGTTACTCAGCATCGTGGGCCTGCTCTTCGCGTACTCGGGGACGCATGCGGTCGTCTCACTCCTGGTGGCCCAGCGGCGGCGGGAGTTCGGCGTCCGGATGGCGCTCGGTGCCAGCGCCTGGCAGATCGTTCGGGGGATGCTGGTCGAGACATCTCGCACCGCCTTTGCGGGTCTTGGCGTCGGGCTGGCGGTCGCGGCCGGCCTGATCGGTCTGATTCGGAGCGCGGTGTCGATCCTGCCGGACTTCGGTGCCCGCCCCTTCGTGGCGGGCGCCGCCATCGTGCTCGTCGCGACGGCCGTGGCCGCGCTGTTCCCACTGCGCGATGCGGCGCGAATCGATCCGGCGCAGGCCCTCCGATCGGAGTAATCTGCGCCCGGAGGCGACATGCGCATCTCACGCTCGGCCCTGATCGTGGCCATCCTGGTGGCGGCCGCCGCCGGCGCCATCGTGCGCGGCCAGCAGCAGCCGCGGATTGCCTACGTGCCCGGCAAGCCGCGGCCCGAGCGGCCGATGCAGGTCACGAAGGTCAAGGACAACCTCTACGTGCTCCGGGGCCCCTTCAACAAGTGCGCGCCCAACGGCTGCGGCGCCTACGCCGACGACGGCTTCCTGCACGAGGCCGGGGACGTGGCGGTGCGCGTGACGCCGCAAGGCCTGATTGTCGTGGACGACAAGTACGAGGAGAACGCCGCCGAAGTGCTGTCGCGCATCAAGGCGATTTCACCGCTGCCCATCCGCTATCTCCTCAATACCCATCACCATACCGACCACGCGGGGGGCGACGCGTCGTTCATCAAGACCACCGAGATCCTGGCGCACCGCAACGTGCGCGAGAACTTCCTGCGGAACAAGCAGCCCGGTGCGCCGAACATGGTCTTCGACGGCGTGGCGTCGGTGTTCGTGGGCACCGTCGAGGCGCGCGCCTACTACTTCGGCCGCGGTCACACCAACGGCGACGCGGTCATCTACTTTCCCGATCTCAAGGTGGTCCACACGGGCGATCTGATCACCGAGGGGATGCCGGTGCTCGACTACAACAATGGGGCCAGCGCCATCGAATGGGTGACGGTGCTCGACCGGCTGCTGGCGCTGGACTTCGACGTCGTGATTCCCGGGCACGGCGCCATGCTCACCAAAGAGCGCGTGCGATCGGATCGACAGAAGCTCGTCACCATGAACGAGCGCATGCTGGCGCTGGTGCGCGAGCGCGTGCCGCTCGATCAGGTGTTCGATCGCCTGCGGCTGGCCGACCTCGGCTGGGACCGCACGGTGAGCACCGTGGCGTTCAAGGGCGGCCTCAAGGGGTACTACGCGGAGATGGAAGCCCAGCTGCGGAAGTAGAGCGTGCCCCCGGGTCAGCGCCAGCCGAGCGCAGGGGCGACGAACTTGAGAATGCTGTCGATGACGTGGGCGTTGTACTCGACGCCCAGCTGGTTGGGAACGGTCAGCAGCAGCGTGTCGGCGGCGGCGATGGCCTCGTCCTCGGCGAGCTGTTTCACCAGCACGTCGGGCTCTGCGGCGTACGAGCGTCCGAAGATGGCGCGGGTGTTGGCGTCGATGTAGCCGATCTGGTCCTGGTCGCGACCGTCGCGTCCGAAGTAGGCGCGGTCGCGGTCGTCGACGAGGGCGAAGATGCTGCGGCTCACCGACACCCGCGGTTCGCGCTGGTGTCCGGCCTCCTTCCAGGCCTCGCGATAAGCCTCGATCTGTTTGCGCTGCTGCACGTGCAGCGGCTCGCCGCTCTCGTCGTCCTTGAGCGTCGAGCTCTGGAGATGCATGCCCAGTTTGGCGGCCCACCTCGAGGTGGCGTTCGAGCTGGAGCCCCACCAGATGCGCTCGCGCAGCCCCTCCGAATGCGGCTCGAGGCGCAGGAGGCCTGGCGGGTTGGGAAACATCGGCCGCGGGTTGGGCTTCGCGAATCCCTCGCCGTTGAGCGTCTCGAGAAAGACCTCGGCGTGGCGCCGGGCCATGTCGGCGTGGGTCTCGCCCTCAGCGGGCGCATAGCCGAAGTAGCGCCAGCCATCGATGACCTGCTCGGGTGACCCGCGGCTGATGCCCAGCTGGAGCCGGCCGCCGGCGATGACGTCAGCCGCCCCCGCGTCTTCGGCCATGTAGAGCGGGTTCTCGTAGCGCATGTCGATGACGGCGGTGCCGATCTCGATCTTCCTGGTGCGCGCGCCGACAGTCGCCAGGAGCGGAAAGGGTGACCCGAGCTGGCGCGCGAAGTGGTGCACCCGGAAATAGGCGCCGTCGGCCCCCAGCTCCTCGGCGGCAACGGCCAGATCGATGGACTGCAGCAGCGCGTCCGCCGCCGTGCGCACCTGCGAGTGTGGCGACGGCGTCCAGTGCCCGAACGACAGGAACCCGATCTTTTTCACCCCACCAGTATGATGGAATCGTGATCACTGGGTGGCGGTTCGAGCACTCTTACGCGGCGCTTCCGCCGATCTTCTCAGCACCGGCGGAACCGACCGCGGTTCCCGCGCCGCAGCTCGTGGCGTTCAACCGTCCGCTGGCCACCTGTCTCGGGCTGGTGCTTGATACGCCTGAAGGGCCGGAAGACGCCGCGATCTTCGCCGGCAACCGCCTGCCTGTCGGGAGCTATCCAATTGCGCAGGCATACGCTGGTCATCAGTTCGGGCACTTCACCGTGCTCGGTGACGGCCGCGCGATTCTGCTCGGCGAGCAGGTCACGCCGTCGGGCGATCGCGTCGACGTGCAGTTGAAAGGGGCAGGGAAGACGCGGTTCTCGCGCCGCGGCGACGGCCGGGCGGCGCTCGGCCCGATGTTGCGGGAGTACATCATCAGCGAAGCCATGCACGCGCTCGGTATCCCGACGACTCGCAGCCTGGCGGTGGCGACGACGGGGGAGCCGGTCTATCGCGAGGGCGTGCTTCACGGCGCGGTGCTCACCCGCGTGGCGGCGAGCCACATCCGCGTTGGCACCATGCAGTGGGCGGCCGGGCACAACGACGAACAGGCCGCGCGGGCACTCGCGGACTACACGCTGGCGCGGCACTATCCGGAGCTTGCCGACACGCCCGCTCCCTATCTCGCGCTCTTCGAGGCGATCCTCGCCCGGCAGGCGTCGCTGATTGCGCGCTGGCAACTGGTCGGCTTCATCCACGGCGTGATGAAT
>DASYRM010000004.1:0-28964 GCA_036004405.1 Vicinamibacterales bacterium
ACTCGCCTTACCCGCCCTGCCCGCCCCAGTTGCGCAAGATTCGTCAAGACGCGCGGGCGCCGATCGCGTTCTCGGCGCCCGCGCCGGCACCGCGCACACGCGCGAAGAACCGTTGCGCTGATCGCGCATGTGGTGCGACTATCGCCAGCTGACGAACGGGCGAGATGAGCATCGATCGAAGCTGGCTGCCGATTGGCGTCCTCGCGACCGCGGTACTGAGCGCAGCGGTCCCGGCCGTGCCTCTCGGTCAGGCCGCGTCCTCCTCAACGCGGGTGCCGCGGGTCTGGTATGAAGCGGCGCTCGCCGAATGGGCCACGCCCCTGGCTGGCCTCAACGTCCGCCCGACGCACATTTCCACCGCCGGTTACTACTCGCTCTCGGTCGAGAACCTTCGCACCTATCCCGTCTACTTTCCCGGACGCGAGCCGGAGGGCTACTGGGAGATGCTGCAGCGCGTCGGTCCGAAGCCCCTGATCGAACCGGCCGCGATCACGACCGATGCCGCCTGGGTGGACGCCGGCCGGCGGGTCTTCGACGAGCTCGACGATCTCCAACTGCGAACCTTCGATCCGAAATTCGTGACCGCTGCGCGGAGCCCAGATACCTACCGAGGCCGTGCGCCGCTGCCAGACGGAACGGTCTCCGACCTCCGATGGGTTCCGACGAAAGACGGCGTGGCGCTGTCGGTGCCGAACTGCCGCAATTGCCATCTGCAATACCTGCCGGACGGCACCCGTGTACCCGGCGCGCCCACGTTCGCGCGACAGACGCCGGGGGCAGGCGGGCGTAGCGGTCTCAATCGCGCGATGCAGACAGCCAACCGCTACGTCACGGGCGGTGCACCGTTCCAGATGGCCGCGGGTGAGCCGCTCGGCAATTGGCTGTATCAAGCGTCCGGAGTGCCGTGGAGACCCGATGATGTCAATGCCCGCGTCAAGGCAGTTTCCGACGCGGAGTACAACGCTCTGATCTCGGCGGTGGTCGGCGGTGGCGGCGTGCCGCGGTGGAACGGGAGCCTCTACCATCCGGCCAAGATTCCGGATCTCATCGGCATCCGCGACCGGAAGTACATCGACCACACGGCGACGCACCTTCACCGGAACGCCGGCGATTTCATGCGCTACGCGGCGCTCGTCAGCTTCGCCGAAACGTCGGACTTCGGGTCGTACCACATGCTCGCCGCGGGAACCCGCCGGCCGCAGCGCCGCGTACCCGACGACGCCCTGTACGCGCTTGCGATGTACGTGTATTCGCTGCAACCGCCGCCGAACCCCAACTCCATGGACGAGCGGGCCCGTGCCGGTCAGAAGATTTTCGCGCGCGAAGGCTGCGTGCAGTGCCACACGCCGCCGCTGTACACGAGCAACAAGGTCACACTGGCCCAGGGATTCGCGGCGCCCGGGTCACCACCCGCCGGGCTCGACGTGTTGCCGATCACGGTGGGCACCGATCCGGGTCTGGCGCTCGACACGCGCAAGGGAACGGGGTTCTACAAAGTACCGTCGCTCAGAGGTGTGTGGTATCGCGGGCACTATCTGCACGACGGGGCGGCGGCGAGCCTGGAGGAGATGTTCGATCCCGACCGTGTCAAAGACACGCACGTGGCTGGTGGATGGAAGCTTCCGAGCGAAACCAGCCACCCGATCAAGGGCCACCCCTTTGGTCTGCTACTCGACCCATCCGAACGGGCGCAGCTGCTGGCCTTCCTGCGAACCTTGTAGCGCGGCCAAGTCGCGGGGCCGGCGATTCGCATCGCCGGCCCACCTCCCTACCCACCCTACCTGCCTTACTCGCCCTACCGCGCCGAGGGCGCGGCCCTTACTTGGGCTGCGGAACGATGCGGATGTACGGCTTCGGTTCTTTCCACCCGTTCGGATAGATCTTCTTCGCCTCGTCGTTCGAGACCGAGCCGGCGATGATCACATCCTCACCCTGCTTCCAATTCACCGGTGTGGCCACGCGGTGCTTGGCGGTGAGCTGCAGCGAGTCGATGACGCGCAGCACCTCGTCGAAGTTGCGACCCGTGGTCATCGGATAGCTGATCATCAGCTTGATCTTCTTGTCCGGCCCGATCACGTACACCGTGCGCACGGTCATGTTGTCCATGGCCGTCCGCCCTTCGGACGTGGAACCCGATTCGGCCGGCAGCATTCCGTAGGCCTTCGAGATCGACAAGTCGGTGTCGCCGATCATCGGGTAGTTCGGCGCCGTTCCCTGTGTCTCCTTGATATCGTCGGCCCACTTACTGTGACTCGACACCGGATCGACACTGAGACCGACGACTTTCACGTTGCGCTTCTCGAACTCCGGCTTCAGCTTGGCCATGTAGCCGAGCTCGGTGGTGCAGACCGGCGTGAAATCCTTGGGGTGCGAGAAGATGACCGCCCACGAATCGCCGATCCAGTCGTGGAACTTGATGCGGCCCTCGGTCGTGTCCGCCTCGAAATCGGGCGCCACAGCACCGATACGGAGACCGCCGTCTTGTACTGCGAGACTCATGGATTACCTCCTGCTATGGCCCTGGAGCGTACTCCAACCGGATGACGGACGAAAGACGAGGCCCGAGCTGCGGGTAGAATCCTCGGGATGCTCCTTCGCGACCGCACCGTGCTCGTCACCGGCGGCGCCTCAGGCCTCGGCGGCGCCTCCGTGGACATGATTGTGGCGGCCAGCGGACGGGCGGTCATCGTGGACGTGAACGCCGAGGCCGGCCGGGCCAGGGCGGCGCAGCACGGGTCGAGTGCCCTGTTCGTTCAGGCCGACGTGACGTCGGATGCCGACGTCAAGCGCGCCATCCACGAGGCCACGGCCGCGTTCGGCCGCATCGACGGGCTGGTGAACGCCGCGGGCATTCCCGCCGCCGAGCGCGTGCTCGGCAAGGAAGGCGTCCAGCCGCTGGCGCACTTCGCCCGCGTCGTCACCGTGAACCTGATCGGGACCTTCAACATGATCCGGCTGGCGGCCGAAACCATGGCCGAGAACACCCCGGGCGAGGACGGCGAGCGCGGCGTCATCGTCAACACGGCGTCGGTGGCGGCGTTCGACGGCCAGATCGGCCAGGCGGCCTACTCGGCGTCGAAGGGCGGCATCGTCGGCATGACGCTGCCCATCGCCCGCGAGTTCGCGCGCGTCGGCATCCGCGTCATGACCATTGCGCCCGGCACGTTCGACACGCCGCTGCTGGCGGCGCTGCCCGAGGCGGCGCGTCAATCGCTGGCGCAGCAGGTGCCGTTTCCCTCGCGGCTCGGCCGGCCGCAGGAGTTCGCGGCGCTGGTGCGCCACATCTTCGAAAACCAGATGCTGAACGGCGAGGTGATCCGCCTCGACGGCGCGATCCGGATGGCACCCAAGTGATGCTCACCGCGCTGTCGGGGATGGTGGCCGGCGTGTTTCACGTCCTCTCCGGTCCCGATCATCTGGCGGCCGTGGCACCGCTGGCCGCGTCGGACCGGCAACGCAGCATCCGCGCCGGCTGGACCTGGGGCGTCGGCCACGCGTCGGGCGTGATGGTGGTGGCGGCGCTGGCGCTGCTGCTGCGCGACGCGCTGCCGCCGGTGGCCGACATCTCGGCGTGGGGCGAGCGGCTGGTCGGTGGCGCGCTCATCGCGTTGGGGCTGTGGAGCCTCTCGCGCGCGGCGCGCCTGCGGCGCGCACCGCACACGCACGGGGCGACACGGCACGAGCACGCGCACGTGCAGCGCGGGCCGCGATGGATGCAGCGGCTAGGCCACGGGCACGCGTCGTTTGCGGTCGGCGTGCTGCACGGCGTCGCCGGCAGCTCGCACTTCTTCGGCGTGCTGCCTGCGCTGGCGCTCCCCACGGCGGCCGCGTCGTTCAGCTACATCGCGGCATTCAGTCTGGGAACGGTGGCGGCGATGACCGCCTTTGCCGGCGCCATCGGTGGCCTCGGTGCCCAAGGCGTCGCCCTGTCGCATCACCGGCTGATGACCGGAACCGGCGTCGCGGCAATCGTCGTCGGTTGCGTGTGGATCGCCGGAACCGCTCGCTTTTCGTAGAGGCGGACCTGACAAGGTCCGCCTCTCACAGGCGAACCCCTTCAGGGTTCGCCTCTACTGAACCTTCAGGAACCGCGCGCGCAGCGCCGCGCGGTCGACCTCGGCACCGCGCAGGTACACCGAGTCGATCCGCCGGGTGTTGGTGATGCGCTCCAGCGGGTTGGCCGGGAGCACGACGAAGTCGGCTTCCTTGCCGGCCGCCACCGTCCCCATTCGCGTCAGCCCCAGCACGCGTGCGTTGATCGACGTGCCCGCCTGAAGCGCCTCGGCCGGTGTGAAGCCGGCGCAGCGGACGAAGTACTCCATCTGCTGGTGCACGCCGAGCCCCTCGCCTGTGCCGTCGGTTCCCACTCCGATGATCATGCCGGCCTCATGAATCCGCTTCAGGTTGCGGCAGTGGAGATCGAAGAGCGGGTTGGCCGGATTGCCCGCCGCGGTCCGCTGCGCCAGCTGCTTGCGCAGGCCGGCGATCGTCGATGCGGGGAGCGTTTCGGCCAGGAGGGCAATCTCCTCCTCGGATTCGCCTGGATTGGGAAAGTTGGGGCCCGTCCACACCTTCGGGTGCGCCTTCACGAGCGCGATGTACTCGTCGTCCACGTCGCGATCGCGGACGGTGTGCACGAAGCCGTCGATGCCCGAACGCAGCAGATCCTTGGCGTCGGCCAGGCCGGACGTGCGGCTCAAGTGTGCCAGCGTCTCCATGCCATGCTTGTGCGCTTCATCGATGATCGCGCGATAGACCTCGGGCGTGAGCTTCGGCACGGTTCCATCGCGGTCGTCGACCCAGATCTTCACGAAGTGCACCTTGCGCGCGAGCAGCTCGCGCACGTGCTGACGTCCTTCCTCCGGCGTGGCCGCGCCGTACGGAATGCCGAGACGCGCGTCGCCGGGCGGCCCCGCCATCGCCGTAGCGGCGATCCCCTTGCCGACGGTCAGGAACTTCGCGGCGTTTGGCGTGACGCTGTCGCGCAGCGCGAACGCCACCTCCTGATCGGCCTCGAGCCCCATGCTCATCGCCGCCGCGGTGCCGTAATAGACGTAGCGCTGCAGCTGATCGATCAGGTTGTCGCGGGTGTAGTTCGCCTTGCTGTTGCTGCCGTCCTTCTCGTTGGTCAGCCCGATGTGGTTGTGGCCGTCGATGAGCGCCGGAATGACGGTCTTGCCGGTGAGATCGACGCGGGTAGCGCCGGCCGGCGGCTGGCGGTCGCCCTTGCGGCCGACCCAGGTGAACGAGTCGCCCTCGACCAGGAACGCAGAGCTCGCGATGGGAGGCGTGCGGTCGCCGACGATGAGTCGCGCGCCTTCGAACCACAGCTTGCCCGCCGTAGCCTCAGCGGAGGTGGGCGCGGGACGCCGCGCCTGCGACGAGAGCAGCACCGGCACGCCGGCGACACACGCGAGCAGCAACGCGACGAGGACTCTGGGTGAGCGCATACCGCGGAGGATAGCACCGCGGTCCTCGTCGGGGATCTACGGGAGCACTTGCGCGAGGAGATCGGGCAGCTCGAGTTTCCGTCCCACCGCCGCGATGGGGACGGCGCGGCGCCCTTGTCGAACCGCACCGAGCCGGGCGATGCCGGCAGGGCTGCCGGCGTACCGCCCGTCGGGGGTCCACACGAGCCAATCGTCGGTGCCGAGAATCGCCAGCGTCGCCAAACGCAGACCGGTGGTCGCGTCGTGTATCGACACGCCACCGCTCGTCGCTGCCGCGAACCATTTCCCGTTCGGTGCAAATGCCAGGCGAGGCACTTCGGTGGTGCCGAGCTCGAACGTCCACCCCTGTTTGCCGGTGGCGGTCACCCATTGGGAGACGCGCGCCTCGATGAACCCTGTATTCTGCACGGTTCCGCTTGCGTAAAGCAGCGACGCTCCGTCCGGGCTGAACGCCACCGCCGAATACCCCTGATCTCTGGCGGCGGCAATCTCCTGCCGCGTGCCCCGAACGACATCGACGACGGCGACGCCGTCGTGTCGCGCCACCGCCAGGCGGCGCCCGTCCGGGTGAAACACGAGGCCGGTGATCCCGCCGCCGTAGAGGGCGCTTCCAAGCACGTCGCGGCGATCGACAGCCGGCCACAGAAAGAAAGCGCGCTGGCGGGCGGTGGCCGTCGTCCACAGCCGTACGGTGTTGCGGTCGTGCCCCGTGGCCAGCAGCGAGCCGTCGGCGTTTGTGGCGAGCGCGGTGAAGTCCGCACCACCGAGATCGACCGTCCGACGACGCTGCAACGTCGTGGCGTCATAGAGCACCAGTTGTGGAAACGACTCGGATTCGCGATCGCTATCGGAATGAAAAGCTCGCAGGCCAAGCATGCCCGCCACGATCGTGGAGCCGTCGTGCGTGAACGCCAGTTCCTTTGCGGCCGCGCGAGGTATGACGTCGTAGCGCCCCTGCCTGACCTCGTCCGTCTCGAACGTCAGAGTCTGCTGCACCGCGGTCGCGAGGTCCAGCAACGCGATGTCGCCGTCAAACATCGGCCCGCCCCTGGAGCGGTGCTCGACGAGGCCGATGCTGCCGATCCGCGCCTCATCCGGGCTGAACGCGAGAGCGGGAATCGACATGTCTCCGTCGGCCCACAGCGAGCGTGGGATGCCGTCACCGGACAGTGGCCACGCGAACACGGTGGCGGCGGCTTCGGTTCTGTCCGACAGGGCTGGCGGAGTCCGTGACGTACCAACCGCAAGCCAGCGGCCTCGCGGGCTGACGGCCATCGTCTGCAGCGGACGGGCGCCGTCCATCGAGATTCGACGCAGCTCCCGAGCCCCCACGGCATCCACGACGTGAATCGCGTCGCCGCCGATCGCCAGCGCACGGTCGCCATTCGGGGTGAACGTCACCGCCTGAATGAACTCCTCATCCGGGAATCGCATCGCCGAGCCGGATCGCCAGTCGGGCGCGCTGAATATCTGCGCTTGATTCGCCCGAGCCACGATCAGTCGACGCGAATCGCGGCTGAACGCGACCGGGACCCAGACCGCGTTTGAACCAGCCACGGTTGCCGCCGGCGTGCCGGTGCGGCGTCAAGAATGCGCGTGCCCTTCCACGACGCAAGGGCAACCCACTGACCGTCCGGACTGAATGTGGCCACGGGCGGAGCACTGTCTTCGTTACGAATCGTCCAGAGTGCCCGATTCGAATCGAGGTCGAAGCCGGTCAGGCGATAGGCATAGTTCGGGCCGCCTTCGGACACGAACCCGATACCGAGTTCGCCGTCCGGGCTGAACGTCGTGGCGGCTCCGGCATAGCGAGCCAGTTTCGAGACAACGGCGGGATCATGTGTGGCCTGCCAGAAGCGGACCGCACGCGGGTCGAACGGAAACGCCGCGCTCACCGTTCGCTGCGTCGCCGCATCGTAGGCCCAGTCGACGGCGCTCACGTCGCGTCCGGTCTCGACCTCCCACACATGCGGGAACGCCAGCTGCCGTCCGCGATCGGACGTGCGCGGATTGAGATTGTCGACGGCGGTCAGGGCGACGTAGCGGCCTGACGGATCGAAGGCGAGGCCGGTGTAGCTGCTTGCCGACACCGAGTCGACCGCTTCATCCGGCCTACGCGCAACGGCTCGCGCCCGCGGCACCAGCGTCCGCAATTCCAATCCGGAATCGAGGTCCCACAACGTCACAACGTTGTCGGAGACGGTCGCCAGCAGGCGGCCTTCGTCGTCGATCGCGACGGCATTGCAGCAAAGGCGCTGTCGCTGTTCGACGATGTCGAGGCGTGGAGATGGGGCGGCCTGCGCGCCCGGCGTGCGTCCGGCACCCAAAGGCGCGATCGACGCCAGGCCGAACGACAGCGCCAGGAGAATTCGGCGAGACACGATTCAGCGAAGTTGCGCCTTGGCCGCCTGGAACTGCGCCATCGCCTCGCGCACCTGCGTCATGCGATCGCCGGTGAAGGAGGGCGCCACGGCGCCGCGCGCGAGCTGCACCGCCGACACGAGCAGGCCATGCGCACCCTGCGATGCGCGCGGGACGTCGGTGGCGCGGAGCGTCTGTTCGAGCTCCGCGAACGTGCCGGCGATGGCCGCCAGCACTTCCGGCGTGGGCGTCGCCACGGCCGACCGCAGGAACGGCTGAATCTCCTCGAAGCGCGCGAACACCGGGCCGATGGCTTGGCGGTACTGCGTCGGATCGCCGGGCGACGCGGCGCCCATGCGCGGCCCCGCGAAAGTCCCCACGGCTGGCGCTGGTGCAGCCGGCCGAGGCGTGGCGGTGGAGCGTGCCGGCGGCGGCGCCACCGGGCCGGCGGCGCGCGCGGGCGCGGGTTCGAGTGCCGGTTGACTCGGGAGCGGCGCCACCGGACGCTCGTCGAAATCGAGCTGCGCGCGCGACACGTCCACGTAGACGCGCGTGCCCTGCAGCCGCACCGTGGCCACGGCGTTTTCCGCCACCGTCACGAACGCCTCGAGCCCCTGCAGCCCGCGCGGGTCGGCGGCCACGCTCACGTGCTTCACGAGCTGCACGTCGGACGGCGCGTTCCACTCCTGTGCGTCGATGGTGGGCCCGGCGCTGGCCGTGACGGCAAACGTCGTCGAGTCGATGCGCCGGCCGCTCACCTGCTGCGGCTCTTCGGCAAGCTCGAACGCCACGGCCAGCCGGCCAGGGGCGGCCACGAGCACCACCGCCGGATTGCCCTTGGCCTCGGTCACCGGCGTCACCTCGTCGGTGCTCCGCAGCCGCTCGTCCACGTGCAGCCGCGTGCGCGAGTAGCCAAGGCGCGCCACGCCGCGCTGCGCGGCCTCGGCCTCGTCAATCGACACGAAGGGCCCCACGAGCACGTCACGGAAGCCGCCGTTGAGCCGCCACGCAAACGACGGCAGGCCGGCCTTGGTGAGCCGCCCCGCCATGATGCGCGCGTCGGCGTCGCGGGAGAACGAGGTGACGTTGACGCTGAAGCTGGCAGCGGTGGCCAGCGGCGGCCCGCTCACGATACGGCGCGCCGCGGGATGCGCGGACGCGGACGCCTTCGGATCGCCGGCGGCGCGCAGCCACACGACGGTCACGGTCAGCACGGCGATGGCGGCAGCCGTTGCCCAGACGCGGGCGCGATGTCCACGCGGCCACACGTCCACCGTTCGCGACAGCTGCGAGCTCAGGGTCTTGAGGCTGGGACGGTTCAGGAAGCGCTCGAGCTGATCCTCGTCCAACAGCAGAACGGTGTACTTGTCCCCTTCGACCGTGGGGGCCTTCGTGGGCTGGTTCTGGACGCCGCGCTTGGCGATGTTGGACACGGTAGGTGGCTTTCGGCACGCCCCGCTCAACGCGCGGGGCGCGCGCAGTATCTGGCAAACCGGCTCAACGCCGGTTCGCTGGGAGCCCTCTCGCCTAATGCACGCCCACTGATCGCCGCGCCACCGGCGCCTTGCGAGGCGGCAACGTGGTGGGCGCCAGCTCGTTGTGAACGAAATACGACGAGCACGCCGCGTCGAGGAGCTCTCGATTGATTGTCGGCTCCACGCCCCGATAGCGACAGAGCGCCATCACCTGGTCCAGGAGATCCCGGGGGTGGCAGGCCCGGAGCGGCCGCCCGAGCGGCTTGTAGTGCCGGCGCTGGAGATACGAAATCATCACCTTGTGGAACCCGAGGCCGCGGTTCCGGCAATTGAGCTCGAAGATGCGGATGAAGTCCTCGAGCGAGGGGTCCTCGACCGGGATCTTGTAGGGGATGCGGCGCAGGAACGCTTCGTCCGCCAGCGACGCCGGATCGAGGTTGGTGGCAAACACCGTCAGCACGTCGAAGGGCACTTCGAACTTCTTGCCGGTGTGCAGGGTCAGGAAGTCGACGCGGCTTTCGAGCGGCACGATCCAGCGGTTGAGCAGTTCGTCGGGACGGATGCGCTGGCGGCCGAAGTCGTCCACCAGGAACACGCCGCCGTTGGCGCGCAGCTGCAGCGGCGCCTCGTAGAACCGCGCCAGCGGGTTGAACGTCAGGTCGAGCTGATCGAGCGTGAGCTCGCCGCCCACCATCACCACGGGACGGCGGATGCGCACCCAGCGGCGGTCGCTTGGCGCGGCCGCGATGATGCTGGTAGTGTCGGGCTCGTCAGTGTCGAGCCGATCGTGGTTGATCGGGTCGTACATCGTGATGATGTGCCCGTCCACGTCGATCGCGTACGGCATGTACATATCGCCGCCGATTGATCGTCCGAGCCCCTCGGCAATCACGGTCTTGCCGTTGCCAGGCGGCCCGTAGAGAAAGAGCGCCTTGTTCGCGTTGGCGGCCGGCCCAAGCTTCTCGAGCATCGCGTCGTCGACGACGAGGTGCGAGAAGCCCTTGCGCAGGCGCTCGCGGTCGATGAAACCGCGCGACGCCTGCAGCGCCTTCATCTGCTTGACGTACGCGGCCAGCGGCACCGGCATGGCGCCCGTGTACAGGTTGATTTCGAGGTACTGCAGCGCGCGCGATCGCCCGAGGTCGGTGAGCGCGTAGCGGTAGCTCGAGCTCGAGGCGGCGCTCGCGCCGCGCACCTCGATGATCTGCTCGGTGCGAAGCCGTCCGACGAGCGGTTCGAAAAGGCCGTACGGCACCTTCATCCGCTCGGCCATCTCCAACCCGGTCAGCTCGCCGGCGAAGAGCGTCTTGACGATCAGCTGCTCCACACGCTCGGACGGCAGCCCGAGATCCTCGAGCGAGTGCGGGACCGGAGGCGGCGGCGTCAGACGAGTCTCGGGGGCGCTCACTTCTGGCTCTCCGCGAGCGGAAAGAGCACCTCGACGAACTTGATGGCGGCCGGACCGATGGTCACCACCCAGATCGCCGGGAAGATGCAGAACACCAGCGGGAACACCATCTTCACGCCGGTTTTGGCGGCGGTTTCTTCGGCACGCTGACGCCGCTTGGTCCGCAGCGTCTCGGAGTGCACGCGCAGCGAGCGGGCGACGCTGGTGCCGAACTTGTCGGTCTGGATCAGCATCGCCGCCAGCGACGACAGATCGTCCACGCCGGTCCGTTCGGCCAGGTTGCGCAGGGCGTCGGCGCGCCCCTTGCCGGCGCGGAGCTCCAGGTTGATCATCCGCAGCTCGGCGGAGAGCTCGGGGTGCGCGAAGGACAGCTCTTCGCCCACGCGCTGGATGGCCTGGTCCAGGCCGAGCCCGGCTTCGACGCTCACGACCAGCAGGTCGAGCGCGTCGGGCAGCGACAGGCGGATGCGGTGCTGGCGGCGCTGCGCGAGGCGGCCGAGCGCCATGCTCGGCAGCAGGTAGCCGAACGCCGCGCCGGCCAGACCAATCATCAGGCTCGACTTCGGGACGACACTGGAGCCGAGCAAGAACAGCAGGATCGCCAGCCCGAGCCGGATGCCGAAGAACACGGTGAGCGCTTCGCCCCCCCGGTAGCCCGCGTATACCAAGCGCTCCTTGAGCTTACCGATCTCGCGCGACGGCTTGGGTGCTGCCTTGCCGAGACGCTTGAGGGTGTTGAGAAGGCGCTCGTTGCCGGCCGTCGGCACCGCTGCCAGCGGTCCCGAGACACCCAGCTCGCCAAGCCGACGCTCGATGGCGGTCTCGCCGCGCAGCAGCGACATGCCGATCGCGGTGATCAGCAGCGAGATGAAGAGGAACCCCATCAGGGGCAGCAGCAGCGTCACGCTACACCTCGATCTTGATGACTTGACGGATCCAGATGAACCCGATGGTCTGCATGACGATGGCGCCCATCACCATCATCTGGCCCATCTTCACGGTGAAGAGGGTGCGCATGTGGTCGGGGCTGATGAACATCAGCGCGACGGCCAGGAACGCGGGAAGGCCGAGCAACACGTAGCCGGTGAACCGGCCGTGTGCCGTGTGGACGCGCACCTGCCGCAGGATCTTGAAGCGCTCGCGCACCACGTTGGCGAGGTTGTCCAGGATCTCGGCGAGGTTGCCGCCGGTCTCGCGCTGGATCTGGACCGCGGTCACGAAGAACTTCACGTCCATGAGCGGCATGCGCACCGCGAGGTTGTCGAGCGCCTCCTGCAGCGGCAGGCCGAAGTTCTGCTGCTCGAAGCTCTTCTTGAATTCGATGCCGACAGGCGCCGGCAGCTCGTCGGCCACCATGCCCATCGCGCTCTGGAACGCATGGCCGGCGCGAATGGCGCGCGACAGCAGGTCGAGCGCCTCGGGGAACTGCTCCTCGAAGCGGCGCATACGCTGAGTGCGCTTGATTCTGAGCCACGCGACCGGCAGCGTCAGCCCCACCAGCGCGGCCGCGAACGCCGCCAGCCAGAGGTGCGAGAACAGCAGCGTCACCAGGCCAAGCCCGGCGCCCGCGGCAAGACTCATCGTGATCACGGTGCCGGGGTTGATCACGACGCCCGACTGCTCGATGAGACTTACCAGCCACGAGCCCGCGCCGGTGCCGCCCACGAAGCGGTCGACCATCGGCAGCGCGCTCGACGGCGCCTGGGTCTTCACCACGCTCGTGGCGCCCTCGCCTTCGCTCTCGAAAGACGACAGGTCCTTGAGGCGCTGCTCGAACTGCCGCTCGACCTGATGCTCGGGACGGTGGACCAGCGCGTAGTAGGCGCCGACGACCGCTCCCGACACCGCGAAGAAGACCAGGATACTGAGCAGCATTACTTGACCTCCACCACGCCTTCGAACATGGACGCGGGCAGGCGGATGCCGGCGGCGAGCAGCCGCTCCGATACCTTGGGCCGCACGCCGGTGGCGCGGAAGCGGCCCACAACCTTGCCGTCCTGGTTCACGCCCGCCTTCTCGAAGACGAAGATTTCCTGCATCGTGATGATGTCGCCTTCCATCCCGGTGATCTCCGAGATGCTGGTCACCTTGCGGGTGCCGTCGCTGAGGCGCGTCTGCTGCATCACGATCTGGACGGCCGAGGCGATCTGCTGGCGCATCGCCTTGTCCGGCAGGTTCGTCGAGCCCATCGCGATCATGGTTTCCACGCGGGTGAGCGCGTCGCGCGGCGTGTTCGCGTGGACCGTCGTGAGCGAGCCGTCGTGGCCGGTGTTCATGGCCTGGAGCATGTCGAGGGCTTCTTCGCCACGCACCTCGCCGACCACGATGCGGTCCGGCCGCATACGCAGGGCGTTGACCACGAGTTGCCGCTGGCGGATGGCGCCCTTCCCTTCCACGTTCGGCGGGCGCGTCTCGAGCCGCGCCACGTGCTCCTGGTGGAGCTGCAGCTCGGCGGCGTCCTCGATGGTGACGATGCGCTCGTCCTCGGAGATATAGCTCGAGAGCACGTTGAGGAGCGTCGTCTTACCAGCGCCGGTGCCGCCGCTGATCAGGCAATTGAGCTTGGCCCGAACGCAGTGCGACAGGAACTCGAGCATCGGCGCCGTGAGTGCGCCGAGCGAGACCAGGTCGTTGGCCTTGAGCCGCTCCGCCGGAAAGCGACGAATCGAGAGCAGCGGGCCGTCCACCGCCAGCGGCGGGATGATGGCGTTGACGCGCGAGCCGTCGGGCAGGCGCGCATCTACCATCGGCGAGCTGTCGTCCACTCGGCGGCCGACGCGGCTGACGATGCGATCGATGACGCGCATCAGGTGGGCGTCGTCCTGGAACGACGCCATCACGCGCTGCATCTTGCCTTTGCGCTCGACGAACACGCTGCTGTGGGTGTTCACCAGAATGTCGCTGACGTCCGGGTCGCGCAGCAGCGGCTCGAGCGGACCGAGGCCGAACACGTCGTCCACGACCTCGCTGAAGAGAATCTCGCGCTCCGCCAGATTGAGCGGCGTGGACTCCTCGGCGAGCAGCTGGCTGAGGAGCGTGCGGATCTCCGACTCGGCGCGGGCACGGTCGGCACGGGCCAACGCCTCGAGATTCAGCCGGTTCAGCAGCTTGCGGTGCACGTTCGCGCGCAGCTCGAGATACTGCTGGCGCGGTGCGGCGCCGGGGCCGCTGCCCGGCTTGGGGGCCGGGCGCGCCGCGGCCTGCGGTTGAATCGACGACGGGGCTGTCGGGGTTGCTGTGGCCATGACCGGTTACCAGATGGACGCGAGCCGCTGGACGCCGAACGCGCTTCGCCGGCTCGTCGTCACGGTCTCGGGCGCCTCGGCGCCGGTGTGGATGATGCGGCGGATGAACGCGTCGAACTGCGCCGCCATCTCGGTGTTGCCGCTGAGCGCGAGCGGCACGCCGGAGTTGAGCGCCGAGGACACGGCCTTGTAGTCGCTCGGGAACGTGTGGAAGATCGGCTGCCCGAGCGCGCTCTGCAGCTGCGCCGGCGGAATCGGGTACGGCTCGGCGGCGCGATTGAGCAGGATCTTCACGCGCTCGGCGCAGGGGCCGAGCTGGCCGATGCGATCGAGAAGGCGCTGCGCGTTGCGCACGCACGGCACGTCGGGGTTGGCGACCAGCCCGATCATGTCGGCGGTGTAGAGCGCCGACACCGAGCACGGGTTCATCTGCGATCCCGCGTCGATGACGATGTACTCGTACTGCCGTCCCAGCAGCCGGAACACCTCTTCCAGCGCGGCGCTGTCCCCCGGGCCCGGCCGATCGAACAGGTCGGAACCGGCCAGCATCTCCAGCCCCGACTTGTGCTTCACCACCAGCTCGCGCAGGAAGTCGCCGTCCAGGCGGTGCAGGTTGTCGAGCGCATCGAGCAGCGTGTAGCGACTGCGCACGCCAAGGAAGAGGGACACTTCGCCGAGGCCCGGCTTGAGGTCGACGATGACGGTCGGCCGCTTGCTGAGGCGTGAGATCTCGACCGCCGAGTTCACCGCCATCGTCGTGGTGCCGGCGCCGCCCTTGGCGCCGAAGAACACCATCGTCGTCGCCTGCGGCGCGGCCGTCGAGGCACGGCGCCCGGCGGTGCGCTTGATGCCTTCGTCGAGCGCCTCCTTGGCCGGCGGCCAGGTGAAGAACTCGTTGGCCCCCGCGCGCATCGAGCGGAGGATCGCGTCGGGGTTCGAATCCGAGGCGACGAAGAAGATGCCTGTCGTGGCATCGGCCGCGCGGAGCCGCTCGACGACCGCGACCGCGGTCGAGACGTCGCCGCGGCCGTCGACCACCGCGATGTCAGGGTTGCCGCCGTCGGCCACGAGGACCGGTACGGACGAAAGGCGCAGCAGGTTGCCCAGCTGCGCTTTGAACGACTCATCGTCGCTGAGGATGGTGCCGGAAAGCCGCGCCATGGGGGGTCCTCGAGAAACGGGTGATCAGCGGGCGGCTGTCGCCGCCGGCTTGGCATCTGCCGCCAGCGCGGCGGCTCGCGCCCTCGCCTCGGCGAGCGCAATCGGATCCGGCTGCGGTAGCGCCGCAGCGTCGTCGGCCGGCTTCGCCTTCTTGTTGGCCTTTTCCTGGCGCGCAGCGTCCTTGGCGGCGCGCTCGGCAGCTTCTTTGTCCTTCTTGGCCTGCTCGCGGGCCGCCTTCTCCAGGCGCTCCTGCTCACGCGCGGCCACTTCGGCCGCCTTGGCCATCGCCTTTTGATCGAGCTCCTGCTGGCGCTTCTGCGCCTCGGCGGCCTTGGCGGCGTCGCGCGGCGCGTTCTTGGCGGCTTCGGCCGCGGCCTTGGCCTCGTCGGCCTTCCGATCGCGCTCTTCTTGGGCGGCGCGCTCGCGCAGCTTCTGCTCTTCGATGTCGGCCTTCGACGGCACCGGCACGCTGATCCCCGAACGGCGGTCCGGGGTGAAGGCGTCGGCCGGGTTCGGCTTGGTCTTGGTCTCCGGCAGCGGCGCCATGTACGGCTCGACCAGGCGCGGCAGGTTCGACGTCACGCCGTCCGAGTCGCCCGGCAGAATCACCGGCGTGATCATCACCACCAGCTCGGTCTGCGCCTTGTTGGCCTGGCGGCTCTTGAACAGCTGGCCAAGGATCGGGATGTCGCCGATGCCCGGCACCTTCTGCAGGCTCGTCGTCATCTGGTTGTTCATCAGGCCGGCAATGGCGAACGTCTGGCCGTTGCGCAGCTCGAGCTCGGTCTCGGTGCGGCGGGTCGAGAGCGCCGGAATCCGGAAGCCCTGCATGCTCACGCCGTTGGCGTAGTCGAGCGTGCTGACCTCCGGCTTGACCTTGAGATGAACGCGATCGCCGTTCACCGTCGGCGTGAAGTTGAGGCGGACGCCGAACTCCTTGAACTGGATCGAGACGGCCGATCCGTTCTGCGAGCCCTGCACCACCGGGATGGGGAACTCGCCGCCGGCGAGGAAGCTGGCTTCCTTGCCGCTCTCGGCCACGAGGTTCGGCTCGGCCAGGCTCTGGAAGACGCCACGTGCCTGCATCGCGCGGATGACCGTGCCGAGGTCGTACTTCTCGCTGAGCAGGAACAGGTTCAGGATGTCGCCCATATTGAGCTTGCCTGAAGCCGATTTCACGTGGGTCCCGAAGCCGGTACCGACGTTGCCGTCCGAATTCCCGGCCTTGCCCCACGCCAGATCCTGGAAGTTGGGCGCGTCGAACTGCTGCGTCGTGAGGCGGCCCACGGTGTTCTGGACGCCGGTGGGGCTGGTGAAGAACGACATGCCGAACTCGGTGAGCGCCGAGCGGCTCACTTCGGCGAAGCGCACCTTCAGCAGCACCTGGTTGCTGGCCGGTCCCGGCCGCACCTGGAGCAGCGTCACCACGTCGTCACGCTTCTCCACGTAGCCGAGCGCGACGTTGATCGCGCGATCCACGACTTCCTTGCTCGACACCGAGCCCGAGAGCACGACGTTGCGACCGTTGCTGCGCACGTCGATGGTCTCGGTCGGGAAGAGCTGCTTGACCTGGTCGCTCAGCTTCGTGAGGTCCCGCTGCACCGAGACTTCGAAGCGGCGGACCGCGCCGCCGCGGCTCCACACGAACATCGAGATGGCGCCGGGGCCTTTGCCGTGCACCAGCAGCTGGCTCGGCGAGGTGACGAGCGCATCGGCGATGTCGGCGCTCGTGAGCGAGACGCGCGCAATCGGATGGCCCACGTCGATGAGCGTCGAACGCCCGACGAGCAGCCGTACGGCGTCGGGCTGCGCGCCTTCAACGTCCACGCTGGCCGGCGCGGCGGCGGGTCCCGCCGCACTGAAAGCAACCGGGACCGGCGCGACCACCGGCGCCACCTGGGCATGCACCGTGGCGCCGCCGAAGACGGCGATGATGAAGATGTGGCTGCCCACGACCCACGCGGGGGTCAGTCGAGGAGCCTTGGGCGTCAGCTGCTTGGTCATCACTACTCCTGGCTCACGACTTCCTGGGCGCGCTTGTCGCCACGGATGATCTCGACGGTCGTCGGGGCCGCAGGCTCCTGACGGGGCGCCGGGGCGGCGGCGGCCGGCGACGCCGAGCGGGCCTGGCGCACGATCGGGGCGTAGCCTCCCGCCATCAGCGACGCGGGGCGGATACCGCCCGTCGACGGGGTCGTCTTGTCGGTGGGGTTGCGGAGGGCGAGCTGAATCTTGCCCTCGGTGCTCGCCAGCGTCAGCCGCTCGGCCTGCGCCGGATCGACCATCAGCGTCACCACGCTCACCGCCAGCGGCTTGCCGTTGGCCTCGTCGCGCTCGATCTTCGTGCCCGCGGTCAGCACCTGGACGTTGGTGAGAATCACCTTCGACTGCACGTCCTCGGGGCGCTGGGTCGGATTGACGGTGGCCAGCACGTCCACGCGCGTGCCCGGCAGCACGTAGCCGGCAACGCCGACGACGTCGTTCACCCGCACCGACAGCGCGCGGTAGCCCTCGGGAAGCAGCGGCGGCAGACCGGCGCCCGCCTCCTTCGACGACAGCTTCGCCGGCAGGAACAGCTCGTTCTGCGCCACCGGCTGAATCAGGCCGCGGCCCACGAGCTCGTCGGGATTCGAGAACGCGCCCATGGGCACCGCGTCGGCGGGCCACTGGATGGCGCGCATGTCTTCCTTGCGCACCTCGGCGCCGAGGTCCATGTCGGTGGCGGCGACAATCACCGAGACCGTCTTCATGCCGGGCGTCTTGCCGCCCTTCGGCACGGACTGCATGTACTGGTAGGTGCCGAACGCGAACGTGCCGCCCGCGACCAGCGCCAGCGACAGCACGATGAAGATGCGGATGCGAGCCATATGTGTGCGTTGCTCCGAAACGGGTTACTCGGTCACCAGCTGAGCGCGACCAGCACGACGCCAATCGCAATCGCGGGGGCGTAGGCAAACCGGTTGTCCGACGACGTGCGCTCGATCTCGATGCGGGCCTGCTCGTTCCCGGATACCAGCTCCTTCGTCGATGCGATGGTCTGGCTCAGGCGGCGGCGCGCGACCGCGACGACGAGCGCAAGCGCGCCGCCGGCAATCGCCGTATAGAGAAAGGCGTAGATGGTGTCGGTGGGACCGAGCAGCGCGCCAGCCGCCGCGAGCAGCTTGACGTCGCCGGCGCCGGTCGCGCCGAAGATGTGGCCCGGCATCATGAACGCGAGGCCCAGCAGGCAGCCGAGCAGCGACGCGCCCAGGCCGACGCGGCCGAAGCCGGCGGCGGCCAGTCCGATGCCGACGGCGGCCAGCGTGGCCGTCAGAATGTTGGGAATGCGCCGGGTACGCAGGTCGATCACCGCGGCGGCACCCATGCCGATCGCGACGACAGCGGTCACGAGCGCGTCAGAATTTTGCATTGGCGATCACATCCCAGAAGATCGTTTTGATGGTTCCGCCGACCGTGTCGACGGCGCCGATCACGGCGATCGCGATGAGTGACGCGAGCAGCGCGTACTCGAGCAGATCCTGCCCCGAGTCTCCGGGCGACCATCGCCTGAACGCCTGCCGTATCCGAAGCGTACTCATAGCTCCCCCCTCGCACGGCACACGTGTCCCATCACGTCCGCGATTCGTGGCTGCAGGCCTTCAGGCCTGCCGTCCTGCCGCGCGTCTTTCGATAGCGTGGAGGCCGGGCACTTCGGCCGGGCCTCACGCCACTGTCATCCGAGGGGTCGCTACGGCGTGACCAGCGCGGTGGTGATGTTCTCGAAGATCGTCTTGACGTTCGAGCCGGTCGTCGTGATGGCAGCGACCGCGACCAGCGCGATCAGGGCCACGAGCAGCGCGTATTCAAGAAGGTCCTGGCCGGAGTCGTTGCGGAGCAGCTTGCGAAGGCGAGTAATCAGGTTCATGGTCCGTTCCTCCCGCGCGCTCCGGTTCGGAACGCGGCATGTGTGTCCCAATTGCGGCCACGCTCCCCAGCATGTCCGCGATGTCGGCACCCTAAAGCGCAACCGCCGTGCCACGGCAGCGGCGCGACGGCGCGGAAGGACGGCAAGTGCTTGTGACGTCGGCGATTGAGCTCGAGCGTTTCCAGAGTCGCGGCGGACCGCGGTCGCCGGCGCAGGTCCCATCCCACTCGCACATTCGTAACCGGTGGATCGCTTTTTCGTGGCCGGGACCCTGTGTCGATCCGAAGCAGGGACTCCACCGGGCCCTGCGCCATGTGAGGCCGTCGTGAGCAAGCGTGGCGGGCCCACGCCACTTTCGTAAGCGCGCCGTCGGATTTGTCGTCGGGGTTCGCGCCGCGGCGGCGCACCGCAGGCGAGGCCGCGCAGCCGCGTGCTGGTTGTGCTCCTACGGAAGAGGAACGCGACTTGCGATCGCAGTAGTGCTCACACCAGGTGTACATGCGAAGAGTGATTGGTGAAGCGTTGATGTCGATGGCCGCACTCGCCATTCTGTTGGCGGTGCTGGCGGCGCTCGACCCTCGCATCCGCGAACACGCAAAGAGCGTGCTGCTGCGGAAGGACACTCTCGCTGCCGATGTGTCACGTATGAATGCCGAGGCGCACGACGCCGTCGCAGTCGTCAGATGGTCGGCCCGTGAGCACGGGCTCGATCACGCCGCCCTGGCGGTTTTCGTGGTCGTCGCCACCGGACTCGTGGTGGCCATGCTGCGCCTCTGACCATGCCCCTCATCCTGGCCATTGAACCGGACAAGCGGCAGAGCGCCCAGCTGGCGAACCTCGTCAAGGGGCTCCAGGCTGAGCTCGTGCTGCGGACCAGCGCCGCCGACGCGCTGGGGGCGCTGCACGGACGCGTGCCGGACCTGGTGCTGACGACATCGCTCATCTCGCCTCGCGACGACGCTGCCCTCGCGGCGCACCTGCGCGAGCTCGGGCCCGCCGCGGCGCACGTCCAGACGGTCACCATCCCGCTGCTCGGCTCGGCCGCGCCGACGCGCGCCAAGGGCGGCATGCTGGCCGCGCTGCGGCGCGAGAAGCCGGCGCCGATGACCGACGGCTGCGCGCCAGACGTCTTTGCCGACCAGATTCGACAGTACCTCGCCACGGCCGAGGAGCAGAAGGCCAGCGCCGGCACCCGGGTCCTCGCCGACGCGGTTGCGGAAAAGGCCGACGCGGTTGCGGAAGAGACGGTCGGCGCGCCCGAAGACACGATTGCCTTCGAGGAGTTCCTGACGCCCTCCGTCGAGCCCGAGCCGGCCGCCCTCGAGGCGGCGAGCCTCGCGGCGGAACCGGAGCCCGTCGTTGAGACGCCGATTCTTGCGGAGGCGATCGAAGAGCCGGCCGCACTTTCGATCGAGGAACCGGTCGAGGCCGCCAAGATCGAAACGGCGGCGGCGGCTCCCGAAGCGGAACCGCTCGTCGAGCCGGTGGAGGAAGCCGTCGTCGAGCCCGAAGGACTCCTGGCGGATGAACCTGCCGGCCTGCCGCTGTCGCAGCTCTTGCAGCTCGTGTCCGATGCCGCGCCGATTGTGAAGGCGCCGGTGGTGAAGGCGCCGATCGTCGAGACGCCGATCGTCGAGACGCCAATCTTCGAGGCGCCGATCCTCGAGACGCCGATGGTCGAAACGCTGTTCGTCGAAGCGCCGGTCGTCGAGATGACGGCGGACGCGGGCGTCGCGCCGATGGCGGATCCGGTGGACGAGGCCGAGCCACAGCCGAGCACCAGCTTCGGCGATCTGTACGTGGACCCGATGGCTGCGCAGGCGCTCGACGAGCTGTCACGCCAGGCGCCGATGCCGCCGGTTGCCGATGCCATCCCGGGCGAGCCTCCTGTGCCCGTCGTCGAGATGCGTTCGTTCCAGAGCCTCGACGCCATCGCCAGCGAACTGGCGGCAGGCCCGGCAGAGCGCCGCGAGAGCCTCGACGACCTGGCCAGCCTGTTTGCCGCAACGCCGGCAGCCTCCGTTCCGCCCGCGCCGGCGGATCGGATGACCGACTTCTCGACGCCCATGCACGGCGAGAAGAACCTCTTCGCGTCGCTCTTTGCCGAACCCGCGCCAGCGCGTCCGCCAGCCAGGCCGATCGAAGTGCCGAACGTCGACCCGGGGCTGTTCGCGCCGGTAGCGGCCGCGCCGGTGACGATGTTTCACGAGCCCGAGCCGGTGATGGCCGTCGAACCCGAGCCAGTGCTCGCGATCGAGCCCGAGCCGATGCTGGCGGTCGAACCCGAGCCGATGCTCGCGGTCGCGCCGGAGCCGAGGCTCGAGGAACCGCTCCTGGTCGAAGCCGCGCCCGCCGAAGCCGCCCAGGATGAGCCGCTCATCTCGTTCGAGCCGGTTGTGTTCGAGCCGGTGGTCGAGGAACCCGTGGCCGTGGCGGCCGCGGCGGCGCTCGACGAAGAGATCGCGCTCGACGTGGACGCCTTCGCCTTCACTCCGGCCGAGCCGGCTGCCGCGGCGGCGTCGGCCCCGTCACGCTTCTCGTTCACCCTCGTGGACGGCTTCGGCGACGCGTGGAGCGAATTCGACGTACCGAGCATTGCGGCGGTCGCGTCTGTTCTGGGCGTCGGCGACCACCCGCCGTCGGATCCGGCCGCACGGCCGGCGTCTGCCGCGGCCGCGTCGCGCAGCGCATTGCGCGAGCCCGCGGCGGCCCCAGCGCTCGATCAGGAGTCGCTGTCGCTCATTGGCGATGCGGCGCGCAAGCTCAGTCTCGACGCGATGGTCATCGAAGAGTTCGAGCGCGGCATCCCGGCGCGGCGGAAGAAGGCGAAGAAGAAGGTTCACGCCGGCGCCACGGCAGTGCCGCCCGCCTCGGCGCCGGCGGCCGCGCCCGTGCCCAAGCGCCCCGTGCAGGACGAGTGGGGCATGTTCGACCCCGAGCAGTGCGGGTTTGCCGCCCTCGACGAAGAAGAGGGCGCCGAGCCGCGCCCGACCGCCGGCACTCGCGTCAGAGTGATCTCTTACTGATTCTTGTCGGCTCTAGGCTCTGGGCTTTGGGCCTTGGCTGGCTCAAGGCACGGAGCAAACGTGCGGCTTGCGTGTCCAACGAGGCATGAGACGCAAGGCACTCGCGGCGGTGGCCGTCCTCCTGACGGTGGCGACGCTCATCGCGGATCAGAAGTCCCCCAGGAAGATCACAGACGTCGCCCCGGTATATCCGCTCGACTCGCTGCAGAGGGGCGACGAGGCGGCAATCCTCGTCGAACTGCGCATCGCGCCCGATGGCGCGGTAGACTCGGCTCTCTTGCTCAGATCTGCCTGTCCGCGCCTGAACAACGCGGCACTCGTGGCAGCCAGGCAATGGCGCTTGGAGCCGCGGATTATCAACGGGCGCGGAACCCCCTACACCATCATCGCAACCGTGGACTTCCGCCTTGGCGCCAGGAAACCGGCCCGAATGGCCCCTGACGCCTGCGTGTGGCGCGACGCGAAACCTCTGACCTGACCTACTCGGCGCGCAGAACGCGAACGGGGTCCACGCTCGCCCCGCGGGCGGCGGGAATCGCGCTCGCCAGGAGCGCCATGAGCGCCAGCAGCAGTGCCGTGCCCGCAAACGTCGAGGCATCGAGCGGGCTCACCTCGAAGAGCCAGCGCTGAAGCCCACGGCTGGCAGCGAACGAGACGACGAGACCCAGCCCGATCCCGACAGCGGCCAGCGCCATCGCGCCGCGCAGCGTTTCTGCCACCACCGTCCTGCGGGCGGCCCCGAGAGCCACTCGAACGCCAATCTCCGGCAGGCGCTGCGCCACGCTGTAGGCGAGCACGCCATACAGGCCGATCGCGGCCATCACGAACGCGAGCAGCGCGAAGGCGCCGACCAGAGTGAGCTGCGTGTTGCGGTTCTGCAGCTCCACGTCGAACACGTCGTCCATCGTCCGGATGTTCGACACCGCCTGATCGCGGTCTACGCTCCACACGGCGGCCCGCACCGCCGCCGCGACGGCCAGCGGATCACCAGCGGTCCGTACCAGCAGGTACTGCGGCCAGAGGAACGGCGGTATCCCCTGCCCCTGGTTGCTCGGCCCGTATATCTCGGGGTCGGCAGGCGTCTCCAACGCCATTTCGCGGATGTCGCCCACCACACCAACCACCGTCATCCAGATTCCAGGTGCGTTCGAGGGGCCGAACTTGATCCGGCGGCCGATCGGATCCTGGTTGGGCCAGCGGCGTTCGGCGAACGTGCGGTTCACGATGACGACTGGGACCCCTGACTGGGCGTCGCGATCGTCGAAGTCACGTCCACGCACGAACGGCACGCCCAGCGCGCCGAAGTATCCCTCGCCGACCGTGCGATTGACGGTCATGCTGCGCGAGATGTCGGCCGGGGGCGGCGGCGGCTCCCCTTCGGCCGCAATGAATGCCCGGCCACCTTTGAACACCATCGGCGGGAAGTTGGCAAAGCCGGCCGCGGTGACGCCGGGGATGGCGCCGACGCGCTCCGTCACGGAACGGAGGAAGGCGTACCGCGTGGGCGTATCGGCATATTTCAACGGCGGCAGCGGCGTTTCGGCCAGCAGCAGCCGATGCGGATCGAACCCCGGATCGATGGCCAGCACGTTGGCGTAGCTGCGCAGCAGCAGGCCGGCACCGACGACCAGCACGACGGTGAGAGCGAGCTCCGCCACGATCAGAACGCTCCGCAGCCGGCTTCGACCCGTCGTGCTGCGCGACGCGCCGGTTCGGATCGCCGACTCGAGGTGGACGCGAGCGGCCGCAAACGCGGGCGCGGTGCCGAACCCGAGCACCATCACCATGGTGATGCCAGCGGTGACCAGGAACACGCGCATGTCGAGCGCTGGGGTCGTGGCGTCGGGGAAACTCGTCGGCGTCAACCGCGCGAGATAGCGCAGGGCCGGAACCGCCAGCGCCACGCCAAGGAGCGCGCCGACGAAGGCGAGAACCGCGTTCTCGGTCAGCAGCTGTCGCGTGACGCGGCCGGGGGTGGCGCCCAGCGCCTGACGCACGGCGATTTCCCGCACGCGGGTCGCCCCGCGGATCAGCAGCAGGTTGGCCAGGTTGGCGCCCGCGATCAGCAGCACCAGCCCCACCGCGGCGAGCAGAATCGCCATCGAGGGGCGCACCTCGCGCGTGAGGTGCTCGTGCAGCGCCGCCACCGTCACCCCGGTCCGTCCGTTCGAACGCGGGAACTCGCGACCGAGCTGCCGGGCCAGCGCCGTCATGTCGGCCTGGGCCTGCGCCAGGCTGACCTCCGGCTTCAACCGGGCCACGACGTACATGAAGTATCCGGACCGCAGCTCACGCTCTACCGGCGTGAGCTTCGACGGGATGAAGAGCGCCACCCTCCTGTCGGGGAACCGGAAGTCCGCGGGCACGACACCCACCACGGTGTGCGGCACGCCGTTGAGGTGAACGGTCCGGCCCACCACGCCGGCGTCGGCCGCGAAGCGCGACCGCCATGCCCGCTCGTCGAGCACCACCACGGCCGGCGCGTGGGGCCGGTCGTCCTGGCTTGTGAGCGTGCGGCCGAGCAGAGGCTGCGTCCCAAGGACCGCGAACAGGTTCCCGCTGGTCCTGACAGCTGTCAGTTTGTCCGGGTTTCCGGCGCCGGTCAGGCTGTACTGGTCGATCCCGTATCCAGCCACGCCGCTGAACGAGCGGTTGCGCTCACTCCACGACACGTAGTCGCCCGGCGACGCCTCCACGCGCGCCGGGCCGCTCATCGTCGTCATGTTCTCCCACAGCAGCACGAGGCGGTCGGGCTCCGGGAACGGCAGCGGCCGGAGGAGAACGGCGCTGACGACGCTGAAGATCGCCGTGTTGGCGCCGATGCCAAGCGCCAGCAGCGCCAGGGCCACGGCGGTGAAGCCGGGCGAGGATCGCAGGGCGCGCAGCGCGTGGCGGACGTCGCGGATCGCGGTTTCCCACATCATGGGCATTTGACGCTTTCGCGTCGGCGTGGGTTGGCCGCGAGATCACGATCCAGTAACGCGTCCGCTTGCGGGACGCGCGTCCCGCGTTCGAACAGATTGCGAACCGGCGTTAAGCCGGTTTGCCAGATACTGCCGCGCGGTCCGCGTTTTGTGCGGGCCGCGCCAGCTGACGGGCCGCCTGAAGGCGGCCCCTACTTCTTCGCGGCGGGACGGCGAGCGGCAGGGCGCCTCGGCGGCGGTGGCGGCTTGTACTCGACCATCACGTTGCTGACGATCGCCATCGGCCGGCCGACCGCGCTGAAGCTGTCGATGTTGTCGGTACGCACCACCGTGAGCTTCTCGCCGAGGATGCTGACCTGCATCGCCTCTTCGGGGATGACGATCGACACGGCTTCGGTGCCGGTGGGTGCAACTGCCTTCACTCCGGCCGCACCGCTTCCGCCGGAAATGCGGTCCACGAGATCGCCCTGGGTGCGGAACTCGTTCTGGACGATGGCCCGCGAGACGAGCGTGTTGTCGAGCGTGAGCACGCCGATCGTGGCCGTGTAGCGGCTGTACGCCTTGCCGGTGCGCACGAGCTCTTCCGAGTAGGTGTGCCGGTTGTGCAGGTCGAACGTCAGCGTCACCGTCCCGGCGTGCGGCGGCAGCGTAATCAGGATGCCCCCGGCCGGATCGCGCCCGATCAGCACGTCGCAGAACTGACGCTTGGTGCGAACGCCTTCCCCGAGCACCTGGGGGCACATGACCATCGCTGGCTCGGTCTTGGTTGCCGGCGCCGGGGGCGTTGTGGGGCGTTTTGGCACCGGGACCGAGCGGCGGGCCTGCGCCGCCAGCGGCGCCGCGCAGTACACCGCTACCGCGAGCGCCAACCCGGTGGCCGCGAGCCTATTCGTCGAGCGAGGCGTGATCGAAGTGGGGATCCTGGCCAATCGGGCTGCCCTGACGCTTGAGGAGTGCGAGGAACTCCATGCGTGTGCGCGCGCAGGTCTGGAACGACCCCAGCATCGCGCTCGTCACCGCGGTTGAGTTCTGCTTCTCGACGCCGCGCATCGACATGCACAGGTGGGTGCCCTCGCACACCACCGCCACGCCGAGCGGCGCGATCTTCTCCTGGATGGTTTCCGCAATCTGGAGCGTCAGGCGCTCCTGCAGTTGGAGCCGGCGCGCGAACACGTTGACGAGCCTGGGGATCTTGCTGAGCCCGATGACTCGGCCGTTGGGGATGTACGCAACGTGACACTTGCCGAAGAACGGCAGCAGGTGGTGCTCGCACAGACTGTAGTAGTCGATGTCGCGCACGATTACCATCTCACTGTAGTCCACCGTGAACAGCGCGCCGTTCAGGATCTGATCGATGTTGGCCGCGTACCCACTCGTGAGGAACGCCATCGCCTTGGCGACGCGCTGCGGCGTTTTCACGAGCCCTTCGCGGTCGGCGTCCTCGCCGAGACTCTCGAGGAGCTGCCGGATGAGAGCGTCCATCGCCGTATTCTATATCGCTGCCCTCGCCACCTCGGCCGTGATCCAGGCGCAAGGCGACCCCGACGCGCTCTATCGCGAACGCGCCAACGTGGCCAAGGCCCGCGAGGCGGTGAGCATCTGGAGCGCGCGCCTCGCGAAGACACCGCGCGACTTCGAGTCGGCCTGGAAGCTGGCTCGCGCCGCCTACTGGTTGGGCGGCCACGCCGATCCGGCCGCGCGGCGAGCCGATCTCGAACGCGGGGTCGAGGCTGGCCGCCAGGCCAGCATGCTCGAACCGATGCGACCCGAGGGCTACTTCTGGATGGCCGCCAGCATGGGAGAGCTGGCTGAATCGTTCGGCATGCGGCAGGGGCTGAAGTACCGCACGCCGATCCGCGAAGCGCTCGAGAAGGTGTTGCAGATCGATCCGGCGTATCAGAATGGATCCGCCGACCGCGCGCTGGGACGCTGGTACTACAAAGTGCCGGGGCTGTTCGGCGGCAGCAAGAAGAAGTCGGAGGAGCACCTGCGCAAGTCGCTCACCTACGATCCGCAGAGCACGGCGTCGCGCTTCTTCCTCGCCGAGACGCTGCTCGAGCTCGATCGCAAGGCCGACGGGATTGCCGAGCTGCAGAAAGTCATCGACGGGCCGGTCAACCCGGAGTGGGAGCCCGAGGATCGCGAGTTCAAGCAGCTGGCCGCTGAGCGGCTGAAGAAAGAACGGCGCTGACGTACGGGCCGCCTGAAGGCGGCCCCTACTTGCTCAGCCTGATGATCTGCGCCTGCAGCTGCTGGAACACCGGACCGAGGTCGGCGGCGGTTTGCGCGAAGTAGTATTTGCCCTCGAGCTGCGCCGAGTCGTAGTCGAGCGATTTCTTGTCGTTGGCAATCCGCATCAGCACGCTCTCCGACGTCTCGGGAATCGTGCCCAGCGCCATCTTCACCAGGCCGCCCATGCCGATGGTGAAGATGCGGATCTTGTGGTCGCCCGTGGTGTCGCTGCGGGCGGCGTCGGCGATGATCTCGGTGAGGTTGGTCACCGCGTTGCGGATGTTGAAGACTTCCGCCGGGTACTTGCCGCCTCCCGGCGCCATCGGGTTGAAGTTGCGCAGGCCGCGCTTGGTGCTCTGCGTGACGCCATTCACGTTGAGCGAGTTCGACTGCAGCGCGAACGACACCGGAATGCCGGCGCTGCGGTGATGCGTGTGCGCGCTGCTGTTCGGCAGGTACGGGAAGCTGGCCGACGTGTTGGGGCTGTTCCAACTCGGCGGCGTGAAGAGCCAGACGGGGCTCTGCGCGCCCGTCTCCGTCTGGAAGGCGCCCTGAATGGACGGCGTGTTGGTGGTGGCGTTGTTCGGGTCCGGCAGCACCTTCGGGAAGTCGCCGCTGAACACGCCCTTGGCGATGCCGCTGGCATCGAGGAAGCCCGGGAGCACGTTGCCGGACCCGTCCGTGAAGAGCACGATCACCCGCAGGCCGGCCTGCTGTCCCAGCGACACCGACCGCAGCTCATCCCACCCGCGGTAGAGCCCTTCGGGCATCGAGGTGGTGCCGCCGGGCAGCGCATTCGGCACGTCCGCCTTCAGCTTGTCCTTGTCGAAGCCAAAGCCCGCCGGCATCGGGTCGAGCACCTTGGCGCCGTAGCTGTAGGTGATGAGCGCCATGCGGTCGCCGTTCTTGTCGAACGAGTCGATGAAGCTGCGCGCGGCGTCGCGGACGAAGGGCCAGGCCGGACCAATCGAGCCCGAGACGTCCAGCACCAGCGACAGGTCCACCAGGCGGCGCGTCGCCTCGCTGGCGCTCGACACCGTCACCTCGTTGAAGCTGCCGAGGCGCATGAACGTGGTGGGCACCGTGGCCGTGGCCTTGATGGTGACCACGTGCAGCCCGGTCTCCTCCACCGTGTGCATCTCGTAGAAGTCGGGTGCCGTGGCCGGGTCGGTCACCGACGTCGCGCCCATGAAGGTGGGCGGGAAGTTGGCGTTGAACACCTTTGCCGCCTCGCCCTTCGGATCGCCGCCGTTCAGGTTGCGTGCCGCGCTCAGGGCGGCGCCGTCCACGGCCTTCGAGAGCTGCGCTTTGACGATGTACGCCCGGCCGCTGTCCACGGCCAGGCCGGTGAACAGCAGGAGCATCGGCAGGAACACGGCCATGTGAATCAGGGCCACGCCGGCTTCGCTGTTATGGGTGCGTCCGTGTCTGGTCATCGCTACCTTCCTCAGGGTTCGTGCCTCGGGCTGTCAGAAGTACGCGATCGATCGCAGCGTCGGGGGCACCGTGACGCCGAACTTGTCGAGGGGGGTGAGCGGCGTATGGCTCGTGAACACCTCGGCCACATACAGCAGCCCGCCCCGGGTAATGTCCACGTTGGCGGGCAGGTTGGTGATCCGAAGGTTGGGATCGGTATCGGAGTTGTTGGCCTTGAAGTCGGGGGCGCCGCCGAAGCTCCCCGGGCCGGCGGTCGCGAGCGTGCTCGCCGTGCCGAGCGTACCGATCGCATAGCGCTGGTACAGGACGACCTTGTCGTAGTTGGCGCTGCCCACGATGGC
>DASYRM010000005.1:0-34162 GCA_036004405.1 Vicinamibacterales bacterium
GTCGGCCACGGCCACCGACGCGCCCGTGGAAGCGATCTGCGGCATGATGTGGCTGAGCTGGGGGTCGAAGAGCGGCGGCTGGTGCACGAAGTCCACCCCGGCCTCGCGAGCGACGTCCTGGAGATGAAACCCGAATCGGCCCGCCGCGCCACCCGCCGTCGGGGCCGTCGCGAGCGTGCTGCGATTCAAGATCGGAATCGCCGCGACGCCGGCAACGAACAGGACTGTCCAGAGGATCCTTGCCACACGCGGGCGGGCGGAGACGGCTTGGAACGTAACTCGAAGAGCCTCAGACATGTGTGACTATTGGCGAATTCGAGCCGTCTACACGCTACCGTTGGGCGCACGCCCCATGGAATAGTTGAAATGAAGTAGGGCCACCTTCAGGTGGCCCATTACCAGCGCCGCACGCCGTCGACAAAGCGCTGCGGCCGGACGAAGCGCGTATGGAAGCGCTCCCAGTCCTCGCGGTGGGCCTGATAGACGGGATCGGTTTCGAGCTCCAGTTCGCCCGCCACCCCCTTTCCGTACGCCGGCCTCGCGTGTGACGGCAACGGCAGCACCGTCTGGGAGAACGCGGTGTTGTAGTCGCCATCCTTTTCCCAGCCGTCGCCGATCAGCACGTAGTCCCGTCGCCATCCTTCTTGGGGCGCGGAACGCTCGGGGAACTCGAGCCGCAGCTCGTCACCGGCGTTCATGATGACGTAGCGATCGTCCACACCCGCCAGCAGCTCCCCCACGTCGCCGAAGCGGGTGTGGTAACCCACGAGGTCGCGCCAGCGTGACGCCACGTTGGCAATCCGCGCGTAGTCCGGGGTCTCGGGCGCCTCGCCGCGGGGCGACGACGTCTGCGAGAAGCCGCGGAACCGCAGCTCCGCGCGCGACGCCGCCAGGCGTTCGGTCCGCAGATCGACGTCGGCGCGTTCGGCCACCGACAAGCGATCCCAGTAGATCTCGAGATTGGTGCGCAGCCGCAGCCGGCGCGCGCCGCGCGCACGGGCGAGATCGATCAGCATGCTCTTGTTCTTGCCTGCCGGGACGCCCAGATCGGGCACGACCTCGCGCCACGTGCCCGCCGCGTCCTGCGCGTCGAGCGCCAGCCCGCTCGGTTTCGCGGCGTGCCCCTGCCCCACGGCCAGGTTGATGCTGCTGTCGGTGGGATACACCCACCCTTCGGCCACGAGCACGAGCGGCCGGCTGGTATCGACGCCGGCGGGCAGCTCGAACTCCACGGTATGCGGCTGTGCGATGCCCTGGTAGGTGCCACGCGCAAACGTCGCAAGATAGCGCCCGTCGCGTTCGCCGACGAGCGTGGTCACGTCATCGCCTTGATCGTCTACGGCGCGCGCCACCGCTCGCGGCGGGCGCAGCGCCCGCACCGCCAGCTTCGGGGGCGCGGCCGCCGAGAAGCGCTCGTCCACGAACGCCTCGGTGCCCGCGGGATGGTCTACGACCAGCAACGAGACGTGATCGAAGAAGTGCGTCTCCCACAGCTCGGCCGTGATCCGAACGTCGTAACGGCCGTTGCGCGGCGCGAGCTGATCGCCGCGAATGCGCACCCAGTCTTCGGTCTGGGTCACGCCGGCCGTGTCCTGGGCGTTGATGCGCAGACCGAGCGGCGAGCGCCAGAGGAAGTCGGTGACGAAGCGCACGCCGCGGCCATCGTCGGCGAACACCCACGGGCACGATCCCTTCAAGCGCTGCTCCGCCACGAAGGCGTCGTCCACGCCGATGCCGAACTCCGCCTGCGGCACGCCGTTGGGCCAGACCACGCGCGCCACGTCGATGGCGGTGCGCGGCCCGAGACCGAAGTGCATCACGCCGGAGTCGATGACCTGCTTCTGCCACAGCAGTCCGGCCTTGATTTCGATCTCGCCGCCCAGCCCAAGCGAGTTGATGCGCTGATCGCCGGCGTTCTGCTGCGCGCGGGTGGTGAACGTCTTCCAGTGGTACCCCCGCGTGCCCTTCCCCAGCCAGCGGCTGGCGGCGCCGACCGCCACGCCGATCAGATCGAGGGTGCCGTCGTCGTTGGTGTCGCGCACCGCCCAGGTCTCGCCGTCCACGTCGGCCGGCAGCGCGACGATCGCGTACGACTCGTCTGCCAGCCAGACGCGCGAGGCGCCGGCGCGTGACGCCACGACGTCGAGCGCGCCGTTGTTGTCGAGATCGGCGACGAGTACGCGCGTCAGCGGCGCACCGGCCCAGGTCGCCAGGGTCGCCGTGTCCCAGGCGCCCCCTCGCCGGGTCGCACGCGACACACGGCCTTGCGCATCGCCCACGACGAGATCGATCGCGCCGTCGGCGTCGAGGTCGGCGGCCGCAACCGCGGTCAGACCGGTGAGGCCGTCCGGTGGATCAACCGGCACGAAACGAGTGGCCTGGCGATTGATCAAGACGTGCAGCGCGCCGTCGGCGGCCACAAAGGCCGCGTCCGGATCGGCGTCGCGGTCCAGATCCGCCCATGCGAACGCGCGCGCGTTCGTGACGCCCGCAAACACGTCGAGCGGCTGCCAGGTCCCGTCGCCGTTGTTGCGGAGCACACGGGTGGGACCGTCGGTTCCGACGACGAGATCGACATCGCCGTCCATGTCGAGATCGGCGGGCCAGAGGCCGGTCAGCGTCCCGGCGATCGTCGCCGCCGCGGCGCCCGCGGTCGACGTCACGTCGGCGAACGCGCCCTCCTCGCCCTGCAGCAGCAGTTGCACCCCGGCGGCGCCCGCCCGGACGAGGTCGAGCCGGAAGTCGTGATTCCAATCCACGGTGGCGGTCACGGCGCCGGGCCGGCCGGAGTCGAGCCGCTGCAGCGCCGGGTCTGGAGCGGCGGGCGCCGGCGGCTGGCGCGTGAATCCGAGCGCCGTATCCGCGGGCGCCGGACGCGAGCTGGGCGGCACCAGCGCCACGAAGCGGTCGAGCGGCGCGCCGATCAATTCCGCCGGCGTGCGCACCGCCGCCAGGCTCTCCGAGAACGCGGGCACGCGCGCCAGCACGTTGCGCAGGAGGGTCGTCGAGCGCGCGGCATCGGCAAAACGCGCCGCCGCGGCCGCCTCGCGCAGCGCGGCGAGCTGCTCCTGCGCGACGGCTGGCCACCCATCGGCCTGCATGGCGATGCGCGACACCGAGTCGGTGACACGCGCCGCGTCTCCAGCCTTGGCGGCCAGACGCGCGCGTTCGAGGAGCACGGCCAGGTTGGTGGACGCGCGCGCCAGAAGCGCATCGTAGAGCGTCGCGGCCTCGGCGTCGGCCGCGGGCGTGCCGGCACGCTGGAGTTCGTCGGCCAGCGCGAAGCGCGTCTGCAGCCCGCGTTCGTCCAGCGAGACCGCGCGGCGCAGCCGCGTCACCGCCTCGTCGAGGCGTCCGCGCGCCACCTCCATACGGCCAGCCAGCAGCGCGATGTCCACGTTGGCCGGCGCGAGCTCGAGCGCCCGCTCGACGGGCATCACCGCGGCATCGAGCTCGCCGAGACGAAGCTGCGCCAGGCCGAGATTGGCCCACGTCGCCGGTTCCTGCGGCACGACATCCGTCGCGGCCTTGAACTGCTGGCGGGCATCGTCGAGCAGGCCGACTTCAAGCGCGGCGAGGCCGTGGTAGAACGCGCGGGAGACCTGCTCGTAGGCGGGACTGCCCGGGGCTGGCAGCGACGGCCGCAGCAGGTAGGCGACGGCTCCGCCGATCGCGACCACGGCGATCGCGGCGACGATGATGAGCCTGCGCCTGTTCACGACGCGATTGTAGTCGGAGGGGCCGCCGTAGGGGCCGCCTTCACCGCCGCAGGGGCCGCCTTCAGGCGGCCCGTCAATCCGTGCCGAGATGGATGCGCCGCTCGAGCGCGTGGAAACTGCGTTCTTCCTCGGGCGCCGGCCGCAGCAGCGACACGACGATTGCCACGACAAACGCCAGCGGGATCGTCACCACGCCAGGGTTGCGCAGCGGGAACCACGCCGCCGCGTGTTTGAGCACGTCGATCTGGATGGCCGGCGACAGCCAGATGAGCGCAAGGGCCGACGCCGTCCCGACGAACGTGCTCGCCACCGCACCGGCGGTGGTGAGCCGACTCCAGAAGATCGACAGCACCAGCACCGGGAAGTTCGCGCTGGCCGCGATGGCGAATGCCAACCCCACCATATAGGCCACGTTCTGCCCTTTGAAGAGGATGCCGAGCACGATGGCGACGAGCGCCAGGGCGACGGTGGCCACCCGCGCGACCAGCAGCTCTTCGCGCGAATTGGATTGACCGTGACGCACCACGTTCACCCACAGGTCGTGGGACAGTGTGGCAGCGCCGGACAGCGTCAGGCCGGCCACCACGGCAAGGATGGTGGCAAAGGCCACGGCGGAGATGAAGCCGAAGAACCCGGTGCCGCCGACTGCCGCCGCCAGCAGCGGCGCCGCCATGTTGCCGCCGGCGTCCACCTGCGTGATGGCCGGACGGCCGATGATCACCATGGCGCCGAAGCCGAGCACGAAGGTGAGCAGGTAGAAGAACCCGATCGCGGCGGTGGCATAGGCCACCGATGACCGCGCCGTGCGGGCATCGGGTACGGTGTAGAAGCGCATCAGGATGTGCGGCAGCCCCGCCGTCCCCAGCATCAACGCGAGGCCGAGCGAGATAGCGTCCACCGGATCGCTCACGAGCCGCCCGGGGCTCAGCACGCCGTCGCCATTGATGCGAGCGGCCTCGGCGAAGAGCGACAGCGGGTTGAACGCGAAGCGCGCCAGCACCAGCAGCGCCAGCAGCGTCGCGCCGCCGAGCAGCAGGACGGCCTTGATGATCTGGACCCACGTGGTGGCGGTCATGCCGCCGAAGAGCACGTAGGCCAGCATCACGCCGCCGACGATCACCACCGCTGCTTCGTACGGCAGCCCGAACAGCAGCCGGATCAAGTTCCCCGCGCCCACCATCTGGGCAATCAGGTAGAACGCGATCACCGCCAGCGAGCCGACGGCCGAGGCGACGCGCACCGGCTTCTGACGCAGCCGGGCGGCCACGACGTCCGCGAACGTGTAGCGGCCGAGATTGCGCAGCGGCTCGGCGATGAGGAACATCACCACCGGCCATCCCACGAGCCACCCCACCGAGTAGATCAGCCCGTCGAAGCCGGAGAGCGCCACCAGCCCCGCGATGCCGAGAAAACTGGCGGCGCTCATGAAGTCGCCGGCGAGCGCCAACCCGTTCTGCAACGCGGTGACGCTGCGGCCCGCGGTGTAGAAGTGGTCGGCCGTGCGGGTCTTGCGCGCCGCCCACACGGTGATCGCAAGCGACAGCACAATGAACCCGAGGAAGAACGCGATGGCAACGAGGTTCGGCTCGCCGGTACCGATCATCGCGTCAGTTCGCCCCGCTGCCTGTCGTAGTGGGTGTTGGCCCAGTGCACGTACACCCAGATGAGCACCCACGCGGCCACGATGACCAGCGCGCCGAGGAGCATGCCGAGGCTGAGACCGGGAACGATCACGCGTCCGAGCAGCGGTTTGTCGAACGCGACCAGAAGGATGAAGCCGAAATAGACCACCATCATCGCCACTGTCAGCGACAGCGCGATGCGCCAACGGGCGGCGGTCACGGCTTCAAGCGAGGAAGGGGTGGGAGTCGCGGCCACAGTACGCTGAAAAACCCAAGCCCCGGCGGTTGAACCGTCGAGACTTGGGCAAACTTGGGAACCCGAAGGAGCTGGGGTCTAGAGAACTCTACTTGTCAGGACGCTCGTCCGGAGCGCCGGTGCCCGAGGAGCCGACGAAGAGCTTCTTGCCGTCGGGGAACGTGATGTCGCGTCCGTTGGCACGCATCGCGCCGTCCTTGGCCTGGAAGCCCTCGACGAGGATCTCGGTGCCGGGCAGAAGCGAGTTCTTGTTCCAGCCGCGGCGCAGCAGCGCATTGGGCGCGCCACCCTCGACCATCCACTGCTCGACCTTCCCGTCGGGAGTCTTGACGTCGATGTGGATCCAGGAGTGCGGGTTGATCCACTCCATCTTGGTGACGGTTCCCCGCAGCTTCACCGGCTTCTTCGCGTCGAACTCGGCCGCAAACGAGTGGTGCGCCATCACGGGCACGGCGGCTGCGGCCACCGCAAACGCGGCCCCCGCCACAACGCCAAACAGTCTGCTTCGCATCGGATTCATCTCCTGCCTAGACCCAGAACTCACTGGCAATACTCTACCAGACTCCAGCTTTGTTTACCCCATTCTCGTGCCTATTTCACGGCTCGCCCTCCAGCCTCAGCCGCCCGGGCCGCGCTCAGCATGTTCCGCATGGCGTAGTTGCCTTCGTGGCAGGCGTACTCGAAGAGCGCGATCCCCGGCGTCAGATTGAGGGCCGCCGTCCAGGAACGGGTGAAGGTGTGCGGGTCCTCTACTGTGACCTCGTAGCGAAGGCCCCGGTGGCTGCGGCGGAAGCGCTCCACCAGACGCAGCCCGGCGCCCGCGCCCCGGTAGTTCGTCTTGTCCGAGAAGTGACGCGTCTCGATGACCAGCGCCCCGTCGTCCCAACGCGCGCGCGCGTCTCCAAGGTATCCGCGAATCCTTCCGCTCGCGAACGGGCGGCCGTCGAGCGGAATCACCCGCGTCTCGTGAATCATCTCGTAGGTGACGGCCACGTAGCCCGGCGCCTGCACGATGCGGGTGTTGTTGTTGTAGATGGCCGGGAACATCATCGCCGGCAGCCCTCGCGTGATGCAGCGGTCGTAGAGCGAGAAGTCGTCGGGACGCTCGAACGGCCCGGCGCTGAAGCTTCCCATCGGGCGCGTGCGGCGCTGCTGACGCTGCTCGGCCTCGGGGATGAGACGCGGCACGCGCCCGTCGGCCGGGTCCACCACGAGCGACGTGCGTGCCGACTGGCGGCCCCAGATCTCGTACCAGTGGACGGGCCCGGCGCCGGTGACACCGCCGATCGTCGCGGCATTGTCGGCACGCTGGTGCTCCCGCTCCTCCAGCAGCGCCTCGAGCTCGGTGCCGTTTACCTTGGCCTTGGTTTGCCCCAGCGGCCGCTCGAACGGCACACCGGCTTCTTCGTCGCTCGACCAGATCCCCTGGAGATCGGGATCGCCCCACGGCGTACGAGGCGCCGGCCGTTTCGGAATGGTGGTAGAGGCGGGCGCAGGGACCTGCGCCCGGAGAACAGACACACACACCGCCCCGGCAATCAGGAGGCCCGCTGCCAGTGCGCCGGTCAGCGGTGTGCGCATCAGAAGAACGAAAACCCAGAGGGTCTCGGACGACCTACTTCTTCTTGAGGTCTCCGTAGAGGAGCTCTTCGGAGAACTCCACGCACTTGAACTCGAGCAGCTGCACGTTCGGCTCGAGCCGGCGGTAGAGCGGCATCCGGATCTTCCACGGCCGCGTGAACGTCTTCGGGTCGGTCATCGTGGCTTCGTAGATGAGCGTGTTGTCGCCCTGCATCGTGTAGCGCTCTTCGACGGTAAGCCCCTCGGTGTGATGGTTGCCCGAGCGATCGAACCAGGTCGAATCGTTGAAGCCGTTCACCGTGATGGCCAGGGTATCGCCGTCCCACTTGCCGTTCGACCATCCCATCCAGCTGTCCACCGGCGCCTCGGTGTGGTTGGACATGTGCACGATGCGGTTCGAGCTCGCGTACTCGTACACGAACAGGATGTCCTTCTGGCCCTGGACGATCTGGAACGGATAGGGCATGTAGTTCGAGCGCGGGATGCCGGCCATGTAGCACTTGGCCTCCGGATCGCTCTTCGGCCAGCCCGCGCGCAGCTCATCGCGCTTCTTCAACGCCGCCGGGGTGTACGGAATCACGCCGTTGGCCGGATCCACGATGACGCTCTGGCCCGCCGGGATGGCGCCGATGGCGCCGAGCTGCCAGAACTGAGTGGCCGACGCCGAGTGATCCTCGAGGTTCCAGTAGGCGCTGCCCATCGCCTGCCAGATGCCATTCATGTTTGGATGACCGGCGATGCGCGCCGGGCGAGCCGCTGCGGCTGCCCCGCGTGCCGCTGGTGCTGCCGGTGCCGCGGGCGCCCCCGCTCCCCGTCCCCCCGCCCGGCCGCCCTGCGGGGCCTGCCCGGCGATCGGCATGACCGCGAGCGTGATTACCGCCGCGCCTGCCAATGCCACGATTGCGCCTGTGAACCGGATTCGCATCTGCCAAATCTCCTGTAAGAACGTGACTTGCTGCGTGCGCAGCTTATATCGAAGTTCGCAACAATGTGTCAAGAAAACGGCGTAGTTTTCCCTATCTCGCGGGCCACCAGCGCCGCTCCCGCCGCCAGCGCCCGCATCTTGCCCACCGCCGCCTCGCGGCTGCGCGGCACCAGGCCGCAGTCGGTGCACGGCTTCAAGTGCTCCGGCGCCACGTGCGCCAACGCGGTGCGAAGACGGGCCGCCACGACATCGGGCGATTCGATTTCCTCAGTACCCACATCTACGACGCCCAGGAGAACGTCCTTTCCCCGGAGCTCCCCCAGGACCGCCACGTCCACGCCCGAGGCCGCGCACTCCACCGACACCTGATCCACCCGGCTCTTGGCGAGGAGCGGCAACGTGACGCCGTAGTGGCCCCAGTCCGTGTTCTTCGTCTTCCAGGCCAGCACGGCAGGCGTGCCGTAGCCGTAGCAGATGTGGACGGCCTTCCGTGCGCGCACGCCGTCCATCGCCTGCTCAAGCGTCTCGATCCCCCAGGCCACCACCTCGTCGAGGTAGATGTTGAAGCACGGCTCGTCGAACTGAATGACGTCGGCGCCGGCCTCGACCAGGTCGCGCGCTTCCCGGTTCAGGACTTCGGCAAAGCGCATCGCCAGCGTCTTGAAGTCCGCGTTCCCCGCCTCGTCGGCCACCGAATCGGCCACCGTCATCGGTCCGGGCAGGGTCACCTTCAGCTGCCGTGACGTGTGGGCGCGGGCGAACCGGCAGCCGTCCACGAAGATCGGCGCCGGGCGCGACACCGGACCGGTCAGCCGGGCCACGTCGGTCAGTTCGGAGTAGCGGCCGCCGCGGGCGCGCCTCTTCGTGAGGCGCTCGGTGTCGGTGTTCGTGAGCCCGTCGAGAAAGCCCCAGATGTAATGCCGGCGGCGGAGCTCGCCGTCGCAGACGACGGAGAGTCCGGCCTCTTCTTGATCGAGAAGCGCGATCCGGACGGCGTCGTCCTGCGCCTCGCGCAGTTCGTCGCCGCCGAGCCGCCAGGGGGCGCGCAGCATGTTCGGCTGCGCCAGCCACGCCGGTTTGGGCAGGCTGCCGACGATTGAGGCCTCGAGCATCAGGACAGCCAGCGACGTTATGAGAGCGCGGCGCTCCTGTCAATCACTCTGCGAGGTGTACGACGAAGCGCCCTCTGGCCTGCCCTTTCATGAGCGTCTCGAACGCGCCCGGCAGCTCGTCGAGCGTGATGTCGTGCCCCACGAGGTCGAGCGCGGCGGGACGCATGTCCGTCGCCAGCCGCTGCCATGTCTCTACGCGCACGTCGGCCGGGCACATCACCGAGTCCACGCCGATCAGGCTCACACCGCGCAGGATGAACGGCATGACGGTGAGCGGGAGCGCGGTGCCGCCGGTGAGGCCGGTGCTCGCGAGGCCCGCCCACGGCATCGCCGTGCGCGTGAGCCAGGCCAGGAGCTCGCCGCCGACGGCGTCGACAGCGCCGGCCCACGTGGCCTTCTCGAGCGGCCGCGTGCCGAGCTCGAGCGCCGTGCGCGACTGCACGCGCGACGCACCCAGGGCACGCAAGTATTCCTGCGCGTCGTCTTTGCCGGAGATCGCGACCACTTCGTAGCCGAGCCGCGCCAGCGCGCCAACCGCAATGCTGCCCACGCCGCCGGTCGCGCCCGTCACCGCCACCGGGCCGGTGCCAGGTCGAAGGCCGTTGCGTTCCAGCCGGACGACGGCGAGTCCTGCCGTGAAGCCGGCGGTGCCGTAGACCATGGCGTCGCGCAACGACAGCCCCGCCGGCAGCCGCACCACCCAGTCGCCCGGGACGCGCACCATGCCCGCAAAGCCGCCATCCTGCCCGACCCCGAGGTCGTAGCCGGTCACGAGCACAGCGTCTCCGGGCGCAAAACGGCTGTCCGCGCTGGACACGACCGTGCCCGACACGTCGATGCCGCCGATGAGCGGAACGCGCTTCAGGATCTTTCCCGCCCCCGTGGCCGCGAGCGCATCCTTGTAGTTGACGCTCGAGTAGGCAGCGTTGATGACGACATCGCCGGCCCCAAGCTCGTCGAGCGTCGCCGTGACGAGCCCGCTGTGAATACGGCCGTCTTCGTTGAAGATACGCAGAGCCCGGAAGCTGTCCATGGAATCGCATTATCATCCGCCCCGATGGCTGCGATGACACGTAGAGGCGGACCTTCAGGTCCGCCTGCGGCGATCGTTCGTGGCTGCAGGCCCCCAGGCCTGTCGTTGTGCGGCGTGCTCGTCGCGCTCGCGATGTGCCCGAGCGCCTACGCACACCACTCCGTGCTCGCTTACGACGGCTCGGCGCCGGCGACCGTCACCGGCACGGTGGTGAAAGTGCTGTGGCAGAATCCGCACAGCTACATCGATCTCGACGTCGCGACGAGCGGCACCCGCACGCGATGGATCGTCGAGAACGAGGGGCCGGTGGCGCTCGAACGCCTCGGATGGACGAGTTCCACAGTGAAGCCGGGCGATGTCGTCACCGTCATCGGCGCGCGGGCCCGGGACGGGAGCGCGCGGATGCGCTGCGCGACCGTCACCGTGGCCAGCGCACGCCGGCTCCCCTGTTTCCCATCTGGAGGCTCCTAGGTGAGACCACTCCTGATCGGTGTGACCGCGATCATGGCGGCAGCCGTCGTGGCCACCCTCACCGCGCAGCAGGCGGCGCCGCGCTACCGGCCGCCGCGCCTCGCCAACGGCAAGCCGGACTTCCAGGGCGTCTGGCAGGTGCGCAACACGGCAAATTGGAACGTCCAGGCGCACGGCGGCAGCTACAAGACCCCGGCGGGCTACGGCGTCGTCGTCGATCCGCCGGACGGCTCGATTCCCTACCGCGCCGACGCGCTCGCCACCAGGGAGAAGAACTGGGCCAGCCGCGACACCGCCGACCCGCTCGGGAAGTGCTATCTCGCCGGGGTGCCGCGCACGATGTACCTGCCCTATCCGCTGCAGATCCTGCAGACCGAGACCGAGGTCGCCATCCTCTCGGAGTACGTCCACACCTGGCGGTGGATCCCGCTGACGCCGCTCGATCGGATTCCCGGCTACGAGTCGTGGATGGGCGATCCGCGCGGGCGGTGGGACGGCGACACGCTGGTCATCGAGACGCTGGGGCACAACGACCAGACGTGGTTCGACCACGCCGGCAACTTCCACAGCGATGTGCTGAAGGTGACCGAGCGTCTGACGCGCATCGCCGACGACGTCATCACCTACGAGGCCACGATGGAGGACGCGAAGACCTTCACGCGGCCGTGGACGATCCGCCTGTCGCTCTACCGACACCGCGACATGGATCGCATCCTGGAAAACGAGTGCTACCTCTACGCGGAAGAAGCCGGCAAACCGATTCGCGGGGAGCACCCCAAATGAATCGCTCCTCCTGGTTCCTCACCGCTCTTACGCTGGCCGCGACGGCGGCGCTCGTGGCGCAGGAGCCGATCCCGCAGCCGCGGACGTCGGGCGGCTGCCCGGTGGAGTCGAAGGCGTTCTACGAGTGCGCGACCACCAAAGCCAGGGCGTTCGCGGCGCTGCGCACGCGCGACGGCCATCCCGACCTGCAGGGCTACTGGCGCAGCCGCAACAACGGCATCGCCTACGACGTCGAGCCGGGCCCGGGCAGCTTCGCCGTGCCGCCCACGTTCGGCGAGATCATCGATCCGCCGGACAAGAAGATTCCCTACCTGCCGGCGGCGCGGGCGAAGCGCGACGAGATCCGGACCAAGAGCTTCGAGGATCCGCAGGGGCATTGCGCGCCGTCGGGCGCGCCGCGCAAGAACAACACCTTGTTCGGCTGGCGCATCATCCAGCCAAAGGACCACGTGGTGTTTCTCTACGAGTCGATGCACGACTACCGCGTCATCCCAACCGACAACCGCAAGCACCTGCCCGCGTCGATCAAGATGTGGCATGGCGATCCGGTCGGCCGCTGGGAGGGCGACACGCTGGTGGTGGACTACCGGAACCTGAACGGCAAGCACTGGTTCGACATGGCCGGCAACTTCCAGAGCGAGAACATCCACGTGGTCGAGCGCTACACGATGTTCACGCCCGACACCATCCTGTTCGTCGCGACCATCGACGATGCCACCATGTACACCAGGCCGTGGACGCTGACGTTCTCGCTCGAGCGGAACAAGGAGCCGGGGTACTACCAGCTCGAATACGCCTGCCACGAAGGCGAGCGCGATCTGCAGCACTTCACGGACGACACCAGGAAGTGACTTGTAGCAGGTGGGCAGGTAGGCAGGTGAGCAGGTAGGCCGGTGGGGCGACAACGGGTCTTTATCGTCGCCGTCGTCATCATGGCGGCCGCCGCCACGTTCGTGCTGCGACCGGTCTGCGTACCGTTGTTGCCGGAGGATCTCGCCGGCTTCACCACGCCGATCGAGACACGCACCGATCACGACTTCTACCTGCAGGTCTTCCAGCAGATCGATGGCCGGTGGTATCAGTGCAAGACCTGGCTCTCGCGGCAGTTCTTCTTCTAACGCCCCTACTTGTCGCCGGGCGCGCCGGTGCTCGACGAACCGGTGAAGAGCGTCCGGCCGTCGGCCATCTTGATCTGGCGCCCGTTGACGGTGGTGCTCCCGTCCTTGGCCCGGTAGCCGTCCACCGTGACGGTTTCGCCGATCGGAAGGGTCGCCTTGGTGACCCCGCGGCGAATGAGGTTGTTCGGCGCACCCATCTCGATGTTCCACCGCACGACCTTGCCGTCCGGATCCTTCACCTCGAGGTAGAGCCACGCATGCGGGTTGACGAGGTCAATGCGTGCAATCTGCCCCTGCAGCGTGATCGGCTGGTTGGCGTCGTATTCGGCGGCGAACGAGTGATGCGCTCTCACTACCGCGGCGGTCAGTGGAAGCAGTCCGGCCACGACGGCCACGCACCGGGATGTTCTTCGCATACGAGTCGTACTCTACACGGTGGTCCGGCCAAGCATCGCAGCGAACACGCGAGCCATCGTTGCCGCCGGGTTCGTGCCGGCGTCGGTGGCGCGCCAGGCCACGACGCCGTCGGGCCGTACGAGCACCGCACCCGACGGCGTGATGCCGATCGCGTCGCAGAACCCTCGATCCGGGTCGTTCACCGTCGCCCCCAGCTGGAACAGCTGGCAGCCGATTCCGGCGTCGCGGGCGGCGCGATCCGCCGCTGCGGCCCACTCGCGGCCACCCGCCCCGGCGAACAGCGCAAAACCCGAATCCACCAGATCGATCGATGAGACGCGGCTGCCTCCGCGCTCGAGGACGACGTGCGGCAGCCGCGTGCCGGGCCGTCCGCGCATCTGGCGCGGGTCCTCGGTGATGGCGCCGTCGTCGCCGGGTTCGGTGAAGATGGCCGCCGACCGGTAGCGGTAGCCCAGGTCGATGTGCGCGTCGTTGATGAACGGCGCGGTGCCGTTCGGGGCGAGGTGCGGCGCACCGCGCAGCACGTAACGGGTGTGCGCCTGCTCGGCGGTCATCGCCGCCACGGGCCGCCGCTCGGATTCGTAGGTGTCGAGCAGCGCCGGGCTGGCGACGCCCTTGAGGACGAGCGCCAGCTTCCAGGCCAGGTTCTGCGCATCCTGAATCCCGGTGTTCCCGCCGAACCCGCCATACGGCGGCATCAGGTGGGCCGAGTCGCCGGCCAGGAACACGCGGTCCTCGCGGAAGCGATCCGCCACGTCGGCCATGCACTCCCATTTCTGGATGCTGTCGATGGTCACCGGCGTGTCCACGCCGAGCCCCGACTTGACGAGCGCCAGGCAGTCGGTTTCGCTCAGGGTCCAGGTATCCGACACCGGCGCCTTCGGATCGCCAATCGAATTGACCACCAGAAAGGCCGACTCGAACGGCTTCTCGAGGCGGAAGAAGCCGCGAAACCGCTCGTTCCGCACCATGATCACGCTCAGGTTGCGGCCGCGCATGAGCGGGCCGATGTCGGCGCGGAAGTAGATGGTGATGCTCTTCGAGAGCACGCCGCGTCCGCCCATGGGGATGCCGAGCTGCTGGCGCACGACGCTTCGATTGCCGTCGGCCCCGATCAGATAGCTCGCCCGCACGCGCGTCTCGTCCTTCGTCGCGCGGTCGCGGATCACCGCGCTGACGCCGTTCGCGTCGGGCGCGAACGCCACCAGCTCGGTGTTGAACCGGATGTCCGCGCCCAGCGACTGTGCCCGTGGCCCCAGCATCGGCTCGAGCGCGTTCTGGGTGATGAACAGGCGCTCGGCCGGGCTGAGGTCCTTGACGAACTCGTTGAGCGTCGGAATGTCCCAATTGAGCTCGTCGCCGGCGATCGACTCGACGGACATGATGGCGCCGTCCGGCTCGAAGCGGCGGTAGGACTCCTGCCGCACCGGATCTTCGATCCCGAGCGCCCGGATGATCTCCATCGTGCGCTGATAGATCATCGCGGCGCGCGGGTGGATGGCGGCGCCCGGGTGCCGCTCGACGACGAGCGGCGCAATGCCGTGCCGGGCCAGCAGCGCGGCCGCGAACATGCCGACGAGGCTCCCGCCGACGACGAGAACCGGGGTCTCGTGCTCAGGCATCGTGAGAGGAAGATTATCAGGGCATACGGCAGGTGAAGCTGGCCGGGGCGGTGACCGGGCCGCGGCCTTTGTACTGCGCCACACGCGGGTACGCGCAGACGAAACGCATCCGATCGACCGTCCCCTCGGGTGTGCGCACCGTGATCTGCAGCGTCTCGGGCGCGGTACCGGACGCCTTCCAGCGCCGCAGGATACCCGCGACATCGAGGTCGTGAATGGCGCCGTAGATCGGGTTGTCGAGACAGTGATCCATCCCCGGCACCATGAACAGGCGCACCGACGATTGTGCCTTGTCGCGGCCCACGGCCTTCACCACCGACTCGTAGTAGTCCACGAAGCTCCCCGGCGCCAGCGTGTGATCGGCCCAGCCGCCGATGAGGAGGAGCTTCCCGCCGCGGTCGATGAAGGGCCGGATGTCGGCCTTGGCCGCCTGGATGATCTGGTTCGTGGCGGCTTCGGCGCGATCGACGTGGGTGTCGAAGTTCGGGAGGCCGGCCTTCCAGTCCCACGTCTGATCGTTGAACACGGCGTTGCGGTAGAAACCGGGCGCGTAGTTGTAGGGTGCGGGGCCGGCCATCGCCTCCCACTGCAGCTCGCTGCCGGGCGCCATGCCTGCGAACAGATACTTCCCCGTTTTGGCGTGCACCGCCGGACGGTAGATCTGCCGTGCCGCCTCGATCTGGGGCGCCGTCAGGCAGTCAGCGGCATCGCCGCCCTTGCACGCCACGCGCGACAGGTCCACCTGGCAGCGCGGCGGGTCTTCGATGATGCCGTCCTTCAGCCCGTCTGTGGCGTCGCACGAATCGAGCGCCGCCTTGTGGATGACCGGATACTTGCTGGGCGGAATGTAGCTGGCCGCGGTCTTATGCGTGGCCTGGAACACCCACATCTGGCCGATGCCGTGGTGCAGTGGGTCGTACACGAAGCCGACCGCGGCAGCGGCATCGAGCGCCGCCGGGTAATCCTGCACGAGCTGGAGGGCGTCGCGCGATCCGCCGCCGCCGCACTCGTTCATCAGGGTGAGCGCCGGCGCCTTGCCGTAGAAGGCGTCGAGCAGACGCTTCGACGGCGCGATCATCGCGTTGTACGGCTCGCTCGTCATGTCGGCGAGCTTCCACGGTCCGGCGGCGTCGTGGCCACGGTTGGTGTTGGCGGTGGCCCATCCCTGCCGCAGGTTGGCCGCCATGCCGGCGTAGGTGATCGCCCCGCCGGCAAAGCCGCTCGCGGCGGGACGGAACTCGCCGTTCCAGTTCTGCAGCGGCATCCAGAGCTCGAACTTCACGCCGGTGTCGTTGTCGCGGTGCACCACGCCTTCGACGCGACAGAACGCCGGCAGCGTCTTGAACGACGGATCGGGCGGCGACGGCGTGAACGCTCCCGCCGCCACCGATTCGGCGCGCGCGATCGTCACGCCGAAGACCTTTACCGAAGTCAATCGCTCGCACGGCATCTGCGCGTACGCGCTCGACGCGATGAGCAGCAGCGTGAGGCTCGTCAGCACTCGCACGCTATTTGGCAGTCTCGGCGCGCGACGGGATGAACTCGCGCCGCTTGAACTTCCAGCCGGCATCGGTCTTCGCGTAGACGTCCTCGTAGTGGCCGCCGAGGAAGATGCTGCTCGGCTGCCCCGACGCGCCGACGTCCAGCACCACCAGGTACTGCCTGCCGACGGCACCGTCGGTGCTCGGCTCGATCACGAGGTTGGTCAGATAGTGGCGGACGAAATTCGGTCCGTGCGGCTGATCGATCGCCAGCTTCGCCAGGTTGTCGCGCCCCTTCGTGGGCGGGCGGATGAACTCGCCGTCCGGTGAGAAGTTGTCGGCATAGCGGAAGCCGTTGTTCGCGGCCGTATCGAGCGCATAGGGGTAGCTGTAGACCAGCTGCTGAATCTCGATGTAGTCCTCGGCCGTCAGGGCGCGGAGACCGGTGGCCTTCGGCACCGGCGCCGGTGCGGGATTACCTGGCGCCGCCGCAGGCGCCACCGGCGCCTTCAACGGATCGTTCTTGAGCTGTTTCGGATCCGCGCCGCCTTCGGACGCGTAGAAGACCCGCGACTTGAAGCGCCACCCGTCGGGCGTCTTCACATACGTGTCCTCGTAGTGTCCGCCATGCGTCCACGCGCTCTTGCCGCTCGGCTGGCTGACGTCGCCGATGATGGCGTATTGCGTGCCGCGCGCACCTTCGGGCGTTGCCTCGAGGATCACGTTGGTGATGTAGTGGCTGACGTAGTTCTGATTGCGCGGGCCGCCGCGCGCCAGCGCCGCCAGGCTGTCGCGCCCGCGATAAAGCCGGCCGGTCTGCCCCTGGTTCATGCCGACGAACACGCCGTCGGCCGCGAAGAGATCGGCGTAGTCGTAACCGTTGCGGCCACCGGTATCGAGCGCAAAGGCGTAGCGCGCGATGAGCTGCTGAATCTGAATCCGGTCCATCGGCGTCAGCGGCAGGAACTCCTTCGACTGCGCGGTGAGGCCGTTGCCGGACGTGGCGAGCACGGAGGCGAGCGCGAGACTCCAGATGATGCGCATGATGTCGGGCCTCGCTCAGCGGGTTTCGACGGGCGTGGGCTTGCCGACGTTGGTCGTCGGGCCACCCTCGTTCGGGATGAACTGGCGCCGTTTGAAGCGCCACCCCTGCTGCGTCTTCACGTAGGCGTCCTCGAAGTGGCCGCCGGCAAAGATGGAGCTCGGCTGATTGTTTTCGCCGATGGCAATCACGACGGCGTAGACGCGGCCGCGCGCGCCCTCGGGCGTCGCCTCGAGCAGCGCGTTCGTCGCAAAGTTGCGGACGTAGGCCGGCCCCTGGCCCGGACGGTGGCCCGACGCCATCTTCAGCAGCGCCTCGCGACCCGCGACCGTCGCCTGCGGCGTGACGAACACGCCGTCCTCGGTGAACAGCTCGGCGAGCGCCTTGCCGCCTTCGCCGCCGTTGTCGAGCGTGTAGGGGTAGCGCGCGACCAGCTGCTGGATGTCGAGCAGGTCCTGCGGCGCCAGCGTTGGCTTGCTCGAGGCGCGCGCCTGCAGCTCGCCCGGCGTGTAGTACGAGCGGTTGAGGAAACGCCACCCCGCCGGCGTCTTCGCGTAGACGTCCTCGTAGACGCCGCCGTTGTTGGGCAGCGTGACGTTCATTCGTGCGCCGCCGGGACGTGCCTCGAGCGGAGAGAACTGAAGCGCCGGCGCGCCCGCGCCGCCGCCGGGCCGCACCGGCCGTTCGGCCCCCGCCTGACACTGCCGCTCGGACTTCACCAGCGCCACGAGTTGATCGCGCCCCTGGATGTTGCCGCGGAAGCCGCTGTAGAAGATGCCGTCCGGCGTGAAGAGACCGGCGTAGGCCTCGGCCTGGCACGTCCCCAGCGCCGTCGCGTACCGCGCGCTGAGGCTCTGGATTTCGTCCGCATCGGCCTTCGAAAAGGTTGTCTGCGCGGCGCCGGCCGCCGTCATCGCTAGACTTGCCGCTATCAACGACACGAACTGCTGTCTCACGGAGCCTCCTGTGGCGGCGAGTCTACCGCGCCCCCAGCGGAGAGCGTCCCCTAAAGCGGCGGCCCCCCTAAAATGGGGAGCCTCCGTTCGATCGCCTCCGTTCCGTCGTTAACCATCCGGGAGGGTCCGATGCGCGCCATCTTCATCAGCTACCGTCGCGAAGACGCGGAAGGACAGGCCGGGCGGCTGTTCACCGACCTCGGCCGCATCTTCGGTGAGAAGTCGGTGTTCATGGATGTGGCGGGCCTCGAAGCGGGCCGCGACTTCCGCCGCGCCATCGACGAGCAGGTGGCCTCCTGCGGCGTGCTGCTCGCCGTCATCGGCAAGAGTTGGGTGGACGTCACCGACGCCTCGGGGCGGCGGCGGCTGGAGGACCCGCACGATTTCGTGAGGCTCGAAACCGCCGCGGCATTGAAGCGCGACATCCCGGTCATACCGGTACTGGTGCACGGGGCGCAGATGCCGCGGGCCGACCAGCTGCCGCCCGACATGGGGGATCTCGTGTACCGCAGCGCGCTCGAAGTCACCCATGCGCGCTGGGAGTCGGACGTGCAGGTGCTGGCGAGCCAGCTGCGGCCGTACGTCGACGCCGACGCGGCGGCGTCCGCACCGGCGGCAGCGTCATCGGCCCCCGCAAGCCGCCCGGCCCACCCCGCGCCCCGGGGCAACGGTGCACTCGTCGCCGCGGCACTTGCAGCCGTGGTCCTCGTGCTCGGCGGCTATCTCTGGCTGGGAGGGTCGAAGGACGCCGTGAGTGGGCCGGCCGCGGCGGCACCGGCTGCGGCGACGCCGCTCCCCGCACCGGACGACGATCGCGAGGCCGAAGCCAAGGCCACGAAGGAGGCGGCGCGACGAGCGGCGGCCACCGCCGCCGCCGAGCATCGCGCGCGCTGGCCGAACTACGACTTCCCCGCGCCGAACGGCGGCGAGCTGGTGTACACGATCATGCCGGACGGCAACCCGGCGTGTGCGTCGTACGACGGGGGCCGTTGTCTATGGGGCGTGAAGTACGACGACATCGACTTCAGCAAGCTGAAGCCGCTCGTCTGCGGCGAGGCGCACAAGGCGAGGTGGGGGGCGACCGGCTACGAGGACCCGATGCACTGGTGCAACCTCGCCCGCACGGTGCGCCCGAAGCCGAGCTAACGGAGGCAGAGCACCTTCTCTGCCCTCTCTGCCTTCTCTGCCTCGAGGTTCACCGAGGCAGCGCGTAGGCGATGTAGGCGCCGGGCGGTGGCGGCGGTCCACCCGCGCGGCCGCCGCGGCCACGACCCTGCCCTGCCACTGCGGCCCCCTCGGGACCGGCAGGCACCGCCGCTGGAGCGGCCGGTCCAGGCCCGCCGAAGCGGATCGGGAAGAGCCCCTGCCCTGCGGCCACCGGGAAGACGATGAACTGTCGCCCGTTCACTTCGTACGACGCGGGCACACCTTCAGAGCCGGTCGGCAGATCCGTCTTCCACACTGCCTTGCCGTTGTCGCGGTCGTAGGCGCGTACCGTGCGATCGGACGCGGTGGCCACGAAGACCAGACCGCCTCCGGTCACGAGCGGACCGCCGCGCGGCATGTGCGCGCCCGAATCGGCCGGGATGTTGGAATTCGATCCCGGGGGCGGCGTCACGCCGCCGTCCGGCACCTGCCACTTGATTTCGCCGGTGTTGAGGTCGTACGCCGTGAGCTGCGACCACGGCGGACCGATGGCGGTCATGCCGTTGCTCGCGCTCTGCATGAAGTCGTACGGCGAGGTGTAGCGCACCGGCCCCTTGGTGAGCGCGTCCTTGGCCTCGGCGATCAGCTTCTTCTCTTCGTCGGGCGTGATGAGCGGACTCGGTGGACCGCCTCCGAGAGCGCCGCCCGCGGTCGGTTCTTCGTTGCTGCGGATCAGGCGCAGCATCACCGGCATGTTCTTGGCGACGATGTACATCTCGCCCTTGATCGGATCCACCGCGCCGCTGCCCCAGTTGCCGCCGCCGTTGTGGCCGGGCATCGAGATCGTGCCGCGCAGGCTTGGCGGCGTGTAGAGCCCCTCGTTGCGCGCGTTGCGCACCTTGGCCTTCATCGCCTCGAGCTCGGCGGGCGGCAGGAACGGGTTGACGTCCTTCTCGGTGAACGACTGGCGCGAGAACGGCGCCGGCTTGGTCGGGAACGGCTGCGTGGGCCAGCTCGCCTCACCGGGCACGTCGGACTGCGGCACGGCGCGCTCTTCGATCGGGAACACCGGCTCGCCGGTCTTGCGATCGAAGACGAACACGAACCCCATCTTGGTGGCCTGCGCCACCGCCTGGATCGTGCGGCCGTTCCGCTTCAGCGTCAGGAGCTTCGGCGACTGCGGCAGATCGAAGTCCCACAGATCGTGGTGAACGAGCTGCCTGTACCAACGCACCTTGCCGCTCTCCGCCTCGAGCGCCACCAGGCTGTTGGCGTAGAGGTTCGTTCCCTTGCGGTTGCCGCCGTAGAAGTCGAACCGCCCGGTGCCCGTCGGGATGAACGCCAAGCCATTCTCTTCATCAACGGTGAGCTCCGACCAGTTGTGCACGCCCCCCGCGGTCTTGAACGCGCCGTCGGGCCACGTGTCGTACCCCTGTTCGCCCGGCAGCGGAATGGTGTGGAACACCCACTTCACCTTGCCGGTGCGCACGTCGTACGCCTGCACGTCGGCCGGGTTGGCCTCGTAGCCGGCGCCCTGCGCGGGCAGCGACATGATGATCGTGTCCTTGTAGATGCGCCCCGGGTTGCTGGTCTGCAGCGGGTTGCGCACGTCGCGCCACAACGCCGTGCGCAGGTCCACCTTGCCGTTGACCCCAAACGACGTGATTGCCTGGCCGGTGCGCGCATCGATCGCGGTGATGTTTCCGGCGTTGAGATAGATGAGGCGCCGGTCGGAGCGGTCGGCGCTCTCCCAGTAGTTCATGCCCCGGGCGCCGATGGCGCCCTGGTTGGGATGCGTCCAGACCTCCTTGCCGGTGGCCGCGTCGAGCGCCACGATGGCGTTGCCCGTGCCCTGCACGTACATCAGGTCGTCCACGACGATCGGGTTGAACGTGATGTTGCCATTCACCGGGTAGGTCCACGCCACTTGCAGCTGCGAGACGTTGGCCTTGTTGATCTGCGCGAGCGCGGTGAACTGCGACGAATGGGGCCCGCCGCCGTAGGCCGTCCAGGTGGTGTAGGGCTTGGCCTGCGATTTCGAAGCGCTCTTCCCGGACTGCGCCACCACCGACACCACGCCCGCCATCAGCAGCAGGGCAATCACCACGAACGAAGCACGAAATCTGCGCATGGAGATCCTTTGGGTAAGACCGCGAAGCGGGATTCTAACGTAGCCCTTCCGGTTGCCATCTATACGGCAGCCGTATAATACGCGCCGATTCACCCAAGGAGGCCCTGCATGGACACGCTCGGGCGCCGTCGGCTGGCGGTGGTTCTTTCGCTTGGCGCAACGCTGTGGGTTTCAGCGCTCGTCAGTCCGGTCTCCACGCAAAGGGCCGCGGCGCCGCCGCTCGTCGTCACCGCCTACAACGGCGGCGCGCCGATCCCCTATACGCCGCCGAGGACGCCGTGGGGCGAGCCGGATCTGCAGGGCGTGTGGTCGAGCGACGACACCGCGGGCATCCCGCGCGAGCGTGACGCCAAACTTGGCACCCGCCTGTACCAGACCGACGAGGAATGGGCGGCGCGGCAGAAGCAGGTGTCCGACGGTGTGCGGCGCGGCGAGAACGCGACCGGCTCCTTTCGCAACGACTACGCGCAGCGCGCGTTCCGGCAGACCTCGATCATCGTCGACCCTGCCGACGGCCGGCAGCCCGGGGTCACGCCCGAAGCCGAGAAGCGGCGGGCGTCGCGGGATCGCGGCACGTTCGGCAACGGCCCCTTCAACGGCTTCGACGACTTCACGCTCTACGATCGCTGCATCACGCGCGGGATCGTCGGCTCGGTGCTCCGGGTGGTCTACGGCAACGGGAACCGCATCGTGCAGGGGCCGGGCATGGTGGCCTTCAGCTACGAGATGATCCACGATACGCGCATCCTCTACACCGACGGCCGGCCGCACCTGTCGCAGAACATCCGCCAGTACCTCGGCGATTCGCGCGCGCGATGGGAGGGCGACGAGCTGGTGGTCGAAACGACCAACCTCACCGACAAGACCAGCATCGGGGGCAACGGCAACGGGCTGCGCCACAGCGACAAGATGGTGATCACCGAGCGCTTCAAGCGGGTGGCACACGACATCGTCCAGTACCAGTTCACGGTGGATGATCCGGTCACCTACAAGGCGCCGTTCACCATGTCGATGCCGCTGACGCCGCTCTCGGGCGGGGTGATCCTCCCCTACGAATGCCACGAGGGAAACGGCGCGGTGAAGAACGCGCTCAGCGCCGAACGCGCCGAGGACAGGGCGATTGCCGCCGATCTCGCCAAAGGCATCGTGCGCCCGCGGCGGCCGGCGCAGGAAGGGGCCGCCCCCGGCGGCGGGCTGCCACGCGCGGCGGCGCCGGCGGCGGAAGAGAACTGACGGTGTACGTAGAGGCGCACCTCCCGGTGCGCTGACCGCAGGCGGGCCTACCGTTGCATCACCCAGGCCTTAGATTGGGCCTTGGGCCTTAGGTACGGGGCTTCGTGGTTCGCGAACGTGCGCGCTGCTGCGTGTGCGTTCGCGAGACAGGGATTCTCCTAGCTCGACCGTGACAAGCCGGGACGCTACCATCAGCCCACCTTCCTGATGCGTTCCGACGATCTCGAAAAACGAGTCGACGAGCTCGAGGCGGAGATTGCTGCGCTCCGCGAGCGTACGCTGCTGCCGCCGATCGGCATCCGGCGCCGCGCCACCATGACCATCGGCCACATGCCGCTGTACGAGATCTCGCTTGGATCCGATCCGGCGCGCCGGCAGCTGCGCGGGCACGCGCGCGCCATCATCGCCATCGGCGACGTGGCGTCCGGCGTGATCGCGATCGGCGGGTACGCCCGCGGCATCGTGGCCATCGGCGGGCTCGCCACGGGTCTCGTGAGCGTCGGCGGGCTCTCGGTCGGGCTGCTGGGCGCGTTTGGCGGTCTGGCGATCGGCGGCCTTGCCCTTGGAGGCGCCGCGGTGGGCGCCGTATCGGTGGGCGGCAGCGCCGCCGGCTACTACGCGTGTGGCGCCGCCTCCGCCGGCATGTACGCCGTGTCGACGACGGACTCTGCACCGGAAGCGGTGGCGATCTTCCGGCAGCTCGGCCTCAGCAGCATCTGCGACGGCGCGCAGTAGCTCCGGCTCCTGGCACACGCCCTCGGTCTGTGCGAGACTGCGCCCGGAGCCGCCATGAGCCAGATGACGCTGCTCGTCAACGGGCGCACGCACACGGTTGACGTCGATCCTGCCACACCTCTCTTGTTCGTCCTGAGCGACGATCTCGCGCTCAAGGGCCCGAAGTTCGGCTGCGGCCTTGGCCAGTGCGGCGCCTGCACGGTGATCGCGCGCGGTCAGGCCATCCGTTCCTGCATCACACCGGTCGAGTCCGTCCAGGGCACCGAGATCACCACGCTCGACGGCCTCGGCACGATCGAGCAGCCCCACGCGATTCAGCAGGCGTTCATCGACGAACAGGGGGCGCAGTGCGGGTTCTGCCTGAGCGGCGTCATCCTGAGCGCGAAAGCGCTCGTCGATCGGACGCCGGCGCCGACCGACGAGGACATCGACCGCGCGCTGTCCGGGGTGCTGTGCCGCTGCTTCGCGCACACGCGCATGCGCAAAGCCATCCGCCGTTACGCCGCCGCGAGGCGCGCATGACGCCGCGACTCTCACTCGACGCGCGGACGGCGTTGGGCTCGGCCGGCCTGTCCCGTCGCGGCTTCCTGCGCGGATCCGGCGCCATGGTCGTCGCCTTTGCCGCGGCTCGCCACGCCGGTCTCGACACCCTGGTGTCGGCCCAGGGGATCAACGGTCGGAGCGCCACCGCGCTCGACGCCTGGGTCGCCATCACGGCGGACAGCCGCGTGCTTGCCTACACGGGCAAGTGCGAGCTGGGGCAAGGGCTGTACACCGCGCAGATGCAGCTCGTGGCCGAAGAGCTCGACGTGCCGCTGTCGCGCGTCACGCTGACCATGTGCGATACCGCGGTGACGCCGGATCAAGGCACCACGTCCGGGGCACAGTCGCATCCCGCCAACTTCAATCAGGCCAACCTGGCGCTCGCCTGTGCCACGGCGCGCCAGGCGCTCGTGCGTCTGGCGGCTAATCGCCTGGCCGTGCCGGCCGCGGCCCTCGCCACCGGCGAAGGCGCGGTGTTCGTGACGGCGACACCGTCGCGCCGCGTGCCGTATGGCGACCTGATCGGCGGGCGCAGTTTCATGCTGAACCTCGATGCGGCCGCGAAGCGGAAGCACCCGGCCGAATGGAAGGTGCTCGGCACGCCGGTGCCGCGACTCGATCTTCCGGCGATGGTCACCGCGCAGCTGGAATACGTCCACAACGTGCGGGTGCCCGGCATGCTGCACGGACGTGTGGTCCGGCCCCCGTCGGTCGGCGCCACGCTGGCGCGCGTGGACGACGCCACGGTGCGCGGCATGCCGGGGCTCGTGCGCATCGTCGTGCGCAAGAACTTCGTCGGCGTCGTGGCCGAAAAGCCGTTCCAGGCGATCCAGATCGCCGAGAAGCTCCAGGTGTCGTGGACGCCCGGCCCCGCCATTCCGGCCCAGGCGGAGTACTACGACTACCTGCGCCGCGATCGCGCCTCGCGCGACACCTATCTGCTGGACTCCGGCGACGTCGATCAGTCGCTGCGCGGGGCTCGCTCGGTCGTGTCTGCCACCTATCTGCACCCCTTCCACATGCACGGCTCGGTCGGCAGCTCCTGCGCCGTCGCCGACGTGCAGCCCGGCAAGGCCACGCTGTGGTCGGCCACGCAGGCGGTGTACCCGATGCGGGACACGGCGGCGCAGCTCCTCGGGCTCCAGCCCGCGGATGTCCGCGTGGTGTTCACGCGCGGGTCGGGGTGCTACGGGATCAACGGCGCCGACACGGTGACCTACGACGCGGCCCTCCTGTCGCAGGCGGTGGGCCGTCCCGTGCGCGTGCAGCTCACGCGACGCGACGAGATGGCCTGGGAGAACTTCGGGAACGCGTTCGTCATCGATCAGCGGGCGGGGCTCGACGCCTCGGGCGCGATCGTCGCCTGGGACTACGAGGCATGGTCTCCCGCGCTCGGCGGACGTCCCGGCTACGACAGCCCCGGCAACGTGGTCACCGGCTGGCTGGCCGGGTTCACGCCGGCCGCTGCCGCGCCACGAACACCCGCGCCGGCGCCGAACACGCCGCTCAGCAACAACCTGAACACCGCGCCGTCGTACGTGACCGGCTGCGTGAGCGGCGTGTGCCGCGGCACCGGCACGGTGCGCAGCGAGCGGGTGCTGTCGCATCGCACCGTCTCGCCCTTCTTCACCGGCCCGCTCCGGGCGCCGGAGCGCTTCCAGAACACCTTCGCCCACGAGTCGTTCATGGACGAGATCGCCGCGACCGCCAAGGCCGATCCCGTGGCGTTCCGGCTGCGCCACCTGGGCGACGAGCGGCTGCGCACGGTGGTGCGCACGGCGGCGGAGACCGCGAAGTGGGACGCGCGTCCGTCACCGCGTCCCGACGTGCCCGCAGCCGGCCTGGCCCGTGGGCGCGGCATCTCCTGCGTGCTCTACGAGGGCGACAACGGCTACGTGTCCATCGTCGCCGAGGTCGTGGTCGATCAGGCGACAGGCACCATTACCGTCACGCGCCTCGTCGGCGCGCAGGACTGCGGGCCAATCTCGAACCCCGACGGCGTGAAGAACCAGTTCGAAGGCGGCGCGCTGCACGGGATGAGCCGAGCGCTCTTCGAAGAGGTCGCCTGGAGCGACCAGCGCGTGACGTCGGTGGACTGGCGCAGCTACCGGACGTTCGCGGTCGGCTCGCGCACGCCAGTGGTCGAGGCCGTGCTCGTCAACCAGCCGTCCGCGCCGGCCAACGGCGCCGGCGAAACCGCCATCACCGTGGTGGCGGCGGCGATCGGCAACGCGGTGTTCGACGCGACCGGCGCGCGTCTGCGCGAGATCCCGTTTACCCCCGCGCGCGTGAAAGCTGCGCTTTCCGCGAGACCGGCGGCAACGGCGTATGCGGACCGCCTCTACAACCCCCGGCGGGCGCGAATCTCCCGCAGGTCGGGCGCATCGAAGCCCCAGTCCGCCCTGGCGTTGCGCGTGACCTCGGCACGCGTCCAGCGCGGCCGCATCAGACCGTGCAGCGCGTGGGCCGCGCGCCCCATCAGCAGGTGCCCGATCTCATGCGCCATCGCGCGCCCGAGCAACGTCCCCAGATCGCCGTCGGAGCCGTGCGCCAGCCGCTCCACGCGATCGACGTAGACGGTGGCGAGCACGCCGGTGCCCGTCGCGGGATCGACCAACGCGGTGCCGAGCGACTCGTCGCCACTGCCCGCCGATTCCTTCCCCGATCGAACCAGCCGGACCACCAGCTCGCCGCGGCCGAGCGGCACCGTGCAGCGCCCGCCGCTCGACGCCGAGCACGAGACCCACGTCACCTCCACATCGGCCGGACGCAGGGTCTGCGCCGCGATGTCGAGTGCCGCCCGCAGCGCGCCCTTTGGTACGTTTGCGTTGTCGTAGACGCGCACCGTGAGCCCGGTCCACGCCAGCTCGGCGCCGCGCGCCGTCCCCAACATCAGCGTCACGCCAACCGCCATCAATCCCAGTAACCCGCGCATCCGTCCCTCCCTTCGCCTGAAGTGGCAGACGGCACTGTGGCGCGCGCCCGTAAGTGCCTCAATGCACGGGAGCTGAACCGAGGTGACATGTGGGTGACATCGGGCGACCGGGCGGCGATTCGCGCGCGGAAACGCGGATAATCGTCGAAAGGAACCTTTGTGGACACACACGCAGGGTCGGAAGGCGCCCTTCGGTTCGGCTCATTCGAGCTCGACGAGCGCTCGCGGGAGTTGAGGACGGGCACGACCCGGATACGGCTGCAGGATCAGCCCTTTGAAATCCTTCGTCTGCTGCTGCTGCGGCCGGGCGAAGTGGTCACCCGGGAGGAGTTGCGGCGGCAGCTCTGGCCGGACGGCACCTACGTGGACTTCGAACACAGCCTGAACGCCGCGGTGAAGCGGCTTCGTGCCGCGCTCGGCGACGATGCGGACAACCCGCGGTTCGTCGAGACGCTTCCCCGCCGCGGCTACCGCTTCGTGGCGCCCGCGGGCGCGCCGGCCGCGCCGCTGCCCATCGCCCCGCCGAGCGCCGTCCGCGTGCGGCTGGCCGTGCTGCCGTTCAGCAATCTCGGCGACGAGCGGCACGAGTACTTCGGCGACGGCCTGCACGAAGAGCTGATCTCGCAGCTTGGCGGCCTGTGCCGCGGCCGCATCGGCGTGCTGGGCCGATGGTCGTCGCTCGTCTTCAAGGGCACCCCGCTCCGTGCCCGCGACATCGGCGAAGCCCTGCGCGCCGACTATCTGCTCGAAGGCAGCGTGCGGCACGAAGACGACCGCGTGCGCGTGAGCGCGCGGCTCATCGAAACGACGGGCGAAACGCAGCTGTGGGCCGAGATGTACGACCGCCATCTCACCCACTCGCTCACCGTGCAGAGCGACGTCGCGGCCCAGATCGCGCGCGCGCTCGCCGCCGAGCTCGCGCCCGACGAGCGGACCCGGGCCCACTCGGCCGCGGCGTCGGCGGCCTATCAGGCGTATCTCAAGGGGCGCTACTTCTGGAACAAGACCGAAGACCAGGCCGTCGACCAGGCCATCGCCTATTACGAGGAAGCGCTGTCGCTCGATGCCTCCTTCGGACCGGCGGCGGCCGCCCTGGCGCGGGCGCGCATCGCGCGAGCCGAGCACTACCTCGACGTGCCCCGTCTGGCGCTGGCCTCGGCCCGCGACACCGCGCAGCGCGCACTCGACATCGACGGGTCGCTCTACGAAGCCCACCTGGCGATGGGCGAGACGCAGCGCATGCTCGACTTCAACTGGGTGGGCGCCGAGGCGAGCTATCTCAAGGCGCTGGCGCTCAATCCCAGCTCCGAGAGCGCGCACCGCGCCTATGCCCTGCTGCTCTCAGCGCTGGGCCGGCACCGCGAGGCGGTGCGCGAGTCCGACCGCGCCATCGAGCTCGATCCGTTGTGCCTGGTCGTCGGCGGCGCGGCCGCCTGGGTGGCCTACGCGTCGGGCGACTATCCGGCCGCCATCGAGATTGCGCGCAACACCATCGACATGGATCCGGAGTTCGTCCGCGCCCGGCGCGTGCTCGCCGCCGCCTACCTGCAGTCGGGGCGAATCGCCGACGCGGTGCAGGAGCTCGAGACCTCGGCCGCGCTCACCGACCATCCGGTGCTCCTCGGATGGCTGGCGCACGCGAAAGCCGTCACCGGCCGCACGTATGAGGCCGAGACGATCGTGGCGCGGATGCTGACGCAGGACGGCTACCGGCAGCACTACGCGCTGGCGATCGCCTACATCGGCCTGGGCCGCATCGACGACGCCTTCGACGCGCTGGACGTGGCCTGCCTCGATCGCGACCCGCTGCTGACGCACGTCGCGGTGGAACCATGCTTCGACCAGATCCGCGGCGACGCGCGTTTCGCCGCGCTGCTGACGCGAATGGGGCTGTCTACTTCGCCAGCCCTTTCTGGTGCAGCGTCACGGTCGCCTCGCGGCTGACGAGCGACGCCAGCAGGGCACGGGCGGCAGCGGAGTCGGGCGCGGTGGCGCTCACCGCGGCAGCAAAGGTCACGTCGCCGCCGAATTCCGCGGGGATCGGCCCGACGAGGTCGATGCCGGGCGCGGGCATGATTTCGCTGACCAGCGTCAGGAGCAGGTCCGCGTCGCCCTTGTTGACGCGCGCAATGGAGCCGTCCGATCCGACGTCGAGGAACGTCTTGCCCTTGACGGTGTCGGTCACCCCGAGCGTCGCGAACATCGCCTCGATGGTGGGACGGCTCGCTCCGTTGCCCGCGTAGGCGATCCCCTTGGCGGCCAGCAGCGCCTGCTTCACGTCGGCGGCGGTGGCAGCCTTGGGTTTGCGGGTGCCGTGCGGGACGCCCAGGCCGACGCGCGCCCGGCCCACCACGGTCGGCGTCCCGGTAAGCTTCCCGGCCTTGCCGAGCTCTGAGATCGCCTCCTGGGTCATGATCACCAGGTCGAACGGAGCGCCGCCGGCGATGTCCTTCAGCAGCACCGACGAGGTCCCGTAAGTGACGGTCGCCTTGCGCCCGCTGCTCTTCTCATAGGCCGGCACCAGCGCCTCGACGAACGTCTTGACACCGTTCGACGCGATGACGCGCAGCGGCGCGTTCTGGGCCTGCAGGGACGTGGCGAGCGAAACGATCGCGACGAGCGTGAGCAGTCTTTTCACTTCGTCCTCACGAACTTGCGGACGGTGCCGAGAACGTCGGCCCCGTAGACGTTGCCCTGCGGATCCACCGTCACGCCCTCGGCCAGCGTGGAGCCGCTCGCATACGGATACGGACACGGGTCCGGGATGAACGCCTTCACCGATCCGTCGCGCGCGCTGCCGATGCGGATGCCGCGGCGCGCTCCGAGGTTCATGCCATAGCCGGTTGCGGGCAGGCCCGACACGCCGACGTTCGTGCGGCCGTCGCGCGACTCGGAATCGGCCACGTAGATAGTGTCGTCCTTGTCGATGTAGATGCCGCTCGGCCGCCCGAACTGGAACCACTGCGCGATGAAGCGGCCGTTCTGATCGAGGATCTGGATACGGTTGTTCTGGCGGTCGCCGACGAACAGCCGCCCGCGCGAGTCGATTGCGATCGTGTGCGGCACATCGAACTCGCCCGGCCCCATGCCGGTCTTGCCGATCACGGCGAGCGGTTTGCCCGACCGGTCGAACTTCACGATGCGCGACGCCGAGGCGGTGCCCCCGGTGTGGCCGTCGGTCACGAAGATGTCGCCGTCCGTCGTCACCGCCACTTCGGTCGGCGCCTGGAACCCGTCGAGGCCGTCGCCGGGTTCACCGGCCTTGCCGAGCGTCAGCAGCTCCGTGCCGTTGGGGCTGAACTTGTGCACCTGCAGCCCCTTGCCCGGCATGCGGCCGATGTCGGTGACCCACAGATTGCCGACCCGGTCGATGGTCAGCTTGTGCGGGTTGACGATCTGCCCGCGGCCGAAACTCTTGAGCAGACGGCCCGCGGTATCGAACTGCAGAATCGGGTCGAGCGTGGAAGCCCCGCACCCCGCGCCGGCGGCGCCCGCCTGACCACACCGATCGAGCGCCCAGATGGTGCCGTCCGGCGCCACCGTCACGCCGGCCGTGGAACTCCACCGCCGGCCGTCCGGCAGCGCGCCCCAGTGGACGCCGGGGCGGTACGGCGTGGGCAGATCGTTGCGCGCGCCGAGCAGCGACACCGCCGGGAGCAACACCGGATACCGGCCCGGCGGAAACGTCGGCTGCGTCGGGTTCGGCGGCGGCGGGGTGGGCACGCCGCACGAGTCCGCGTTGAGACTCTGCGATCCAGCTCCCGCGGACGCCGTTTGCGCGGACGCGGGCGCCCCAAGGGCGCACATTGTTACGAGCGTGACAATCGCTCTTCCCACTCTGCCCACTACGCCCTCTCTCGCCACGACGCGGAGCGTAGCGACGGGGTTTCCTTTCGTCAAGCCAGCGTACGGGGGACATGCCCTATGTCCGCCCGCAGGGCGAGCCTGCTTGACCTTCGCGTCATCCGGCTGATAAGAAAGGCGATTGCATGAGTCTCATGACCTTCCTGACCTGGATGGACAACCTTCCGTCGAGCATCGCGCTGCGCGAGTCGACCTGGACCTATCCCATCGTCGAATCAGTCCATTCCGTCGGGATTTGCCTGTTCGTGGGGCTGACCCTGCTCTGGGACCTTCGACTCCTCGGCATCGGCCTGCGCCGTATCCCGGTATCCGAAGTGTGGACCAAGCTCATCCCGTGGATGACTCTCGGCGCCCTCGTCATGATGTCGACGGGCGTCGCCCTCTTCTTCTCCAAGCCGCTCTTCTTCTGGAGCAACATCTTCTTCCGCCTGAAGCTCGTCGCGCTGGCGCTCGCACTGGCCAATGCAATGGCGTTCCACTTCGGCATCGAGAAGAAGCTGGTGGATTGGGACACTTCGCCTGAGACGCCGCGCGCGGCCAAACTGGCCGGCGCGTCGTCGATCGCCATGTGGGCGATTGTCATCGTGTTCGGGCGCTTCATCGCCTACAACTGGTTCGCCCCGCTTTGAGTTGCGAACCGGCGTTAAGCCGGTTTGCCAGATACTGTGGAGTCATCCGCGTTCTGTGCGGATGACTCAGGGAGAGACATCGTGACGTTTGCAGTCTTTCAGTGGCTCGAGAGGACCTCGCTGAGCGTAAAGATCAACGAGTCGCTCTGGGCGTTTGCCGTCGTCGAAGCCATCCACCTGCTGGCGCTGGCCGTCATCGGCGGCGCGGTGCTGGTCGTCGATCTGCGCCTGCTCGGGCTCGCCTTCCAGCGGCAGAAGGTGTCGGAGCTCGCCCGGATTGCGCAGCCGTGGCTGATCTGGAGCCTGGCCGGGATGCTCCTGACGGGCTTCGTGCTGTTCCTGTCGCTCGCCGCGTCGAAGTACTACGTGCACACGTACTTCTGGGTGAAGATGTACTTCCTGGCGGCGGCGATGGTCTTCTGCTTCACCGTCCGCCAGTGGATCCTGATGGGCGACGACGCCCGCGCGAACTCGGGGCTGGCCAAGCTCGTGGCTGTCGTGTCGCTGTTTCTCTGGAGCGGCGTCGGCATCGCGGGCAAGGCAATCGGCTACATCTCGTAGTACGCTGTCCAGATGCCCTTCATCATCACTGACCCGTGCATCGGCACGAAGGACCATGCCTGCGTGGACGTGTGCCCGGTTGACTGCATCCACCCGCGCAAGGACGAGCCCGAGTTCGAAACCGCCACGATGCTCTATATCCACCCGGACGAGTGCATCGACTGCGGCGCGTGCGTGCCGGCCTGCCCCGTGGCAGCGATTTACGACAGCGTCGAGTCCACGCCGGCGAGCCAGAAGACGCTGGTGGACGCCAACAAGTTGTACCGCTCGGGCGAGGCAGCCGCAGTCGCGCAGGCCGAGGCGATCGTGAAGGCCCACGTGGAGTCCCACGCCGACCTGATGGCGATCGCGCCCGCCGACCGCGCGGCCGCGCACGGGAAGTAGGGGCCGCCTCGTAGGGGCCGCCTTCAGGCGGCCCGTCCTTTGGCTCGTCCTTTGTCTACACCTGCAACAGTACGGGCTGGACGGCGAGCCCCGTCGCGCGCTGGATCGCGGCGGCGTACGTCCGCACCTGGCGCGCGTAGCGGTCGAGCGTTTCGCGATCGGGCCGGTCCGTCTTGAAGTCCACGACGGTCATCACGCCCTCCCGCTCGAACGCCAAATCCGCGACCCCTTCGAGCAGCAGGTCTCCGTCGAGCATCGTCAGCGGCAGCTCCCGGTAGCAGCGCCCCTCCCGTTCGGCTGTCCGCGCGGCCTCCACGAGCGGATGCCGCAGCACGGCGCCCACCACCGCCACGGCCGCCGCCACCTCTGAGGCCTCCGCACCGACGATTCGTCCGTGTGTCGCCACCAGCGTGTCGATCAGCGAGGCAGAGGCGTCGAGCGGCACCGTGGCCAGCGCAGCGTGGACGAGGGTACCGAATCGCGGGCCGGCCGGACGTCCGGCGTGCGCCGACACGGTCACGACCTCGGACTCCGGCACGCCGTCGAGCGGGCCGCCGTCCAGCACGCCGGCCGCGTCGCCCGCCGCCCACTCGGTCATCGTGCTCACCGCCGCCCACGGGGCGCGCCCGCGCGCAAGGGCCGCCTCCCGCTCGTCCCGCCAGCGCTCGAAACGCTGGGTTCCCTCCGCGATCACGGGCTCGGGCACGCTCTTCTCGATCAATTCCTCACGCCGCAGCCCGTAGGGCGGCGCGACGTCGAGGTGCAGGGCGAAGGGATCCCACCAGACGATCTCGCTGGGCGAGGCCGCGTCGCCGGCGCGGTGCAGCCCCGGACTCACGGACGACGCCGGCGCGATGCCGGCGTCGGGCCGCTCGAGCACCGAGTCGCGCTTGAACGGCGGGCAGCCGGGCGCCGCCGCGCCGGTGCGGCGCTGCGACACGGGCGGATAGAGCGCCGCATTCAGCGGGCTCACCCACCCGCCCTCGTACGGCTCGTCGCCGACCGCTGGCACGACGAGCAGATCGCGGGCGCGCGTGGCGGCGACGTAGGCGAGCCGCACGCCCTCGGCCAGATCGCGGGCATGCTCCTCGGCCTGTCGATCCAGCAGATCCTTCGGCGACCACCCACCGATCCGGAGCGCGCAGCGCCCGGCCTCGGGCTGGATGGTCCGGCTGGCCTCGAGCTGCGCCAGTTTGGCGGTGATGTCGCCGAGCACCACGACCGGGAACTCCAGCCCCTTGGCCTTGTGCACGGTCATCAGCCGCACGCCGTCGCTGCCGTCCTCGACGATCGGCGCCTCGGTGGCATCGCCGCGCTCGGCGGCGTCGCGCAGCGTCTCGACGAACCCGCGGAACGACAGCCCGTCGTTGCGCTCGTACTGGCGCGCGAGCTCGGCAACGTGGAGGACATTGGCCAGCACCTGTTCGCCGCCGCGGCGCAGCGCGAAGCCCACATGGGCGCGCGAGCCGTCGAGCAGCTTCGTCACGGTCTCGGCCACGGGCCGGCGGTTGCGCTGCGTGTGCAGCCGGGCCAGCACCGTGAGGGTGTCGCCGATCGGCTTCAGGTGCGCCGGCAGATCGGCCGGCACCCGGAAGGGATGCAGCGCGCGCGCGTAGGTATGCCGGTACTCGAGCAGCTCGTCGTCGCCGATCGCGAACAGCGCGCCACGGAGCGTGGCGAACACCGACAGCTCGTCGTCGGGCCACTCGACCGCGGCCAGCGCCGCGCGCAGCGTTTCGATCTCCTCCCGGTCGTGAAAGGCGCGGCCGCCGACGAGCAGGTGCCGGATGCCGCGCGCCTCGAGCGCGTTGACGTAGTCGCGGGTGACGTCCTGGCCGAAGCTGACGAAGCGGCGGAAGAGGA
>DASYRM010000006.1:0-1633 GCA_036004405.1 Vicinamibacterales bacterium
CTACTGCAGTCGCGGCCGCTCGGCGAGCGCTGCCTCCTGCTGCGCTACCAGCCAGCCGCCGTCGCGGCGGCCGCGCACTGAGCGGACGGCGCTCTAACAAGGTCGTTGCTGTCGCGCGGCGGGTTGGCGACATGGGAGTTCCATCGTGGCAAGGCTCCAGCGGCAACCATCGCGGTCAAGAAGAGCTGATGCCTAACATGGCGTTGCAGCGGACGCCCGCGTTTTCTCAAGGTGCGGTCCGGCACCCGCGGCTCTGTCCTAGTCCGGGCGCACGCTGGCACGGGTCGCTCGCTTCGCTCGCCCGGGTCGCCGCTGGTTCGGGGGGCCGATGTCTTTCGCCGAGGTCGCCACGGCCTTCTGGCTTTTGTTCAAGGGCCTCCAACCGCGAGCGACGGCAGAGGCGAAGGCTTAGCGGTTTCAGGGCGCGCGTTTCTCGAGGTCACTAGACGCGAAAATCCCCCTTGACAATCAATAAGTATTGGCTTATGAATTGCGCATGCAGAGTGCGGTCGTGGCCGAAAACAAGATCTTCCAGGCGCTTTCGGACCCCAGCCGTCGGGCGATCTTCGTGTCGCTCACGCGTGGCGAAGCGGCGGTGAAGGACCTCACGGCGCGCTTCGACATCTCGCAGCCGGCGGTCTCGCAACACCTCGCCACTTTGAAAGACGCCGGCCTGGTGAACGGCCGGCGCGAGGGGCGCAATGTCTACTACCGAGTGGCGCCGCGCGGGATGAAGCCGCTCATCGACTGGATCGCGCACTACCGCGCATTCTGGATGGAGAACGCCGATCGCCTCGAGCAACTGCTGGAGAAGATGGAGAAATGACTTTCGTTGAGACAACCGCACGAGCGCAGACGGAATCCCTCTCGTTCGAATTCGATTTGCATCATTCGTCGGAGAAGGTGTGGCGCGCGCTCACCGACCCCGTACTGCTCGCGGAGTGGCTCCTCCCCGTCTTCGATCTGAAGCTCGAGCCGGGGGCGGCGTTCACGTTCAAGGCGCAGCCACAGCCCGGTTGGGACGGCACCGTGAACTGCCGGTTCGTCGAGATCGAAGCGCAAAGGAAGCTCAGCTGGACGTGGGTCGTCGGAGACATCGACACCGTCGTGACGTTCACGCTCACGCCCACGGCGTCGGGCACGCGCCTGTCCCTCGTGCAGTCGGGCTTCAAGCCGGACCAGAAGAAGAACTTCGGCGGCGCGCGCTACGGCTGGAAGATGATGGGCGGGAAGCTCGTCGACCTGCTCGCGAGGATCACATGAACTGGAACCACTGGATTCGGCAAATCCACCACTCGCCGTCCATTGCCTTCACGGTCGCCGTCATCGTCACATTCGTCGCCTTGCGACCGGAGAAGCCTCCCGTCTGGGTGAACTTCCTGGCGCTGCCCCTGTTCACCGGCCTGTACTTTTTCGTGCTGCCGTATGCCAGCAGGTGGCGCAGCGGGCGACGCACCGACTCGACGGGCGGCCGGCCGCACGACGTAACACAACAAGTTGGAGAATGAACCGTGGCTCAAAAACCAAAGGGCGCGTCGCGCGCAAGCAAGCCGCGCAAGTCGGCTACCAAGTCCAAGTCCCCGCCGAAGGCAGGCGCGACGGGGAAACCGGCTTCCCGGCTCATCGACCAGCG
>DASYRM010000007.1:0-7659 GCA_036004405.1 Vicinamibacterales bacterium
CAACGCCGGCGTGTGGACGCAGATCACGGTGGACGAGGAGCTGGGGCTGGTCTACCTGCCGGTGGAGTCCCCCTCGTCCGACTACTACGGCGGCAAACGTCCGGGGAACAACCTGTACGGCGAAAGCCTCGTGTGCGCGGACCTCAAGACCGGGCAGCGCAAATGGCACTTCCAGCTGGTGCACCACCCGATCTGGGATCACGACATCTCGTCGGCACCGAGCCTGCTCGACGTGACGATCGACGGGAAGCCGCGGAAGCTGGTGGCGCAGCCGTCGAAGCAGTCGTTCCTCTACGTGTTCGATCGCGTCACCGGCGAGCCGGTCTGGCCGATCGTCGAGACGCCGGTGCCGCCGGGCGACGTGCCGGGCGAGTGGTACGCGCGCACGCAGCCGATTCCGTCGAAGCCGGCGCCTTACGGGCGGCCGGGGCTCAAGATTCCCGATGAGATCATCGACTTCACGCCGGAGCTGCGCGCCCAGGCGATGGAGAACTTGAAGCACTACAAGTGGGGCGGCAACTTCCCCTTCAGCGGCACGCTCTACAACCCGCCGATCGTCGGCAACGTGAACGGTCTGCTGGGTGCGATCAATCTCGGGAACGCGAGCGGTGGCACCAACTGGCCCGGCGCCGGCGCCGACCCCGAGACGGGCATCGTCTACGCACAGGCCAACCTGTCCGCGCTCAGCCCCGAGTCGCTGGCGCCACCGCCGGCCGGCTTCTCGGACATCCCCTATCAGGCCGGCGTCGTCGGACAGCCGTTCCGTCTCCGCGTGGCGGCCGGCACCGGCACCTACGCCGACGTGCGGCAGCAGGCCGCCGAGCCCGCGGCACCCGCGGCCGCGGGCGCCGCCCAGCCGAACTACAACGTGGTCGAGGGGCTCTCGCTCGTGAAGCCGCCGTACGGGGTGATGTCGGCGATCGACCTGCGATCGGGGACCGTGAAATGGCAGGTGCCGCACGGCGACACGCCCGACGTCGTCCGCAACCATCCCAAGCTGAAGGGGCTCTCGATTCCCAAGACGGGCCAGGGCGGCAGCGTCGGCGTGCTGGTGACGAAGACGCTGGTCATTGCCGGCGATCCGCTGGTGACGACAACGCCGCAGCACCCGCGCGGCGCGATAATGCGCGCCTACGACAAGGAGACGGGCGCCGAGGTGGGCGCGGTGTGGATGCCCGCGCCGGTCAGCGGCTCGCCGATGACCTACCGCATCCGCGGCCGGCAGTACATCGTTATCGCGGTCAGCGGCGGCAACTACTCGGGCGAGTACATCGCCTTTGCGCTGCCGGCGTCGGGCAGCGACACGAGCGGCACGCGGGAATGACCCGAGCGGTCCTCGCCGCCGTGGGCCTCGTCGCCGCGCTCGGCCTCGAGGCCGCGGACCCGTCGGTGTGGAACGGCGTCTACACCGCCGAGCAGGCCAAACGGGGCGAGACCTCGTACCTGCAGGCGTGCGCGAGCTGCCACGGACCGGCGCTCGACGGCGGCGACATGACGCCGGCGCTCGTCGGCGGCGCGTTCACGTCGAACTGGAACGACCTGACCGTGGGCGATCTGTTCGACCGCATCCGCACCACCATGCCGCTCGACAACCCCGGTCGGTTGTCGCGAACGCAGACGGCCGACGTGATCGCGTTCATGCTCAAGGCCAACAGCTGGCCGGCGGGCGCCACGGAGCTCCCGGCCGACTCGCCCGCCCTGAAGCAGATTCGCATCGCCGCAGCAAAACCATCGTCCCAGGAGCAGTAACCCGAAGATACCCACGCATCGCACGCACGACGTCGGTCGATTCCCACGGTCGATTCCCTCGGTCAGGTTCCCACGGTCGGTTCCGAGTCATGGGTGGCGTCCTTATCCGGCAAACCGGCCTGGCACCGGTTCGCTATCCGGAGGATCTCCATGTCGAGAGCACTCGCGAAATCGTGGCTATGGTCGGTGGTGCTGTCCCTGGTTCCCGCAACCGCCTTCGCTCAGAGCGCCATCACCGGGGTGGTGAAAGACGCCACCGGCGCGGTGCTGGTGGGCGTGACCGTCGAGGCCGCCAGCGACGCGCTCATCGAGCGCGTGCGCGTCGCCGTCACCGACAGCCAGGGCGTCTACCGCATTGTCGATCTGCGGCCGGGCACCTACGCCGTGAGCTTCAGCCTGGAAGGATTCCGCGGCTTCAAACGCGAGAATCTCCAGCTGCCATCCGAATTCACGGCCACCGTCAACGCCGAGCTCGGGCTGGGCCCGCTGGAAGACGTGGTGACGGTCACCGCCAGCTCGCCGATGGTGGACACGACGACAGCGGGCCACACGCGCGTGCTCGATCGCGAGGCGATCGACCAGATTCCCACCGGCCGCACCATTCAAGGGCTGGCGCAGCTCATCGTCGGCATCAACTTGAACCTGCCCGACACCGGCGGCGCGCGCGGCATGCAGCAGACCTACATGAGCACGCACGGCATGACGCTCGCCAACAACACCGTCATGGTGGACGGCATGATGGTGAACGGGCTGCAGCTCGATGGCGGCGTGCAGAGCTACTTCAACGACGCGATGAACCAGGAGGTGAGCTACCAGACGAGCGGCATCGGCGCCGACACGGCCGCCGGCGGCGTGCGCCTCAACATGATTCCGCGCGAGGGCGGCAACCGGTTCAGCGGCGACGTCAAGGCGTCGACCCGCCCCGGCGAGTGGCAGTCGGACAACCTCACCGCCCGTCACCGCGCTCGGGGGCTGTCGGCGGGCAACGCCACCGATCGCATCCTGGACTACACCGCAGCGCTCGGCGGCCCGCTGCTGAAGGATCGGCTGTGGTTCTTCACCTCGGCGCGCTACTTCTCGGTGAACAACTTCGTCGCCAACACGTTTCTCGATGACGGCAGCCAGGGGATCGACGACCAGTACATCAAGAGCGCGCTGGCGCGCCTGACATGGCAGCTTACGCCGCGCAACAAGATCTCGGCCTACTTCGACGAGATCGACAAGTACCGCGGCCACGACATGCAGAGCAACGAGGATCCCGAGACCGCCTCGCTGCGCTGGTTCTCGCCCGCCTACAACACCGGCGCGCTCAAATGGACGTCCACGGTCAGCAGCCGCATGCTCATCGAGGCCGGCTACTCACGCAATCTCGAGTACTACACCAACAGCTATCAGGAGGGCGTCGAGAAGACGCGCTTCTCGGCGGACTGGTTCGCCGGCGCGTCACGGCTCGAGAACGATCTCGGCGGCCGCAAGACCGCCGCCACCAGCCAGACGACGCAGAGCCCCGAGCGTCACAACCTCCAGGGCGCGGTGTCGTACGTGACCGGCGCCCACAGCCTCAAGGCGGGGTTCCAGTACACCTGGGGCGACTTCTGGCACACCGTGGACGCCAACGGCGATCTCACGCAGCAGTACCGCAGCAACACTACCGGCGTACGCTACTCGGTGCCCGACAGCGTGATCATCCGCAACACGCCGCTTCTCTACGGCGAGCGGCTGAACCGCGATCTCGGTCTGTTCGTGCAGGACTCCTGGCGGCTCAAACGGCTGACGCTCAACGGCGGCATCCGCTGGGAGAACCTGAAGGCGCAGGTGCTGGCCAGCGAGTCGGGGGCGGGGCGGTTCGTGCCGGCGCGCAGTACGGCCGCCATCACCAGCCTGCCCGACTGGAAGGACTGGGCGCCGCGGTTCGGCGCCGTCTACGACCTCTTCGGCAGCGGCAAAACCGCGCTGAAGTATTCGCTCAACCGCTACAACCAGATCCGCACCACCGGCATCGCCACGAACTACAACCCGTTCCTCTCGGCCACGTCGCCCGCCCTGCCCTGGCGCGACGTGAACCTCGACGACATCGCCGAGGGCGAGCGCGGCTGCACCGGCTTCCCCCGGGTGGACTGCGAAATCGACTTCCGCGGGCTGTCGTCGAACTTCGGCATCGCGGCATTAAACGAGTTCGGCCACTACCCGCGGACGTGGAACCTGGAGAGCGCGCTCGAAGTGCAGCACCAGCTGGCGCCGCGGCTGTCGGTGTCGGCGTCGTGGTTCACGGGCAGCTTCCACAACCTGACCACGACCATCAACCAGTCGTGGTCGCTCGACGACTACACGCCGTACACGTTCTACAACCCGCTTACCGGCCAGCCGCTGCCGGTCTTCGCGCGCAGCGTCACCGCCTCGCAGCGCCCGACGCGCAACCTGGACACCTACGATCCCGATCGCCGGCAGAAGTACGAGGCGGTGGCCGCCGAGTTCCGGTGGCGCCTGCCCCGCGGCGGGCAGCTGTTCGGCGGCGGCGGCATCGAGCGCGAGCGCATCCGGTCGTGCACCGCGCCCGACGACCCGAACTACCTGTCGCCGACGCCGACGATTCCGCAGAACACGACCAACTACACCGGCCAGGCGTTCTGCGACGACTTCGCGATCGACATTCCCTGGAAGAAGGGGCTGAAGCTCGCCGGCACGACGCCGGTAGTGTGGGGCATCGACCTCAGCGTGGCGTTCCAGAGCAACAAGAGCCCCAACAGCACCCGCACGATGAGCGTCACCCGCGGCATCACCCGCTACCCCGCCAACTGCCCGGCGCCGTGCCCGGCCGGCCAGATCATCATGCCGTCGGATGTCTTCGGGCAGACTTCGCTCATCATGTATCTGGAGCCGGCCCGCGCCACCTTCGTCGAGCGCATCAATCAGCTCGACTTCAAGCTGTCGCGGACGTTCAAGATGGGACGCTACAGCGTGCTGCCGGTGTTCGAGGTGTTCAACGTCACCAATTCCGACGCCATCATCAGCTACGTGACCACCAACGCGCTGGCTGCCACCTACCTGGCGCCGAACAGCATCATGCAGGGGCGCATGTACGGGCTGGGCGCCACGGTCCGCTGGTGAACCGCGAGTGATGACCCGGCGGCGCTCCTCGCGGGCGCCGCCGGGATTACGGTAAGCTCACCGGGCACAATGGAGCTGCGACACCTTCGCTACGTCGTGACGCTCGCGGAGACCCTGCACTTCGGCCGCGCCGCCGAGCGGCTGCATCTCAGCCAGCCGCCCTTGAGCCATCAGATCCGGCAGCTCGAAGAGGAGCTGCGGGTCAAACTGTTCCACCGCACCAAGCGCCAGGTGCAGCTGACCGAAGCGGGCCGCATGTTCGTGCAAGAGGCGCGCGTCATCCTGGCGCAGGCCTCGCACGCCGCCAACCTGGCGTCGCGGGTGAACCAGGGCGAAGTGGGTCAGCTGACGATCGGCGTGGCTGGCCCGGCCGACGCGCCGATCTTCGTGCAGATCCTCCGGGAGTTCGCGCAGAAGCATCCCAAGGTGCGGATCGTGCTGCGCAACATCAGCAGCCTGGATCAGACGCAGGCGATCAGCGAAGGGCGGCTGCACGTCGGCTTCGTCGCCATGCCGATCGACGACGCCGGCCTGGCCACCGAGACGGTGATGCGGCAGTCGATCATGATCGCGCTGCCTCCTGACCATCCATTCGCGACCTACGACCGCGTGCCGCTGAAAGCGCTCTCAGAGGAGCCGCAGATCATGTTCGCGCGGAGCAATGCGCCGCGCTTCTTCGACGCGGTGCTGGCCGCGTGCCGCGAGGCCGGATTCAGCATGAACATTGCCCACGAGGTGGACAACCTCTACACCGCCTACGCGCTGGTCGCGGCCGGGCTCGGTGTGTGCCTGGTGCCCGCGGGCGCACAGGACAGCCACTCGAGCTCGTCGATGGTGCTGCGGCCGGTGACGCCGGCGCTGCCCGTCGAGATGCACATCGCGCTCGCCTACAAAGCGCAGTCTGAAGACGAGCTCGTGCCGCTGTTCGTGGGTGTCGTGAAGGACGTGGTGGGAAGACAGGTCAGACCGAGGCCCATGCGACTGGCCTCGGTCTGACGGTACAAGAAGAAAGGGCGGGTGCATTGAGCACCCGCCCTTCTTCCCTACCGCCTTACCCGCCCCACCCGCCTCACCGGCGAGCGAAGCGAGCCGGCCCTAGAAGTCCAGCTGCGCGCTGATCTTAAAGAAGCGCCCCACCGTGATCGACTGCGGGTTCAGATAAATCGGCGCCGGGTTGAGCGGCGTCGGGTACGTCGTCTGGAAGACATCCGGCGTGTTCGAGTTGAACACGTTGAAGATGTCCAACGCCACCAGCGTCTTCGTCCGCCCGTAGCGCAGGTTCTTGCCCAAGCGCAGGTCGGCCTGGCTCAGGCGCTCGTACTTCAACTTGCCCGGCTCCACGATGTTGAGGAACTCGATGAACTGACCGCTCGACAGCGGACGCCCGATGTTCGTCTCCAAGATGGGCGCGACGAGCGCCGATCCGACGAGGCTCTGGCTCGTGACGCTGGGGAAGTTGTTGCCGGGATACGGGACGCTGTGCCACGTGCCGCTGATCAGCACATCGACCTTGGGTACGAGGTACGTTGCCAGCCCCTTGAGGTTCGTGTTCCACCCCGACTCCCGGTGGCAGAAGGCCAGCGGCCACTGACCGATCGAGGGGTTGAACTGCTTGAAGAAATCGAGCGTGCCGCCCCACCCGAGGCCGGAGATGTACATCTCCGGATGCGCGGCGGCCACGCCGCATTCGTCTTCGGTGACGTTCCCGGTACTGGTGCCGCCCTGGATGGTCACATCGCGCAGGCGCGCGGTGACGTTGACGTCCACGCCGTTGAACGTGTTGGACGAGCCGCCGATCTTGTCCGTGAACGTCTGGAAGTTGTCGAACGCCCCGAACTTGGCCGGCTTCACGTCCTTGAACGTCAGCGCGTATCCGCCGCCGCCGGGCAGCTTGCTGTCGCGCGGCACGTTGTAGGTGAACGTGTCGAAATCGGCCGGCGTCAAGGCACGGTTGATCGTCGTCTTCAGGTTGCCCCAGGTCCTTCTGATGTAGTCGACCTCCACTGAGACCCGCGGCGCGATCTGCTGGGTGATGCCGATCGTCGTATCCCAGCTGTACTCACGCTTGTTCCATCCCTCGGTCGTGTCGGGATCGATGGTGAGCGGATTGATCGTCTTGGCGAAATTCGGATTGGCCATCGGCCCGCACTCGCCGTTGGCGGCCGGGTTCAGGAAGTTGCACTGCGGGATGTAGTCGTTGTTGATGCCCAACCCGTTGCGGTCGTCCCACGACCGGTTCGAGGTCGTCGGGAAGTGGCCGTTGCCGGCCGGACTGTAGAAGAGCCACTCGTCCACGGTGTTGGTGGTCGTCACGTAGCGGCCCACGAAGACCTTTGCCGCCGTCTTGCCGTTGCCGAACACGTCATAGGAGGCGCCGAACCGCGGCTGCAGGTCACTGAGCTTCAGCGGACCGTCCTGGTCCGGGAAAGTCACGGCCGTCGGCACGAAGCGGTTCGCGAACATCGTCTGCGCAGCGAAGTGGTCGGTCAGGTGCTCCAAGCGCAGCCCGCCCGACAGCGACAGCCGGTTCAGCGTCCAGCGATCCTGCGCATACAACGCGAAGATCTGCTGCGACTGGTGCTGATCCGACCCCAGATCGGCGTACATCGTGAACTGATACGGCACGCCGCCCCTGAAGAAGTACTTGAGCTGCGAGTTGTTGTAGTAGTTCTTCGGGAACGTCGAGTCATTCCGGTGGAAGCGGGCCCCGAACTTCGCCGAGTGCGAGCCGGTGACGTAGGAGATCGCCCCCTGCATGACCCGGGTGAATCCGGTGTGCCCCGACCAGTTGGCCGACCGGTA
>DASYRM010000008.1:0-52824 GCA_036004405.1 Vicinamibacterales bacterium
TGCCGTTCTTCCTTCCACCACTTGCTCGTGGCGAGCGACGGCGCACGGCGCTCGACCTCGCGCGCAAAGGCGAGGGCCGCGCGCCGCACCTCGGTGAAGCTCCACCGCGGCTCGATGCGCACGTAGATGTGCATGCCGCGCGACCCCGATGTCTTGGGCCACCCGGCGAGGCCGAGGTCGGCCAGCGTCGCCCGCACCACACCGGCCACGTCCCGCACCTGGTCCCACGTGACGCCGGGCACCGGATCGAGATCGATGCGCAGCTCGTCGGGATGGTCGACGTCCTCCGCGCGCACGGGGTGCGGATGCAGCTCGAGGCACGCAAGATTAGCCATCCAGGCCAGCGTGGCCGCGTCGCGCGGGACCACCTCGTGCGCCGTGCGGCCGGACGGGAACTTGAGCTCCGCCACCTCGACCCACGGCGGGCGCGATTCCGGCGCGCGCTTCTGATAGAACGATTCGCCGTCGATGCCGTTGGGGAAGCGCAGCAGCATGTTGGGGCGCCCGCCCGCCGCGCGCAGCGCGCCATCGGCGACGGCGATGTAGTACCGGACGAGGTCGAGCTTGGTGTAGCCGGCCTGCGGAAAGAGCACTTTTTGCGGGTTGGACACTTGCACGTCGCGGCCGGCGACGTTCAGGATCTCGTATTCCACGCGCGATGCCACCGCCAAAGCTTAGATCGCAGCCTGCCCCCGCCTTTGATCGGCGTCGGCGCAGTTCGTGCAGCTCATACCCGCATGAGCCGTCGACTCCTGGTCCAGCTGGTGTGGGCGGGCGTGGCAGCGCTGGCGCTCCAGGCGTGCAGCGGCGGCGCGCCGATGCCGCCGCCCCTTGCGGTCGTGGAGCCGGTGCCGCTCGGCGGGCTGGCACCCGACACGCTCACGCTGCCCAACTCGGAGAACTCCGTCAAGTTCGCCGTCATCGGCGACAGCGGGCGCGGCAACCAGGCGCAGCGCGACGTGGCGGCGCAGATGGCGCGCTTCCACGAGCGCTTCGCGTTTCCCTTCGTCATCATGGTCGGCGACAACCTCTACGAGGGGGCGGCCACTCCTGACGACTATCGCGCCAAGTTCGAAGAGCCGTATGCCCCGCTGCTCGCGGAGGGCGTGCAGTTCTTCGCCTCGCTCGGGAACCACGACGACCGGCAAGAGATCAACTACGAGCACTTCAACATGCGGGGCCGCCGCTACTACCGCTTTGCGCCGCCGGGCAACCTGGTGGCGCGGCTCACCACGCCGGTCGCTTTCTTCGCGCTCGATTCCACCTATCTCGACAGCGACCAGCTGGCGTGGCTGGATGCCGAGCTCAAGGAATCGCCGGCTGACTGGAAAGTGGTGTTTCTCCATCACCCGATTTACACGTCGGGCCGCTACCGGGCGTCGGCCTTCTTGAACCGGTCCACCCTCGAATCGATCTTCCGCCGCCGCCACGTCAGCGTGGTCTTCTCGGGGCACGAGCACATCTACCAGCGGACGACGCTGCAGAACGGGATCCAGTACTTCATCACCGGCGGCGCGGGGTCGCTGCGCCCCGGCGACGGCACCCCGGCGGCATACATCGCGCGCACCTACTCGGCGAACTACCACTTCATGCTGATAGAGATCGAGGGCGAGACGCTGCACTTCCAGGCGATCTCCCGGACCGGGGCGACCGTCGACGCCGGGCGGCTGCACCGGGAACCCACGCGCGACAGCACCCTCACACGGGCGGACACGGCGGCCCCTCACTGATGAGGCGCACGCGCGTCTTGAACGCCTCCACCCATCCGGCCACCGGCCTCACGTCGCTGAAAAGTCCGCGCGTCTGATCGAAGCGGGCGCTGCGGAACAGATCGGCAATATCCTCGTCCGTCAACCGTCCGAGCAGCCGTGCGGCAAGCAGGCGCCCCGCTTCGCCGATCTCCACGTCCGCGAACGTGGCCCCGCTGTATGGCAGGTGACGCATCGTGATCCGGCACCGCGGGCGGTCGGACCAGATCGTCGACGTGCGCCATCGCCGCAGGCTGACCTTCCGCGGGCCAAAGGTGGCGCCGAGGTCCTGAAGCATCATCAGCGGGGCCGCACAAGGCGTTCCCTCGGGCCACTCGCGGCGGTCGCAGACCAGACGCTGGTTGTCGGCCTTGTTGTCCCAGTGCGCCAGGAACACGGCCGCCAGCCGCAGCGCGTCCACCTGTGCGCGCGGCGCGCCGCCCCTCGAGGCATCGACGCGATCGAGCTCGGGAAAGGCCCAGCCCTCTTGCGTTGCCGTCTCGATCGGCCACGCGTGGTACTTCCTCTCGAGCGCCACCCATTCGTAGTCGTGGACGCTGTCGTAGTCGAGAACCTTTTCGTACACCGTCCCGGCTCGCACCGACTGCACCGCTTTCGACGTGACGAACGGTTCGAGCGGACAGCCGTAGCAGCGCAAGTGATGGACGAGCGCGATCTCGTCCGCGCCAAAGCCCAGGGCGCGCAGCAGACGTGTGGCCGCGGCTTCGGCCGGGATCTCGGCGGCCTTGCCGTACTTGATGCGCACTTCCTCTCCGGTCTGGAGGATGCAGTTGAACTTCGGCGTCGTGCCGCTCAGATGCTTCAACACGAAGCGGCACGAGAGCGCATCGATGACGGCACTGGCCGGGAGAAGGCTCTGTCCCGCGCCGCGGGCCGGCTCGCGCCAGACCTGTGCGCGCGCGATTGCGTCCAGGCGCGCCTCGCCCGTGACGATGCGCGGCGCCGGGGGCCGGTTCGGGCCGAGGGTCGTGGCGACGGGTGCAGGGGGCGGCTCCGACGACCGCAGGCTCCGCCCTTGAAACCAGAGCACAGCCACCACGGCGAGAAGCGCGGCCAGGGCCGCCACCGAACCACGTCGCATACCTCGGCGTCTGCAAGCTGTGCGCCCACGCTCCGTCGAGGTAGCGCAACCAGCCCGGCCGCGCGGTTGTAGACTGGCGCAATCGAACGTAGAGGCGGACCTTCAGGTCCGCCTGGAGAGGGCAGACTCATGACTCGAAGCAGCGTCGTCGGATTCGTGTGCGGAGTGGTCGCCTCGATCGCGGTCGTGGCCGCGCAGAACCCGGGCCCCGCCGCGGCCAAACCCGACCCGAACAGCGTGCGCATGGTGGGCGACCGCTTCAAGCCGCTCGCCTATGCCGAGATGAGCGCGCCGCAGAAGAAGATGTTCGAGAACCTGATCTCGGGCGAGCGCCGCGGCGCCTCGGGCCCGTTCAACGTGCTGCTCCGCAGCCCGGAGATGGGCGACCTGGCGCAGCAGTTCGGCGCCTCGATGCGGTTCCACTCGTCGATCCCGTCGAAGCTGAACGAGCTGGCCATCATCATCACCGCGCGCCACTGGACGTCGCAGTACGAGTGGTACGCGCACCGTCGCGCGGCGCAGACCGCGGGATTGAATCAGAGCATCATCGACGCGATCGCGGCCGGCACGCGGCCGTCGTCGATGGCGCCCGAAGAAGAAACCGTCTACAACTTCGTGAGCGAGCTGCTGACCACGAAGCAGGTGAGCGACGCGACGTTCAAGGCCGCGAAGGACAAGTTCGGGGAGCGCGGCGTGGTGGATCTGATCGGAGTGAGCGGCTACTACCAGCTGGTGTCGATGCTGCTCAACGTGGACCGCTATCCGATGCCCGAAGGCGTCGCGCCGGAGTTGAAGCCGCTGCGGTAATCCTCGAAAACACGAAGAGGGCGGTCGACAGACCGCCCTCTTCAGAGCCGTCTACAGACGGCCCTCTCCACCACGGCAGACGACTAGAAATCCACCTGCACGTTGAAGCGCATGAACCGCGGCAGCAGTATTGTTGTCGGATTCATCCACTTATTGTTCGCGGGATTAGGGTCGTACACGTTCTCGTAGGCCGTCGCGGTGTTTGCGTTCATCAGGTTATAGATGTCCATGCCGACGTTCGTCCTGTAACGGCCGAACTTCAGCACCTTGGCGAGGCGCATGTCCACGTTGTTGATGCGATCGCCGTACACCTGACCCGGCAGCAGCAGGTTCACGTCCTGAGTGGCCAGACCCGTCGCCAGCGGACGTCCAGTGATCGTCTGGAACTGCGCCGCGGTCATGCGATAGGTGGCGGTGCGCGACGCGCCGTTCGTGCCGGGATCGGCGCCGGGCTGCGCGTTGGCCTGCGAGCGGAAGATGGCGCTGACCAGCACGTCCACCTTCGGCACGGTATACGCGGCCAGGCCGCGAACGCTCGTCAGCCACGGTTCCGCGAAGTCGCAGGCCCTCACGCCGTCGACGGTGCCGACGGCGATGACGGGCACGGCTGCCGAGCCAAGCGTCGGGGCCATCGGTCTGCCGAATCGCGAGGTGTACATGTCGCAGGTATCGGCGACGCCGCGCCCCGTGCTCGTGCCGCCCTGCAGGCTCAAGCCGTTGCGCATCCGCGCGTTGACCGAGATGTCCACGCCATGCCAGTAGTGGGTCTCGCCACCAAAGTCGTCCGTGGTCGTGTAGTACGAGTCGGTGGCGCCGAGGGCGCTGCGGGTGTTCCGGGTGAGGAACGTCACGGGATAGCCGCCTCCGTTCGGGAGCCTGGAGTCCTGCGGGGCGATCAGCGTCACTTCGTCGTAGTCGGCCGCGGTAAGCGCGCGGTTGTGCGTGGCGAAGAAGTTGCTCCAGATGCGGCGGTTGTAGGTGACCTCCACCGCGACCTGCGGCGCAATCTCCTGCTGGATACCGCCGCTGATCTGCCAGTCGCGGTTGCGTGTGCCCCACCCTTCCAGCACCGCCGGATTCACCGTGGTGCTCTGGTTGAAGGAGCCCCAGTTGTTGGCCGACCACGCACCGCACTCGCCGTTCGCGGCCGGGTTCAGAAAGTCGCACTGCGCGACGTAGTCGCCCACGATGACCCCTGGAGTGCCCGCCGGAAGATTGCGGCCGTCCGACCACGTACGGTTGATCGACGTGACAAGCGTCGACCCGGCGTTGCTGATCGTGTAGGCATCGCCGGTCCACGCGCCCTGGAGGTACTGCCCCACGTTCACTTTGAGCGCCGTCTTGCCGGTGCCAAACACATCGTAGGCCGCGCCCATGCGCGGCGTGATGTCGCGGTACCCCTTCACGCCATCGGTGCGCGCCAGCAGGAACGCGCTGCCAAACTCGTTGGTGCCCAGAATGCCGTTCTCTCCCGCCGGCGCCCAGCTCCTGGCCGTCTCGAACCGCAACGCGCCCTGGACCGTGAGCCGCTGACGCGTCCACTGGTCCTGGATGTACACCGCGTTGTATTGCAGGCTGTTGCTGGTCTCGTTCGTGCCCACCCGCTGCGACAGCTGATTCGGCACGCCGTTGTTGAACCGGTAGCTGATCTGCCGCCCCACGTACGTCGTGTTCTTCGCGTTCATGTAGCCGGCCTGGTAGCCCCACTTCAGGTTGTGGCTGCCGCTGATGTACGACATCGCGCCCTTCCACGTGGCGTGCTTCTGGTTGCTCGAGGGCGCGGGATTGAAGCCACGATAGATGAAATTGGCGTTGGGCACTCCCGCACCGGTGGACTGCTCAGTCACCGGAATGAAGTCCGTCAACACGCCATAAGGGCGGGGATCGCCGTTATCGGTATAGAAGGCCGAATAGCCAGTCTCGAGCAGCAGGCGATTCGAGAACGGCGACGTCCACGATCCCTGCATGATCTTCGCGGGTGCGTCCCAGATGCTGCCCGACTCGGGCGAGACCGTGGCTGTGCCCGGCGTCACGCCGGGGCCCGTCGCGATCCAGCCTTTACCGGGTCCACGGCACTGATCGCCGCCCTCTTTGTAGGCTCCTGCACTGCAGTTCTTGGTGTAGTCGACGTAGAACCCGAACTTGTTCTTCTGAGTCGCCTGCCAGGTGAGGCGCACGGCGTTCAGCGTTTTGGACGTGGAGTTCCGCACGCTCGGGCTATCGCCTCGCACCCACGTCCAGGCGTTCGGATCCCCCGCATTCTTGTTGACGTACAGGTTCTGCTGCTCCTGGTACGTGCCGATGGCGCGCGTGTTGCCGAAGAACCAGACGCGGTCCTTCAGAATCGGTCCACCGATGGCGAGGTTGGCGTCGTAGCTCTTGATGAGCGCCGCCTGTTCTTTGAAATTCAGCGCGCGCAGCCGATCGTCGATGTTGCTCGACTGTCCCCACTTCCCTGCCCAGCTCGTGAAACCGGTGCCGCTGAAGGTGTTGCCGCCGGTCTTGGGGATGATGTTGAAGGCCGGGCCGCCGCGGTCGGCTTCGCCGAGGCCGCCTGAAATCGCCACCTGCACTTCCGACGAGTTCGACATGTCGTAGAGGTATCCCGACACGCCGCCGCCGTTGCCCGGTGCGCCCACGTTCATGCCATCGAGCTGGATGAGGCCTTCCGTGTTGCGGCCGCCGCGCGCCGAAAAGAAGTTGTTGATGGTCGATGCACCGCCGCCGAAACCCGTGGCCTGAATCGCGGGGATGGCCGCGATGTAGTTACCGTAGCTGCGCGAGGCCGGAAGCGCGCGCACGATGTCGCCGTCGATAACCGTCTGCTGACGCGCGGTCTGTACGTCGACCACCGGCGACTCACCGGTGACCGTGATCGATTCCTCGAGCGCCCCGACGCGCATCTCGGCGCCGATCGTCATGACGCCGCCGCCCGAGAGCTCCAGGCCTTCGCGCACGACCGTCGCAAAGCCGGCCAGCGAGAAGGTGACCTTGTAGGTGCCGGGCGGCAGATCGGGAATCCGGTATTGCCCCGCGTCGTCGGTGACACCGGTGCGGACTTTCGTGATGAGCGCCGGGCTCGACGCTTCGATGGTGACGCCCGGGAGCACGGCGCCGGAGGTGTCGCGTACGGTGCCGGCCAGGCTCTGCGCGGCAGCCAGACCGGGGAGCGCGGCGAGGATCACCAACACCGCGAGCAATTGATTTGACACTGATTTCATGGCCCGGACTATGAACTTTTCGACTAGCGAAAGTCAACCGGCGGTGGCGTCCACGTCATTCCCAGCTGGTCGAACAGGAATGCCAGCCGATCGGCTATTTGTCCCACTCGCACGCTCAGCGGCGACCCGATGCCGTGCCGTGCCCGGCCTCGCTTGTCGTGGCCAGGAACACCGGACGGCCCGAGGTGGTGGCGGCCTGGAGTCGTGCACTCACTTTGCGCGAGCGCAGCGGGTTGACGTGTCCGTCGTTATCGCCCAGACCGGTGCCAGTTGGAACCGGCTCACACACTGGCTGCGCGCCGTTTCGGCGCTTGCCGGAACGAACGACTACCAGATCGTCTGAATCGGATACTCACCGATCGATCCGTCACTCGTGAGGAAGACGAGACCCTCGGCCTTCGCCTGAGCAACAAGGATGCGATCGAAGGGATCCTTGTGCAGCACCGGCAGGCCGGCGAGAGCCGTGATGTGCGTGGGGCGGATGTGGAGGACGCGGGCGGACGTGAGCTCCGTGGCCTGCCGCCACCACGTGGCCAGATCTGAGATGGACAACAGGCCCTTCTGCGCCTTGATCACGACCTCCCAATAGGACGCAACGCTCACAACGTTCTCGCCGGCTTCGACGAGACGGCGAGCCTTTGGCGACAGCCGCTCGGGCTCGGCGAGCGCCCAGAGGAGCGTGCTCGTGTCGAGGAGGTGGGCTGCCTTAACGACCGCCCCAGAACGCTTCGGCCTCTTCATCGGTCAGCGGCCGCTCCCAGCCTTTTGTCATGGTGAATTGGCCGCGCATCGCTCCAAGCGGGGAGGCCCGCCGTTTGCGAACGGGAACCAGTTGCGCCACCGGACGGCCGTGCCGCTCGATCACCACGGACCCGCCGTCTTCGACCAGGTCGAGCAGCTTCGAGAGCTGAGTCTTCGCGCCGTGGACGCTGACGTTCATACGTTCTAGTTTAGTCTATTTTTTGAACTAACCCAAGCAGATCCACGACCTACCTGAACGCCACGACGAAGCTGCTGCACGACCTGAATGAGCACGTGGCGCTGACGCTGGTCCGTTACTCCCCAGCCGCCCCGTTCCGTCGATGCGGCAACGCTGAACGACGGTGAATCGTCCAATCCTTCGTGCCGACTGACTCGCCGGACCCTACTCTTCGAGGCCGTGCCCCTGGCCGCCGTGGTGTCGCAGTCGGCCCGGATGCAGAAGGACAGCGCCGTTGCTCGGACCGCTGAGGGCATCTTTCGCAAGGAACCCATGCCGGCACTTTCAGTTGCCGCATATCGGGGGAGCGTCCTCGCGTTTGCCGAAGCCTATGGCGAGGTTGATCTCGAGCTCGGTGTTACCGCCACCACCAGTCATCGGTTCAGAGTAGGCAGCGGTGCCAAGCCGGTCACAGCCACGCTCGCTGCGATCATGGCGGACGAAGGTATCGTGAGCCTCGATGCTGGCATCGGACGATATATGCCTGCGCTCCCGAACGCTCACCATGCCACGACGTTGCGCCAGCTGCTCACGCATCGCGGCGGGATCCGGCACTACATCGCACGCGACTCGGATCGCGCGGCCGCGGGCGGAGCGATCGACAGTCGTACTTACTTCAGCAATGCCGACATTCTGGCGGTTTTCATTGACGATCCGCTGATCGCAGTTCCTGGCACGAAGATGACGTACTCGACCTTCGGCTACACACTGGCGTCGATCGTGCTGGAAGAAGCGGCCGGTACGCCGTTTGTCGAATTGCTGCAGCAGAAGATTGCCGCTCCGCTCGGACTCGCATCGCTGACGGTCGATGCGCCAAGGCGGGTGATCCCCTGGCGGGCAAGCGGCTATGGCCGGGCATCGCAGGTGAGGGAGGTGCCGCCGGTGTCCGGCGTCTGGGCGAATGCGCCCGCAAACAATCCGGCGTACAAGTGGGCTGGCGGCGGACTCGTGATGACGCCCTGCGATTTCGCCCGGTTCGGCGCCGCGCATCTCGCACCAGGCGTACTATCACGGCGAGTGCTGGACACACTGTTGACGGTGCAAGTGCCGGATAGCTCTCCGCCGCTCGGGCTGGGCTGGCGAATCAACCGCGACAGCAAGGGACGGCTGCGCTGGCATCATGCCGGCGGACAGGAAGGTGCGCGGTCTATCCGGATCAGCAGCTATCGATCGCCTTCACCACCAACGCGACCGGAACTCCGGGTGACGTGCTCTCGCCGTCCGAGCTGCTCGCCGACTCGTTGTGACATCAGAGACTCCCGACGAGGACCTCGGCCCGCTGACTGCGGTTGCGTCAGGCCGTTTGACTGTCACCGCGGAGGTGCGCACATGACCCGTCGAAGCACCGTTCAGAAAGCTCGCGGGGATTCGAAAATTTGGTGGACCAGAACATCGCGAGTTGGAACCAAGTCGGCATCTGGCTGAGGCGGATCGAGGCTCTTCGGGCCTGACACAGCCGGCCCCGTGCATGCGGCACGGGGCCGACCGATCGGATTATGCCTTGACGACTCGTGAGAGAAAGTCGAAGTGATCGTCCAGCGACACGAATCGGGTGGCCGTCTCACGCAGTTCCTTCGCGGCGTGTCCCCAAAAAACGACGTGGACGATGAAGCCACCGGACACCAGGTCGTTGACGACGGGGACGTAGTCGCTATCGCCCGCGACGAGTGTTATCTCGTCCAATCCTCGCCGCACGACTCCGGAGTACGCGTCCTTCGTCATCTGGTGTGCGATCGCGACGTCGACTTTCTTCTCTTTGTTGGCGAAGTTGCGCTCGTACTTGGTCACCTTGAAGCCAAGCCTCTCGACCATGGCCCAGAACGAATCCCCTGGCGGTGGTGAACCCCACAGTTTAGCGCCGCCGATCGTTGTCGGGTCGCCACACGCGAACTCGTGGAGGCGGCCGTAGTCGATCTGCCACGCGACATCGAGCACGCGGTTGTTCATCGCGTCGATGATGGTCTTGGCACCCGGGAACGCCTTCCGGACCGCGGACATTCGGCAGCCCTCCAGGTACACGTTCGAGTTGTCCACGTACGTGAAGTTCTTCATCGGAGCACCCCTTCCTCGATCGCCCGGGACAGGTCGGACAAGGAGGCGTTCGATGTCGCAGCCGCGCAATTCGAGTGGGACGCTGCAGCGCGTTCAATGCGATGGACGAAAGCCACCAAGTGTCGAGGGGCGTCCTTCCGGCGGCCGTCGGCGCGTGGCCGCTCGGGAAGCATTGGGTGCGAGTACTGGATTTCGCCGGTCCTGGCGAGGGCTCGAACAGTACCGCCGAGATTGACGAGTAGACGATCGAGATCGCGGCGGTTTACTCCGCCCGAATAGCGAGGCATGTGAATCTCCTTCTGATAAAAGCGCGGCATTAGCCGCAAAACTCGTGTTGTTCCGCTCAGTCAGGTCTAGAAGATCTCGTCTCTGGTCCGCTCCCTCCTTTCCTCCACGCGGGATGAGCCGAACAGCTGATCCTCGTGGTCATCGAAATCAACAAGCGTCACGGCGCCCGGTTCCTTCCGAAGAACGGTTTGAACTCGCGGGTCGAGCGCGCGGCCAAAGAATGCAAAGACAGATGGCTTCGACTCACCAAAGCCAGAGACCTGGTGCGAGAGTACCAGCGGCTGGGCCAAAGCAAAGCTGTCGCTGACCACCACGAGCCGCCGTTTTTCGGCCAAGCGTCCCATGGCGAAGGCGATACTGGCATCGAAGCGGACAAGCCGACTCCTGGTGCTCTGCGAGAGATCGAGGAGTGAACTCGGTTCGACGATAAAGCTCTCAGCCGGACTGATTCGGCGCACTTCCCATTTCAAGTCGTTCTCCGCGAATTCCAGGAAGCGATTCTGGCCCGCGTTCTGGGGAGCCGACGCGGTCCACATGACCCAAAGCGTCAGACTGTTGGCTCCAGGCTTGTCGACCCCAGAGATCTCGCTGGTGAGAAGGCGGATCAGCGCGTGATAGTCGAGTTGCCGCCCTTCATAGAGGGAACGCGCAGCCATGTACAGCGCGCTGCCATCAATGAAGACCGCTGACGGCACACCATTGGCCGCGATCGGTCGATTTGATTGGTGCAGGGACGAGCGGACGGGAACGCGAGGACGTTCTGACACAATCACCTCCCCATAAAAGGCCTCCATAAAGAGGCAAACCTCAAGCATTGTTGCACGGCCGCGGTGGATCGTCAACCGCTGGGCGTCCGAACAAGGGCGCGGCGCCCTCGAAGTGCCTCGGCAACGACGGTCTCAGTGGAACCCGCGATCCAGTCGTGTGACCACCCAGCGAGGAGCGCGTTGACCTGGGAAGGAGTCACCTCCCAACGCGTTGAATCATTTCGGCCGACGAGCGCCAGGCTCCGTGAAAGGGGAGCAACGAGAAAGGCTGCCTCGTCGCGCAGGCAGCAAGGCGGCGCATCGAGGCACTCGGGTACGCCCCAACCGACGGGTCGGTCCCCGATGACGAAGTACTGGCCTTGGGGTGGTCGCAGCGTGAACCAGCGCAAGCGAGGGAACCAACGGACCTGAAAGTAGTAGGCCTGGATGTGAACGCCCTCCAAGAAATTCGACTGTTCGGCGGAGTCAGGTATCCACCCATCGTCAAGGAGCTCGTCGGCGGCCTGATTCGAGACTTCGCGGCGCTCGCCGCGCACAGGGTGAATCAGTCGAATCGATCGGTGTCGTGACTGTAGGGCGCCCAACGCGGGCGGAGGCGGTTCCGCCATCGGGCCGTTCAGCGTCGGACGATAACGCGCGGCCCAGTCAGCCTCGAGTCGCTGCATGGGCAGCGACCGCGACGCTGCCCACGCAAGATACCGCATCACCTCTGGAGGGAGCTGTTCGATCGACGTGCTCTGCAGCAGACGTCGAAGAGCTGTTGCCGCCGGTCCTTCGACGTCGTTTGCCAGGAACGTCTCAAGACTCGCCTCTGGCTCCGAAAATCCTCCCGGCCCATCGAACAACCCAGGAACGGTTGCAACGTTCTTGGGGGAGCGGCGCCGAACTGAATCGTCGGTCGTCGAGCCGACCCACAGCCACGGATCAGGGGTGCTCGTTGATGTGGGGTCGCAGAACGCCGAGAGATGAAACCTCGATACGTAGTGCTGGCCAGGCATACCTACGCACCACCGTGGTCAACTTCGATAATGCGCATCAAAGGCTTGAGCCACGCCAGTTCTGCTGCTACGGCCCGTGCAACGCGTTCCTTTGCATCCGCTGGAACAATGCAAAGCAGCGAGAAGTAAAGCTCCCAGCACCACGTGATTACAATGCGTTGGTCGGGGCGGACGGCGGCAATCAGGGCCTGATACCCATCGTCAAGCCCGCCGCCATAGCCTCCGTCGAACAGGTCGGCTTTGGCTGCGGCATTGTTGGAGCCCCACGTGAAGAACACCGAAGCAGCCGCCAGACCGTGCTGTTGGACGCGGGCATCACATTCGCGGATCAACTCCCGGTAGAGCGCACGCATCTGCTCATCCTCGGGCGCCATGACGAATGCGAAGGGATCGAGGTGCAGCACATGATCGGGACCAAACCCGCCTGCTTCCAACCGGGACAACACCATCGGTTCGGACGGTCCATCTGGATCAGTTGTTCGGAGGCTGCCGCGCACCTTCGAGAAGCAATCTTCGGAGAAGATGCGGTCGGCGACGGCTCGCACTCCTGGATCGGTGTCTAGCAATTCCAGCGAATCTGCCAAGCCGTTGGCCACTGCTTTCGCATGAAGCGCGCCCGAACCTGCGTACGCGATCTCCTGCTCTGCTAAATCGGCGACGACGCCGAGACCGTCAGGCGGCGGGGCGAAACACTCGACTTGCGCTTGACCAAGGAACGACGTGGAGTACTGAGCCGCCTCCCGCGCCCTCCGCAAGTGTGGATTGGATGAGACGTAGACGCCTTTGCCGCCGTGGGCTTCGACGATGTGCGCTCCCCGTCCGGCTCGCGCCAAGTGATCGAGTACCGCGAGGTACACGGTGTGCTTCACGAGGTCACCAGAGTTGCCGGCGTTCTTGTCCTGCCGACTCGGGGACGTGAGGTCCTGGCGACTGAGCATGAGGGCGGATCGGTTGGTTGCGGGGGCCGGCAACGAGGTGGTCGCTGCTACCAAGCAGCGCGCTGTTGCACTTCGCTCAAATGCAGCTCGCTGACGATTCGCGCCACGCTCTCCGAATCGCCCTGCGAGAGGAGCCCCTGGAGATCGTCGAAGGCCTTGATCGTGCGGAACTGCCTTGTTGGCGAGACGTAGACGACAACCGTCTTGCCGAGGCGCGAGAGGTTCACGACGTTGTTGATCGTGCCCTTGCTCTTGCCGTCCCACAGCATCAGGCCGTACTCGGCAGCGTCGGCCATGACCCGGTCCTTAGCCGAGTAAAAGTCGAAGCCGCGGGCGCCTTTCGGGGCCGCCGCTTCGTGCGTCGGCCAGTGGCCGACATTGTTCCGGCAGTGGCGTTCCATACAGTGAACGAGAACGTGCGGATACGCCTTCTCGGCCAGATACGCCTGGACCGCCTTGTCGGCACCGTTGGCGTCGCCGACGAGGATCTGGAAGCCCTTGTCGATCATCGTGTCGACACGGATCTTGACCTCGGCGGGGAGCCGCGTGATCTGGCGCGAGCCGGCGATGAAGACTTTCGTCATGACCTGGTCCGAGTCTTCGTGATGGCCAGAAAATAGACTGCCGAAGCCCCGGCGTCAATCAACCCTTTGGCAACCACGGCAGCCGTAGCGCCCGAGCGATAGAGGTCGTCAACGAGGAGCAGCCGGCGCCCTTCCACGAACTGCCGATCGAAGGAAAACGCGCCATCGAGAAGCTTCTGGCGTTCATCGTAGCCGAAGACGTCCTTCAACTGCGGGGTCTCCTTGGTCTTCGTAACGGCCGCCTCCAAGACGGGGATCGCGAGCCGATCGGCAAGAGCCCGCCCAATCTCCGCGACCGGCTGGAATGCCCGTCGCCGCGAAGGCGGCACGGGTACGATGCCGTCCACCTCAGGCCGCCACCTGCCCACGAAGTCGGCTGCCGTGTCCGCGATATCCGGCAGCGTGTCCTTGTCGCTCCGGTTCTTCAACCGGAACACCAGTTCGCCCAATTCGCTCCGCTTCGTATCGAACTGGGCATGGCCGTACGAATCGTGGCCGAGGAAGTCGCTGCTCAGCGTGTGCTGGCGTTCGAGCACGTACCCGTCGGCCCATGGACCGACGAGCCGGATCGGGTCGCTCTTGACGATGGACACGGCAGGTAGATCGTAGCAGTCGCCGGCCTCGTCAGGCGGTCAGTCGTCGCGCTCTCTCCCCTGGCCACCGCTTCCCCTGATGAAATCGACTGATAGACAACAGGGTAGACATCGGCCCGGGAGCCGCTTGTCTAACCATCCCATTCCGCCGGACGGCACCTCGGTTGAGCCTCGCCTGGGGGCCGACGGGGGAGCTAACAGCTTGCGAAGCTGTCAGCGCTCCGCCGTTCCATGAGCGCAGGCCTTTGGGGCGCAACACGATAGGGCGATGCGCGCGCTGGAAGTAGCTCGGCGGAAGGAGCTTGAGCGCGAAACCCGCCCTTCGACACGGCGGCGTTCTGAGCCGCCGGCTGGCAGGGTTACGTGAGGAATCGGGGCGTGAGCGACCCCCCTCTTTGGACCCCGCGATTCTGAAACTCCGCGGCCCCGGGGGTCGCTCACGCCCCGCGTGTCGGCGTCGCTGCCTGGCCCGGCGGCACCCGGACGCGCGTGCCCGGCGGCAGGCCTCGTTGTAAGGAATCGACGCGTCCAAGCGTTCATCCAGAGAGAGGGACGCCAACTTCCGCCCACCGATGTCCCTCCCCTGGCTCGCCTCAGCGGCGAGCCAAGCACCGCGATAGCAGCCGCAAGTTCCGCACGGCGTTGCCCAACGCCGCGGCCCGCACGTCAGGCGACCCGGACCATCACGCGGTGGATGGTGGGCTCGCTCTCGTTCCCGTCAAGGCGCCTCGCTGACGCTCGGCCCGCGGCGGCGCCGCGGCTCCGGCCTTGACGGGAGCCTCGATCGAGCCCGAAGACCGGCAATTGCGTGATGGTCCGGGGAAGGTCCGCGCCCTCACATCGTGCCGGTCGCAGCCCACGACGTGCACAATGCCCGACTCGACCGAAAGCAAACTCGTTCCGGAACGAGTCACGATCACGCGGTGCCGCGAGTTGCTCGGCGAAGAGGCGCTGGAGCTGTCGGACGAGGACGTCGATGCGATTCGACGCCACGTCCACGCGATGGCGCACACGCTGATCGACGTGTTCCTGCAGCAGCAAGGCCACGGCCGAGGCTGACCACATGGCCGCGTCCACAATCGCCTTGAAGCCGCCAGACGAGGGGACTACGCTGCGATCCATGGCCGGCGCCGTCATCTACATCCGTGTCAGCACGAAGGAGCAGACGGAGAACCTGAGCCTCCCAACGCAGCTCCGAGCCTGCGAGGACTTCTGCCGGCGCGAAGGACTCGGCGTGCTCGCGCGGTTCAAGGAGGAAGGCGAGAGCGCGAAGACGGCGGATCGTACCGAGTTGCAGAAGCTCCTGACGTTCTGCCGCACGAACAAGGGCCGCGTCCACTTCGTCGTCGTGTTCAACCTGACGCGCTTCGCACGCGACAAGTACGATCACTTCGCGCTCCGCTCACTCCTGCAGTCCCTGGGCATCTCGCTGCGCTCCGCGACCGAGCCGATCGACGACACATCGACCGGCAAGCTGATGGAGGGCGTGCTGGCCGCATTCGCGCAGTTCGACAACGACGTGCGCTCGGACCGCACGCGTGCCGGCATGAAGGCCGCGCTGGAGATCGGTCGCTGGGTATTTCTGGCGCCGATCGGCTACATCAACGCGCCGCGATCAATGGGCACGAGCCTGCTGCAGGATCCGGTGCGGGCGCCGATCATCCGCAAGGCGTTCGAGGACTACGCGACCGGCCGCTTCTCGAAGCAGCAGGTCCTCGAGCGCGTGAACGCCGCAGGGCTGCAGAATCGCCGGAATCAGCCGCTCAGCTCACAGGCCATCGGGATGCTGCTGCGCAATCAGCTATACGCGGGCATCATCGACGTTTTCGAGTACGGGGTGCGCGACAAGCGCGGCGACTTCGAGCCGCTGATCTCCGAGGACCTCTTCCAGCGCGCCCAGGCCGTGCTGTCAGGCCGCATTCCGACCACGGCGCCGCGCCTGGAGGCGCATCCGGACTTCCCGCTCCGCAACTTCGTCCGCTGCGCCACGTGCAACCGCGGGCTCACAGGAAGCTGGTCGAAGGGACGGAGTGATTACTACGCCTACTACCACTGCCGGCCAGGCTGCCGCGGGGTGAACGTGGCGAAGGCCAAGCTCGAATCGCTGTTCACCGACGAACTGGCGCGGCTCCAGCCGAGCCCCGGCTACATGCGCGTGCTGAAGGAAGAAGTGCTGCAGATCTGGAAGGCACGCAAGGCATCCATCGCGACCGACCTCGCGGACGCCGAGCGCCGGGCGAAAGCGATCCAGGCCAAACTCGACCGACTGGACGAGGCGTTCCTCTTCGAGCGGTCGATCGACATCGACGTGTACGACCGTCACGCCGAAAAGCTGCGCCAGGAGCTCACGCTGCTGCGGATGGACCGCCACGCCTCCGAGATCGACGAGCTCGATGTCGAAGGCATCCTGGCGTTCGCCGAGCGCATCCTGCCGCGCGCGGCCGACCTCTGGGTGCAGTCGTCACTCGACCAGCGCCAGCGGTTCCAACAGCTGTTCTTCCCTGAAGGAATCGCGTTCGACGGCCACGATTTTGTTCGAACCGCCGCAACCGCGCCGGCTTTCAGCTACTTGCAGCCGGTCGCGGAAGGAAATGAAGAAGTGGTGGACCAGACCGGGATCGAACCGGTGACCTCATGAATGCCATTCATGCGCGCTCCCAGCTGCGCCACTGGCCCACTCGGTGAATCGATCCATGGTAGCCCCCCGGCCCGACCGGTGCAACTTCGGACCTTTCCTGGGCGGGCAGGTCCAAAGACCTGCCCTACGAAAGCTTTCGATAGTCCTCGGGGGTGTCGACGTCGCGGAGGCAGCCCGGGTCGGTCACGGGCACGTTGAGGATGTCGGCCTCGCGGGCGCGGACCACCGCTTTGGCGCCCTGTTCGAGCGGGGCGGCACGGAGTGCGGCAAAGAGCGCGCGGTCGTAGAGCACTGGATGCCCGTGCGCGGCGCCGATGGCCGGACGGACGATGGGGGCGCCGCTCGCCCGCCAGGCGTCGATCACCTGCCGCACCACCTCGACCGTGATCATGGGAACGTCGGCCAGGGTCACGAGCAGGGCATCGACGTCCGGAGTGATGGCGTGGTCCATTCCCACCCAGAGCGACGACAGCTGCCCCCGGGCCGGGTTGGGGTTGCGGACGAAAGCGGGGAGACGGCTGGGGGCGTCCGCGGTCACGGCGGCAACGATGGCATCGTGGTGAGTGCCGGTGACCACGAATAGGTTATCTACCCCTGATTCCGCCAGCACATCAATTATCCTGGCGGCGAAGCTGCGGCCGCACGGCGCCTTGAGCGTCGCTTTGGGGGACCCGCCCATACGGCTGGATTCCCCAGCCGCCAGAACCAGGGCCGCGAGCACGAGGAATCCTAACCCGGCAATTGAGCCGCTAACACGCGAAATTCAGTGTGCAGGCCGTGATTTCGGTCCCTTGACTTGGACCTAGGGGAATTCCTACACTGCAGCCAACTTTCGGCCGACACGCGGCGTTCGCGGTTTTTTTTTCGTGGTCCTGCGCGTCCGGTGAAGTGGTCTGGACGCGGCTGGGAGCCTCTCAGCTTATGCGCCCCAGGCATCACGTCGGGTGAAGAGGGCATCGGAGGGGGCAGGGCTATGGCGACCGGCACAATCGCACGTCTTCTGATCGACAAGGGCTTCGGCTTCATTCGCGACGAAGGTGGAACGGAGCACTTCTTCCACCGCAGCGCCGTCCGCGACACCGTGTTCGAGCTGCTTCGCGAGGGTCAGCGGGTGGACTTTCAACCGGAAGAATCAACGAAGGGCCCGCGCGCGGGCAACGTTCGTCTGATCGAAAGCTGATCTCCCCCCTTACCCAAACCACCGACGCCAGCCGACCGCCGAGACCAGGTCTCCGGTCGCTGGCTTCAGCATCACAATTTCGTCAGCGGCCTGTTGCGCAAACGCGCGATCGGCGGTGATGTACACCGCGGCCATTGCACGCGACGAAACAATGCGCGACATATCACGCGCGAGCTGGTCGGCGTCGGCGCGGTCGAGAGGCGCGGTGGGGTGTTCGGCGAGGAGCACACGAGGGCCAAGCGCGAGCGCACGTCCAAAGCGCACGCGCTGCAGGTCGAGCGGCCCGAGCTCCGCTGGCCGGCGCTCCAACGCGTGCGCCAGGCCAACCTCGGTGCCAAGGGCGCGCACCTGCGCCCGGAGCGCATCCGGCAGCGGATCCACGTCGAGCGTCAGCGGAATCGCCAGGTTCTGCTCTACCGTGAGCTGCTCGATGAGCACCGTCCGGACGCCCAGCAGTCCGTACTGCCGCAGAGCCGCCAGCCACGCGTCGCTGTCGGGAATGTCGGTCGTGACACGGCCAAACGCCCGCACCTCGCCGCTGCGCGGCGCGGTGGAACCGGTCATCAGGTTCACCAGCACTTCGCCGGCGCCTTGATCGAGACCGAGAATCGCGAGCCGCTGCCCGGCGCGCACGTCGAGCGCCTTGATGCGCAGCGGGCGCAGGCCGCCGTAGTCCTGCCTCACGTCGCGGAGCTGAAGGAGCACGTCGCCGGCGTCGGCCATGTGGGTCCCGCTTGGCGCTACGTCGCCCGCCGCGCCACCAGCCGATCCCAGTGCGGCCACGGCAGGGTGACGGAGCCCGGACGCAGTGAGGAGCCGGGATCGTGGAAATCGGATCCGCCCGTCACCAGCAGCCCCAGCTCGGCGGCCAGGGCGACGTAGCGGGCCGTCGTCGCCTCGTCGTGATCCGAGTGATACACCTCGATCGCGTCGAGTCCGGCGTCGCGCAGGCCCGAAAGGTGCTCGTCGATCTGCGTGCGCCCGGGATGCGCGATCGAGATGAGCCCGCCGGCGGCGTGCACGAGCGGAATGACGTCCACCGGCGGCGGACCCACGCGCGGCACGAACCCCGGGCGGCCGTTGCCCAGCCAGCGATCGAACGCCTGGTGCATGTCCTTGACGTGCCCGGCGGCCACCAGCGCGCGCGCGGCCTGCGGCCGTCCCACCGAGACGCTGGACTGCATGCGCGCCAAGGCCAGCGACGCGTCGAGGCGCACCGGCACGCCCAGCTCCGCGAGACGGGCGCCGATGGCTTCGAGCCGCGCGACGCGCGACGCGCGTTGCGACACCAGAAACCGCTGAAACGCGGCGTCGGCGATGTCCACGAAATACGCGAGCATGTGGACGTCCCGGCCATCGAGCACCGCGGTGATCTCGATGCCGGCCACCGCTTCCAGCCCTTTGGCGCGCGCGCACGCCTGCACGTCGGCGACTGCACCGGTGGTGTCGTGATCGGTCACCGCCATCACGCGCAGCCCAGACGCGGCGGCGAGATCGACCAGTTCAACCGGCGTGAGACGGCCGTCGGATGCGGTGGTGTGAAGGTGGAGATCGATCACCGCGCGCCGGCGCGCGGAGACGGCGTGGTGACAGGACGCGGACGGCGCTGCCGGCCCTGGCGCTTCACGAGCGCGCGGTATTCGCGGATGAGCAGCTCGAGGTGGTCGCGCTCTTCGTCGGCGAACTCGAGGAAGATCGCCTTGCCTTCCGATTCCTCGAACTGCTCGCCGTATTTCTTGAAGAAGCGGTGAGAGCCGCGCTCGCACTTGATGCCGATGAGCAGCGCCTGCTGATCGTTGCCCGCCGACAGGCGCTCGGTGCCCTCGGCAAAGATGCCGTTGGCCGCGCCCTTGAAGAAGAGGAACGTGGGCCGGGCCTCGAGCTGCGGATCGCGCTGCAGCAGCTCGGCGTAGCGCGCCTCGAGCTTGCCGAGGTGCTCTTTCTCTTCCTCGGCGAGGTGCTGGAACACCTTGCGGCCGCGTGCGTCGCGGGTGATGCGGGCGGCGCGGGTGTAGAACTCCAGTCCGCTGCGCTCGGTGGCGATGGCGATGCGCAGCGCGTCGCGCGCGAACACGAGGTCGGTGTGACCTTCGCCACCGCTCGCCGTCCGGCCGGTCCGGCACTCCTCGCACGTGCCGTAGATCTGCACCACGCTCTGCGACGGCGTGAAGCCGCGCGCCGTGGCCACCTCTTCGACGAGCCCCTCGATGTCGGAGCTGAGGAACTCGAAAGAGCGGTGACAGCTCTTGCAGATCAGATGGAAGTGGCGCGGCTGTCGGTACGAGTGCTCGAAGCGGAAACGGCCTTCGCCGAAATCCACTTTGCGGGCGATGCCCGCGTCCACCATCCACTGCAGCGTACGGTAGACGGTGGCCCGGCTGATGCGGTGGTCGTCCTTGCGAATGAGGTCGAACAGATCGTCGGCGCTCAGGTGCCCTTCCTGGCGCAGGAACACGTTGACGATCTGCTCGCGCTTGCTCGAGCGCTTACCGCCTTCAGGCTTCAGCCTGCTCAGATCGGGAAGCGCTGGTGCCACACTGATCCTCGGGCGTGTAGGGACGCCCCTCTTAATGGTGGTGACCGCCGGCCTCGCCGTCCACGCTGAACGACGAACCGCAGCCGCACGTCGACGTGGCTTGGGGGTTGCGGATGGTGAAGCCGCCGCCGGTGACCGTGTCGACGAAGTCGACCTCGGCGCCCTTCAGGTAGCTCACGCTGACCGGGTCGACGAACAGCTTGACGCCGTTCGACTCGAACACCTGGTCGCCGACGCCGCCGCTCTCCTCGATCATCAGCCCGTACTGAAAACCCGAACAGCCGCCGCCCTGCACGAACACACGAAGACCGCTGCCGGCCTTGTTTTCCTCGGCGAGCAGCTCGTTGATTTTCTCGGCTGCCGTACTGGACACGTTGATCATTCCTGGCTCCTCTAGACCTCCTGATTATACGCCGAGCCCGGCCAGCTCGGCCGCGGAGGCCTTTTCCACGTCGGTATGAAGGCTATTTCCGTGGGCATCCATCGTGACGATGGCCGGGAAGTCCTCAAACGTTAGATGCCACATCGCCTCCGGGGTACCGAACTCCAGCAAGGACACCCCGTCCACCGCGGTGATGCAGCGGGCATAGAACTGGGCCGCCCCGCCCACCGCATTCAAGTACACCGCCCCGCTCTCTTTGAGCCCGGCCAGCGTCTTGCCGGCCATCCCGCCCTTGCCGATCACGGCGCGCACGCCGTAGCGCTTGATGATGTCGGCCTGATACGGCTCCTCGCGGATGCTGGTGGTGGGGCCGGCGGCCGTCACTCTCCAGCCGTCCCCCTGCTTCGCGACGACGGGTCCGCAGTGATAGATGACGCCGCCGCGCAGGTCGACCGGCGGCTCGTGGCTCATGAGGTGGTGGTGCACGGCGTCGCGGCCGGTGTAGGCGCGCCCCGACAGCAGCACGATGTCGCCGACCTTGAGCGCGCGCACCTGCTCCTCGGTGAGCGGGGTACGCAGCGCGATCTCGCGCCCCGTGCGCACCACGCCGGCCTGATCCGCCATGGCGGCCACCGGTGTCGAGGGATCGCGATAGAGCCAGCGCTTGATGGCGCCGCTCGTCGCATCGAGCACCACGCCGAGGCGGCGGTAGGCCCAGCAGTCGTAGGCCACCGACACGAAGAAGCTGGCCGGCAGGCGGTTGAGCGCGCCCACCTTGCAGCCGATGAGCGAAACATTGCCGCCGAAGCCCATCGTGCCGATCCCGAGCTTGTTCACCTCGCCCATGATCGACGCCTCGAGCTGCGCCAGCCGCGGATCCGCGTTCACGTCGTCGAGCGTGCGAAACAGCTGCTCTTTCGCGTGCACGTAGCCCGACGTGCGGTCGCCGCCGATGCAGACACCGATGGCGCCCGGCGCGCACCCCTTGCCCTGCGCGTGCCACACGGCGTGCAGGATGCACTTGCGCACGCCCTCGATCGAGCGGTCCGCGCGGCCGAGATGCGGCAGCTCCGCCGGCAGCGAGTACTGGGAGTTCATGTTCTCGCAGCCGCCGCCCTTGAGCACGAGCTTCACTTCGATCTCGTCGTCGTGCTCCCACTGCTCGAAATGCATGATCGGCGTGCCCGGGCCGAGGTTGTTGCCCGAGTTCTCGCCCGTCAGCGAGTCCACCGAGTTGGGCCGCAGCTTGCCGCGCCTGGTGGCCTCGGCAATCGCCTCCCGGATCTGCTTCTTCATGACGATCTGGTTGGCGCCGACCGGCGTCTTGATCTCGAAGGTGGGCATGCCGGTGTCCTGGCAGATGGCGCCTTCGCCCTCGGCGGCCTGGTCGATGTTTTGCGCGATGATGGTCAACGCCTGAGCCGACTGGGTGCCGGCTTCTTCGCGCGACATCGCCACTTTCATCGCCGCGCGCACGTCCGGCGGCAGGTCCGTGGCCGTCTTGACGACGAGCTGCACCACGCTGTCGAGGAATCGAGGAAGCATCAGGACATTATAGGATCGCGGTAGAGGCGCCATGGACATCCGCACGGAGCGCGACCCTCTCGGCGAGCACGCGGTTCCGGCGGCCGCGTACTACGGCATCCAGACCGCGCGCGCGATGGAGAACTTCCCCATCAGCGGACTGCGCGCCCACCCCGAGCTCGTCGCCGCAACCGTCCTGATCAAGAAGGCCGCCGCGCGTGCCAACGCCGCGCTGGGGCGGCTCGATCCCACCGTTGGCGCGGCCATCGAGCAGGCCGCCGACGAAGTGCTCGCCGGCCAGTTCCGCGATCAGTTCGTGGTGGACGTGTATCAGGCGGGCGCCGGCACCTCGCACAACATGAACGTCAACGAGGTGCTCGCCAATCGCGCGGCGGAGATTCTGGGTGGCGCGCGCGGTGAGTACCTACTGGTCCATCCCAACGATCACGTGAACATGGGCCAGTCCACCAACGACGTCTTCCCGTCGGCGACGCGGCTCGGCCTGTTGATGCGCGATCGCTCCCTGCTCGAAGCCGCCGTCGCGCTGGAGAAGGCGTTCAGAGAAAAACAAGGCCAGTTCAACGAGATCGTGAAGGTCGGTCGCACCCACCTGCAGGACGCCGTGCCGATCCGGCTCGGTCAGGAGTTCGAGGGATATGCTGGGTGCATCGAGGCCGCCATCCGCGCCCTCGGCCATGCCGCCGGGGAACTGTCCCGACTGAATCTCGGCGCCACCGCCGTGGGGACCGGCCTCAACGCGGGTGAGGAGTTCACGACACTGACGGTGCAGGTGCTGGCGGACCTGACCGAGCTGCCGGTGACACCGGCGCGGAACCGGTTCGAGGTTACTCAGAGCATGGGCGATGTGCTCGCCTATTCCGGCGCCATGCGGCGACTGGCCGTCGAGGTCAGCAAAATCGCCAGCGATCTACGGCTGCTGAGCATGGGGCCGCGCGCCGGCATCGGGGAGATCAAGCTGCCGGCGGTGCAGCCCGGATCGTCCATCATGCCGGGCAAGGTGAATCCGTCGGTGCCAGAGATGATGAACCAGGTGTGCTTCCAGGTCATCGGCTGCGATACCACGGTGTGCGCGGCAGCGGAGGCCGGACAGCTCGAGCTCAACGTGATGATGCCGGTGATCGCGTGGAACGCGCTGCACGCGTCGACGATCCTGGGAAACGCGATGACTGCGTTCAAGACCCACTGCGTGGACGGCATCGAGGCCGACGCCGCGCGCTGCCGCGAGCTGCTGGATCGCAGCACCGTGATGGCCACCGCGCTGAGCCCTTACATCGGCTACGCGGCCACCGCGGAAGTGGCCAAAGAGGCGGTGCGCACCGGCAAGACGGTTCGCGAGATCGTGCTGGCGCGCGGCCTGATGGACGCGGCCACGGCCAACCGTGTTCTCGAGGCGAAAGCGATGACCGAGCCCGGGGTTGCGGGGAAGAAGTCATGACGGCCCGTCGCCGCAGGCCTGCAGGCCTGCCCATGGCGGCGCTCATGCTGACCCTCGCGGCCATGGCTCCGCAGGCGCAGCAGGCCACAGCGCCGCCGCGCCATCGCGAGCTCTTTCCGCCGCAGGATCTTGGACTCCTCGAGGCGCCCGATCGAGCCGCCTACCAGAAACCGGATCAGATCATGGACGCCCTCGGCATCGCCGACGGCGCGCACGTGGCCGACATCGGCGCCGGGGCTGGCTGGTTCACTACCCGGCTGGCGCGGCGCGTCGGACCCAACGGCGTGGTGTACGCACAGGACGTGCAGCCCCAGATGCTCTACGCGATCAAGCGCCGCGTGCAGCGCGAAGGCCTGCTCAACGTCCGCACCGTGCTCGGGGAAGGCAGCTCGCCGAACCTGCCCCCGCACGCCCTGGATGCCGTGCTCGTGGTGGACGCGTATCCCGAAGTGCCGGTGGCGGATCGGGTGACATTTTTGAAGAACCTCGCGCTGGGCCTGAAGCCCAACGGCCGCATCGGCATCGTGAACTACAAACTTGGCGGAGGCGGTCCCGGACCCGACGATACCAGTCTGCGAGTGCCGCGGGCGGCAGTGGAACGGGACGCTGCTGCCGCGGGCCTCAAGGTGAGGAGCTCGGGAAACCTGCCCTATCAGTACCTCCTCGTGCTGGGCCGATAGTAGAATCCAGTAAGAGAGTCTTACCACCATGATTGCGACTGGATCGGCCACGCTCGTCGAGGTGCTCCTAAGGGGGCAGAGGACCCGCAGCGACACCGGCACCTCGCTCGCGACGCGCGCCGTGGCAGTGCTCTTCTTCGCAGCGCTGACGGCCGCCGCGGCGCAGGTCAGCGTGCCGCTGCCCTTCACGCAGGTACCGTTCACCTTCCAGCCGACCATCGTGCTCCTGAGCGGCCTCGTGCTCGGTCCGCGCCTCGGTGCCGCCAGTCAGCTGCTCTATCTCGCGGCCGGCATCGCCGGCCTGCCGGTGTTCGCGGCGTCGCCGGCGCTGCCGCCCGGCGTGTGGCGGCTGCTCGGCCCGACCGGCGGCTACCTGCTGTCGTACCCGCTGGCGGCATTCATCGCCGGCGCGCTGGCACGGCGCGGGTTCGACCGCCGCTATCTGTCGTCGATTGCCGCCATGGCGCTCGGGCTCGTGGTGATCTACGCCTGCGGCACGCTGTGGCTCGCCTATGCGTCGGTGGGCCGCACCGCGATCGGCCTGGCGAGCGCCTTCGCCACCGGCGTCGTCCCGTTCGTGATTGCCGACATCGTGAAGCTCGCGGCCGCGGCTGGCATCGTTCCGGGCCTGTGGCGCCTCGTCCCACCCCTGTCGCGCTGACCGTCGCGGGCAGCGACTCCGGCGGCGGCGCCGGCATTCAAGCGGACCTCAAGACCTTTGCCGCGCTCGGCGTGTATGGCGTGAGCGCCATCACCGCCGTCACCGCGCAGAACACGCGCGGCGTGTCGGCGGTCGAAGCGCTCTCGCCCGGCATCGTCTCGGCGCAGATCGCCGCCGTCGTCGAAGACTTTCCTGTCGCCGCGGTGAAGACGGGCATGCTCGCCAACACGGGCATCATCGGCGCAGTCGCGCGCGTGCTGCGCGTGTCGCGCGTCGGGCCGCTGGTCGTGGATCCGGTGATGGTCGCCAAGAGCGGCGACCGGCTGCTCGATTCGGACGCGCTCGCCGCGCTCACGCGCGATCTGCTGCCGCTTGCCGCGGTCGTCACGCCCAATTTGCCGGAAGCCGAAGTGCTGACGGGGATGGCGGTACGGACGCTCGAGGATCAACGCGAGGCCGCGCGCCGGATCGTCAGACTGGGCGCCCGGGCAGTGGTCGTGAAAGGCGGGCACTCGGCGTCGACCGACATCGTGGACGTGCTTTTCGACGGCCAGACGTTCACCGAGTTCCGGGCTGAGCGCGTCGCGGGCACCAGCACCCACGGCACCGGCTGCACCTTCTCCGCGGCAATCGCCGCGCAGCTCGCGCTCGGAAAGACGCTCGCGGACGCGGTGCCTCTGGCGCAGGCCTACGTCGCGACGGCGATTCGCAATGCTCCCGGGCTCGGCCACGGCCACGGTCCGATGGGACACTGATGAACCTGGAGGCGGAGACGGCGGAGAGGGCGAAGAAGGCGGAGAAGGCAGAGAGAGCGGACTGGGTTACTTGGCTGCCGGAAGCTCCGGAGGGGCCGCATACACGCGCCGCGCGCGCACTCTGACGCCGCGTCCCGGCACTTCCACACGGATCTGGTGGTCGCGCCCGTCGCGTTGCGGCTCGAAGCCCAGCGTGTACTGGTTGATGAGGTCTTCGACGACCTTCCCGAACGACTCGGTCAATTCGTCGCTTCTGCTGGCGAACAGCGCGCGCCCCCCGCTGGTCTCGGCCAGCGACTCGAGCGTCTTCTTCAATTCGTTCACCTCGGAGCCGCGGCCCAGGCCGACCGCCATCAGCATGGCGTCGCTGTCGGCGGCGAGCCGCCGAACCTGCTCGAGGGTGGCCTGACTGGCGTTGTCGTCGCCGTCGCTGAAGATCACCAGGGCATGCTTGCCGGGCTTGCGCGACAGCAGTTGTGTCGATCGGACGATGACGTCGTAGAGCGATGTGCCTCCCCAAGCGGTCAACTTGTCCAGCGCCGGCATCGCCTCGGTGCCGGCCACTTCGCGCGACAGCGTGAACATCGCATCGTTGAAGGCCACGAGCGTCACGCGATCCTGCGGCCTCAACGCGCGCAGGAACGCGCCGGCGGCGGTTTTCATATCGCCGAGGGCTGGGCTCATGCTGGCGCTCACATCGAGCGCCAGCACCAGTTCGAGCGGCGCGTCGGTGGATTGGAAGCTGGTCACCGGACGTTCCTTGCCGTCGTCCAGGATCCTGAAATCGCCGCGGGTGAGCCCCTTGACGAAATGACCGCCGTCGGTGACGACGGCGTTGGCCAGTACGACGTCCACCGATACCGACTCGACGTATCCAACGTCCTTCGTGCGCACGTTGGCCACCAGGCGTCCGCCGCTCTTGAGCCGCGCGACGGCCCGAAGCGCATGCGCGACCAGCTCCGGCCCGGCATCCCATCGGCACTGAGGGCTCGCCGCCGGGACGACACACACCTGACGTCCGTCGGCGAAGAACGTGACATCGTCGACGAGCGACGGTCCGCCGTCGCCGCCGATGACGACCCTGAGGAGTACGGGACCGCTCAAGTAGGTGTCGGCGGTCGGCGACACGAAACGCAGCGTCGGGGCCGGCAGCGTCTGGGCAGACAGCCTCTGGATGGACAGCGTCTGGATAGACGGCGTGTGGCCGTGCCACAGGACGCCGAGCATGAAGGCGACCGTCACGAACACGTGGCGTCTCACCTCGGCGCCTCCCGCGTCGCGTCCCGCACCGGCCCCGCCGCGACCAGCGCGGCGACGTAGTCCTGAACCGTGTCCCGCGACACCTGACCCGCGTACCCCACGATGCCCAGCCAGTCGTCGTCGAAGAGGGGGGGCGCACTATCGATGAAGTCCTGCATCGCCATCGCCATCACGCCGGGAAACAGCGCGACCGGCACCTTCAACGCGGCCAGGTGCTCGGCCACGCGCAGCGTCAGATCCGGCACGGCGGCACCCAGAAGCCGCCCTCCGAGACGCCCGGCGACGCGATCCCAGGTGCCGGCCGCGGGAAAGCGCAGGCAATAGCAGCCCGATTGCGGTTCGAACGAGGTTCCCCACGAGTCCAGCCGCTCGAACGGGCGACCGTTCAGTCCCAGCCAGAACATCTCGGCGGTCGAAAACAGCGCTGGAACACGCGCGGGCTCCTGTTGCAGCGTCCAGGCCAGCAGCTCCCTGCGGCTCTCGCTCATCGACACACGCACCGCCAACTGGTCGAGCGAGACGGCATCGGTGGCCGACTGCACCTGCGCACGTCCGCTCGCGATCGACTGTTCGATCAATTCGAGATCGCCGCTCGTCAGGGTGCGGGGATTGAGGAGCGCGAGGATGTCCACGAGCGCGGAACGCTCGTTCGCGCCCAGACGGGGAGGGTGCGGGAGTCCGTCAAGCGCGAGCCGCCGGAGCCGTTTGGTCGACAGCGCCAGGTCCAGCCCGAACAACGAACCCGACAACGCCCGCCCGGCCTTGGCGGCGGTGTCGTTTGCCGGCCGCTGCCAGGCGCGGCGAATGCCGGTGACGGCACCCGGTTTCGAGGTCAATCCGAAACTGTGGCGATGCGACTCGTCGCTCTCGGGTCCGAGCAGCTCGCGGGGATCCCCGAGGTGAGGCGCATACGCCAACGCAACGATCGTCTCGCCGAGCAGATAGTCCGCCAGCCCGATGAGCGGCGCCACGCTGCGCGGAGCCTTCGACACGTCCTTGGGTTTGTCGATCTTGCTCAAGTCGCGAACGACCCGATCGACGATCTTCTTGACGTCGGGGATCTCGTCCGGCGTATCGGGCCAGGCGCGCGCTGCGACCAACGCGTTGCCCGCGGCCTTCAGGGCGGCGGTGTGGGTCCTCAGGGCGTCGAGCGTCAGGCCGTTCTGCCGCAACGGCGCCAGCACACGACTGACGGCCATCACCGCATCCAGACTGTTCCCACCTTGCTTCGCCCGGATGGCGACGAGATCGCGCAGCCAGGCGCCCTGAACGTCGGCGATGTGCTGTGCGCCTTCCCACTCGAAAGGTGCGCTGGCTTCGGCGGTGTCCGCCAGGGCGCGGAGCACCCGCGTCTCGAGGGGGCGGTCGGAATCGCCGGATTGACGCGGCAGCGCTCGGAACAGCGTGATCTCGAACCACTCGGCCAGCGCTCCCTCGTAGCGGCCGCTGCTCGTCTTCAACGTGCACAGCGACGAGACCAGCCCGTCGATCTCCGATGCCGCCACCGCTCCGGTCCGCGCCATGCGCTCGAGCAGCACGAGCGCGCCCTGAAACTGCACGAGCAGCGGGACCGCCTGCACGGCCTCTCCGATACTCTCGAGTTCGACGGCACGCCGCGCCGCCTGGGCGTAGGTGGCTGGCCGGCGCACGCCGGTGCGCTCGAGCGTCATCACGAGCGCGGGGAATCGAGCGCAGGCACGCACCGCCACGAGGACGTCTTCGAGCTCCTCGTCGCGCGCCGAGCCAAACACCCGTTGACCAAACGCGACGCAGCCCAGGCGCGCCTGGCGTTCCGGCGAGAGCCCCTGGAGCACGTGTTCGGCGAGCCAGGCGGCATCGACGAACCCGTCTTCCGCAAGGTCCTTCAGCTCGCGCGTTCCCGCGCTGGGCACGTCGACGCTGGCGAGCGCCCGATCCCAGAAGCGGCGGTAGCGCGGCGCCGCCGGCTCACCCGTTGGCGCGACGTCCACGAGGCCGAGGATGGTGGGCGGATCGGACAACGGCCGCGAGAACGGTCGCTCCAACGGCAGCCATGACGGATCGATGTCGACGAACGCGCGCGACAGCGCACGAAAGCGTTCGATCCGCAGGCCACGGTCTTTGATCCACAGGCCAAGCGCGAACCGTTGACGTGGGACGTCGAGGTTGGCCATCGCATCGAACAGGTACGCCAGACGGCCGCCGCTACGGCTGAAGATGGCTTGCGCGAAGCGGTCGGTCCGTTCCAGCCGCTCGTCTGCCAGCGCTTCCCACAGTTCGACGGCTTCGGCGCCTCCCGGAACGATGACGTGACCATCGCCGCCGACGCGGAACGAACCACCGAACGCCGCCACCGTCCCAGCGGCGTCTCGATAGAGGTGTTGCAGAAGCTCTCGATCCTTCGCGAGGTAGCCCCTGGTCTCGGGTGTCATCGACGACAGCCCGTGAAAGAGCAGCGACGCACGCCGGTCGCGCACGATGGCGCTGAAGAGCGAGCGCGCCGGGATCTTCCGCTCGAAGATGGCGCTCTCCCACGCGTCGTGCGGCAGCGGCATCGGCAGCACTGTGACCTCGCGCGCCGGCACGACCGCCTCGCCCGCATTCAGCGCCTTCTCGACGGCTCCAGTGTCGAGGCCGGCCGCGTCGAGCCGCTTCCGCAGCTTCACGGCATCGCCGTCCCGGTTGGGCTCGACGGCGTACACGCCCCGGCGTTCACGGAGATGGAGGCCCATCGACGTGAGGATGTCGCCGAGCACATCCCGCTCCGCGGAGTTCTTCGCCATCGCCAGGCTCAGGCCGCGTGCGCTCATGCGCCGCGATTCCTGCTCCACGGCGTCCAGATCCGTCAGGAGCTGCTCGAATTCGACCAGACGCGACGGGAGCTCCCCCTCACGAGGGTTGGCGTGCAGCAGGCGGATGGCGCGTGGCAGGGCCAGCGAGCGGCCCTGATCGAGAGGGACGTCGAGCTGCGTCAACGAGGCGGTCGGAACGGGCAGATCAAACCATCCCGGCTGCGCCGAGACCGGCGCAGCGGCGCAGCAGGCGACGACCACGAACCCAAGGAGCCGCATGTCACCCCGGAAGAGCCTGAATTCTACATTTTCCGGGCTACTATGCCCCCACGCTGGAGTGAGCCCATGAGGACACTGTTTTCTGTCGCCTCGTGCGTCGTGACCGCCCTCGCATTCGTGGCGGCGCAAGGACCGCCAGCCTCGCCGTCCTCCCAGACGCCCCCACCCATCCAGGGTCCCAGCTTCCGATCGGGTATCGATCTCGTGGCGGTGGACGTCTCGGTCGTGGACCGGAACGGACGACCCGTGGACGATCTCCTCGCGCCGGACTTCGTGGTGAAGATCGATGGGGAGACGCGCCGCGTGGTCTCGGCCGATCTGGTCAAGGTCGACGTCGAGACCGAGCGCAAGCGACAGGTCGACAAGACCCAGAGTTTTTATTCGAGCAACCTGACGCCGCCGAGGGGGCGGCGGATCGTGCTGGCGATCGATCAGGTACGCATCGGGCCGCTGGCGCTCCGTCCGATCCTTGACGCGGCATCCCGATTCCTCGACCACCTCAGCCCGCTCGATGAGGTGGCCCTCATCGCCTATCCAGAGCCCGGCATACGCGTCGACTTCACGAACGACAAAGCGCGCCTCCGCCGCGCGCTTCGGCGTCTCGTGGGGCACCCGCAGCGATCGACGACGATACGTCACAGCATCGCGTTGTCCGAGGCCACCGCGATCGTCGAACGGGATGACCGATTCGTCTACACCGACGTCATCGAGCGCGAATGCCGCGAGTCGAACCAGGAGCTGCAGAACGAACGGTGTATCAAGGAGATCGAGCTGGAATCCGCGGAGCTCGTCCGCGAGGCGCACGAAGACGCCGAGGCGTCGGTGCGCGGGCTGCGTCAACTGCTCCAGCAGCTGGCGAAGGTAGAAGGCCCCAAGCTGATGGTGCTGCTCTCCGAAGGGTTCCTGGCCAGCGAGGTCGAGCTGCAGTCGCTCGTCACGCTGGCGGGCGAGGCCCGCACGTCGCTCAACGCGCTGGTGGTCGATCTGCGACAGTCGGACGTGACCGTGCGCTTGCGGCGGACGAACGAGGCAGGAGATCGACGCCTGCAGGTCCAGAGTCTGGAAGGGCTCGCGGTCATGTCGCGCGGAAGTCTGTTTCGCGTGGCCGGCACCGGCGAAGGTGTCTTCGAGCGGCTGGCGTCCGAGATCTCCGCCTACTACATCCTGGGCGTCGAGCAGCGGCCACAGGACAGCGTCGGCGATCGCCACCGGATCGACGTGGAGGTCAAGCGTCGCGACGTCACGATTCGTTCTCGCCAGGCGTTCGTACTGTCACCGGCCCGCCTGGCGCGCCGCGCGCGTGAAGCGCCCGAGGACGCGCTGCGGGAGACGCTGTCGTCCCCCTTCGCCGTATCCGGTGTGCCGCTGCGTGCCACCACGTTCGCCCAGCAGGATGCAGCCAGCGGCAAAGTGCGACTCGTCGTGGCCGCGCAGGTCGGTGAGGCGGGCGCGAGGCCGGGCGAGTACTCCGTGGGCTTCATCGTGCTCAACAACGAGAACCGCGTGGCCGCGTCGTTCGAGGAGAAGATGACGCTGTCGCCCGGCTCAGGCAGCCCCAATGAGGCGCTCAAATTCGTCGGCGGGGTCCTGGTGGACCCGGGCGTGTACTCGTTGCGCCTCGCCGTCATCGACGAGGAGGGGCGGCGCGGCAGCATCGTGCGCGACATCAGCGCCTGGAAGATGGCTGGTGAGCCGTTCGCGCTGGGCGATCTGGTCGTCGGTCCCGTGCCCCCGCCTGGGAAGGGCATCGCGATGGAGGTCGAACCGTACGTGGGGACCGACGGGGTCGCCGCGTACCTCGAGCTCTACTCGACGACGGAGGCGACCTGGAAGGGCGCGACTGTCGCGTTCGAGATTGCCGACAACGAAGACGGCCCTGCGCTGACGACGGTGGACGCGCCGGTGGAACCTGGCCGGCAGCCGGCGTGGCGCATCGCCTCGGGCGTGGTGGCGGCGCATGCGCTCCCCCCTGGACCCTACGTGGCCCGGGCCAAGATCGCGCGCGACGGCAAGGCCGTGGGCGTGCTCGTCCGGCCCTTCGTCCTCGAACGCGGGGCGGCCAATGCGGCTCTGCCCGCGGCGGCGGCCGTCGCCGCCTCGGCTCTGGCACTCCCGCTGCCAAAGTTCGACAAGGCAATCGCCTTCGAACCGGATCTCCTGAATGCCTTGCTGGCGATGGTCGAGCAACGTTCGGCCGGCCTCAAGCCGGCGGTCGTCGAGGCGCGCGCCGGCCGCTACGACGCCGCGGCCCGCGAGGCGTTCAACACCGGCGATCTGATCGCCGGCGCCTTCCTGGACGCGGTCGGTCTGTTCCAGAAAGGTGAGCTCGACGAAGCGGTGGCGCAGCTTCAGGCGGCCGCGGGACCGCGGCGCGAGTTCTTCCCCGCCGCCTTCTTTCTGGGTGCGTCGTTTGCCACCGCGGGCCGCGATCGAGACGCCGCCGCCACCTGGCAGCTGGCGCTGCTCGGCACGGAAGCGCGCCCGACCGTTGTCTACACGCTGGCGGCCGATGCGCGGCTGCGGACCGGACAGCCGCAATCGGCCATCGACATCCTCAAGCCCGCCTACGACCGCGACCCCACGCAGGATGAGATCGCCCGCCGTCTGGCAACGGCCTACGCGATGACGAATCGGCACGCCGACGGGCTGACCGTGCTCGACGCCTACTTGCTCCGCCGGCCCGCCGATCAGGACATGCTCTTTGCCGCCATCGCGGCGCAGTACGAGCTGGTGCGCGGCGGTCAGGTGCTGTCGAATATCGAGCGGGAGAAAGTCCGCAGGTACGCCGCGGCCTATCAGGGGCCAAACCGGACGCTCGTCGACAAGTACCTCCAGATCATGAAATAGCGGCCTAGGGGCCCGAAGCCTTCGGGGTTCTATACTGATCTGTGATGTCCCTGCCGCTCGTGGCCGTGACCAAGGACCCGCTCAGCCTGGACGCCCTGACGGCGGTGGTCGCCGACGCCTCGGGCGCGGACGGCGCGGTCACCTCATTCGTAGGGCTCGTGCGGCAGGACAACCTCGGCCGCAAGGTGGCCTTCCTGGAATACGAGGCCTACGAAGCACTTGCGGTCAAAGGGCTGCAGCGGATCGTGGACGAGGCGAGGGCCAACTGGCCCTCGGCAAGGCTGGGCGTGCACCACCGCATCGGCAGGCTGGCGCTGGGCGAGGCGAGCATCATCATCGTCGCCGCGTCGCCCCACCGTGGGGACGCCTTCTCGGCGTGCCGATACACGATCGAGCGGGTGAAGCAGATCGTGCCGATCTGGAAGCACGAGCACTTCGACGGCGGCGATGTCTGGTTGGAGGGCGCCACGGCGGATCCGGACGACGAAACGGCCCGCCAGACGGCGTATCGCATCGCATGCGCGTAACCGTGCGGCTGTGTGCGCGGCTGCGGGACCTGGCCGGGGCGGGCGAGCTGGTGCGGGACGTGCCGGCGCCGGCCACCATCGAGCAGGTGTGGCGATCGCTGGTCAAGGACATGCCGGCGCTCGGCGACTACGAGCGCACGATGTCGGTGGCGCTGAACACGGACTACTCGCGGATGACCGCGGCGGTGAAGGACGGCGACGAGGTCGCGTTCCTGCCGCCGGTGTCGGGTGGATGAAGAGACATGTTTGACAAGCTGTCCACGGTGGAAACGCGGTACGACGAGCTGATGACCCGGCTCGGCACGGTCGAAGTGCAGTCGGACGCCGCCGAGTACAGGAAGGCCGCCAAGGCGCTCGCGGAGCTCGAGCCGCTGGTGCAGAAGTATCGCGAGTACAAGACCGCCGAAGAGGATCTCGCCGGCACCACCGAGCTCGCCAGGGGCTCGGACGCCGATATGCGCGCGCTGGCCGAAGAAGAGCTGCCGGCGCTCACCGCCAAGCGCGACCTCCTGCTGCAGGAGCTGAAGGTCCTGCTCGTCCCCAAGGATCCGAACGACGAGAAGAACGTCATCCTCGAAATCCGCGCCGGCACCGGCGGCGACGAGGCCGGGCTCTTCGCCGCGGAACTCTTCCGGATGTACACCCGCTACGCCGAGACGCAGCGGTGGAAGATCGACGTGCTGTCGTCGAGCGAGGGCACGGGTGGCGGCATCAAGGAAGTCATCGCCTCGATCGAAGGCAAGGGCGTCTACAGCCGGCTGAAGTACGAGAGCGGCGTGCACCGCGTGCAGCGCGTCCCCGCCACGGAAGCGAGCGGACGCATCCACACGTCGACGGCCACTGTAGCGGTCCTGCCCGAAGCCGAGGACGTGGACATCCAGATACACGACAAGGACCTGCGCATCGACACGTTCTGCTCGAGCGGTCCGGGCGGGCAGAGCGTCAACACCACGTATTCCGCCGTGCGCCTCACGCACATCCCCACGGGGGTCGTGGTGTCGCAGCAGGACGAGAAATCGCAGATCAAGAACCGCGCGAAGGCGATGAAAGTGCTGCGCGCGCGTCTCTATGAGATGGAGATGCAGAAGCAGCAGGACGCCATCGCCAAGGAGCGGCGCGGCCAGGTGGGCACCGGCGAGAGGTCCGAGAAGATTCGCACGTACAACTTCCCGCAGAGCCGCATCACCGACCACCGCATCAAGTTCGAGACGCACCGGCTCCACGCCGTGCTCGAAGGCGACGTGGGCGAGCTGCTCGACCAGGTCGCGTCGTTCTACAACGCTGAAAAGTTGAAGCAGGCCAGCCAGGTCGAAGCGTGATTCTGCGCCAGGCCCTCTCGGTCGCCCGCGACCGACTCGTGGCCGCTGGCATCGCCCCTGACGAAGCGGCGATCGACGTCGAGCTCTTCGCCAAGACCATCCTCGGCTGGGATCGCGCGCGCATTCTCACGGAGTCGCACCATGCGGCGCCGGAGGGGCTCGAGCCGAAGTTCTCGGCCTGGGTCTCGCGCCGCGAGACGCGCGAGCCGAGCGCCTACATCACCGGCGTCCGCGAGTTCTATGGCCTCGATTTCGAGGTGACACCGGCGGTGCTGATCCCGCGGCCGGAAACGGAAATCATCGTCGAGGCGGCGCTGCCGCTCATCGTGCGCAAGCTGGACGCCAGGGTCGCCGACATCGGCACCGGCTGCGGCAACATCGCGGTGACGCTGGCGTACGAAGCGCGGAAGTGCACGGTGATGGCGACGGACGTCTCGGCCGATGCGCTCCTGGTCGCCAAGCGCAACGCGGCGCGGCACGGCGTGTTCAACCGCATCGAGTTCGTGAACGCCCCGTATCTCGACGGCGTCGCCGGCGAGTTCGATCTCATCGCCGCCAACCCCCCCTACGTGCGCGAAACCGACAAGCCCGGGCTCTCGCCCACGGTGCTGCACGAGCCGCACGTGGCGCTCTTCGGCGGCGCCGACGGCATGCGCGACATCGAGGGCGTGCTGGAGTCGGCGGTGGCCAAGCTGCGCCTGGGTGGCTGGCTGATCATGGAGTTCGGGTTCGGCCAGGAGGACGAGGTGCGCGCCCGCGTGGCGACGCACGACGATCTGCGCTTCGACCGCGTGGTCGCCGACCTGCAGGGCCTGCCGCGGACCGCGGTCGTCACCCGAGACCGCCGCAAATCACCCCGCCGGTAGGCGGACGAGGATCGCCTCATGGCCGACTGCCTGTTCTGCAAGATCGTCGCGGGCCAGATTCCGTCGACGAAGCTCTACGAGGACGACACGGTTTTCGCCTTCAGCGACATCAACCCGCAGGCGCCCCTGCACGCGTTGGTGGTGCCGAAAGAGCACATCGCGTCATTGAACGACTTGAGCCCGGGTCACGACGCGATGGCAGGAGCCATGCTGCGCTGCGCCGCGCGGCTGGCACGGGAACACGGCTACGCCGAGCGCGGCTACCGCACGGTGTTCAACACGAATGCCGAAGCCGGCCAGTCGGTGTTCCACATCCATCTGCACGTACTCGCCGGCCGCGGCCTCGCCTGGCCGCCGGGCTGACGTACGTACGATAGCGATCCGCGGTTCGCGTCAGGGCGGGGTGGGTTCGGCCGAGCGAGCGACGGCTTCGCCGGCACGGCGATAAATGGTGCCCTCACGCACGCGTGCGCCTCGGTCACGGTGATGTAGCCGCCCTCGAAGCCGGCTCGCATGAACGCCGCCGCTTCGTTCCAGTAGACCACTTCGTCGTTCCAGAGCGGGACGAAGTCGAGCGGTGTCGCGCGCCACAGGAGCGCGGCAGGGGTTCATTGCGGCTGCCGGAGCGATTCGGGACAATGAAGGCGCCCGTGTGACCCCGCGATCCCACCTGGGAAAGGCCTACCGCCCCGATATCGACGGCATGCGCGCCGTGGCGGTCGCGGGAGTCGTGGCCTTCCACGCCAACCCGAGACTCGCGCCGGGCGGGTTTTCCGGCGTCGACGTCTTCCTGGCCATCTCGGGATACCTGATTTCCAGGCTCATTCTCGACGCGCTCGCTGGCGGCGCATTCCGGTTTCGCGATTTCTACGCGCGGCGGCTCGTGCGTCTGGCGCCGGCGCTCGCGATCGTGCTGGCAGCGTGCTGGGGATTCGGATGGCTGACCCTGCTGCCGTCCGAATACGCGCAGCTCGGCACCCACGTCGCCGGCGGCGCCGGGTTTCTGGACAACGTGGTGTTCTGGAGCGAAAGCGGCTACTTCGACGCCGACGCGGCCACCAAGCCGCTGCTGCACCTGTGGTCGCTCGGCGTCGAAGAGCAGTTCTATCTGCTATGGCCACCGCTCGTGGCGCTGGCCTGGTGGCGGCGCGTGCCGCTGCTCGGCGTGATGCTCGGCCTGGCGCTGGTCTCGTTCGCGGTCAATGTCGCGACGGTGCACAGTCATCCGGCGGCGGCCTTCTATCTGCCTCCGAGCCGCTTGTGGGAGCTCTCGCTCGGTGGTGCGCTGGCGTGCCTGTCGTATCGGGCGCCTCTGGATGTGCCGCGCTGGCTGCCCTCTGCCGCATCCGGCGGCGCCCTTGTGCTGCTGGTGATGTCGTTCGCCTGGCTTGGCGCCGGCCACCCGTTTCCCGGTTGGTGGGCGCTGCTGCCGGTCGGATGGGCGCTTGCGACCATTGCAGCGGGTCCGAACGCCTGGGTGAACCGCGTGGTTCTCGGCCATCCGGTCCTCACCTTCGTGGGGGCGATCAGCTACCCGCTGTATCTCTGGCACTGGCCCCTCCTGACGTTCGCGCGCATCGTCACGTCGGGCGATCCGGGTGGCGGGCTGATCGCGACCCTGGTGACGGCATCGGTGCTGCTGGCCTGGCTCACCTACCGTTTCGTCGAGCAGCCGGTTCAAAGCGCCTACCGTGCGGGCCGCACGCGCTGGGTGCCGGCCCGCCTGGTCGCCAGCCTCGGGGCGGTTGCGATCGCGGGGCTGTCGGTGCGGGTGTGGAGCCGCGAGCTGCCGTCACGGTTCCCGTCGACAGTGCAGGCGCTCGTCGATTTCGAGTACGACTACGCTGCGGCCTATCGGGAGCGCCGGTGCTATCTGATGCCGGACCAGCCGCAGAGCGCGTTCGCACCCGAATGCGTGGATGCCGGCGGCGCCACGGCGGCGCCGCTGGTGGTGCTGTGGGGCGATTCTCACGCCGCGCATCTCTATCCGGGCTTGCGCCAACTGCAGCAGGACGTGCGGTTCCGTCTGGCGCAGTTCACGGGCAGCGCCTGTCCGCCCCTGCTGGCGTTGGAGGTAGCGGAGCAACCGTTCTGCCGTGGCGTCAACGACGACGTGATCACGCGCATCGCCAGCCTCAAACCCGAAACCGTGTTGCTGGCCGCGCGCTGGGATGTGTACGGCTACTCGCATCTCGCCGACACCATTGCCGCTCTCCGGCGCGTCTCTGGCGCTCGGATCGTCCTGCTCGGCCAGCTGCCGAACTGGACCGAACGGGTACCGCGCCTGCTCTTCAACGAGTCCCGGCGCCGTCGCTTTGCCGTGGTGCCCACTCGTCTGCCCTTTCTCGACGGGCACTATGACCGCGCCGATCGGGTGCTGCGTGAAGAGGCGACGCGGCTTGGAGTGGCGTTCGTGTCCGCGTACGGCATCCTCTGCGACGCGGACGGCTGTCTGGTCAGGCTCGATGGCGGGCCGGCAGTGCTGACGACGTGGGACGATCATCACCTCACGTCGGCAGGCTCGACTTTCGTCGCGCGCGCGCTCGCGCCGCGGCTCTTCGGACCGGGACACGCGCCGCCCGCGAGCTGAGCGGGCCCCACGACGGACAACGGGCCGCCTGCCCACCTCCGCTAAAGCTACGGTGGGTCCGCCGTAGCCTTGGCGAAGGCGGAAAGGCGGCCCCCACGACGGATTTCCCCCACGATGGATTAGAGCAGCGGCGGCAGATCGGTCAGGTTGCGGATGACGGGCACGTCGACGTCGGGCAGCGGACCGCCGCCGCGGTGCAGCAGCACCCCGCGCATGCCGACGGCGCGCGCGCCTTCCACGTCGTGCGCGAGGCTGTCGCCCACCATCAGCGACGCGCGCGCCGCGACGCCGGCCTGCGTGAGCGCGGCCTCGAAGATGCTGGGGTGCGGCTTCAAGTAGCCGTGATCGGCCGACGACACCGCGGCCGCCACCAGCCCCTGGAGGCGGAAGTGCTCCACGAACTCGTCCATCGACCGGTGCGAGTTGGAATGAGCCCGATCTTGAGGTCGCGCGCCACCAGCTCGCGCAGCACGGCCTCGGCGTCGTCGTAGAGGTAGAAGTGGTGGCAGGCGGCCCACTCGAGGTACATCTCGCGGGCGCACGCATCCACCCGATCGCCGCTGCCACCCATGCCCTCGATGATGCGGCGGGTGTAGCGGACGAAGATCTCGTCGTCGTAGACCACCTGCTCGTGATCGAGCGACGCCAGCGCCTCGCGGACGGCGACGTCGTAGCGCGCCTCGTCCACCGCGATCCCATGCCGCTCGCACGACTCCCGGTAGCCCACGCCCTGGAACATCGGCCCCGGATAGATCAGGGTGAAATCGACGTCGAAGAACACGGCCTGAATTGCCGGCGACATCCATTCGATTATAGGCCCCGCGATACAATCGAACTCGATGCCCGACTGGAAAGACACGGTCAACCTGCCCCGCACGGGCTTCCCCATGAAGGCCAACCTGCAGACCGCCGAGCCGGAAGCGCTGGCGCGGTGGCAGGCAGCCGGCCTGCAGCAGAAGCTCGAAGAGCGGCGGCGCGGCGCGCCCAAGTTCGTCCTGCACGACGGTCCTCCGTACGCCAACGGGCAGATTCACCTCGGAACCGCTCTCAACAAGATCCTGAAGGACCTGGTGGTGAAGTCGCGCTCGATGGCCGGCTTCGACGCGCCCTACGTGCCGGGCTACGACTGCCACGGGCTGCCCATCGAGCTGCGCGTCGATCGCGAGCTGGGGCCGAAGAAGAAGGACATGACCCGCGCCGACATCCGGCGCGCCTGCCGCGCCTATGCCGAGCGCTTCATCGGGGTGATGACCGACGAGTTCAAGCGCCTCGCGGTGTTCGGCGACTGGGAACACCCCTATCTGACGATGAACTTCCGCTACCAGGCGGACATCGTCCGCTGCCTCGGCAAGTTCGTCGAGCGCGGCCTGCTCTACAAGGGCAAGAAGCCGGTTCACTGGTGTATCTACGACCGCACCGCGCTCGCGGAGGCCGAGGTCGAGTATTCGGATCACGTCTCGCCGTCGATCTACGTGGAGTTCCCGCTGGCGGCGTCGAGTGTGACGACGCTGGCCCAGCGAGTGCCCGAGCTCTCGGGGGGCAAGGTATCGGTCCTGATCTGGACGACGACGCCCTGGACCATTCCGTCGAACCTGGCGATCGCGTTCCACCCGGAGTTCGACTACGCCGCCTACGACGTGGACGGCCGCGCGGTTATCGTGGCCGAAGAGTTGGCGCCGCGCGTGGCCCAGGTGACCGGCAAGACCTTCGGGTCGCCGATCGCGCGCATGAAGGGGGCGGACCTCGAGGGCATCGCCTTCCGCCATCCGCTCTACGAGCGCGACTCGATCGCCGTGCTCGGCGACTACGTCACGCTCGAGCAGGGCACGGGCGCGGTGCACACGGCGCCGGGCCACGGGTCCGACGACTTCCTGACCGGCGTGAAGTACGGCCTCGACATCTACGCGCCGATCGGGCCGGGCGGACACTTCCTCGACACCGTCGAGCTCTTTGCCGGCATGCGCGTGTTCGACGCCAACGCCAAAGTCGAGCAGGCGCTGCACGAACGGGCGAAGCTGTGGCATCGCGAGGAGTTCACCCACCAGTACCCGCACTGCTGGCGCTGCCACAATCCGGTGATCTTCCTGGCCACGTCGCAGTGGTTCGTGCGCATGGACGGCGAGCCGGCGATTACCTGCGAGGACGGCGAGCGCCGCACGCTGCGCGCCGCCGCGCAGCACGCCATCGATCACCAGGTGCAGTGGATCCCGGCCTGGGGCCGCGACCGCATCTTCAACATGGTGACGAACCGGCCCGACTGGTGCATCTCGCGCCAGCGCGCCTGGGGCGTGCCGATTCCGGCCGTCGACTGCACGTCGTGCGGCGAGGCCGTGTTGACGCCGGCGCTGGTGGACCGCGCGGCCGCGCTCTTCGACATCCACGGCGCCGACGCGTGGTACGAGCGGCCGATCGAAGAGTTCCTGCCGGACGGCCTGGCCTGCCCGAAGTGCGGCAGCACCACCTTCGAGCGCGAGCAGGACATTCTCGACGTGTGGTTCGACTCGGGGGCGAGTCACGAGGCCGTGCTGCCACGTTACGATCGGCTCGGTTGGCCCTCGACGATGTACCTCGAAGGCAGCGATCAGCACCGCGGCTGGTTCCAGAGCTCACTGCTGGTCGCGCTGGCCACGCGCGGCCGGCCGCCGTTCACGCAGGTGCTGACGCACGGGTTCCTGATCGACCTCGAAGGCCGCAAGATGTCGAAGTCGGTCGGCAACACCATCGTGCCCCAGGAGATCATCAAGGAGAGCGGCGCCGAGATCATCCGCCTGTGGGTGGCGATGACCGAGTTCACCGAGGAGCTGCGCGTCAGCAAGGAGATCCTGACGCGCGTGGTGGACTTCTACCGGAAGCTGCGGAACACCACCCGCATCCTCGTCGCCAACCTCTACGACTTCGATCCGGCCACCGACATGGTGCCCGTCGAGCGCATGGACGAAGTGGATCGCTACGCGCTGGCGCGCTACGCCGACGCCGCGGCCCGCATGCTGCAGGCATACGACGTCTACGACTTCTCCACCGTGTCTCAGGTGCTGAACACGCTGGTGACCGTGGATCTGAGCGCGTTCTACGTCGATGTGACCAAGGACCGCATGTATACGCTGGGCGCGCGGTCACACGCGCGGCGCTCGACGCAGACAGCGATGTACATCATCTGCGACGGTCTGGCGCGCCTGCTCGCGCCGATTCTGCCCGTGACGGCCGACGACCTGTGGCGCCACCTGCCAGGTCCGCCCCCCGAACCGGTGCACCTCGAAACCTTCCCGTCGGTGGACCGCCTGAAGGACGAGCCGCTGAGTCTCCGCTGGGATGCGCTGCTCAAAGTCCGCGAGCAGGTCAACGCCGCGCTCGAGCAGAAGCGCAAGGACAAGGTGATCGGCAATTCGCTCACCGCGCACGTCACCGTGACCGCGCAGGGTGCCGTCGGCCAGCTCCTCGAACAGTACCGGGCCGAGCTGCCGATGCTGTTCATCGTGTCGGATTTCGAGCTGAACGTCGGCACGGCCGCCGCCGTCGATGGCGTCACGGTGGAGGTGGACAAGGCGCGCGGCACGAAGTGCGAGCGCTGCTGGCGCTTCGTGCCCACCGTCCGCCAGGACTCCGATTGGGCCGGCCTGTGCGACCGCTGCGTGGACGCGCTGGCCGAACCCGCGCATCAGTGACGGCCGTGCGGACTCGAGGCTATTCGTTCCAACTGGCGGCCGTCGGCCTGATCGTGGTGGTCGATCAGCTCACCAAGCTCCTCGTCCGGCGCGGGCTCGAGCTCTACGACAGCGCGGTCATCATTCCGAACCTGTTCAGCCTGACCCGCGTTCACAATACCGGGGCGGCGTACGGCCTGCTGAACGACGTCGATCTACCATTCAAGACAGGGTTGCTGGCGCTCGTGTCGGTGGCGGCCCTGGTCGGTCTGATCATGTTCGCGGTCTCGCTGCCAGAGGTGCATCGCCTGGCGCGGGTGGGCGTGGCGCTGGTGGTGGCGGGCGCGCTGGGCAACCTGATCGATCGCGTGTGGCTGGGCTACGTTGTGGACTTCCTGGATCTGTACCGTGGTGCCTGGCACTTCTGGGCGTTCAACGTGGCCGACTCGGCAATTTCGATCGGCATGGCACTGATCATCCTGGACCAGATTGGAGTGGGACGACACCGTGTACCCGAAACTGTTTGAGCTCGGGCCCTTCACCGTCTACACCTACGGCGTCCTGCTGGCGGTGTCCTACCTGCTCGGCCTCAAGCTGGCGATGTCGCGGGCCAAGAAGCGCGGCCTCGACTCCAATCGCGTCCTCGATCTCGGCATCTACATCATCATCGCGGCGCTCGTCGGCGCGAAGCTGCTGCTCCTCGTCGTCGACTTCGACCAATACCGCAGCAATCCCGCGGAGATCATGTCGCTGCTCCGCTCCGGCGGCGTCTTCTACGGCGGGCTCATCCTGGCGGTCGCAGTGGCCTTCTGGTACATCGCCAGGCACGGCCTGCCGTTCTGGACGACCTGCGACGTGTTCGCGCCGGGCATCGCGCTCGGCCACGTCACGGGACGGCTGGGATGCTTCGCCGCAGGGTGCTGCTACGGCCGCCCCACCGGCGTGGCGTGGGGCGTCATCTTCACCAACCCGCTGGCCGCCGCCAACGTCGGCACGCCGCTGGGGATCCGCCTCCACCCGACGCAGCTCTATGAAGCCGGAGCGGAACTGCTGATCCTCGGGCTGCTGCTCGCCACGGAGCGCCGCGGCCGGACGTTCCCGGGACGAACGTTCTGGTCGTACATGTTTCTCTACGCGGTGTCGCGCTACATCATCGAGATTTACCGCGGCGATCCGCGCGGCGTCGTACCGTTCCTCGACATCTCCACGTCGCAGTTCATTTCTCTCGTGCTCGGGCCGCTCAGCCTGATCATGCTGGTGTGGCTGTCGCGCACGCTGCCGACGTCGCCGCAGGAAGCGCGCCACCGCCGCCGAGCGGCGGCGTGACCGTGACCGCGACCGATCTCGTGGTCCCGCCCGAGCAGCGGGGCCAGCGCCTCGATCGGTTTCTCACCTCGTTCGTCGGCGGCCACTCCCGCTCACAGCTGCAGAAGCTGATTGCCGACGGCCTGGTCACCGTGGAAGGCCGCACGGCCAAGGCCAATCTCACCCTGCGAGACGGCGACCGCGTGCGGATCGAGCTGCCGGAGCCCGCGCCTTCGGAGGTCGAGGGCGAGGCGCTGCCCCTTGAGATCCTCCACCAGGACGACGACCTTGCGGTGGTGAACAAGCCGGCCGGCATGGTGGTGCACCCGGCAGCCGGCCATGCGTCCGGCACGCTGGTGAACGTGCTGCTGCACCACCTGTCCGGCCTGAGCGGCATCGGCGGCGAGCTGCGGCCAGGCATCGTGCACCGGCTCGATCGCGGGACGTCGGGCGTCATGGTGGTGGCCAAGAACGATGCGGCGCACCAGGAGCTGTCGCGCCAGTTCCACGATCGCGAGGTGGAGAAGGAGTACATCGCGCTCGTGTGGGGCGTGGTGCAGGCCGGGCGTCGCATTGACGCGGCCATCGGCCGCGACCCGTCCGACCGGCAGAAGATGTCCGCTCGCGCGAAGCACGCGAGGGAAGCGGTGACGCGCATCACGCGTGCGATGCACCTCCCCGGGCTCACCCTCTGCCAGGTGGCGATTCACACCGGGCGCACGCACCAGATTCGCGTGCACCTGAGCGCGATCGGGCATCCGGTGGTCGGCGACTCCGTGTACGGTGGCGTGCACCGCCGCGTGGCGGGCGACATCCGCGCCGTGCAGCGCCTCGAACGGCCGTTCCTGCACGCCGCGCGGCTGGTGTTCACGCATCCCCGCGACGGCCGCCGGATGGAGTTCACCGCTCCGCTGCCCGACGACCTGCAGGACGTCCTGGACGCCCTGCCGCACGAAGAATCCTGAGGCAGGTGGGCAGGTGAGCAGGTAGGGCTATCGTAGCGACCTTGGGAGGCGGCAATGCGAGTTCGGACTCTGATTGTGGCGGGAAGTTTCGTCGGCGTGGTCGCCACAGGCCTGGCGCAAGACACCTCGCGCGCGCAAACGCCGTCTCGCGCTCCGGTGACGTTCAGCGAGCACGTCGCCCCGATCGTGTTCGCCAACTGCACGCCCTGCCATCGCCCGGGGGAGGCCGCACCCTTTCAGCTCCTGAACTATCGCGACGCGCGGCCGCTGGCCAAGGCCATGGCTGCCGCAGCGGCCTCTCGCGTAATGCCGCCGTGGAAGCCCGGCCCGAGCGATTACCCGTTCCACGACCCCCGCGGCCTCACCGCGCAGCAGATCGACATCCTGCAGCGCTGGGCGGCCGACGGCGCACCGGAGGGCAACCCCGCGAAGCTGCCGCCGCTCCCCAAGTTCACCGACGGCTGGCAGCTGGGCCCTCCGGATTTGATCGTGACGATGGCCGAGCCGTATGAAGTGCCCCAGCGCGGGCCGGACGTCTATCGCAACTTCGTCCTGCCGCTCAACCTCGATCGCGACGTCTGGGTGCGCGCCATCGAGTTCCGGCCATCGGCACGCGCGGTCGTGCACCACACCCTGTTCTTCCTCGACACGACCGGCAGCGCGCGGCAGCACGATGCCGAAGACCCGGCGCCGGGGTTTCCCGGCGGCATGGGTGGGGTTCGGATCGCCGGCGCTGGCCGCGGCGGGCTGGCGCAGGGCGCGGCGCAGGCCACCGGCAGCCTCGGCGGCTGGGCGCTCGGAGGTCGCGCGCTCGAATTGCCTGACGGCCTCGCGTTCCTCGTCGCCAAGGGCTCCGATCTGATTCTGTCGACGCACTTCCATCCGTCGGGCTCGCCGCAGAGCGAGACGTCGACGGTCGGCCTCTATTTCGCGGCGCGCCCGCCAACCCAGGCGTTTGCGTCGCTTCAGCTGCCGCCCGTGTTCGGCGTGTTCGAAGGGCTCGACATTCCCGCCGGGCAGGAGCGCTACACCGTCAAGGATTCGTTCACGCTGCCGGTGGACGTTCGCGCGTTCAGCATCGGCGCGCACGCCCATTACCTCGGTAAGGAGATGAAGCTCACGGCCGCATTTCCAGACGGCGCCGTGCGCACGCTGCTCTGGATCAGGGACTGGGACTTCTCGTGGCAGGAGCGCTATCGCTTCGAGGACTTCGTGGCGCTGCCGAAGGGCACCCGGCTCGACGTCGAGATCAGCTACGACAACTCCGCTGCCAACAAACGCAATCCGAGCCGGCCCCCGGCGCGCGTGACCTGGGGCGAGGAATCGACCGACGAGATGGGGAGCGTGGGGCTCCAGCTCGTCGCCGCGCATCCCGGCGAGCTGCCCGAGCTGCAACGCGCCTACGCCGAGTTCGTGCGAACGGCCGCCGTCAGCCGGCCCGGCCTGCGACAGCTTCTCCAACAGCGGCTGGGCCGCGGCCGGGCAGGGCGCTGACATGGACACGCCCATCGTTCCGTCCAAGATCCGGAAGGTGTTCGAGGGCCGGGTGTTCAGCGTGCAGATCGAGTCGATCACGCTGCCGAAGGGGCACGCGCTCGACGCAGAGATCGTCCGGCACCCGGGTTCGGTCGTGATCGTGCCGATGAACGGATCGAACGAGATTGCTCTCGTGCGCCAGTACCGCCACCCGGTCGGCCGCAACACCTGGGAAATCCCCGCCGGCAGCCTCAAGCCGGGCGAAGACCCGCGTGCCGCGGCGCGGCGTGAGTGTCAGGAAGAGGTGGGGCTGGTGGCCGACCGCCTCGAGCCGCTCGGATCGTTCTTTCCCACCCCGGGCTATTGCAACGAGGAGATGCACTTCTTTCTCGCCACCGCGCTCCGCCCGCCGCGAGAAGGCGACGAGGAAGCGCACCAGGACGAGGACGAAGACATCGAAACGCGGTGGATGGCGCTGGACGAGCTGCGCGGCATGATCCGGCGCAACGAGATCGTGGATCTCAAGACGATCGCCGGAGTGGCGCTCGTCAGTGCGTCCTGACCGCCTCACGGCCGCGCTGCAGGAACGCGCGCTCGGCGGCGTTGTCGGTTCGCGCGATCGCGGCGTCGTAGGCCGGCGCGGCCTCCTGGTAGCGGCCCAGGCGTTTCAGCAGATCGGCCCGGATCGCGTGCCACAGGTAGTAGCGCTCGAGCGTCAGCCCCTCGACAATCGTGAGCGCGGCCTCCGCCCCCTCGAGCTCGCCCACGGCGACGGCGCGATTCAGCGCCACGACCGGGCTCGGCGCGATGGCCATGAGCTGATCGTAGAGCTGCACGATCTGCCGCCAGTCGGTCGCCGCCGCCGTGGCGGCGTCGCTATGGACGGCGTTGATCGCGGCTTGAATCTGATACGGTCCCGGCTGGTTTCGGCGCAGGCAGTGCCGTACGAGGGTCTGCCCCTCCTCGATCAGCCGCCGGTTCCACAGACCGCGATTCTGCAAGGCGAGCAGAACGAGGCCGCCGTCAGGCGTGACACGCGCCGCGCGCCGGGACTCGATCAGCAGCATGAGCGCCAGGAGACCCACGGCCTCCGGGTCGTCGGGGACGAGCGACGCCACGAGCCGGCCGAGCCGAATCGCCTCGGCGCACAGGTCCTCGCGAACGAGCCGCTCGCCGGCGCTTGCGGTGTAGCCTTCGTTGAAGATCAGATACACGACCGCCAGCACCGCCTGCAGCCGCGCCGGGAGCTCGTCGGCCCCCGGGACGCGGTACGGAATCCCGGCATCGCGAATCTTGCCCTTCGCGCGCACGAGCCGCTGTGCCATCGTCGCTTCCGGCACGAGGAACGCTCTCGCGATCTCCGCCGTCGTCAGGCCACCCAGCAGACGCAGCGTCAGCGCCACCTGCGCCGCCGGCGCGAGCGCCGGGTGGCAGCAGGTGAACATCAGGCGCAGTCGATCGTCCGGCACGGCGTCCTCCTCTTCTGACGAGGGCTCGTTGGCCAGCAGGAACGCCGCCTGCGACTGACGTTCGTCGCGGGACGACTCGCGCCGCAGACGATCGATCGCCCGGTTCCGTGCGGTGGTGATGATCCATCCGGCCGGGCTGGGCGGGATGCCGGTCGACGGCCAGTGCTGCACCGCCGCTGCGAACGCGTCCTGGACCGCGTCCTCGGCCATGTCGATATCGCCGAAGTGGCGGACCAGGACCGCCACCGCGCGGCCGTACTCGGCGCGGAAGACGCGTTCGATGTCCGCCTCACCTACCGGCGGCTCGGGCATCAGTGCTGGTCCATGAACGGACGCACCTCGATCGGCAGCGTGGTGGCTTTCGCCGACTTGCGCGCCCACTCGAGCGCGGCGTCGAGATCCGGCGCTTTGATCACCGTGAAGCCGCCGATGTGCTCCTTGCCCTCGATGTAGGGGCCATCGGTGGTGATGACGTCGCCGTCCTTCGCGCGCACCACGGTGGCGGTGCTCGCCTCGTGCAGGCCGCCCGAGAACACCCAGGCGCCGGCGGCCTTGAGCTCGTCTCGGAGCGCGTGCACCCGGCGGATGATGGGATCCAGCACCTCGGGCGCCGGAGGGGCGCCGTCGGGCTGGTAAACGCTGAGCAGATAGAGTTTCATCGATCCTCCTCACCGTCTATACGAACGGACGGCGTCGAAATCGACATGACACACGACACCCGCTCGCACGCCTGGTGGCTCGTCGCCGGGCTGTTCATCGTCGCCTTTCTCGCGCGCGGGCCGTTGTACCTCTCCGTTTTGCCACCGTTTGAGGGATGGGACGAATACCAGCACCTCGCCTATATCGTTCATCTCGACGAGACCGGCACGATTCCGGTCTATGAAAGCCGCGTGCCGCTCGCCCTTCGGCCGTTGCTGCTCGCCGTGCCCCACCCTGTATCGGGGGCCGAGCAGCTCCACGAGTGGGGAGCGCAGTCCTACGCCGACTACTGGAACGCTCCAGCGTCCGGCGCTGGAACCGTCGCCTCTCCGCCACGACTGTATCAATCGCAGCAGCCACCGCTCGCCTACGTGGTGGCCCTGCCGGTCTGGCGCGCGTTCAAGGCAGCACGTCCGCGGGACGCGGTCTCCGCGATTCGGGCGATGAACCTGCTGATGGTTGCGGCAGCGCTCGTCCTGTTTGCCGGCGCCCTCACGCGCCTGGTGCCGGCATTCGCGCCCAGGGTCGCCGTCTTCGCGCTGGTGTGCCTGCATCCGCTGTTCTTTCAGAACGTCGCGCGGGTGGCGAACGATGCGCTCGCGCTGGCCACCGGCGTGGCAGGGATCAGTCTCCTGATGCTCGCCGACGAGCGTTCGCTCGTCACCCGTGGCCTGCTCGCGGCCGGGTGCATCGCGTTGAGCAATTGGAGCAAACAAACCAGCCTCACGCTGATCCCGGCGCTCGTCCTGGGGCTGCCGTTGATCGGCTGGGCCCACAGGGTATCGGCGGGCCGGCTCTGGCGCGCGACCGGCCTGGCAGTCGGGGCTTTTGTCCTGCTGGTGGCGCCGTTGTGGCTGTGGAGCTACCAGCAGTATGGAGCGCTGCTCACGACGCAGGACTCGGTCGAGCTCGCGGCGCGAGGCTCGGTCGTCGCCGCGCTGGCGACCGCGTTCGCGGCCATGGCGTGGGGGCCGGTGGTGAACCTGCTCTTCTTTCCCGGAAGGCCGTGGGTCGGCGGGTGGAGCTTTCTGCCGATGCACCAGACGTTCGCGCACCTGTACGCGTGGTCCTGGGGCACGCTGCTGGCGGCCGCCGGAGTGGGAGCCCTGATCGCGATGCTCCGCGGCGCACGGTCGCTCGACCGCGCGGACACCGCCCGATTGGCCGTCTGCGCCGCCGTCGTGATCGGCACCGCGCTCGGCATGGCGTATCACGCGGTGATCAGCTACGCGATCTACGGCCGCGTGATGACCACTCCGTGGTACTTCATGACGGCGCTGCCGTTTCTGTTCGTGCTGGTCGTTCGAGGGCTGCAGGCGATCGACATCCGGCTGGCAATCGCCGGTGCTGCCGCGCTCGCGGGGCTGTTTGTCGCCATCGATCTGCACGGCACGTGGATGCAGATGCCCGCGGCCTACGCAAGCACTACCGACACGGCGCTCCAGTGGTCGCGTCTCACCAGGATTCATCCCGCCATGCTGAGCGGCCGGCTGCGGTGGTGGTTCCTGGGGACGCAGCTCGCCGCCCTGTGCCTTGCCATCGGCGGGATGGTGCTCGCGCGACGGAATCGCGCGTAAGCCTCGGGCGCTATTGCAGCGGCGCTTGGGCGCGGCGCGCCGTCTTGCGGCTCGCAGTCGCCGTGGTCGCGGTGGCGCTCGGCTGCAGCGCCAGCAGCAGCACCTCGTCCACGCTGGTGACGTAATGGACGGTGAGCTCCTTGCGCAGCTCGGGCGTGAGGTCCTCGTTGACGTTCTTCTCGTTCTGCCGCGGCAGGATCACTTCGCGGATGCCGACGCGCCGGGCGGCCAGCACCTTTTCCTTGATGCCGCCGACGGGCAACACGCGGCCCGACAGGGTGATCTCGCCGGTCATCGCGATGTCGCCGCGCACGGGACGCCGCGTGAGCTCCGACGCGAGCGCGGTGGTCAGCGTGACACCCGCCGACGGGCCGTCCTTCGGGATGGCGCCCGACGGCACGTGCATGTGGATCTCGGCGTTCTTGAAGAAGTCCGGATCGGCGCCGAAGGCCGCCGCGTGCGCGCGGAACCACGAGAGCGCCGCCCGTGCCGACTCCTTCATCACGTCGCCGAGCTGACCGGTCAGCGTGAGCGAGCCGCTGCCCGCCATGCGTGACGCCTCGATGAAGAGCACGTCGCCGCCCGCCGGCGTCCACGCCAGGCCGATGGCCACGCCGGGCTCCTTCGTACGCTCGCTCATCTCCTCGTCGAGGAAGATGGGCGCGCCGAGCATGTCCTCGACGACCTTCGGCGTGATGGTGAGCGCCTTCTCGTCGCCTTCGGCGCGGCGCCGCGCCGCCTTGCGGCACAGCGCGCCCAGCTGGCGATCGAGATTGCGCACGCCCGCTTCGCGCGTATAGCCGCGGATCACCGATCGGAACGCGTCGTCGCTGAGCTTGAGCTGCTGTGGTGTCAGGCCGTGGTTGATGATCTGCCGGGCCGAGAGGTGATCGCGGGCGATCGACAGCTTCTCTTCCTCGGTGTAGCCGGGAATCTCCAGCACTTCCATGCGGTCGCGGAGTGCGGGCGGAATCGGATCCAGCACGTTGGCGGTGGTGATGAACAGGACCTCGGACAGATCGAACGGCACGTCGAGATAGTGATCGCGGAAGGTCGAGTTCTGCTCGGGGTCGAGCACCTCCAGCAGCGCCGACGCCGGGTCGCCGCGGAAGTCGTTTCCGAGCTTGTCGATCTCGTCGAGGATGAAGACCGGATTGCGCGCCTCGGCGCGGCGCAGCCCCTGGATGATCTGGCCCGGCAGCGCGCCGATGTAAGTACGGCGATGACCGCGGATTTCGGCCTCGTCGCGCATCCCGCCGAGCGACACGCGCACGAAGTTGCGGCCGAGCGACTGCGCGATCGAGCGCGCCAGCGACGTCTTGCCGACGCCGGGCGGTCCGGCAAAGCACAGGATGGGGCTTTTCAGCGCGGGGTTCAGCTTGCGGACCGCGAGGAACTCGAGGATACGGTCCTTGGCCTTTTCAAGGCCCGAGTGCTCGTCGTCGAGCACCTTCTTCGTGTGCTTGAGATCGATCTTCTCTTCCGAACGCTTCTGCCACGGCAGCATCGCCATCCAGTCGAGATACGTGCGCGACACGGTGTATTCGGCCGCGGCGGCGGGCATCTTCGACAGGCGATCGAGCTCGCGCGTAGCCTCCTTCATCACCGCTTCGGGCAGGCCGGCCGCCTCGAGCTTCTCCTTCAGCTCCTCGACGTCCTTGGTCTGGTCGTCGCCTTCGCCGAGCTCCTTCTGGATGGCCTTGAGCTGCTCGCGCAGGAAGTACTCGCGCTGGTTCTTGCCGACTTCCGACTGCACCTGCGACTGGATCTTGGAGCCGAGCTCGAGCACTTCGAGCTCCTTGATGAGCACGCGGTTGAGCGTGTCCATCCGCGCGCGCACGTCGAGCGTTTCGAGCACTTCCTGACGCACGGGAGTCTCGAGCGTGGTGAGACTCGAGGCGATGAAGTCGGCCATGCGGCCGGGCTCGGAGATGTTCGACGCCAGCGTCTGCAGATCGTCCGACAGGAGCGGCGACAGCGACACGACCTTCTGGAAGTTGGTCTTGATGTTCCGCATCAGCGCGTCGATCTCGACGCGATCGGCGTCCTTCACCGCTTCGGACACGCCGGCCACTTTGGCCCGCAGGTACGGCCGGGTTTCGGTGACGCGCGTCAACTTCACGCGGCCCAGACCCTGGACGATGAGGCGCAGGCTGCCGTCCGGCAGCTTGAACATCTTGTGGATGTGGCTGACCGTACCCACGGTGTGCAGGTCGTCCTGCACCGGCTCTTCAACCGCCGCGTCGCGCTGTGTGAAGACGCCAATCAGCTTGCCGCCGGCAATGGCGTCGTCGATCAGCTGCACCGAGCTTTCCCGCGCCACCGCGAGCGGCATGAACGAGTGCGGGTAGAGCACCGTGTCGCGCAGCGGCAGGATGGGAAGCTCCTCGGGAAGCGTGATCGGCGCTTCGAGGTTCGAAGACGCAGACTCCAGCCCGGACGTGTTGCGGTCGTCGTTCATGCTGATTGTCCTGCGATGCGAGCGGTGCGCGCCGGACGGCGCGGCTTCGAGGGGGAGGGGGTTGGCTCCGGCCGTATACCGGCCGGAGCCTCGTGTTGCAGCGCGTTCAGTTCGACGAATCGAACAGGAACGCCGAGGAACCCTTGCGCGCCAGCATACGCTCGCGCTGCTCCGCGCTTTCGCGCGCTTCCTCGCAATCCTTGCAGCGCACCGCGAAAGGCAGTGCGCGCAGGCGGGCTTCCGAGATTTCCTCGCCGCACTCGAAACAATCGCCGTAGCTGCCATCCTCGAGGCGGCGCAGCGCTGCATCGATCTTGTTCAGGGTTTCCGACTTCATCTGAATGAGCGCGAACTCGATATCCTCCTGGATGTCGACCTCGGAGCTCTCGCCCTGGTCGAGCACGTCGCGCTCTTTGCTGCCCTCGGCTCGCACGTCGCGAATCCGACCCTGTACTTCGGTCACGAGTTCGCGGCGACGGTTTTCGAGCATCTTGCGAAGCTCGTTGTAACGGCTCGTCTTCGATGGAGCCTTTGTTTTCGTCGCTGTCGTAGCCATGGCACCTACCGCTCCTTTTCGGACCCACCCTGGGACAAGTTCAATCGAGCGCCTTATCAGCTCTTCTCGATAAGCACGTGCGCGGTGACTATGCAATCGCAAGGCCATAAGCAACCGCGTCAATAACCAGTGAGTACTACGCTCGAATCACCCTTCGAGATTGGTTGCGGGCCTTTTCCAAGGGACGCGCCCAAGAATCTCAGAATCAACGAGTTGCCGGTTCGCCCGAATCGCTCCGACTGGGGCGTTGCGGCGTTCGGTCGTTTAGACGCCCCCACGGGGGGCGCAGTTTCCTGCCCGTCTGTCCTGACTGGAGGTCGCTCGAAA
>DASYRM010000009.1:0-2310 GCA_036004405.1 Vicinamibacterales bacterium
CGCCGACGGCCAGATCGTCTTCACCTCCGGCAAGGGACTGCGGGTGACGCTCACGGCCGGCGCGAGCGCGTCAGGGCCGTCGCACCTGGTCGTGCGCCCCGAGTACGTGCGGGTCGGCCCGGCCGCCTCCGGCCGCGCCAACCGTTACCCCGCCGAGGTGCTGGAGCTCCTGTACGTCGGCGATCTCGTGAAGTACCGGCTGCTCGTCGATCAGCGCGACGAGCTGATCGCCAAGGCGCTCGCCCCGTCGGTGGACCAGCCGTGGAAGGCCGGACAGCAGCTCACCGTCGGCTGGGACGCCGCCGACTGCCTGACCGTCAACACCTAATCCCCAGGAGGGCCCATGCAGAGCACATCGATCTCGCGCAGACGCTTCCTCGGCACCGCCGCCGCCGGCGCGCTGGCCACGGGCGCGCTGCCGAACGTCATCACGTCGGCCAAGGCGCAGGGCAAGAACGAGCTGGTGTTCGTCGGCTTCGGCGGCAACTACCAGGACGGGCAGACGAAGGCGCTCTTCGAGCCGTTCGAGAAGGAGACCGGCATCAAGGTGATCCAGACCACGGGCGTGGACCTGGCCAAGCTGCGCGCCCAGATCCAGTCGAAGAACATCGAGTGGGACCTGATCTCCATCCCCGATCGCCTCCGCTACACCGCGGTGAAGGACGACCTGCTCACGCGCCTCAACTACAGCGTCATCAACGCCAAGGACGTGATGCCCCAGCTGGTGACCGACTACGCTGTCGGCTGCGTCACCATCGCGATGCTGCTCACCTACAGTACGAAGGCGTACCCGGCGGGCAAGGCGCCGCAGAGCTGGCCGGACTTCTGGGACGCCAAGAAGTTCCCCGGGCCGCGCGGCTACTACAACGCGCCGACCTACAGCCTGGAGTTCGCGCTCATCGCCGACGGCGTGCCCAAGGACAAGCTGTACCCGCTCGACGTGCCGCGCGCGCTCAAGAGCCTGGACCGCATCAAGCCCGACGTGAAGGTGTGGTGGTCGCAGTTCCCGCAGCCGGGCGTGCTGCTCAAGAGCGGTGAGATCACGGCCACGCCGTGGACGCGCTCGATCTCGTTCGTGCTCGAGGGCGAGCCGATGGGCATCAGCTACGAGGGCGCGGCGCTCACGTACGAGGCGTGGGTGGTGCCCAAGGGCGCGCCCCACGCCGACAACGCGATGAAGTTCATCAACTTCGCGCTGCAGCCGAAGCCGCAGGCCGAGCTGACGAAATACATCGCGTTCGGCCCCACCAACGGGAAGGCGATGCCGCTGGTCGATCCCAAGCTGCGACCGCTGCTCCCCTCCCACCCCGACAACATCAAGAAGGGGTTCCTGCTCAGCGGCGACTGGTGGGGACCCAACCTCGACAAGGTCAACGAGCAGTGGAACGAGTGGCGGCTGAAATAGGCCGGAGAGGATGACGTCGTGAGCAAGGTCCTGTACGACACCAGGGGCAGCATCGCGCGCATCACGATCAATCGCCCCGAGGCGATGAACGCCTTCGACCTGGAGACGGCCGCCCTGATCGGCGAGCGGCTCGAGCAGTTCGATGGCGACCCGGCCCTCCGGGTCGCCATCATCACCGGCGCCGGCGACAAGGCCTTCTGCGCCGGCGCCGATCTCAAGAAGATGCACGGCGGCTCGCACGCGGGCGGCATCCAGGAGCTGTGGGATGCCGGTCGGCAGAACCGTCTCGGCCAGCGGCTGCACGTGGTCAAGCCGGTGATCGCCGCCATCAACGGGTACTGCCTGGCCGGCGGCCTCGAGTTCGCGCTCGGCTGCGATCTGCGCATCGCCTCCACCAATGCCTCGTTCGGCTGTCCGGAGGTGCGCTGGTCCATCCTGCACGGGTTCGGCGCCATGCGCCTGCCGCACACCGTCGGCATGTCGATGGCGATGGAGATGCTGCTCACCGGCGAGCGCATCGACGCCCGCCGCGCTTACGAGATCGGGCTCGTCAGCCGGCTCGTGGAGCCGGCCGCCCTGCTGACGACGGCCGAGCAGATGGCGGAGCGCATCGCCCAGAACGGGCCGCTGGCCATCCGCGTCACCAAGGAGCTCGCGTGGCGCGGACTGCACGAGCACCCGGACGACATGCTGCGCTTCTACGCCGCCGTCACCGCGCTCATCCACGAGACCGAGGACGCCAAGGAAGGCCCGCGCGCATTCTCCGAGAAACGCACGCCGCAGTTCAAGAACCGCTGAGCATGCAATCCGCGTGCGGCGACATTCGAGATCCGAGCGCCGGCTTTGCCGGCGCCGTCGGAGGGTCCACACCTCGCGATTTCCCGGTGGGGGGGAGCGGGGGGAGC
>DASYRM010000010.1:0-18145 GCA_036004405.1 Vicinamibacterales bacterium
ACCGCGACCTCGGGAGCCAGCACTTCGAACGGCTCGACCGCGCTCATGCGACACGACGACTCGTCACGCGTCTCGAAACGCTTGGCTACCGCGTCCAGCTACAGGACGCCGTCGCCTAGGGGATGGAGTTTCGTCTCAGGACGACGAGAGTCGTCCGATTCCCGCGGCCAGCGGATAGCACAGCCCTCGGAGCGGTCTCCGGTGCTGCGAGCAGCGGTTCGCGGAGACCCTCATACCTCCCCATCCACGCCGTGGCTCGCAAACACTCGTCGGGCACATCTAAAGATGTGCCCCTACGAGGAGAGTCGAAGAGAGTCCGGGTCTAAAAGACCCGGACCCACGTGCGAAGGCTACTGCCGTTCGCCGCGCCGGCGGTCGAAACGCTCGGCGCGCTCTCCGGCGCGCTTCTGGACCGCGGCGCGCTGCTCGGGCGTGAGCAGCTGGAACACCTCGGCCCGCATGCGCGCTTCGGCCAGGGCCAGCGCCGCGCTGGCGGCGCCCACCTCGTTGGCGGCCGCGTCGTCCACGCGCCCGCTCTCGGCCGCGACCGCCAGCGTGCGCCGCGTCTGCGCCTGGCGATCGAGCAGGCCACGCATCTCGTCGCGGTGCGACTCGACGATCGCCTTCACCTGATCCTTCTGCGCGTCGGTGAGGTTGGCGCCCTCGATGCCGGCGCCACCAGGGCCGAACAGCCCCAACCCCCCGGGCCCGCCGCCGCGTGCGAATCCCGGCCGGCTACGGCCATCCTGCGCGGCCACTTCCGCCACCGTCCCTACGAGCAGGACCGCGGCGCTGAGCGCTCCGGCGAACCCCGCCGCCAGGAGCACGATCTTCTGCTGCTTCACCATGTCATCTCCTCCCTCGAGCTACCAGCGTGGAGTGCCTGCCCTACGGGCGGGCAGCGCGAGCATCTATAGGCTTAGACGGCGCGCACACGGCGCGCGGAGGTTAACGACGTCAAGCGTGAGTAAAGAATCGGTAAAAGAAAAAAGGGCCGCCGCAGTCTCCCCAGCCGCGACGGCCCCGCGCGGGCGCCATCTAAAGCGCCTCGCGCCCGCTCTAAGGCCCAAGGCCTAAGGCCTCAGGCCAACACCTGTCAGTGAACGAGGCCCTCCCAGCCGTCGAGGCTTTCGGAAAGACGCGGCTGCCGGATGATCGACGCGTCGGACGGGCGCCACAGGCCGTTGGCCTGGCGCCAGTCGGTCTCGACAATCGCCCACAGGTGCGCGTCGTGCAGACATCCACCCTTTGCCATTGCCTGTCGCAGCACGCCCTCCTTCCGCGCGCCCACCTTGCGCAGCGCGCCATTGGCCCGGTCGTTGTCCGCCATCGCGCGGGCCTCGAGCCGGCTGACACCCACCTGGTCGAACGCGAACGCCATCACCAGCTCGGCGCCCTGCAGGAACAGGCCGCGTCCCCAGAACGCCGACCCCAGCGCGAAGCCCCACTCGGCGGTCGAGAACTCCGCATCGAGTGCCCGCAGCTGGAAGATGCCGACGGCCGTGTCGAGCCCCTCGGGCACCACCGCGAAGCAGGCAAACTCGCCCTGGCTGCGGCGGCGGTGCGCGTACTCGACGAACTTTTCGAAACCCTCCACCGACGTCGGCGGCGGCGTAATGAACCGCGCGACCTCTTCGGTGGTCAGCAGCGCGAAGAGCGACGCCGCGTCCGAGCGCCGGAGCTCCCGCAGCTGGAAGCCGGCGCCGTGCAGCACCGGCAGCGCACGCTGCCAGGCGGTGCTCGCGGACCGCAGACGAACGGCCGGCGGTTCGGGCTGAAAGATGAGCGGCTCGGTGGGCAGTGCGAGCGCAGCAATCGTGAACGACATGTTCGTCTCCTCTCCCTTTCTCTTACTGCGCCAGTAGGGTATTGACGCCGAGCGTCTCACCCCACACCACGTTGTCGAGCTTCTCGCCCCACACCACGTTCTCGCCCCACACCACGTTCTCACCCCAGACCACGTTCTCGCCCCAGACGACGTTGAAGGCCTCGCCCCAGACGACGTTCTCGCCCCAGACGACGTTTTCGCCCCACACTACGTTCTCGCCCCACACGACGTTGATGGCTTCGCCCCACACCACATTGGCGGCCTCGCCCCACACCACGTTGAGCGCAAAGGCGTCGAGATTGGTGTAGACCGTCTCGCCCCACACCACGTTCTCGCCCCACACGACGTTCTCGCTCCACACCAGGTACTGGCCGTCGATGGTCGTGGCCTCGGTGATGCCCTGCGTCAGCCAGGAGCTGCCCACCGGCGCGCCCGGGTTCAGCGCCTGCGCCAGCGTGACCGCGCCGCCGGCGTTCAGGCCGCCGGCACCCTGCGTCAGCTTGTCGTACGAGGCGCCGCCGGCGTCGGTCATCTTCAGCGACGTGTGCTCGAGCATCGCCTTGATGGCGTTTGGCGTGTGCGCCTGGCCGAACGACTGGCGCGACGCTTCCACCATCAGCGCCACCGTGCCGCTCGTCACCGCCGCCGCCATGCTGGTGCCGCTCAGGCGCAGCGTGGCCTTGCCGCCGGAGAGGACGCCGCGCATGGTCGGCAGGCTGACGTAGAGCTCTTCACTGGTCGTCGCCGACGACACCAGCCGGTGGCCCGGGGCCACGACGTCCGGCTTGGCGAAGCCGTCGTACCACGTCGGGCCGCGCGAGCTGTAATCGGCCACCAGGTCGTCGCTGCGGCGCTCGGTGTCGAGCGTCTTCAGCGCGCCGACGGTCAGCGCCGACGGGGCATTGCCGGGCGAGGTGACGCCGGCATAGCCCACCAGCCCCGTGTCGGGGTTGGTGCCGTTGTTGCCGACCGACACCACCACCACGAGGCCCGCGCGCACGGCAGTCTCCACTGCCTGCACGAGCGGGTCGGTCGCCGCGCGCTCGAGAATCGTGTGGCCCAGCGACAGGTTGACGACGTCGATGCCGTAGGCGGCGCGATTCGCAACGGCCCACTGCAGGGACAGCAGGACGTTCGAGGTCGAGCCCTGTCCGCTGCCGTCGAGCACGCGCAGGTTGACGAACTTGACGGCCGGCGCCACGCCGCGAATCTCAGGCTGGTTGCTGCCCATCAGACCCGCCACGTGCGTGCCGTGACCGTAGGCGTCGGTCGCCGCCGTCGCCGGCGGGTTGGCCAGGCCGCCGGTGAAGTCGCGCGACGTCTTGATGCGCGTCGCGTCGAAGCTCTCGCCGGCGATGCCCGAGTCGATGACGGCCACGGTCACGCCCGCACCCGACGCCGACGTCGAGCTGACGCGCGGCTTGTAGGTGACCTTCAGCGACGGGCGGGCCCCGTCGTACGACAGGTTGGTGTGGACCGACCAGGCGTTGTTCGACGACTGCCACAACAGCCAGCCGCGGTTCGGCGCGCCGTTCGCCCACGACTGCACCGCGTCCACCATGCCCGAGCCGGTGAAGACGTGCGTGCCGTTCGACAGGTTCACCACCGAAGCATCAGCCGACACCGACGCCTCGACGTTGTCGCGCTGGAGACCAGCGCCCGAGGTGAGCATCGAGATCCAGCTCGACGACGGGCTCCAATCCGCGAGCATCCGGTAGACGCCCGCGGTCGCGGTCGAGCTGCCGTCGCCGCGGCTCGTGAGGGTCAAGCTCACCGAGGTGATCTGCGACCCGTAGGGGATCTGGTTGGGACCGTCGCCGAAGACGGCGTCGAATCGCACCAGGAACCCGGCCTTGGTGCCGATGAGGCCGCCGTCGACCACCGACACGCGGGAACCCGACCCGATCGCGGCGGTCGGATTCGAGCTGGTGACGTAGCCGTTCACCGCGGAGTTGTAGCCGTTGGCGAAGGGCGTGAACGTCTTCGACGTCGCCACGCTGCTGACCGTGTCGAGGCCGAGCGTGCCGCGCAGCGTGTAGGGAGAGTTGCTGGCGGCCCCCACGGCTTCCACCGCGAGGCCATCGGAGTGCACCGGCGCGTCGCTCGAGATGGCGACCACGTCACCGTCCCTGGCAAGCTTGCGGGCCTGGCCTTTCGACAGGGTCACGACCACGGCGTCGGTGAGGGCATACTGCCCGTTCACCTTGGCGCCGTCGGCCGCCAGACGCTTGATCATCTGGCCGCGCTTCCCAGGCTTGGTGCTCACGATCACCCGGACGCGATCGCCGCTGCTCCCCTGCTTCACCTTGTGGCGAAGCGCGTGATCGAACTTCTGATCCTCGTCGCTCGCCGGGGCGCCGAACACATTGGCGCACCGAAGCAGGAGCGCCGCGACCATCACGGGCCGCAGCCAGCGCGCGGCTTTCTGCCGCGTGCTGCGATGCTCCTTGGTTGTCTGTTCACGCCACGTCACGGTGTCTCTCCCTTTTGGGTCCACGCGCCCGGCGGTCGCACCGGGCCTGCCCTAGGGAGAGCAACGGGGAGGCCAACCCCAAGGGTGATCACTAAGTGCTTGCGCGCGTGACTCTTCGGCGGAGCGCGCGATTGCGCGTGGTCACGGCTGCACACGCCGCGTGTGCCGGAACGATGCAGCGCACGAGGAGTGGACGGGCGGGGCGTGGCGATCGAGGCCCGGATTCATTGAGGCGATTGCGGTCTACGAGACCGTGTTCAAGAAGAGCTCAGATGAACCATTTCGGAACAAGGCCGCAAAAGGCGCACGGCGTCGCGCGCGAGTGCACACGCAGGCGGGTCTCAAGACCCGCAACTACGTGCAGCGGCCGAAGGCCGTCAGAGCTCTCTGGTCATCTCGATCATCGTCCGGCGGAAGCCGGCCTGCTCGAAGAGGCGCTGCGCGGCGTGGTTGCGCTCGGCAGTCCACAACATGACACGCGGCGCGCCGTGCGCCTTGAGCCACAGGCTCGCTGTTTCCACCAGTGCGCTGGCAATGCCGCCACCGCGATGCGCTTCGTCCACCACGACGTCATGAATGAAGCCGGCGGCGTCGCGCAGCTCCTTCCACGACAGCGGTTCGAGTCCCGCGTAGACGTAGCCGACGACATCGCCGGCGCGATCGGCCACGAACACCGCCGCCTCGGCGTCGCGAAGCTGGCTGCCGAGAAAGTGGCCGTAGCCTTCCTCCGGGTTGCCGCGCGGCGCGAGAAAGCGCTGCCGGTCGAAGTCGTAGTGCAGCCGCATCAAGGACGCCCCGAGACGGCCGAGCGCAGGAACGTCGGCGTCGGTGGCGGGGCGGATCCGCACGTCGGCCGCGAGCGGATGCGTCACGGCACCGCCACGTGGAGCTCGGCGCCGTAGAGCATGGTGCGGTCGTTGTCACGCGCCGCCCACGTCAGCAGCGTCGCGACGTCGCGCTTCACCGTGCCGGCAAAGACCTGGCGGCCGTTCACCGTCACCTGTAGCGCCTTGTCGAAGTCGATCACGTCGGGCGACAGGAGCAGCGTCAACGCCTGCACGCCGCGGGTCTTCACGTCGAAGCGGTTGCCCGTGCGGGTGGCGTCCACGCGCCCCGACGGCTTCTCGCGCTCGAAGAGCGGCACGCTCATCGCCGGCTGCGGCGAGAACTCGTTCACGTCCGGCATCGCCACGTCGCTCGCGCGCTTGCCCAGGCGATCGATGACCAGCCAACGGAAGCGGTTGTAGCGGTCGGTGCGCTCCGTCTCAAGCGACACCCTGTCGGGGTGTGCCACTCGCAAGTGGTCGGCCAGGAACGCCTCGTAGCGGGCGCGCTCCTCGGGCCACCAGCTGGTGTCGTGATTCGCCTCTGGATACACCTGCCACGACACCGGGATGCCGCCCTTCTTGAACATCTCAATCAGCGGCGCCACGGACGCGGCGGGATACAGGCGATCGCGGCCGCCGTTCACCGCGTGCAGGGGGCAGTTCACCAGGTTGCCCGAGAAGAGCTCGCCGTCCACGCCCGTGTCGGGGTTGGCCAGCACGCTGGGATGGCCGTTGAGCGGCAGGCAGGCCGCCCACACGGAGGCCGAGCGCATGGCAAAGAAATAGACGCCGGTGCCGCCGTCGGAGATGCCGGTCAGGTAGGTGCGGCGCTCGTCGATGTCGTAGCGCCGCTTCAGCCGATCGACCAGTGTGTAGATGTTGTCGACGGCCTCCTTCTTCCACCATTCGGTTTCGGCCCAGGCCCGAGGATGCAGGACGATCTCGGGCCCGCCGGGAATGCGGTTGGCGAGCGGCCGCACGGTCTCGCCCGGTTTCGGCACCTCGCGCCCGACGCCGCCGTGCAGGCTCACGCGTAGCGCCCAGCGCGTGGCCGGCGTGTACTCGGCCGGCACTTCGGCCACGTTGTCGAGATGCTGCAGGCGCACGGTGGTCGGCAGTTCCACGCGGCCGGAACGTTCGGCGCCATAGGGCCGTCCAACTTTCATCCGCAACAGCACCTCGTCGAACGCGCCGCCCGCGGCCGCCACCTTCGAGGCGCGCTTCTCGGCCTCGTTCGGCGAGTCGGCCTCCCAGAACGCACGCATCGCGTCCTCGACGGGCGCGGCGAGCGGCCTCGAGGCCGGAGCCGTCCGCACCAGCAGGCTGCCGGACGACACGAGCAGCACGGTACAGGCGAACAGAATCGTGCGCATGACGGTATATCTTATGGGTATGTTGCGGTTGCCGGCGGCCGTCATCCTCAGCCTGACGGCGCTGGCCGCATCTCCAGCCGCCTCAGCCCAGCCACTCCCCACGCTCGGCCCGCTCGACGCGGGCGGCCGCGTCACCTACTTCATCGAAGAGGGTGAGTCCGGCTCCAGCTACACGCCCGCCGATCGCGATCTGGCGACGTGGGCCCTCAAGGCGTGGGAGCGCGTGAGCAACGGGCGCATCCGCTTCGAGCCGGGGCCGCGGGGTGAAGCGCTGGTGCAGGTACACTGGGTACCGGCCGGCGGCGGGCAGTACGGGGAGATGCGACCGATTCGCGTGGGCAGCCGTCGCGGCGCCGCGGTCTACATCCGGCCCGACACCAACGGGCTCGGGCCGGACATCGCGGCCGCGGCCAAAAAGGATCCGCTGCTGCGCGACTCCATCGTCTATCTGACCTGCGTGCACGAGATCGGGCACGCGCTCGGGCTTCCCCACACCGACGACTTTCGCGACATCATGTACTTCTTCGGGTTCGGCGGCGACATCCCGGCCTTCTTCGGCCGCTATCGCGTCGGACTGCGCACCCGGGCTGACATCGCCGGCACCGCCGGCTTGTCCGAGGCCGACATCGAGCGTCTGCGCACGCTCTACGCCGCACGCTAGCGTTGCTACCCACTTATGCTCAAGCGCCTGATCCCCCTGGTCGTGATCCTCGCCGCCGGCGGGGGCATCTACTGGTATTCCACCCGGCCCATCACCTCGCTCACGCTCACCGGCACGGTCACCACGCACGAGATCGTCGTCAGCCCGCAGATCGCCGGCCGCATCGAGAAGCTGCTCGTCAACGAGGGCGACACGGTGACCAAGGACCAGCTGGTGGCCGTGCTGGCGCCGGCCGAGCTGATGCAGGAGCGCGCCTACTATGACGCCGGCGTCGAGGGCGCGGGCTCGCAGGTAGCCGAAAGCGAAGCGGCGCTGCGGCTCCAGGAGCGCCAGACGACCGACCAGATCAAGCAGGCGCAGGCCACGCTGGCCGCCACCGAGGCGCAGCATCAGGCCGCCCAGGCGCAGCTCGAGGACGCGCGGATCGGGCTCGAACGGCAGCAGCGCATGATGAAGGACGGCGTGGGCACACAGGAGCAGCTCGATCGCGCCCGCACGGCGGCCGACGTGGCACGGTCGCAGCTCGCCGCGCTGGCCAGGCAGGTGGACGCGCAGCGTTCCGCCGTGGCCCTCGCCGAGGCCAGCGCCGAGCAGGTGACCGTGCGGCGCAGCCAGGTGCGCACCAACCGCCAGCAGCAGGCCGCGGTGACCGCGCAGCGCGCCAAGGCCGTTGTCCGGCTGGCCTACACCGAGATCCACGCGCCGATTGCCGGCATCGTCGACGTGCGCGTGGCGCTGGCGGGCGAGGTGGTCAACCCCGGCCAACCGGTCATCACGCTGGTCAATCCCGACGATCTCTGGGTGCGTGCCGATGTCGAGGAGACCTACATCGATCGCGTCAAGGTCGGCGACAAGATGAAGATCCGCCTGCCGTCGGGCGACGAGGTGCAAGGCGAGGTGTTCTACCGGCGCGTCGACGCCGGCTTTGCCACCCAGCGTGACGTCAGCCGCACCAAGCGCGACATCAAGACGTTCGAGATCCGGCTGCGGGTGGACAACAAGGACCGCCGCCTGGCCGTGGGCATGACGACCTACGTGGAGCTGCCGCTTTCGTGAGCACCATCGAGGTCAACAGCATCGTCAAGAAGTTCGGCGACTTCACCGCCGTCGACGGCGTCTCGTTCAAGGTGGAGGCCGGGGAGATTTTCGGACTCCTCGGTCCCAACGGGGCCGGTAAGTCCACGCTGATCCGCATGCTGGTGACGCTGCTGCCGCCCACGTCGGGGTCGGCGGCGATCAACGGCTTCGACGTGGTGAAGAAGGCCGACGACGTGCGCCGCTCGATCGGTGTGATTCCGCAGGCCATGACCAGCGACCTGGAGCTGACGGTCGAGGAGAACCTGAGCATCTTCGCCAAGCTATACGGCGTGCCGCGCGCCAAGCGGAACAAGCTGATCGCCGAGCTCATCGCCGCCGTCGAGCTCACCCAGTGGGCCGACAAGCCGGTAAAACACCTGTCCGGCGGCATGCGGCGGCGGGTGGAGATTGCCCGCGGTCTGGTGCACGAGCCGCGCGTGTTCTTCCTCGACGAGCCCACGACCGGCCTCGACCCGGTGTCGCGCACCGGCGCCTGGGCGATGCTGGAGAAGATCAAATCGGAGCGCGACCTGACGGTGCTGCTCACCACGCACTACATGGACGAGGCCGACAAGCTCTGCGATCGGATCGCCATCGTGGACCACGGCAAGCTGGTGGCGCTCGACACGCCGGCACGGCTGAAGGCGTCGATCCCTGGCGCGTCGGAAAAGACGACGCTCGACGACGTGTTCGTGCACTACGCCGGGCGCGACCTGCGCGACGCGCTGCAGGCGCCCTCGGCGGCCGACAGCCCATTCGTGATTCGAAGATAGGCGGACCTGGAGGTCCGCCTCTACGAGGACCCAACATGCATCGCACCATGGCCATCATCGAGCGGGAGATGCGACGGTTCAGCAAGAGCCCGATGCTGATCGTCATGTCGATGGTCTTCCCGCTGCTCCAGCTGATCGTGCTGGGCTACGCCTTCGGCGGCAATGTCAAGCATCTGTCGCTGGCCATCGTCGATCAGGATCGCGGCGTGCCGGCCGTCCAGCTGCGCGAGATGGCGAGCGCGGTGTCGGCCGGTGCCCATACTCTGGACCTCGTCCAGTATGGCGACCAGGGGCGGGCGATAGCCGACCTGCGCAACGGCCGCGTGAACGGCGTCCTGACGATCCCGCCCGATTTCTCGCGCAAGGTGCACTCCAAGAACGCGCCGCGAGTGGCGCTGATCTCAGACAACACCGACACGTTCGTGTCGGCCACGCTCGGCGCCACCGTCAACAGCATCGTCGGCCAGCTCAATGTCGATCTGGTCGAGGAACGGCTTCCGGGCGTCGCGGTGCTCGACCTGGTCGAGGTCTACCCGTACGTGCCCTACATCCAGTACCTGCTGCCGGGTTCGATCGTGATGTCGATCTTCATGATGGTGATGATGGGCGGCGGCATCATTTTCATCGACGACAAGATGCGCGGCCTGCACGAGGGCTACCTGGTGACGCCGATCAGCAAGCTCGAGCTGGTAGCCGGCTTCAACATTTCCGGCACGATGAAAGCGATGCTGGCCGGGTTCTTCATCACCGTCATCGGCTCGCTGATTGCCGGCGTGCCGAACCCGTTCGATCCGATGCGGATGCTGCGGATGTTCGTCGTGATCACCGTCACCGCCTTCGCGCTCGTGAGCCTGATGTTCTTCCTGATGGCGCGCATGAACGACCCGCTGCTGCCGCGGGCGATGTTCGGCGTCCTCAACACCGTGCTCTACTTCCCGAGCGGCGCCGTCTATCCGCAGCAGGGCTTTCCGCCGTGGATGCAGGTGATCGCGAAGATCGACCCCTTCACCTATGCCGTCCATGCCTTCAAGAACCTGCTGCTCAAGAACACCGGCTGGGAGGCGATCAGCTACGACATCGGGTATCTGGTGGTCTTTTCCGCCGTCGCGATGACCGCCGCCACGGCGCTGTTCAAGCGAACCTTGTAGTACGTAGAGGCGGGCCTGAAGGTGCGCCTCTACTGGGGCACCATCGTCTCCGCGCTCCAGCCGCCGCCGAGCGCCTTGTAGAGTCGGACGAGATCGGTCGACACCGAGGCCGTGCTCGACGCCAGCGAATCCTGCAGCGTCAGCAGGGACCGCTGCGCGTCGAGAACGTCGCGGAAGTCGCGCAGGCCGGCTGTGTAGAGCTGCAGCGAGAGATCGGCGGTCTGCTGGGCGGCATCGGCCGCCGCGGACAGGTGGCCCCGCCGCACGTCCTCCTGGGCCAGCGACGTGAGCGAATCCTCCACATCCTGGAGCGCGCCGAGGACGCGCGACTCGTAGGCGACCGCCGCCTGCGTCTCGCGCTCGCCTTGCACCACGAAGTTCTCGCGTAGCTGCCGGCGGTTGAACAGCCGCGTACTAGCCGACGGGCTCGCGCTCCAGGACCCGGCGCCGGGCAGCAGCAGCTTGGCGATCGACAGCGATTCCAGCCCGATCGATCCCACCAGCCTGAAGCTCGGATAGAGGTCCGCGCGCGCCACGTTCACTTGCGACGCCTGCGCGGCCAGTTGACGTTCGGCGCTGCGCACGTCGGGCCGGCGGCGAATTGCATCGGCGGGCACCCCCACGGCCACGCTGAGCGGGGCCGACGGGATCGGACCGGGCGCGGACAACTCCTCCGCCAACGCCCCAGGCGCCTGTCCGAGCAGCACGGAGAGGGCGTGAACCGACCGCAGGACCTGCCCTTCCAGCGAGGCGATCTGCGCCCGCGTGTTCTCGACGTTCGACAAGGCCTGCTGCACTTCCAGCTCGGTTCCAAGGCCCGCCTGCTGCCGGAGCCTGGTGAGCTCCAGCGTCTGCTCCTGCAGGGCGACGTTGGAGCGCGCAATCTCGACGCGCTGCTGCCCGGATCGCACGTCGATGTAGTCGAGCACCACCTCCGCGGTCAGGCTGACCAGCACGTCCTGCAGATCGGCGGCGCGCGCGTCGGCCGTCGCGGCGGCGGCATCCGCGCTGCTGCGGAGGCCGCCGAACACGTCGAGCTCCCAGCTGGCGTCCAGCCCCAGCGAGTAGGACTGCGACGTGCCGCCGAATCCCGCCGCGCTGCCGGTGCCACTGGCGCGGGCGGACCCCGACGCGTCCACCGCCGGTGCGAGTGGCCCTCGGGCGGCGCGCGCGCTGGCGCGCGCTTCCCGCACGCGTGCCACGGCTGTCCGCACGTCGAGGTTGCCGGCCACCGCGCGCATCATCAGCGAGGTGAGCTGTGGATCGTCAAACGCGCCCCACCACGCGGCCAGCACGGTCTCGTCGCCCGCGACCGGACCCGGCGCCCGGCTGTCCCAGGCCGACGGCACCCTGGGGGTCGGGGGCATGTACGCCCGCCTGACGCCGCAGCCGGCCGCGGCGCCGCCCGCGAGGAGCACCGCCACCACGACCGCGGCCCGAACGGCGCGCTCACTCATGACGCAGCGCATCGATGGGATTGAGGCTGGCAGCGCGCCGGGCCGGAAAGAACCCGAACACCACGCCGACGGCGGCCGAAAAGGCGAACGCGAGCGCAACGATGCCGTAGTCGAGCGCGAACGGCAGGCCGAGCGCCCGTGCCACCGCGAACGAGGCGGTGAGGGCGAGCGTGATGCCGACGGCCCCACCGAACACCGACAGCACGACGGCTTCGATCAGGAACTGCGTCAGGACGTCCCGCTCGAAGGCGCCGATCGCCAGGCGGATACCGATCTCCCGCGTCCGTTCCGTGACCGACACGAGCATGATGTTCATGATGCCGATGCCGCCGACCAGCAGGCTGATGGCGGCAACGGCGGCCAGCAGCGCCGTCAGCGTCCGCGTCGTGCCCGAGATCGTGTTGGCGATCTCCTGCTGGTCCATGATGCTGAAGTCGTCGTCGGCGTCGCGCGCGATGTGCCGCCGCTCGCGCATCAGACGATAGATATCCTGCTGCGCCTTCTCACTGGAGGCGCTCGTGCGCACCGAGAGCTGCACCTGGTGGATGTCGTCGTTGCCGGTGAGCCGCCGCTGCATCGTGCGGATGGGGATGACGACCGTGTCGTCGCGGTCCTGCCCGAAGTTGCTCTTGCCCTTCGACTCGAGCACGCCAATCACCGTGCACGACAGGGACCGCAGGCGCAGGCGGCTGCCGAGGGCAGCCCCGTTGCCCAGGAGTTCCGCCCGTGTGGTCTGGCCGATGATGCAGACGGCCGCGCCCGATCGCAGCTCACTGTCCGAGAACCAGCGGCCGCCGGAGAGCTTCCAGTTGCCGGACTCGAAATACTCGTTGGTCGTGCCCGTGATCGTCGTCGATCGGTTCTTGGCGCCGCTGATCACGCTGAGTCCGAGGGTGGAGACGGGAGCCACGGCGGTAATCGACGGCACGTCGCGCCCCAGTGCATCGACGTCCTGCCGGCGGAACGGCTTGGCGCTGCCGGAGGCGCCGCCAGGGCCGACGCGCTGCCCCGGCATGACGCTCAACATATTGCTGCCCATGTTGGCGATGTCGGCGGTTACCTGCGCCGTGGCGCCGTTGCCGAGCGTCACCATGATGATCACCGAGGCCACGCCGATGATGATGCCGAGCGCGGTGAGCGACGACCGCAGGACGTTCCGGCGGATTTCGCGCAGCGCGAGGACGACGGCGTTGAAGAGCATCAGTGCACCTCGGCGCGGCGCTCGTCACTCTCGACGTGGCCGTCGCGGAAGCGGATGGTCCGCCTGGCGTAGGCGGCCATGTCCGGTTCGTGCGTCACCATCAGCACCGTGATGCCGCGCTCGCGGTTGAAGCTGACGAGCAGCTCCATGATCTCGACGCTGCGAGCGGTGTCCAGATTGCCGGTGGGCTCGTCGGCGAACAGCACCGACGGTTCGGCGACGATCGCGCGGGCAATCGCCACGCGCTGCATCTGCCCGCCCGAGAGCTCGCCGGGCGTGTGCGTCTCCCAACCGGTCAGTCCGACCGCGGCCAGCGCCTCGCGCGCCCGGCGGCGTCGCTCGCCGGCCGGCATGCCGCGATACACCAGCGGCAGCTCGACGTTCTCCAGCGCGGAGGTGCGGTTGAGCAGATTGAAGCCCTGAAAGACGAACCCGAGGTAGTAGCGGCGCAGCAGTGCCCGCTGCTGGCGCGTGATCGAGCCGACGTCGACGCCGCGGAACCGGTAGGCGCCGGCCGTCGGCGTGTCGAGGCAGCCGAGGATGTTCATCGCCGTGGACTTCCCCGATCCGCTCGGCCCCATGACGGCCACGAACTCACCCTGGTGCACTTGCAAATCGACGCCCGCGAGCGCGTGCACCTCGGCGTGCCCCTTGCCGTAGGTGCGGACGACCTTGTCGAACTCGATGATCGGCGCGCTCATTGGTTCGTCGGGGCGAGGTCGACGATCACCGGCGTACCCGGCGCCAGACCGCCGCTGCGCAGCACCGTCACTTTGCCGTCCGTGGGGCCAAGCGTCACCTCGACCGCCTTCAGCTCGGTGCCGGCTTCGGTCCACACGTGCGGCGGCGCGTCCTCGTTCGTTCGATCGCGCCGCTGCGAGCCCGGCGGCCGCGGCAGGAAGCGGAATCCGCCGCTCGCCTGCTGCGCCGCCGGCGGCGTGAACCGCAGCGCGGCGTTCGGGACCAGCAGGGCATCTGCCACCTGCGTGACGGTGATCTCCGCCGTGGCGGTCATCCCCGGCTGCAGCAGTCGCCCCGCGTTGTCCACCGACAGCACCGTTTGATAGGTGACGACGCCGTTCGAGGTCTTGGGCGTGCTCCGCACCTCCTGCACCCGCGATTCGAACGCGCGATCGGGGTAGGCATCGACACGGAAGCGCGCGGCCTGCCCGACTCGGACGTTGCCGATGTCCGCCTCGTCCACGTCGATGATCAGCCGCATCTTCGTGAGGTCTTCGGCGAGCGTGAAGAGCGTCGGCGTCTGAAACGACGCGGCGACGGTCTGGCCGGGATCGACCTGGCGGTCGAGCACGATGCCGTTGATGGGAGACTTGATGACCGCCTTGCGGATGTCGGTCTCGATCGCGGCGAGGCTGGCCTGCGACTGCACGACCTGTGCGGCGGAGCTCGCTTCGTCGGCCTGCGCGCGCTTGACCGACGCTTCCTGCGAGTCGAGCTCCTGGCGCGACGGCACGCGGCCGCCGCTCAACTCGCGCACGTGCTGCAGCTTGGCGAGCTCCGCCTGGGCTTCGGCCAGCGTGGCCTGCGACAGCAGCCGCTTGGCCTCGGCCGACTGCAGCCCCGCGCGCGCCTGCGCCGCCTGCGCCTCGAGCTTCTCGGTGTTGACCCGCGCGAGCACCTGCCCGATGCGCACGGGCGTGTTGTAGTCGACCGCGACCGATTCGACGATGCCCGAGATCTCGGTGCCGATGTTGACCTGGGTGAGCGCCTTCAGCTCGCCGGTCGCCGTCACCGTGACGGTGAGAGTGCCCGCTTCCACCGCTTCGGTGCGGTACTGCGGCGGAGGCGACACACGCGACGCGCGGAGGCGCCACGCCCCGGCGCCGATCGCCGCGAGCACCAGCAGGGCCACGAGCCAGCGACCGGCGCGCCGGGCGCGGCCGCGTGACGACAGCCCCAGCCGCGCCTGTATGTCCTTCGTATCCAGTGATTGATTCATGACCTCGCTAGCTGAGACGCGCCCGACGCCGCCGCTGTTCTCCATTAGGAGGGAGAATCCACCCGCGATCACGTTAAGGTTTGTAAAGGTGGCCGCCGGCGGACGCCGGAGTCGGCCCCCTGCGGTACCGTAGATGTCATGCCCGCGACGGCCGTCCTGATGGTGGATGACGACGTCGAGCTCTGCGCGCTCGTGTCCGAGTATCTCGGCGGCCACGGCTACTGCGTGTCGGCGGTGCACGACGGCGCGGCGGGATTGCGCAGCGCGCTCGAAGGCGAGTACCAGCTCGTGATCCTCGACGTGATGCTGCCCGTCCTCGAGGGCTTCGAGGTGCTGCGCCAGCTGCGGCTCCGCTCCAACCTGCCCGTCATCATGCTGACCGCGCGGTCCGAGGAGCACGATCGCGTGCGCGGCTTCGGCGACGGGGTTGACGACTACCTCGTGAAGCCGTTTGCGGCCGCTGAACTGCTCGGTCGCGTGCGCGCGATCCTGCGCCGCACGGCCGGCACACCCGCGTCCGCCGGCAGTACGACGCAGATCGGCGCGCTCACGCTCGACGCGCAGGCGCGGGAGGGCTTCTGGAATGGCGCCGCGCTCGGCCTGACCCCCACCGAGTTTGCGGTGCTCGACGTGCTCGCGCGCGCTGCCGGGCGGGTCGTCTCACGCGACGAGCTGGCCGCCGTGTTGTATCAGCGAGAAGCCACCCCCTTCGAGCGCTCGCTCGACGTCCACGTCAGCCACCTGCGGCGGAAGATCGAGGCGGCCTCGACGCCGTCGGCCGCAGTGGGCACGGTCATCCGCACCGTCCGTGGTGTGGGGTATCTGTGTTCCGTCGAGCCTTGAGACACATGCGATCCCTGCTGCTGAGAATTCTGTTGGCGTCGCTCGCGACGATCCTCGTGTCGCTGGTGGTCTTCGTGGCGGCGCTCGTCACGCTGGTCGGCCCCGTCAACGAGCGCCTGATCCATCACTTCCAGGCACAGCAGATCGCGGAAGTACGCGACGCGCTCGCACGCGGCGGCCAGGCATCCGCCGCGGCCTATCTCGATCGCGCCAATCGCTCACTCGGCGCGACGCAGTACCTGACCGACAGCCGCGGTATCGACCTCGTGACCGGCGAGGATCGCAGCGCTCTGCTGCATGCGCCGCGACCCTGGTTCGGACCTCCTCGCCTCGGCGACAAGATCATCGTCGTCGAGCCGTCCGCCGACGGACGCGATCGCCTGGTCATCGTGGCCAAGCCACCGCTCGAGGCGTGGTCGTTCGCGCCGTACTTTGCGGTGATTCTCGCCGCGGTGGGCCTGCTCGGCTGGCTGCTGACGATGGACATCGTCACGCCGCTGCGAGCCATCTCGGCGGCCGTCGATCGCTTCGGACGGGGGGAGCTCGGCACGCGGGTGGTGACACGGCGCCGCGACGAGATTGGCCACCTGGGCGACGCGTTCAATCAGATGGCAGGCCGGATTGAGACGCTGCTGACGGCGGAGCGACGGTTGCTGCAGGACATCTCGCACGAGCTGCGGTCGCCGCTGGCGCGACTGAACATCGCCATCGAGCTCGGGCGCACCGCCGCCGATCGGGATGCAGCGGCGGAACGGCTCCAGAAGGAGGTCAACCGCCTCACCGAGCTGGTTGGGTCGCTTTTGGAGGTCACGCGTGTGGAAGGTGACCCCTCGCGCCGCCGATCGGAACCGGTGCGGGTGGGCGAAGTGCTGCACGACGTCGCCCAGGCGTGTCAGCTCGAAGCCGAGGCCCGCGGGTGCCGTCTGGTCGTGGACGACAGCGCCGAACGCACACTGTCGGGCGATCCCGAGCTGCTGCGGCGAGCGGTCGAGAACATCGTGCGCAATGCCATTCGCTACGCACCCAGCCACACGGACGTCGAATTGCGGGCCGAGGATGGACCGGCCGGGCTGACCATCAGCGTGCGCGACGCCGGCACGGGCGTGCCCGACGAATTGCTCTCGCAGCTGGCGCAGCCGTTCTTTCGCGTCGAGGACGCCCGCGACTACTCGCCGGACGGCGGCGTCGGCCTGGGCTTGTCGATCGCGCAGCGCGCCGTGCAACTGCATCACGGCCGGCTCGTCGCCGAGAACGCCCATCCCGGGCTGCGCGTGACGCTGACATTCCCCGCGGCGTCGGCGGCGTGAGCGCCCTTTACAAACCTTAACGCGCGACGCGCGCCAGCCGCGTTCTACTGAAGACGAACGGCCGGAGCCGGGCACGGCGGCGCTGAGTTCAAGAGGGCCTAACCTCCTCTTGCCCGCAGTTCTGACACCCGCGGTGCCCGGCTCCGGCCGCTGCCTCCCAATCACGCCGTGGCGGAGATGCGGATCGGGTACAGCTAAAGATGTGCCCCTATGAAAGATGTGCCTCTACGAACGGGCCGCCTGAAGGCGGCCCCCACGACAGAAGGCGGCCCCCACGACAGAAGGCGCCCCCACGACGGAAGGCGCCCCCACGACGGAAGGCGGCTCCCACGACAGTTTAGGAATGCACGCCCGGCGCTTCGTGGCCGGTGCGCTGCACGTACTCGACGTAGGAGCCGGGATAGAGGTGCGGTTCCTTGTCGAGCCCGGTCTCCCCGCCCAATTCGAGCACGCGGTTGCTGAGCGCGCGGAGGAAGGCGCGGTCGTGCGACACGAAGAGCATGGTGCCTTCGTAGTCCTTGAGCGCCTCGATGAGCATCTCCTTCGTGAACAGATCCAGGTGGTTGGTCGGCTCGTCGAGCACCAGCACGTTGGGGGGATCGAGGAGCATGCGTGCAATCACCAGGCGCGTCTTCTCGCCGCCTGAGAGCGACCGGATCTTCTTGTCGGTGTCGTCGCCCGAAAACTGGAAGGCGCCGGCCAGGTTGCGCAGCACGCCGATCGACTCGTGCGGGAAGTCCTTCTGCAGCTGCTCTTCGATGGTGAGGTCCGGGTCGAGCAGGTCGAGCGCCTGCTGCGCGAAGTAGCCCATCTTCACGCTGGCGCCGATGGTCACCGTGCCGTCATCGGGCGCCAGGGCCCCCGCGACCATCCGGAGCAGCGTGGTCTTGCCGGCGCCGTTCGGCCCGACGAGCGCCACCTTCGCGCCTTCGCCGACCCGGAACGACACCTCGCTGAACAGCTCCCGGCCGTCCGGCAGCGTGTGCCCTACCCCGGCGACGTCGACGTATCCCACAGTTCAAAGATTCTGCGCGGCATCGGTACCGCCGTCGCCCGGTTTTCGCACGCTGAAGATCCGGAAGCCCTTGTGGCTGGCGTGCCGCTCGACCCGGAACCCGCGCTCGGCCAGCCACCGCTGCAGCGAGTCGCCGCCCAGGTTCTTCGCCACGACCAGCCACGCGACGCCGTCCGGGGTCAGCCGGGGCAGCCAGCGCAGC
>DASYRM010000011.1:0-46525 GCA_036004405.1 Vicinamibacterales bacterium
CCGGTGCGAGGAGTGACAACCCGGGGATCGCCGCATAAGCTCCGACTCGGCATGGCGCGACCGACGGGCAGCGCCGATCTTCCGCTCCACGGCGGCCGCGTCCCGGCTTGGCTCGCCGAGCGGATGAGTCGGCTCGGCCGCGTCGTCGCGGAGGCGATCGTCCTCCACTACGGACGCGAGGAGCTGCTGCGGCGCCTCGCCCACCCGTTCTGGTTCCAGTCCTTCGGCGCCTTGATGGGCATGGACTGGCACTCCTCCGGCATCACGACGTCGGTCATGAGCGCGCTCAAGCGCGGGCTCACCCCGCGGGCGCAGGAACTCGGTATCTTCGTGTGCGGTGGGCGCGGACGGCAGTCGCGCCGGACCCCCGAGGAGCTGCGCACCCTTGGCGACCGTGTCGGCCTCGACGGCGAGGCGCTGGTGCGAACCAGCCGCCTGACCGCCCGCATCGACAACAACGCCGTGGACGACGGCTTTCAGATCTATCTGCACTCCTTCGTTCTGACCGCCGACGGCGAATGGGCGGTCGTGCAGCAGGGTATGAACGAAGCCAGCGGGCTGGCGCGCCGCTACCACTGGCACTCCCCCACCGTGCGCGACTTCGTCTCCGATCCGCACGCGGCGATCGTGGGCGAGCCGTCTGGCACCATTCGCAACCTGGTCGATGGGCGCGCCCGGCCGGCCCAGGAGGCGCTGCTCGCGATCACGCGCGAGGACCCCGCACGGACGCTGGCCGAGGTGCGGCGCCTCGAGATGCCCACCCGCCACGACGTCCGCGCGCGCGACGTCCACGAGCGGCGCCTCGGGTCGGTGCTGGCGCTGGCGCACGAGCGCGAGCTGCGCGACTTCGCCTCGTTCCTGCTCCTCGAGCAGCTGGGACCGAGGACGCTGCAGTCGCTGGCGCTGGTCGCCGAGGTCGTGCACGGCGCGCCCGCCCGGTTCGACGACCCGGCCCGCTTCTCGTTCGCGCACGGGGGCAAGGACGGCCATCCGTTCCCGGTGCCACTGCAGGTGTACGACGAATCGATCAGCGTCCTCCGGCGCGCGCTCGACGCCGCCGCCGTGGGGCAGACCGAAAAGCTCGATGGGTTCAAGCGGCTCGACGCCTTCACCCGCGCCATCGAGCACGGGCGGCACCCCATGGCCGACGTGGCCGCCACCATCCGCCACGAGCGCGCCATTTCCCGCTCGCACGGCGGCCGCAGCGTCTTCGACGATCGCCGCGACGCGCACCAGCGCCCACCAAAGGGCCAGCTCGATCTCTTCAGCCGCAAGCCCTGAGCGGTGAGGCCAGGCAACGTTTCTGGCGGCGGCTCCGTCCATGTTGACATGCCACAGTTGTAGCATTAGGCTACGCCTGTCGCACACGCAGATGCCGCGGGGTCGAGACCCGCGTTGCGAGGACGGGATGCCGACGCAACCGCACAAACTGACGCGCCGCGAGCGCGAAATCATGGACATCCTCTTCGGGCTGGGCCAGGCGGCGGCCGAGGAGATTCGCGAACGCCTGACCGACGCACCCAGCTACTCCGCCGTCCGGACGATGCTGGCGCGCCTCGAAGCGAAGGGCACCATCCGCCATCACGAGGAAGGGCTCCGCTACGTCTACACGCCCACCACCTCGCCCGCCGCCGCGCGGCGCAGCGCCCTCAAACAGCACGCCCGCACGTTCTTCGGCGGCTCGTTCGGGGAGCTCGTCACCTCGCTGCTGCGGCAGGAGACCTGGACTGACGAGGAACTGAACGGCCTGCGCGACGAAATCGAGCGGGCCCGCGCTGAAAGGAAGAAGAAGTCATGACGCCTGAGCTCGACATCCTGTTGAAGGTCACGGTCGTACTGCTCCTCGGCCTGCTCGCCACCCAGCTGGCGGCACGCGCCCGGGCGTCCGTCCGGCACCTGCTGCTCGCCTCGACGCTTGGCGCGCTGATCGCCTTGCCGCTGGCGGCGGCACTGGGGCCAGAGCTCGTGGTAGCCATCCAGCTCCCTGGGGCTGCCAAGCCCGCGGCGGCGACGGCGGGCGCACGAGCGTTCGCCCAGGCTCAGGCCCAAGCTCCGGCAAGACCCGAAGGCCTTGCCTCATCCGCAGCCAGATCGCTCGCCGGCGCACGAGGCGCGTGGGAGGCCTCAACCGGGATGTCGATTCCGGCGGCGCTCCGACTACTGTGGGCTGGCGGAGCCGTGCTGCTGCTCGCGTTGCTAGCCAACGCGCTCCGGCAGGTGCGGGCGGTCCGCCGCGGCGGCATCCCGTGGCTTGCCGGACAGACGGCAGCGGAGGCGCTGGCCCGCGAGTCGGGCATCGGCCGGCCGTTGACGATCATCCTGCACGAGGATGTGCCGGCACCAGTCACCTGCGGGTGGCGCCGGCCGACCATCGTGCTTCCCATGGACGCCCGCGATTGGAGCCAGTCCGATCTGCAGCGGGCGTTCGTCCACGAGCTCGAACACGTCCGCCGGGGCGATTGGCCGATGCAGCTGGCGGCGCGCGCGATCTGCGCCGGCTACTGGTTTCATCCCCTCGTCTGGATCGCGTGGCGCCAGCTCGGTCTCGAGAGCGAGCGCGCCTGCGACGACGCCGTGGTCAACCGGGCGGAACAGGCCGACTACGCCGAGCAGTTGGTGACGCTGGCCGAGCGGCTGGCGCGCAGCCAGGCACAGCCGGTGCTGTCGATGGCCAATCGCAGCGACCTCTCGGTGCGCGTCAGGGCCGTGCTCGATCGCACGCAGCTGCGCGGCCGCGCCGGCGCGTCGCTGGTGGCGGCAACGGTGGCCGCCGCGGGCATCTTCGTTCTGGCCCTCGCACCCGTGCGTGTGGGGGCGGTTCCAGATCAGCGCGCGAATAGCGGAGGCCGCCGCGCCGTTGCCAACGACGTCGGCGAGCGCGTGTTGACTCGAGCGCTGCACGAGGCACTTGTCGAGGCCGCGCAGAAAGGCGACATCAACGAGGTCACCGATCTGCTCAATGAGGGTGTCGACGTCAATACCGTGGTCCGTGGCGACGGGACGGCGCTCCTCGTCGCCGCACGTCAGGGCCACCGCGGCCTGGTCAGCCTGCTGCTGGATCGCGGGGCCGACCCCAACATCGGCGTTCCCGGCGACGGCAACGCGCTGACCATGGCGGCCAGTCATGGCCATCTCGATCTCGTCACCCAGCTGCTCGACCGCGGCGCCGACGTGAACGCCGGCGTCGAAGGCGATGGCAACGCGCTCATCATGGCGGCCCGTTCGGGTCACCTCGACATCGTCACCGTGCTGCTGGACCGTGGCGCCCTCATCGAGGAGGTAGTGCCCGGCGACGAGAACGCGCTCATCAGCGCCAGCGGCGCTGGCGCACTCGACATCGTCCGGCTGCTGGTCGGCCGCGGCGCCAACGTGAACGCGCGCGTCTGGGTCGAACGGGAATGGCCCGATCAGCGGGGCGCGTGGCGAACCCCGCTGAACATGGCGGTCAGAGGCGGCCACACGGCGGTGGTCAGATATCTGCGGTCGGTCGGCGCGGTCGAGTAGACCGATGACCGCCCGGTGGCTCGGCGGCCTGGATCTCGTAACCGATCTGCGGTACGCCGTCCGCGTGCTGCGCAAGACGCCGGTGTTCACGGTCGCCGCCATCGGCACGCTGGCGCTCGGCCTTGGCGCCAACACCACCATCTTCTCGCTCGTGCGGACGGCGCTGCTCCGGCCGCTGCCGTACCAGCATCCGGACCAGGTCGTGATGGTCTGGGAAGATCAGACCGCGGCGGGTTTCCCCCGAGGCACGCCCGCCCCTGCGAACTACCGGGATTGGCGCGCGATGAGCCGGTCGTTTACCGACATGGCGGCCACCGGGTTCGCGTTCGCGAACCTCACCGGCGATGGTGCGCCAGAGGTGGTGCTCGGGCGGCGCGTGACGGCCAACTTCTTCTCCGTGCTGGGGGTCCAACCGGCGCTCGGCCGCGCCTTCACCGCGGCGGACGACACCAGCGGCGCGCGGGTCGTGGTGATCAGCCACACTCTCTGGCAGCGCCGCTACGGCGGTAATCCGGGCATCGTCGGCCGCACGATTTCGATGAGCGTCGAGCGCGTCGGCGACGTCAAGCACGAGGTGGTCGGCGTCGCCCCGCCGTCGTTCGTGTTCATCGACCGCCAGATCGACTACTGGGTCCCGATGCAGTTCACGCCCGAGCAGGCCGCCGTGCGGGGTAACCACTTCCTGAGCGTGGTCGCCCGCCTGAAACCGGCTGTGTCCGTCGAGACGGCGGACTCGGAGATGCGGGCGATTGCGAAACGCCTTGGCGAGCAGTATCCGGATGAGCGTGATCACGGCGCCGTGGTCGTCCCGATCCGCGAACAGGTGCTCGGCAACACCAGAGTGCAGGTGATTGCCCTGATGACGGCGGCGGCCGTCATCGTCCTCATCGCCTGCGCCAACCTCGCCAGCCTGCTCCTGGCCCGCGCGTCGGTGCGCCGCGGCGAGTACGCGGTGCGGCTCTCGCTCGGGGCCACGCGTGGCCGGCTGGCGCGGCAGGTGCTCGTCGAGGCCCTGTGCCTGTCGGGCGCCGGCGGCGTGCTGGGCCTGGCGATCCCGCTGCTGACCACGACGTTCGTCGAGCGGATCGTACCCGTTGGACTGCAGGCATTCACGGTGTCGCTTTTGGATTGGCGCCTGCTGGCGTTTGCCGGCGCGCTCTCGATCGCCACCGGCCTGCTGTTCAGCCTGGGGCCGGCGCTGCAATCGGCGCACGCGTCCACCGCGGAGGTGCTGCAGCAGCACGCGCGCGGCGCTGCCGGCGGACAGAGCCGCGCGTTCCGCGACGGCCTGGTCGTGCTGCAAGTGGCGGCCACCCTGGTGCTGCTCGTGGCGGCGGGGCTGATGCTGCGGACGCTCGCCAACCTGAACGCCGTCGAGCTCGGATTCGACGCAAACAACCTGCTGACGATGCAGGCGCCGCTGATGCCGAAGTACGCGGACCCGAGCCAACGGCCGGTGTTCTACCAGCGCATCATCGCCGGCATCGGCGCACTGCCCGGCGTGCGGGGGGCAGCGTTTGGCTCATCGCTTCCATTTCAGTCAACCGGCAACACCCGGCTATTGAGCGTCGAGGGACGTCAGCCCCTGCCTGGAGACGTGCCGGACGTGCTGTACCGCGTAGGGACGTCCGACTATCTGCACACGCTTCGAGTGAGGCCGGTCGAGGGGCGCCTGCTCGACGCGCGCGACGGCGCCGACGCGCCTCGCGCCGTGGTCGTCAACGAAACGCTCGTCAGGCGATTCATGCCCGGACAATCGGCGCTCCGCCGACGGATCCGGTTCGACCCGGCCGAACCGTGGTTCTCCGTGGTCGGCGTCGTGAAAGACGTCCTCGAGCGTGGATACCAGCTGGAGTCGAAGCCCGCTGTCTATCTGGCGCAGGCACAAGCGCCACGCTTTTTTCCGACCATCAATCTGATCGTGCGCGTCGACGGCGACCCGCTCGGTCATGCGCCGTCGGTCGAACGGATCGTTCGTGGTGTCGATCCCGACCAGCCGGTCCGCTTGATCCGATCGATGCGGGAAGTGATTGGTCTCACCGTTGCCGATCGCCGTCAGCAGACGACGCTGCTGGTCGTGTTCGGGGCGCTGGCGCTCGCCATCGCGGTGCTCGGTCTCTATGGGCTGCTGGCGCAAACCGTGTCGGCGCGGGCCCGGGAGATTGGCATTCGCATCGCGCTCGGCGCCACGTGGCGTACCGTGGTGCGGATGGTGCTGTCGCGCGGCGTCGGGCTGACCGGCGCCGGCCTGGGCCTTGGTGCTGTGCTGGCGTGGTCGGTCACGCGCCCCCTGAACGCGCTGCTCTACGGCGTGGGCGCGGCCGATCCGCTGACGTTCGCCCTGGTGGCCGGCCTGCTCGCCGCCGTGTCCGCAGTGGCATGCGCGGTCCCGGCGGTCCGCGCTGCTCGCGTCGATCCGATGCTCGTCTTACGCGACCAGTAAGCGCGCGCCGGCTGATCCTGCGCGGAGGTTTTGGTAGAGAATCTCTCCCACCCTTAATTCGGAGAGAGCTCATGACCATGTCCCGTGTCTGGAGCGCCGCCGCGCGCGCCCTCGTGCTCACCTGCCTGACCGCGCCAACGGCATGGGCGCAAAACCCGCCGGCGGCGCCGGCCGCAGCGCCACCTGCCGACGCAACGGTCGTGGCCAAGCCGACCTACGTGTCGATTCCGCTGGAAATCGACGTCAACCGCCCCGCGGCCGATGTGTGGAAGCGCATCGGGAAGTACTGCGACATCGGCGAGTGGTTCCAGATCCCGTGCACGATCACGCAGGGCAAGGACGGCGAGTTCGGCGCGGTGCGGTCGGTGGCCAACGAAGTGCTCGTCGGCAAAACCGAACTCTCGTACACCTACACTCAGCCCGTGCGCGCTGGCCGTCCCTATGACCTCTATCACGGCACGCTCGAAGCGCGCCCGGTCACAGCCACCACGTCGAAGCTGGTTTACACGCTCATGTTCGACAACTCGATGCTGGCCGACGACGCCGCAAGAGCCGCTGACCGTGCGCGACGCGTGACCACGTTCACCAGGGCGTTGCAGAACATGAAGACGCTGGCCGAAGGCGGCACACTGCCGCCGCCGGCCCCGCGCGCCGGCGGACCCGGGCGCGGCAACTAAATACGCGGATCGGAGTCTAAAGCCACGTCAACTGGAGGCGTGGCCATGCTACGAACAGGTGTCGCGGCGATCGGCATCGCTATTTCGGTCGCCGCGGCCGCCACCGCGCAACGCGGGCCGGTTTCCTTCACGCTCACCTGGGTCGATCGCCAGGGCGTCCGCACGCCCATCGGGCCGCTGCCGCCGGGCACGTTCGCGCCGCGCCTTTCCCCCGACGGACGGCGGGTGGCGTTCGACACCGGCGACGGCTCGGTGTGGATTGCGGAGCTCGCCAACCTCGCCGCGCCGCGGCGTCTCGCGACCGGACGTTTCCCGATGTGGTCGCCCGACGGTACGCGCCTGCTGTTTGCCGGCGCCAACGGATTCCAGTTGTACTGGCAGGCCGCCGACGGCAGCGGCGAGCCCGAGCGCATCGCCGAGACGGCGCGGGCGCCCGAGTCGTGGTCCACCGCGCTCGGCCTCGTCAGCTACATCACCCTCACCGGCACCTCCGACTACGACATCTGGGCCTTCGCGCCGGGCGACCGATCGCAGCGACCGATCATCGTCGAGCCGACATCGGCCCAGATGAGCAGCCGGTTCTCACCCGACGGCAGATGGATCGCCTACCAGTCCAACGAGACCGGGCGCTTCGAGATCTACGTCGAGCCGTTCCCGCGCACCGGCGCGCGCACGCGCGTGACCGACGCCGGCGGCGAACGCCCCGTGTGGTCACCTGACGGGCGCGAGATCTTCTACGACAAGGAAGCGACGCTCTACGTGGTCGCGATCACCACGGGGCCTGCGGTGTCGGTACGCCCGGTGGCGCTGCCGATCTCGGGATTCCTCCAAGCGACCGGGCGGCGCTTGTGGGATGTCTCTGCCGATGGCACGCGGTTTTTGATGATGTTCCCCTGAACCGCGCGGCGACCGAGCTACACACCGCTCCGCAACCGTTGCACGGCCGTGCTGGCCTCGTCTGGGGACGAGGTTCGCTTCATTACCGCTAAACGCTCATATCGCGGCACTTCTCAGGCTGCGCTGCCTCGGCGCGCTTGTTGCACCAGTGACTCGCGGAGGACGTATATGACCAACCTCGCAGTTCTCGTGCGGAGAAACCGCACTGCTTTTCTCGCTGCCGTAGTAGCCGCGTGTCTCGTGGCCGGCGACAGCGTGAATCAGGCGTCGGCACAAGGCTTCGGCCGCGGTCGCGGGCGCTCGAATCTCACCGGGACCTACCAGCTGAACACGACGCTCAGCGACAACTCGTCTCGAATCGCCGACGAGGTGACGCGCTCGCTGCCCGGCCGCGATCGGCCGCGGCTGCGCAATCAGATCATGCGCCGGCTCGACGCGCCCGAGGAGCTCGCGATCGAGCGCCGCGGGCGGAGCATCACCATGGTCTCGAGCAATGCGGATCAGGTGACGTTCGAAGCCAACGGGCAGGCGCAGGTTGAGACGATGCCGAACGGGCGCTCGATGAGCACCGTCGCGACCCTGTTTGGCGATCGGCTGGAGATCAACTCCAGCGGCGATCGGTCGCTGGACTACCAGCTCACGTTCGAGTCGATCAACGGCGGCCGCAGCCTGCGGGTCACGCGCCGCGTCAATGACGAGGGGCTGACCCGGCCGGTCGTGTCGCGCAGCGTCTACGACCGCGTGTCGGCCGAGGCGCGCCTCGACATGTACTCGACCTATCGTTCCCGCAACACGAACGAACGCTATGGAAACACGAACGAACGCTACGGGCGGCCGCGGGACACCGCGGGCATCCGTGGTGACGTGGCAACCGACTATGTGCCCGACGGCACCGAGATCGTGGCCACGCTCGACAACCGGCTGACCACGCGCGACGCGCGAGCCGAAGATCCGTTCACGCTCACCGTCGTGTCGCCCGGGCAGTTCCAGGGCGCGCGGATCGACGGCCGGCTGCTGGGCGTCGACCGTTCGGGCCGCGTCGCCGGACGCGCGGACCTGACGTTCGATTTCGAGCGCATCCGCTTCCGCAACGGGCGGACGTCGGATTTCGACGGCGCCATCCTCGGTGTGCGGACGCCTGACGGCGACACCCTGCACGTAGAGAACACCAACGTGGGCGAGGATGAGAGCCAGACGTCGAAGACCGCCACCCGGACCGGTATCGGCGCGGCGATCGGTGCGGTGCTTGGCGCGGTGACCGGCGGCGGCAAGGGCGCAGCCATCGGCGCGGCGATCGGCGGCGCGGCGGGTGCGGGCTCGGTGATCGTCCAGGGACGCGACGATCTGAACCTCGAGCCTGGGTCCGAGTTCCGGATTCGCGCCTTCGGTCCTCGGTAGTACGTAGAGGCGGACCTCTTTGAGGTCCGCCTCTACGTTCGTGGGCTAGTTGCCGTCGATGTCGTCGTTCGGATTGGTGCGGCCCGGAATCGGCCGCGCCCCGGCGTCCAGGTTCTGCTGGATGCTCTTGCGCTTCCGAACGATCCCCTTCTTCAAATCCGCGGCGATGGCGGCGTCTTCCTCGCGCTCGGCGCTCAGCGAGTGCGGGAGCATGTAGTTGCCCTCGTGGCACTCGTACGGCAGCAGCTCGTAGCCGGGCGGCGACGACAGCGGCAGCGAGATCGTGAACGGCTTCGTGTACGTTTTCGGGTCGTCCACGTGCACTTCGTAGCGCAGCTCGTCGTTGTCCACTCGAGTGATGCGCTCGGTGATCTTCAGGTCGGCGCTGTGGCGCAGCCCGTTGCCGTTGCCGCCGCCGATGCTGGTACGGTCGGTGAAATTGGTGGTCTCGATCACCAGAGTGTTGCCGTCCCAGCGGCCGCGCGAGTCACCCAGGTACTGGCGGATGTTGGAGGTCAGGTGCGGGCGCCCGTCGGTGTAGATGACGCGCGTGTCGTGCACCATCTCGTAGCTCAGCACCACCATCCCCGGCGCCTGCACGATGCGGTTCCCGTTGCCGTAGACGACCGGCATGACGGAGCCGACGATACCGCGGGTGATGCAGCGGTCGTAGAGCGTGTAGTCTTCAGGCGTATTGAACGGCCCCTCGCCGAAGCTGCCGCGGTCGCGCGGCGCGGCGCGCTTCTGGGCTTCGGCGGTAAAGGCCGGGGTACGCCCGTTCTCGGGCTCGATGACGAGCGACGTCTGGCGATACGACTTCGTCTTCCACGCGTCGTCGTTGCGGAAGATGCTGACGGCGTTCTCGCCGCCCTTCCGCCGCTTCTCGTCGGCCTTCTGCGCTTCGGAGAATTCCTCGTCGCTGAGCATGGCGCGCGTGCCGAACTTGTCCGGTCGTTCGCGCGGGATCCCGAGCGCGGCGTCGCTCGTCCACACGCCCTGCAGGTCCGGTTCGCCCCATGTCGTCTTCGGCGGGGCGAAGCCCTTGGCGGGTGCCGCCAGCTGAGCGGAAATCGCTTTCGACGCCTCGGTCTGCGCCCGCGCAACCGGCGCGTGGCTCACCACGAGCACGACGGCGACGGCAGCCAACCCAACGTGTGTTCGGCTCATGCGGCTCTCCTCCGGGAAGACGATGGCCGGCATTGTACGGCGTTTCGTTTCAGCCGGGCACGAGCTTTGCTCGTGCGAAACGCATGACACGAAAAGACGCGCTGGTTGCCGCCGGCATCGCCGCCGGCGGAATGTTGATGGGAGCGGCACTGGCCGCCGAGGCCCGCCGCGCGCGCCGGGCCATCGAACTGGACGGTGTGGCCGCGCTGGTCACCGGAGGATCGCGCGGCCTGGGGCTCCTCATCGCCCGCGAGCTCGGGCGTCAGGGCGCCCACGTGGTGTTGATGGCTCGAAACCAGGCCGAGCTCGACCGCGCCGAACAGAAGCTGCGCGCGGAAGGCCTGGACGTCTCCACCGTGGCGGGCGACGTCTCGCAGCCTGCCGACGCCCGCCGTGCCGTCGAAACCACGGTCGCACGGCACGGTGCCATCGACGTGCTGGTGAACAATGCCGGCGTCATCACCGTGGGCCCGGTGGAACACGCCTCGCTCGCCGACTTCGAAGAGGCCATGGGCGTGCACTTCTGGGGACCGCTGCATACCATGCAGGCAGCCATCCCGCACATGCAGCGCCAGGGCGGCGGACGGATCGCGAACATCTCGTCGGTGGGCGGCAAGATCGGCGTGCCGCATCTGGTGCCCTACTGCGCGAGCAAGTTCGCGCTCGCGGGATTGTCGAGCGCCATCACGCCCGAGATCGCGCGCCACAACATCGCCGTCACCACCGTCTGCCCCGGCCTGATGCGCACGGGATCGGCGTTCAACGCCTGGTTCAAAGGGCAGCACCGGGAGGAATTCGCCTGGTTCGCCATCGCCGATTCGCTGCCGCTCCTCTCGACCAGCGGCCGCTACGCGGCCGCGCGGATCGTGGACGCGCTCCGCCACGGCGACGCCGATCTCGTCATCACCTGGGCGGCCAAGCTGGGCGCGGTTGCGGCGGCACTGATGCCGAACACCGTCGCGATCGCCCTGCAGGCCGCCAACGCGCTGCTGCCCGATCCGCAGCCGTCGGCTGGCGAGGAGCGGTGGAGCGGCTGGCAGAGCCTGTCGGCCTGGGCGCCGTCGCAGCTGGCCCGCCTGGCCGAACAGGCCCGCCTGGCCGAACAGCCTGGCGACAGCGTCAGGCCGTTGGACGGTGCGGCTCCTCGAGCACGTGCGTAGTGCCGAGCTCCGGCTGCGTGCCCGTCAGCCAGCCTTTCACCGCTTCGTACAGGTAGATCGGCCGCGGCTTGTTCACTTCGAGGAACGCCGCCGCGTGAATCGTGACGCCGATGAGCACCATGCGCGGGTCATCGGGCGTGCCGTGGCGCCGGTCCTCGCCGTCGTCGGGAAACCACAGCTTCCACTCAGGCGTATAGAGCTCGCGGATCGTCGCGCGATCCGTCGAGACCGCCGCCGTGCCAGACACCGACGCCCACTCGCCAGTGGCGTCTTTGTAGTACGCCAGGTTGATGTGCGGGTCGCGCGACAGGTCGTCGAGTTTGGAGGTGCCGATGGTGGTGACGAACCACAGATCGGCGCCCTCCGCATGCTTCTGCGTCGCCATGGGGCGCGACTGCAGATGACCATCGGCGCGGCGCGTGGTCATCATGGCCGCATCGATGCGATCGATCATCTCGTAGAACGTTTCCAGATCGGTTTTCACCATCGGCCCCGGGCTAGAGCGGCTTCGCGAAGCCGAATTCGGAGTACGCGCCGTTGGCGGCCACCGGTGTTCGGGTGCGGCTATGGCGCAGCATGCGGATGGCGGGCACGGTGGTGGCCGCGCCAAGGCCGAGCAACGCCAGACCGATCCGCCGTCGCCGCTCCTCTGGAATGCGGCCCGCCACCAGCAATCCCACACCGAAGGCCAACGCCGCGCGCGTGCCGACCACGAATCCGAACGACCGCGGCTTGAGGTTGAAACTCTGCATGACAAGGACCTCCCACTGCTGTCGCACGCAAACGGTGCGCCGCAGTTCGATGCCGCACCCGGGCGTGGAGTTTGCAGCGCCGTCCAGTCGTGCAGCCCATCACGAGACGCCCGTTCGGTGCACATGCGGATCAGGTGTCGATTCTCGGCCTCGGCGGCTATCACATCGGACGGGTTGGCACTATCCGTGAGGCCGTCCACATCGTGCACGAAGCGATCGACGCCGGCGTGAACTTCATGGATAACGCGTGGGAGACGGCGCCAGCGAAGAGCGGATGGGTCGGGCGCTGGCCGATCGACGCGATCGACGCGTGCCAGCTGCAGCTCAACGGCTTCGACCGCGCCGAACGCGTCGGCGATGCGCTCCGCTACGCCATGAGCCTGCCCGTGTGCACGACGGTGTCTGGCATCGACTCGCCGACGTCGCGGCGGACGGACGATTCGAGCGCTACAAGACCACCGCCGAACAGGAGGGGACGGTCGGCCGCGAACAGCACGGGTATCCGTCGCAGGAGGAGATGGCGGGCTGAGCAGATCGGGCCGCGCTCAGCTCCGGCCGGCGGAGACGCCCGCGATCAGTGCACCCAGTCGCTGGATGTCGCCGTCGTTGGTGGCCAGCCCGACGGAGGCGCGGAGCGCGCCAACGGCTCCGTCGCCCATGCAGTCGCGGAAACGCGGGATGCTGAAGTCACCACGCAGGCAGGCGCGCATCCGCGCCGCGTCCAGACCGAGCGCGTGCGCCGCCGCGCCAGGATTGCAGAAGCAGCCGCCGCGGATGGCGATTCCGCGTGCGCGCGCCGCCGCCTCCACCTGCTCGTACGGGAGCAGGCGTCCGTCGCGGCGCACGTTGAACGCCACGGTCCCACCCCGTGCGTTCATCCCGTCCGGACCGTAGACCTCGACCGCCTCGCCACAGCTCTGGAGCATCTCGAGCAGCCGTTCGGTCATCGCCGCGCCATGACGGGCCACGGCATCCACTCCGAGCCGCGACATCCACCGCAGGCCGTCGCACACGGCGTCCATTGCGAGAAAGCTGACGGTGCCGTCCTCGAACCGCGCCGCGCCCACCTTCCGCTGCACAAGCCAGTGCGGCATCGACACGTAGTCCACCGTGCCGCCGCCGAAGTAGCGGCGCCGCAGTGCCGCGAGCGCGTCGCGCCGGGCAATCAAGGCGCCGATGCCGGTCGGGTAGCCGAAGATCTTGTAGAACGAGAGCGCCACGAAATCGGCGGGCGCGGCCCGAAGATCGAGGCACGCTCCCGGCGCGAAGGAGGCCGCGTCGAGCAGTACGCGGTAGCCGCGCGCCTGCGCGACACGCACCCACTCCAGCGGGTGCCGCACGCCGGAGAAGTTCGACTGCGCCGGAAACGCGAAGAGCGACGGGCCTGGCACGCGCACGAGCGCCGCCTCGGGGTCCGTCCCGCGCAGGTCGCCCGCGAGCGCCACCAGCGTCGCCCGCGCCTTGGCCCGCCGCGCCGGCCAGGCCAGCCCATTGACGGAGTTGTGGTTGTCGGCGGTCAGCACCAGTCGGGAGTTGCGATCGAAGGGGAACGCCTCAGCCAGGATGCGAATCGCGCCGCTGGCGTTGGCGGCGAACACCACGTCGTACACCGCGGGGTCCGCCCCGCAGAACTCCAGCGTCAAGGCGCGCGCCCGCTCGGTGGCGGCGGTGCTGGCACAGGAGGGGCCGCTCTCGGCGTGCGGATTGCCGCGGACTGCCGCCCGCAGGCGGCGCGCGTCGCGCCGGACGAGCGAGGCCGGATACAGGGCGGCGCCGGTGTAATCGAGATACACCGTCGCGGTGCGATCGAGCCGCGCGAACTCGCGCGCGCGCAGGCCCGCCACGCGATCCGTCGCGCGCATCAGCATCCGCGTCTCCGGATGGCCGCCACTAGCAGCGCGGTCGCGACGGGGGGGCGATGGCCGAGATCGGCACCAGCCGTCCAGTAGCCCGCCGGCATCTGCGCGCGCGGCACGTCGACCCGCGGCTGACCGCCAAAATAGCGGCTCAGCGCGGCGCGCCGATCGAAGTCCGCGCGTTCGGCGGGCGTTGCGTCCACGGGTAGCGCCGGCTCGTGCACGCGCGCAATCCATTCGTAGAGCCCCTCGCGCAGGTAGAACACGTCGCGATAGCCGCGCATGCGCAGCAGCGTCCAGGCCTGTGCCGCGCGCACGCCGTCGCCGTACAGAACTATGAACGTTGACCGCGGCAACCGCGTCTCGAGCAGGCCCGTGAGTGTGGCGGGCACCGCCGACGGGATGTGAAAACGCTGAAACTCGTCCTGACCGCGCAGGTCGAAGAGGCTCGGGCGCTCGCCGGCCTTGATGCGTTCGGCCAGTGCCACCGCCGTCGTCCAGTCCCGCTCTGCGGCAATATCGGCCACGAGGCGGCGCGCACCGACGGTCCCGGTCCCCGTGTCGCTGGCGGCAGCCGCGCCACCGAGGATCAGGGCGACCAGGGCCATCGTGCGGTGAAGGCCGATCACGACTGCCGGCTCCGCATCAGCCGCTCCGCCGCGACGAACATCGCCACTGCCATCCCGGCGACCAGCGCCACCACGAGACCGGTGGACAGGTGCAGCAGATCGGGCAGCGTCAACGTTCCGAGCGGCGTGCTCGCATACACCTGCTCCAACCAATCGAACCCGACGTTGAACGCGAGGACGCCGAGCAGCAGCCCCGCCATCACGGCCAGCCCGTCCCCGCGGCCCGTGGCCGCGGCCACACACGACGTGCCCGGGCACAGGCCGGCCAGCAGCAGCCCGCCGCCGAAGAGCAGGCCACCGATGGCCTGCGGCACCGCGAAGGTGTCGGGAACGTACACCGCGCCGAGGTCGAGCACGCCGGCGCGATCGAGCCAGAACGCTCCGAGCATGGCGGTGACGAGCGCGCTGAAGAGCACCTTGAACACGGTGAGGTTGGCGAAATAGAACTGGCCGACCAGGACGCGCGCGCTGCCCAGCCCGGCGCGCTCGAGCAGCCATCCGAACGCACACCCGATGGCGAACGCGATCGCCAGCGTCGCGGCGACGGAGTCGGACGCGGCGCTCACAGCCACAGCCTCCGCGCCAGCGGCGCGCAGGCATACGCCGCCGCGAAGGCGGTAACGATGAAGATCCAGCTGCCGACCGACAGCAGCGCACCACCGGACAACGCCTGCCCGCTCGTACAGCCGCGCGCGAACTTTGCGCCGATCCCCATCACGACGCCGCCGGCGAGCGCGGCCGCGAGGCGCGGCCCAGGGGTGAGGCGCGGACCGCGTTCGGCCGTCCAGGCGAGCCGCCCCGCACTCCACGCGGACGCGAAGGCGCCAGCGGCGACGCCGAGGAGTTCCCACACGAGCCAGTCGCGCAGCGGGCTCGCGAGCCCGTCGGGCAGGTAGGGCGCGAGCGCCGGCAACGCGGCGGCCTTGGCCGGGCCCACGACCGCAGCGGTCAGCGCCGCGGCCACGGTGGAAAATGCGCCCGACGCGCCAAGACCCTGGCCGGCCAGCGCGTAGGCGGCCAGCAGCACGCCGCCGATGCCGACGCCGGCCAGGTATGGGTCGGCGTGACGTGTCACGGCTCGACGGCTCCGCGGTTGCGCGTGGCCCAGTCCTGGAACGCGCCGTCGTAGAGCATCACTGGGATGTCGAGCAGCCGCGCGGCGAGCACCACCGCCGTCGCCTGCTGGCCGACGTGGCAGTAGGCCACGATCGTGTCGCCCGGACGGATGCCCGCGGCGTCGAACGTGCGCTTGAGATCGGGGAGCGAGATGCGGCCGGAGGCGTCGCTGATCGACGAGAAGGGGATGTTGACGGCCGTGGGGATGTGGCCGCGCTTGCCGAACGTCGGCTCGGTGCCGTTGTAGAAGACGGGCGCGCGCGCGTCCACGAGCACGTGGTGCGCACGCCCGCTCAGCGACTGCACGAACGACGCATCCACGACGACCGGCGCGACGGGTCGCTCGGACAGATGGCCAGGCGCCACCGGTGGCGCCATGGCCGTCGTGGTCGCCAGGCCTGCCTTCTGCCACGAGGCCAGACCACCGTTGAGCAGCGACGTCCCGGCGCCGAGCCCGACGTAGTTGAGCGTGAACACGATGCGGGTGGCCGACTGGAGCGGGGTCTCCCCCGCGGCGTACACGACGACCGCGCTGTCGTCGGAGATGCCCAGCGACTCCAGCGTGTGCCGGATGGCGGCGGGCTCCGGCAGCTCGAGCATCAGATCGCCGCGCGCCATGTCGTGGGGCCGCGCCACATCCTCTTCGCTGATCAGGCGCGCGCCCGGGATGTGCGCCTTGTCGTAGCTGGCACGGCTGCCAACGTGCAACACCACCACGTGGCGATCGGCCAGCTTCGGCGCCAGCCAATCGGCTTCCACCAGCAACGGCGCGCCCGCGGCGCCCGCCGGCAGCTCTCCGAGCGTCAACGCAAAGACGAGCGCCGCGCCCGCCACTCCGGCCTGTCGTACTCGTGTCTGCATCACACTGCCCTCCCGGCTGCGTCGTGCGTCCTGCACGCATGCTGGGCCGCGCGGCCGGGCGGCGCACGAGATTTGCAGCCAACGGGTAGTCGACCGTTGGCTGACCGTTGGCTGCAGCCGCCTTGTCGGCGGCTGGTCGAGCGGCTATAACGGCCTGAGCATGACCGCTCCTTCCCACCCGCGCCGGGCGCCGTTTTCGACGCTGACGCTGCTGCTCATCCCGGCGGCTGGCGCCGTCGCCCTGGCGCTGATCACGGCCACGCAGATCTACCTGGCGATGTGGAACCACGGCCACTCGCTCCTGCGGATGGTCGTGTGGCAGATGGCGCTGTGGGCGTTCTGGCTGTGCAGCGCGCCATGGATCCTGCGCATCGCCGGCCGCACCACCCGGCTGTGGGTGCTGGCGCCGCTGGGCCTCGGGCTCGTGCTCCTCCATCTCCTGGCCGCCGGACTCGCGACCTCGTGGATCATCCCGTTTGCCGTCGTCGGCCAGCCGTACACCGGTCCGGAGCATTCGTTGACGGACTGGATCCGCGTGGCGGTGCCATACATCCTTCTGCCCGATCCCGCCGTCTACCTGTTGCTCATCGTCGGCGGCCGGGCCCTCGCCTCCAGCGAGCGCGCCTGGCAGCTGGAACTCCGGGAGTCGCAGCTCGAGTCGGACCTGTCGCGCGCACAGCTCGACGCGCTGCGTCTCGAGATCGAACCGCACTTCCTGTTCAACACGCTGAACTCGATTGCCGCGCTGATCCGGCTCAACGACAACGGCGCCGCGCTCGCCATGCTGCTGCGGCTGAGCGATCTGATGCGCAGCACGCTCGATCGCACCTCCGGTCAGTACACCTCGCTCGGCGAGGAGGTGGCGCACGTCGCGCGCTATGTGGATCTGCAGCGCGCCCGTTTCAACGACCGCCTGTCGGTCATCTACGCTGTCGATCCCAGCTGCGATCCGCTGCCGGTGCCCGCGTTCCTGCTTCAGCCGATCGTCGAGAACGCGCTGCGGCACGGGCTCTCACCCAACGCGCGACCGGGACGCATCGAGATCGGCGCGCGACAGGACGACGAACGCCTGCGGCTGTGGGTGCGCGATGACGGGACGGGATTGCCGGCGTCGTTCGATCTGCAGCGCGATGCGGGCACGGGCCTCAGAAACATCAGCGCCCGCCTCGAGCGCATCTACGGTCCTCACGCGCAGCTGGCTCTGCGCACCAACGAGACCGGCGGCACGACCGCCGAGGTGCTGCTCCCCTCGGTCGCGCCCGCGGTCACGGTCCGGGCATGACGACCTTCCGCGCCATGGTGGTCGAGGACGAGCCATTGGCGCGGCGCATGGTGGCCGATCTGCTTCGCCGTGATCCCGAGGTCGAGCACGTCGTGGAGTGCGCGGGCGCCGCCGACGCACAGACGGCGCTGACGCGCGAGCGCGTGGACATCGCCTTCCTCGACATCGAGATGCCGGGATCGAGCGGCCTGGAGCTGGCGCAATCGTTCACGGCGCCCGGGCCCGTGATCGTGTTCGTCACGGCGTTCGGACGCTACGCGACCGACGCCTTCGACGTGCTCGCCGTCGATTACGTGCTGAAGCCGTTTTCCGACGAGCGTTTTGCGACCGCCGTCGGCCGCGCCAAGACACGGGTGCGCGAGCGCCGGCTCGCCGAGCTGGCCACGCAGCTCGCCACGGTGACGGAGGAACTGAAACCCGCAGCCGCCGCCGACCGCCCGGCCTACCTCACGCGCCTCTCGTTCCGGCAGGACGACCATTCGGTCATCGTCGACGTGGCCGACGTGATCTGGATTGAGGCCGAGGACTACTACGTGCTGGTGCACGCGCGGCAGGGGCGGCACATGGTGCGCGCGCCGCTCGCGTCGTTCGAGGGGCGGCTGGATCCACAGCGCTTCGTGCGCGTGCACCGCGCCGCCATCGTCAACATCCAGGACGTCCGGGAGGTCCACGACGCCGGCGGCCTGCTGCTCGTGCTGTCGGACGGATCGCACGTGCCGGTCAGCCGCTCCCGCCGGCGTCAGGTGGAGCCGCTGATGCTGCCGCGGCTAGGGAAATAGGGGCGGGTAGGGCGGGTGAGGCGGGTAGTGGCAGCGCGGGTAAGATCCTCTCCGTCAGATGGACTTCAAACACTTCGTGCAGCTGGTGGCGATCGGGCTGCAGGCGCGGATCCCGCTGCACATGACCGGCTTCCCCGGCGTCGGGAAGACCGAGTTCACCAAGAGCCTCGAGGACGGATTCGCCAGCGCCGGTGTCAAATGCAAGGTGATCACGCTCGTGGGGTCGATCCGCGAGCCGCAGGACTTCGGTGGGTTCCCGGTCTCGACGCCCGAGGGCGTGCGGCTGCTGCCGATGGCCTGGGCACGGGATGCGCGACGTCTGGCCGAAGACGGCTACCTGGTCGTGATCTTCCTGGACGAGCTCACGACCGTGCCGCCGACGACGCAGGCGGCGATGCTGCGCCTGCTGACCGAGAACGTGTCGGGCGAGCTGCCCCTGCCTGACTACAAGCCTGGAAAAGGCGGCGTGGTCTACCTCTGCGCGAGCAATGCGGTGGAGTGGGCGGCCGGCGGCCAGGAGATTCAGCCGCCGATGGCCAACCGGCTGTGGCACGGCGAGTTCCCGATGGACCACGAGACGTGGTGCGAGATGATGCTGAGCGACTTCCCCTCGCCCACCGACCTCCCCATCCTTCCCGCCGACTATCTGCGGATCCACCATCACCGCCAGCGTGCGGTGATCGCCGGCTACATCAAAGCCGCGGGGCACAAGGCGTGGCTCTCGCCGCCCGACGACATCGCGCAGCGCAGCGGGCCGTGGGCCTCGGGCCGCACGTGGTACCTCGCGTCGCGGTTCCTCGCTGCCATCGAAGCGGTGTCGCCCGGCAACCGCGCGCTGCAGGGCCCGGCGCTCGCAGGGCTCGTCGGCGACCAGGCGCTGCCCTTTCTCGAGTATTGCGAGGCGCTGAACCTGCCGGATCCCGAAGACGTGCTGAAGGACCCGCGCCATTTCGAGCTGCCGGACCGGGTCGACCGTGCGTATGCCGCGTGCTACGCGCTGGTCGGTGCCGTTCTCAACAACAACACCCCGCGACGGTGGGAGGCGGCGATGATCGCGCTCGGCTCCGCGTGCCGGAGGAACGCGGATATCCCCACCGCCGCGGCGCGAACGTTGTGCGCCAAGGCCAACCGTCCCGAGGGCGTGACAAAGCTGCCCGACGAGTGCAAGCCGTTCTACGAGCTGATGCAGGTGGCCAGGCTCGTGCCCGAATAGCATGCGGATCACGCTCGGCGAGCTGTTCGGCGGGCGCGCGCGAAAGACCGAGGGGTATGTGCGCGGGCTGCAGGCGGCGCGCGTCCGGGCGGCCTATCAGCGCGCCTACTTCGCGCCGGCGCTCTTCAACCTCATTCCGGTCGAGACCGACCTCATCGCCAGCATGGCCGTCGATGCGGATTGGCGGCTCTATTACAACCCCGCCTGGATCGCCGGGCATACCGTCGAGGAGAACGCGGTCGTCCTGCTCCACGAGGTGGGCCATCTTCTGCGCGACCACGCGGACCGCAAGAAAGCCGCGGGCGCGCACGACGACCGGCGGTGGAACACGGCCGGCGACTGCGAGATCAACGACGACCTGGTCGCCGAAGGGCTGCTGCTGCCCGGCGACCCGCCGCTGCCCGACACTTTCGGCTTGAAGACCGGTCTGAGCGCGGAGATCTACTACCACCAGCTGCCGGAGTCGCCGCGCGCAAAGCAGGTGACGCGTAGCGCCGACGACGAGAAGCAGCCGCCGCGAGACTGCGGTTCGGGGGCACACGGGGAACGCCGGAATTGGGAGCTGCCCGCGGACGACGCCGCGTCCGGCGGCGTCGGCGGCGTCGATCGCGTGAAGGCGGAGCTGGTTCGCCGCGAGGTCGCGCAGCGCATCATGGAGCTGGCGCGCGACCGCGGCGACATTCCGTTCGGCTGGCGGCGATGGGCGCACGAGCAGCTCACGCCGAAGGTGGATTACATGGCGACCATCCGCCATGTCGTCCGGCGCGCGCTGCGCGACAGCACGGTCGGGCGGTACGACCGCACGTATCGCCGGCCGCACCGGCGTCAAGCCTGCTACGGCGAGTTCATCATGCCGAGCTTCTACCAGCCGCGCCCGCGGCCCGGCTTCCTCATCGACACCTCGGGATCGATGGATGACTCGCAGCTTGGGCAGGCCATCGCGGAGCTCGGTGGCCTGACGCGGCAGCTGGGATATGGTGCCGAGGTGGTCGTCTCGTGCTGCGACGCCGCGGTGCACAACGTGAAGAAAGTCTTCACAGCGGCGCAGGTGGAGCTCTTCGGCGGTGGCGGCACGGACATGGCCGCGGGATTACGATCGTTCATCGAGCGCACGCGCGCACCCATCGACGTCCTGATCATCGTGACCGATTGCCTCACGCCGTGGCCGGACGAGATGCCGCCGTTCCCGGTGATCACGATTCGCGTCGGCGGGGGCACGCCACCGCCGTGGGGCACGCGCGGATCGAACAAGGTGATCTCGATCCAGGAGCCGTCGGCGTACCGCGAAGAGACTGTCGCTGAAAGGATGCGTGCATGGCGCGGCCGTGGCTAGTCCCGGAAATGAGCGCATGGAACCGTCCCGGTCTCACGATCCCCCCCACCTCGTGGCGCACGTGGGTACGGCTGGCGGTGTGGGAAGGCTGGATGGGGATGCTCGTCTGCATGGCCGTCGCATTCGGGGTGCGGCAGATCACGACGGCTCAGGACCACATCGTGACCTTCAACGACTTCACCACCTGCTCGGCGGCGGCGCAGGCGATCGGCCCCTGCGAACGCATCTACCGAACGGGCGGGCTGAACGCGCTGTTCTCCATCATGACGGGCGTGCTGGGGTTTGTAGTCGCCACATGGCTGCTGTGGGAGTTGTGGTTGGCGGTCAAGCCGCGGCCAATCGCCGACGATTTCCTCAAGCTGCTGCACGACTCGTTCGCCCGAAACTGGCGCAACCCGCTGACGTGGCCCTGGGCGCGGCTGGCGTGGGCCTACGGCTTCGCGCTGCTGGGAGCGACGTCGCTCGCCGCAGCAACGGCCGTGGTGTGGTCGATTGCATCCGCCTCACCCGCGGCGAAGCCGACGCGGGTTGAAGTACACACCTCACAGAGCTTCCGCATCCAGCAGAACCCTTAGGGCTCGGACGAGAATAGGGTTGCCACCTTGGGCGTCGAGGCGCCCGCCCGGCAAGGCGCGAGGAGCGCGCATACCGGGCGTATGTAAGCGACGAGCAACGCAGCCCGGCGGGATGCATCGGCGGCCAAGGTGGTGACCCTATTCTCGTTCGAGCCCTTAGCTGTAACCAGCGCGTGCTGTCGTATGCTTTCCCGGCATGCACAGCACACGGGTCACGGGCATCGCGCTCTCGGTCGGGTTGATGGCAGCGGCCATCGGCGTCACGCACGCGCAGACCGCGCGCTCGGCGCAGGACGGCGTCTACAGCGACGCGCAGGCGGCGCGCGGGCAGGCTGTCTACGACAAGCAGTGCGCGTCGTGCCACGGCCAGGGCTTGAAAGGTCTGGCGGCACCGCCGCTCGTTGGCGACCCGTTTGCCGCCAACTGGCAGGGACAGCCGCTGTCGGAGCTCGCTTCCAAGATTCGCAACACCATGCCGGCCGACGGGCCCGGCACACTGAGCGCCGCCAACGTGACCGACCTGGTGGCGCTCATCCTGAAGACCGGCGGCTTCCCGGCCAGCCGCACCGAGCTGGCGTCGAGCGACGAGGCGCTGAAGACCGTGAGCTGGCCCGCTCGTCCCGCCGCCGCGCAGGCCGCCGGCAGCGTGAAGGCGTATCCGCCGCTCGGCAACATGGCGCAGCTGATGCGCGGGATCTTCTTTCCCAACTCGAACCTGCTGTTCACGGTGCAGACGCGCGATCCGGCGGCGCCGCAGCCCAAGCCCACGCCTGAACAGCTGGCGCAGGGCTTCTCGGTGTTCGACTGGGGCCAGGGCATCTACGGCGGGTGGCAGACGATCGACAACGCCGCCATCGCGATTGCCGACGCCGGGCCGCTCATGCTCACGCCCGGCATCCGCTGCGAGAACGGCCGCGTGGCACCGGTGACCGAGCCGGACTGGATCAAATACACCGAGGACATGATGGCGGTGGCGCGCAAGATGTACAAGCTGTCGCAGTCGCGCAACCAGGAAGCGGTGTCGGACGCGACCGGCGACCTGTCGGACTCGTGCGCGGCGTGCCACAACGCTTACCGTGAGGTGCGTATCCGCGGCCGCGCGCCGGATCCCACCGATCCCTCGAACAAGTCGAACCGCTGCCTGTCGCGGTCTACGCCCCGCTGACGCACGCGGTCCGTTCGTAACCGAGCCCGGCTGCCGGGGGCAGCGCCCGCCGTGACTGGAGGCATTGATGCTGCGGCTGTTGCTCATCGTCCTTACGGTGCCCCTCATCGCGTTCGGCGTCAGCGAGGGCATCCAAGCCCGTTACAGCGCGTCCATCCGGGCGGTCCTCCTCGCACAAGTGAAGAACGCCGACCCGGCCAAGGTCGCCCGGATCGACGCCGACTTCGTGTGCGCGCGCCGCAACGACTCGGTTCGCGAGTTCTGTGCCGCAGAAGACCGGATGAACCTGCTCTCGGCCACGGCGGTGGCCACAGGAGTCACCGGACTGGTGATGCTCGGCCTCATCGCTCTGGCCGGCCACCTCACCCGTCACAACCGCCGGCTGCTTCTCGTGGTGTTCAGGCCCGGTCTCTACGCGACGGCCGTCGTGCTGACAGGCCTGATTGCCGTCCACGCCGTGCTCGCCATTGCCGCCATCTATTACGGCGAGTCGTGGCTGATTGATCGCGTGCACATCGGCATCATCGTGGGCATCGCGACCGGGGCGATCGCCGGCGTCGTGGCGATGGTGCGTCATGTCTTCACCGCGGTGCAGAAGGCGCAGGCCTTCGCGCTCGGGCAGAGCGTGTCGCGCGACGACGCTCCCGAGCTCTGGGCGGAAATCGACGCCATCGCGGGGCGCCTGGAGGCCTTGCGGCCACGGCACCTGGTGCTCGGGCTCGACACGAACTTCTTCGTCACCGAAGCGAACGTCCGCACCATCAACGACACGCTGGCCGGCCGGACGCTCTACTGCTCGCTGCCCTTGACGCGCATCCTGAGCCGCGACGAGTTCGCCGCCATTGTCGGTCACGAACTCGGGCACTTCAAAGGCGAAGACACGAAGTTCAGCGAACACTTCTATCCCATCTACCGCGGCACCGTGAACTCGATCATGGCGCTCAGCGCCGCCGGCGGCGGATCGTCGGTGATCTCCCTGCTGCCAGCGCTCGGCATCCTGGGCTTCTTCCTCGACCGGTTTGCGCTCTCCGAACGCAACCTCAGTCGCACGCGCGAGCTCGCTGCCGATCAGGCTGGCGTCGCGGTGACGAGCACCCGTGCCATGGCGTCCGCGCTCGTGAAGGTTCATGCCTACGCGCCGGCCTGGAACGAGGTGATGGAGTCCGCCCTCGAGTCCGCGCGACAGGGACACTCACTCGACGACGTCAGCCGCCGCTTCGCGGACGCCGTCCGCGAGAAGGCCGCCAACGAGCCCAGGACCTCGGCGGCGTTCGACGGCATTTCCGATGCGCACCTCAGCCACCCGACCGACTCCCATCCGACGCTGTCGGTGCGGATCGAGGCGCTCGGCTACGACGTGGGCGCCGTCGCGACGGACGCTCTCGATGTGCTGCCCGGCTCGCCGGCTTCTGCGCTACTGCCCCGGATCGAAAGCTACGAAGCGGAGATTGCCCGATCGTTCCTGGCCGAGCTGACGCGGCGCGGCGTGCTCGAGCCCCCGGAAGCGGAGCCAGCGCCGGACGAGGAAGAGCCTTCCGAGACTGGTCCTACTGCTTGATGAACTTGACGAGCGCGCCGTTGACCGAATCGGCGACGTAGACTTCCTGCTTCGGGCTGACGGCGATGAAATGCGCCTCGCCGAACTCACCGGGGCCTTTACCGGGGCGGCCGACGACCGCCAGCACCTTGCCGGCAAGATCCATCCGCACCACCTGGCCGGCAAAGCCGTTGACCATGTAGACGTACTGGCGGCCGATATCCATCGCGCACGGCAGCCCCGCGTACTTCATCTCGCGGATGAACGTGCCCTTCTGGTCGAACAGCTGGATGCGCTGGTTTTCGCGATCGGCCACCCACAGCAGCCCCTTGGCGTCGATGGCGATGCCGTGCGCCACTTCGAACTGCCCCGGGGCGGTGCCTTTGCCGCCCCACTGCGTGAGGAAGCGGCCGGTCTTGTCGAACTTGAGCACGCGGGCGTCGCCCTTCGGCCCCGGCGTGTGCCCCTGGACGATGAAGACGTCGCCGTTGTCGGCCACGGCCACGTCGTTGGGCTGATTCAGCTTGTGCGACCCGGCGGCCTCGTTCCACTCGCCGGCCTCGCCCGCCGTGCCGATCGCGAGCAGCACCTGCCCGTCGCGGCTGAACTTGCGGACCGTGTGCGCGCCAACGTCGCCCGCCCACAGGTTGCCGTCGCGATCGATCCGAAGCCCGTGCGCGCGCGTGAACAGCTTGTCGCCGAACGAGCGGAGATAGGTCCCCTTCTCGTCGAACTCGAAGAAGGCGACGGCGCCGCGCGTCAGCACCCAGAGGTGCCCCTTGGCATCGAACGCCACGGCCGCGGCGGCGCCCATCGTCACGCCCTCCGGCAGGGTGATGGCCGAAGGCGCGGCCACGTAGTCCATCGCCGGCGCCTCCTGCGGCACCAGCAACGCGGGATCTGATGGCCGTTGCGCGCTCGCAGTGCCGGCGAGCGACAGGACGAGGGCAAAGGCGGCGCCTGTTCTCATAGCGCCGACACTATACAGCGGAGAGGGCAGAGATGGCAGAGAGGGCCGAGAGGGTAAAGATCCCTTCTCTGCTTTCTCTGCTTTCTCTGCTTTCTCTGCTTTCTCTGCCTTCTCTGCCAGGCTTCAGCGCGAGATCGTGACCTGCGCGGACGCGCTCTTCGAGGGGTCCGCTACCGACGTCGCGCTGACGGTCACCGTGGCGGGCGACGGCACCCGGCGCGGCGCGGTGTAGACGCCATTCTGGTTCACCCGCCCGAGCGTCGTGTTGCCGCCGGTGATGCCGTTGACCTTCCAGACCACCGCGGTGTTCGATGTGCCGGTCACAGTGGCCGTGAACTGGCGCGACTGTTTGAGGCGGACGCTCGCGGTGGCCGGCGAGATGGTGACGCCCACGACGGGGGGCGGAGTGGGCGCGGTCACCGTCACGGACACCGTGTTCGACACGGTGCCGTCGGTCATCGTCGCGAACACCGGTACCGACGGGCTGGCCGCTGCGGTGCCGGTGGCGGTCAACCTGGTCGACGACACGACGGTCGTGGACAGCGGCGCACCACCGAACGAGACCACCGCGCCGGATGTGAACCCGGCCCCGTTCACGGTCAGCGTGAACGCACCGGCGGGAAACGACGCCGGGCTCACCGAGCTGATCGAGGGAAGCGGCAGCACGGTCACCACGGCCGACCCGCTCGCCGTCGGCACCGACACGCTCGTGGCGCGCACGGTGACGGTTTGAGCTGGAGGCGTCGCCGGCGCCAGATACTGCCCGCTGCTGTCGATGGTGCCGACACTGCCGTCGCCGCCCGGTACGTCGTTGACGCTCCACGCGACGCCTCCCGTGGCGCCGGTCAGCGTCGCCGCAAACGACTGCAGGCGCCCGACGCGCACCGACGCCGACGACGGCGTCACGGTGACGGTGGTGCCGTTCTGCCGCGCGGCGCCCGAGTCGGGGCTGATGCGAAGCACAGTGGCGTCCACCGCCTCGAAATTCGACCCGAGCAGCTGCCCCAGCGTGTGCAGGTTGTCGTCGTTCCAGCGCGGATCGGGCTTGCCCGAGATGAACCAGGCCGAACCGTTGTCGGCGAGGATGATGCTTTATTTCTTCATCGCCCGCAGGATGACCTGCACGTCGGCGGGATAGGGCGCGATGTCGAACGACGCCTTCAGGCGGAAGCGCTCGCCCATCCGCGGGTATTGCGTGCCGGTGAGCGACGACGCGTAGTGGCGCGCCGGCCACACGTACTCTCGGCGCGTCTGCGGCACCGTGAAGCGGATGGCGTGACGGATCTCGCCGCCCAGCACTTCGTCAACGGTCACCAGGCCCGGCATGATCGGCAGCCCGGCCGCGTCGGCCGATGTCCACGTCAGCGGCCGCAGCGCGTTCGACCGCAGGTCGTAGATCGCGCCCGAGTCCGCGGTCCACGCCGTGGCGCCAGGGAACGCGCGATAGAGCTCGTACAGGATGCAGTTCGTGGTGTCGATCGCGATCGCGTGGCGATCGCCGGTGGCGTTGAGGCCGCCCTCGATCGGTGCGTTCAGCGGCACCGCGTACGGGCCCGGATCGCTCTCGTCGTCGTAGAGGAAGGTGGCCGGATACTTCGTCTGCGTCCCCGGCACGTGACGAACGGAATCCCGATCGGCCCGCCGTCCCATATCCCCGCGCCGAAGTCGGCGTGGAAGCCGCGGCTCGCGCCGATGGTGTTCACCATCGTGGTCGAGTTGGCGAGCACCGGCAGCGTGTCCACCGGCGTGTTCCAGATGTTGTCGGCCGGCAGCACCGGACAGCCGCCAATCATCTGCTGGGCAGAGGCCGGGGCCGCGAGCGCGGCCGTTATCAATGCAGTGATCGCGATTGCACGGGTCATGCGCGCTCGACAGCGCAACAGGCGTGCCGGTCGGACGCCGCGGGATTCCGCTCCGCGCCCTGGGACTCCGCCCACGGATTTGAGGGCGCCCGTGCAGTTTTGACAGGAATCCGCCTCGAAACGCTACTCGCCGTCGCGCTAGAATCGGCGCTTCAATCACATGGGGAGAAACCGGTGACCCACTCGAGGCTCGTGGCGTGGCTGGCGGCGGTGGCCGTTGGCGGGATGACGCTCGTGGATGCGCAGGGACGCGGCGGCCGCGGTGTTGGCGCGGGACCCGGCGCAGCGGCGGTCCCCACCAAAGGCACGGTGGAACAGATCGTCGTGCACGGCACGTCGCTCGAGGGCAACCTCGAAGGCGACTCGCCCGATCGCGACGCGACCGTGTATCTGCCTCCGAGCTACGCCGGCACCCCGATGCGGCGGTATCCGGTGCTCTACCTGCTTCACGGCTACGGCGGCCGGCAGGATACGTTCACGACGCGGCTCGCCGCTCTCGCCGACAGCCAGGACCGTCTCGCAGCGGCACCCGGCTTCAGCGAGTTCATCGTGGTGACGCCGAGCGCGTACACGCTCCACAAAGGCAGCATGTACTCCGCCTCGCCCACGACCGGCGACTGGGAGAAGTTCGTCGCCGAAGACCTCGTCGCCTACATGGACAGCCACTACCGCACGCTCGCCACGCGCATGAGCCGCGGGCTGGCCGGGCACTCGATGGGCGGCTACGGTGCGCTGCGGATCGGCATGAAGCGACCCGATGTGTTCCTCTCGCTCTATCTCATGAGCTCGTGCTGCCTGACGGCCAATCGCAATCCGAGGCCGGACGCGATGGCGGCCTCCGAAGCGATCAAGACGCGCGAGCAGGCAGTGGAGGCCGCTGCGGCGCCGGGCTTCGGGCCGTCCACCAGCCTGGCCTCGGCGGCCGCCTGGTCGCCCAATCCCGCCAACCCCCCGCTCTTTCTCGATCTGCCCGTCAAGGACGGCAAGGTGCGGCCCGAGATCGTGGCCAAGTGGGTGGCCAACGCGCCGCTCGAAATGGTGGCGCGGTACGCCGAGGGGTTGAACCGCTACTACGCCATCGCGATCGACGTCGGCACGATGGATCCCCTGCACGCCCCGAACCAGCAGCTGCACGACACGCTGACGCTACTGCACGTGCCGCACTACTACGAAGAGTACGAGGGCGACCACACCAACAAGGTGCGCGAGCGCATCGAGCGGAGCGTGCTGCCCTTCTTCTCGAAGAACCTCGCGTCGCCGGTCAACCCGACGTCGCCGAATCCAGCCCAGTAGGCCTTGGGCCTTGGTCCTTTGCAAAGGGGCAACGCCGGACGCGGCCCCGTCGTAGACTCTCTCGCATGACTCGTCTGGGCCACATCCTGGGTGTCGCGGTGGCGATGATGCTCTCGGCCGTGCCGGCGCACGCGCAGAGCACCCTCAACGGCGACTGGGGCGGCGTCTTCCACGAGGATCAGCCCGAGCGCGGCCCGGGCCCCGAGCTGGGCGACTATCTGGGCATTCCACTCAACGCCGCCGCCCGCCAGTACGCCGACAGCTGGGACGCGTCGCGCCTGACGCTCCCCGAACACCAGTGCCGCGCGCACGTGTCGCCGTATATCTACCGGGGACCGATTCAGGTCCGCATCTCGGAAGTGATCGATCCGGGCACGCAGACGACCATTGCCATCAAGCACTTCCTCAGCACCTACGCGCAGGAGCGGACGATCTGGCTCGACGGCCGGCCGCATCCGCCCGAGGAAGCGCCGCACACGTGGATGGGATTCTCGACCGGCGAGTGGCAGGGCACGGTGCTGAAGGTCTACACGACGCATCTGAAACAAGGCTGGCACCGGCGCAACGGGGTGCCGATGAGCGCCAGGGCCACCATGACCGAGTACTTTTTCCGCCACGGCAACATCCTCACGCAGATGAGCATCACCGAGGACCCGGTGTTCCTGACGGAGCCGCTCGTCAAGACGACCAACCTGCAACTCAACCCCAACGCGGGCGCCAACCAGTACCAGGCGTGGCTGTTCTGCCAGGCCGACGACGAAGTGCCGGGACGGGATCCGGCGTGGGTGCCGCACTTCCTGCCGGGCAAGAATCCGTATCTCACCGAGTTTGCCGAGAAGCACCATCTGCCCGTGGAACCGACGCGCGGCGGCGCAGAGACGGCCTATCCCGAATACGCGAAGACCATGAAGACGCCGGCGCCGGGGCCGGCCCGGCCGTGACAGTGCGCGTCCTCTCGCGGGCCCTCGTGGCCGCCGCGCTGATCGGCAGCGTCGCAGGCGGGGCGATGATGGCTCGCGTGCCGGTCAACGCCCAGGCCGGCGCGCCCGGGCGCGATGCCGCGCTGCTGACGATGAAGGTGCAAGGCAACGTGCACGTGATCGTCGGCGCCGGGGCCAATATCGCCGTGCAGCTCGGCGAGCTGGGCCCGATCGTGGTGGATACCGGCACGGCGCAACGCGCGGAGGCAGCGCTGGCGTCGGTTCGCTCGCTGACGCCGCGGCCGATCCGCTACATCGTCAACACGCACTCGCATGCGGACCACGTCGGCGGCAACGAGCGGCTTGGCGCCGCGGGCCTCCCGACCTCCGGACGCGGCGTTGCACAGGTGGGCGCCGGCGTCGGCGCGCGAGCCGAGATCATCGCGCACGAAGAGACGCTGAACCGCATGAGCGCCCCCGCGGGCGCGCAGGCGCCCACGCCGGTCGTCGCGTGGCCGACCTCGACCTTCTCCGGGAAGCGCAAAGACTTCTTCTACAACGGCGAGGGCGTCCAGGTGATCCACCTGCCGTCGGCGCACACCGACGGCGACAGCGTGGTGTTCTTCCGCCGCTCCGACGTGATTGCCGTGGGCGACGTCTACTCCACCGTCAGCTACCCGATCGTCGACCTGCAGCGCGGCGGCACCATCGCCGGCGTCCTCGACGCGCTCAACCAGCTGCTCGATCTCGTCGTCGCCGGCGAGAAGACCGAGGGCGGCACGATGATCGTGCCCGGTCACGGCCGCATCTCCGACGAAGCCGACCTGGTCGAATACCGCGACATGACGACGATCATCCGCGACCGTGTGCAGGACATGGTCAATCGCGGCATGACGCTGGCGCAGGTGCAGGCGGCCAGACCAACCATGGAGTACGACGGCCTCTACGGCAACGCGACCGGCTGGTCCGCCGCGCAGTTCGTCGAGGCGGTTTATCGCGGACTGAAGCCTTCAAAATAGCGACCGGCGTTAAGCCGCATCCCGAACCCGGCGTAAGTAGGGGCCGCCTTTCAGGCGGCCCGTCGACGGGCGGGAATAGACGGGCCGCCTGAAAGGCGGCCCCTACTTCTTCAGAAGCGTGAAGCCGGCGGCGGGACCGAAGTCCGTCCCGATCGGGCCGATCGACATCTTGTGGCCGCCAGGCATCGTCACCGTCCGCCCGGCGACGACGCCGAGGGCGGCGCCGAAGGCGACGTCACTGAGGTAGTGCCGCTTGCCCTGGACGCGCTGGGCGGCGACGTAGGTGGCGGCGCCGTAGGCCGGCAGCCCCACCTTCCACCCGAAGTGGCGCTGCAGCACGGTGGCGGAGGCGAAGGCCGCGGTGGTGTGGCCTGAGGGGAACGAGAACCCGCCTCCCTCGGGGCGTGAGCGGCGCACGCTCCCCTTGATCCCATAGGTCAGCGCCTGTGCCACGAACTGCGCCTGCACCAGTTCGCCGCCCACCGCCGCCATGCACTCGTTCTTGAACAGGCGTCCAAGGCCGTAGGTCGCGAAAGCCCCGCCGATTTGCAGCGGAAAACCGCCGACGACGGCCCCCGCCTCGAGCGTCTCTTCGAGCTGCGCGGAGCCCGAGAACGTCTTCGTCACCGACTGGTCGGCGGGATGCGACAACAGCGCGGCCCCTCCCCCGATCGCCAGGAGGCCGGCGTTTCCCACCGTCGGGAGCCGCTTGAGATCGTTGAACGTCGCCGAGAACAGGTTCTTGAACGGCAGCACCCGTTCGTTCCGGCACCCGGGGAACCGCGAATCCGCGCGAGCCTCGCCCGCCGTCGCGATCATCATGACGCCAGCGGCAGCCACGACCAGCCGGCACCCACACGACACCTTACGCATGCGGCATCCTCTCGAAACCAGCAACCTGGACCTTGATGTAGACGCCAGCTCGGCCAGAAAGGTCGGCCATGGTCTGAGCGGACGCCTGCGACGGCGCCGCCACCAGCGCGATCACCGCCGCCATGGCTGCCGCCCACCGGCGGGGCGCATGCACCCGCGGCTCGGGCCGGCTGATCGTCACCGCCAGCGCCAGCCATGCCACGGTGAGGCAAAGATTGGCGACCGCGAACTGCGCCACGTCGAGATGAAGGAGGTGCGTGCCGGCGTAGACCACGCCGGCCGACAACACGTCGCCGCCGCGCACGAAGAAGGTGTCGATCGCCTGCTTGGCCTTGTACTTCTCCTCGCGCGTCGTCGGCAGCCACAGCATCTGCCGGGCGGTGTTCATGATCGAGTAGTCTGCGGCGTTCTCGGCGGTCTTGATCCAGCGCACGAGCGCGAAGCCGGCGCCCGCGGCCACGATGGCGTAGCCGCCGAGCGCAATGAGGGGCAGGGCGAGCAGCACGCCTGCGAGCCCGCGATGCCGCACGAGCCGCGACGTGACGAACGCCTGCAGAAGCAGCGCAGTCACGCCTACCCAGAACTGATACGTCCCGCTGAAGGCGCCGATGTACGCCTGCTTGTCGAACAGCGGGTTGGCCGCGGCCAGCTGCTGCACTTCGGCCGAGAGCAGCCGCGCCACGAGATACTCGCCGGTAGTGTTCACGACGTTCAGCAGCACGATGAGCGCGGCGATGAGACGCAGATACGGGTTCGCCAGCACCAGGGCGAAGCCGCTCGGGCCGGGCAGCGCTTCCTGCGGCGCGGCCGCCTGCGCGGTCTCGCGGGCGTTAACGACAAGGTAGAGGCCCGCCGTCACGGTCAGGAGCACCGCCGAGATCTGGAGAATCAGCTCGGGCGCCAGGCCGGAGTGAAACAGGCGTCCCGCCGCGAGCGACCCGATGGGTGCGCCCGCCGTCATGCCGACGACGATGATCGGGAAGAGGCGCGCGCCGCTCTCCTTCGTATAGAGGTCGTTGGCAAACGACCAGAACTGGGCGACGAGCGAGATGTTGAAGATGCCGACCCAGACGAAGAACCCGACGCCCACGTACGGCATGCGCGCGGTCACGGCCGCGGCGAAGAGCTCGATGCAGGCGAGGAAGAAGACTGTGGCGCCGACGACGAGCGTCATGCGCCGCGCTTTCGACGCCACCCAGCTGTAGAGCGGAACGAACCCCATGAGCAGAATCGCCTGCCCCGCCGCGGCATACGACCGCACCTCTGCGCCGCCGCCGAGCAGGATGAGCGGCTCGCGCACGGTCTTGATGATCGAGTAGCAGACGAGGAGCAGGAAGATGTTGGCCAGCATCAGCAGCGCCGTCACACCCTCGCCAGGCCGGACGTCGGCGAAGACGGACAGGACGCGGTCGAGCGCGCTGGCCGTGCGGGAGGGGACGGAGGGGGTCGAACCACGCATTGGGGCTCCTTCTTAATGGCGAACCGGCGCTAAGCCGGTTTGCCAGATGCTGGGGGCGGCACCCTTGCCGCCTTGCCCCCTAACGCGTCAGCCCGCGTGAAAACCCGCAAGCGCGGGGGTGGTGGCGGCGATTTCGACCGGTTCCCCGGTGGCGAGCGGGCCGGCGAGCTCCGGAAGATGGAGCTGCCACCAGCCGCGGGCGCTCTCGTTGCTCCAGCGGTTGGCGCCGCGGGAAGTCTCGAGCAGAAAGCTCACCTCCTCGGCGTTGCGCGGCCGGCGCGACGGGTCCTTGGCGAGGCAGGCCATCACCAGGGCGTCGACGTCCGGAGGAATCGGCAGCTCGGTGCGCTGCGACGGCGGCGCCGGCACGCCCTGCAGGTGCTGCAGGAACATCTTCATCGCGGTATCCGCCTCGAACACCAGCTGCCCCGTGAGCAGGTAATAGGCGACGCACCCGAGCGAGTAAACGTCGGCCCGGGCGTCCACCTCGCCCTCGGCGATGAGCTCGGGAGCCATGAAGGCGGGCGTGCCCGCCGTGGCATGGTGACCGCCCATCAGCGTGTGCTCGAGCTCCCGCTGGGCGTCGAACTTCACCAGCCCGAAGTCCAGAACCTTCACGAAGTCGTAATCGAGCCCCATCCGGCACAGATAGATGTTGGCGGGGGTGATGTCGCGGTGGACCAGGCCCCGGGCGTGCGCCTCGGCGAGCGAGTGGCACACCTGGCGCAGCACCCACACCACCCGGTCGGCCGGCAGCGGGCCGAACTCACGCACCAGCGTCTCGAGGTCGCGCCCCGCCAGCAGCTCCATCACGTAGTAGAAGGTGCGGTCCTCGGTGACGCCGAAGTCGAACAGGCGAATCGAGTGCGGCGAGCTCAAAGACGCCGTGGCCTGGGCCTCGCGCTCGAACCGCCGCAGCATCACCGAGGCGGCAGCCTCGGACCCGGCACCAAGCACCTCGGGCCGCACCAGCTTCACGGCCGCGCTCCGGGCGAGCAGCTGATGGCGCCCCAGCCACACTTCGCCCATCCCGCCCCGTCCGAGCAACCGCACGAGGTGGTAGCTCCCGAGCTCCTTCGCGTGACGCAGCCGGCGTGCGAGCCGATTGAGGATGGTGACTGGCACCACCGCCGCCAGCGCGCAGGCGTAGTTGGGGAGGAAGAGCACGAAGGTGTTCACCGCCGTCGGCACCTCGCGGCCGCGCATCGCCGCCAGCGCGATCCCGAGCGGGTCCATCGTGGCGGACAGCAGCGCCGCCGCGAGCATCTGCTTCGGCGTGGCCGGCATCAGCATCGAGCCGCACAGGATGACGATGGTGTTCCACGACAGCTCGTTGAGCGCGTCGGCGGTGAGCGGACGGGCCCAGGTGTTCAGGAGCCCCACCCCCATCGCGTTGAGGACCATGAACGCGAGCCCGGCATGCGCCTGGATGCGCGGCGGGTGCGTGGTGAAGCGCAGGTAGGTGAACAGCACGCCCGAGACCACGATCGCCAGCGCCTCGATCACCAGGGTGGAAACGAACAGCTCCGACCCCACCGTGCGCGGGCGCACGAAGGCGTCCATCACCAGCCCGAACATCCACAGCCCGATCGCCACGCCGGCGCAGAGCCGCAGCCGTCGGATCTGCTCGCCGAGCAGCTCGTCGGACAGCCCCTGGGTGGTGATGGAGCTGCGGGTCGTGCTGGTGCTGCGAGGAGCGATGACTCTGGGCGCGGGTGTCATGGCGTCTCCTAACCGAGTGTCGTCGACGGTGCGGCGTTACGCTGGTACAGAGACTCGAGATTGATCGTGATCGACCGGTGCGAGCGCAGGAGCTCCGCAATCACTTCCTCGCGCGGCCGCCCCGTGCGCGCCGTCGGACGCAGCTCCAGAAACGGCCATAGCCGCTCGCGAATCCGCACCGGGAGGATGCCGTCGAGATACTCGAGCGCCGTGCCCTGCAGCTGCTGGTCATCGGTCTGCAGACTGCGGAAGGCGATCTGCAACGGCTCGCGCGGCAGCACCAGCGCCAGCAGCGTGAAGACGTGCGCCAGGCTGGTGCCGGCGCGATCACGAACGAACTCGTCGAGCGGCGACAGCGATTCCGCGCTCGACACGCCGTCGAGGAGCCGGCGGCTCTCCCAGACGGGGCGGCCAACACTCGCTTCGCGCTCGACCACGTCGAAGACGCGGCGCGAATCGATGACGACCGTAGGGTTCTTCTCCAGAATCTCGGTCAGCGAGCGCGCCGCCTGGAACCGGACGTCGAAGCGCGCGTCGTCCAGCCCGAACATCAGCCCGTCGGCCGCCCGTTGCGACACGCAGACCGAGAACACGCGCACGAGGCGGCGGCGCACCGCGAAGTCCTGGTTGGGGTCGATGAGCGCATCCACGAGCGCCCCGACGTGTTCCTCGGCGACCTTGCGCAGCGCGTACACGGCGTGCTCGGCCAGGTTGTCCCAGGCCAGCAGCGGGATGACGTGCGACACCAGCGTCGGCGTCAGCCCATCCTGACGGACCAGCACCGCCATGACCTGATCCCGATTGCGCGACTTCAGGCGCAGGATGTCGCGCACGTCGGACGGCAGCGGCTCGCGGGGCGAGCGGGACGATTCGAAGGTCTCGGTGTGCGGCCGCGCCTGCCGGAAGCGCTGAATCGCCGCGATGTCGATCGAGCTGGTGGACTCGGCGGAGTCGAGCACGCCGGCGCCGTCGGCGCGATGCCGCAGGCTGCTCTCGAGCGTCTGCATGTAGCCGTTCTTCAGCCGGCTGGCGGCGGCGATCGTCCCGGCCGACCCCAGCACGCCCAGAAACAGAATCGCGTTGGCCTGGAGCGCCGGCGCAAGGAGCAGCATCACGCGCACGAGGCTGCCGCCGATGGCGTCGCCCACGCGATCGAAGCCGACGTCGATGATCGCCTTGGTGGCGCGCTTCTCCTCCGGCCGCATCGGCGTATAGAACAGTTCGTAGCCGGTTCGGAAGAGCGATCCGCGGAACACGGCCTCGGCACTGCGCGCCACCGTCAGGCTGGCGAACCCGGGCAGGACCAGATTGATGGCGCTGCCGACGAACAGCGCGAGCGAAGGGGAGCTGGCCGACAGCGCGATGCCGAAGCGCTCCAGCACCACGCGGGCCGACGACACCTGCACGACGAACGTGAGCACGCTCGTCGCCGCGTAGTACACGGCAAAGAACCGCAGCAGCTGGTCGCCGCGGCCGAAGGTTTCGGTGGCCTGCGCCTTGAACAGATAGTCGAGCAGGGCCGCGCTCGTGGTGCCGAGCAGCACGACGTAGGCGAGCTGCCGCAGATGCGGCGCCGCGGCGACGGCCCGGAGGCCGGACCGATCGGGGGCCGGCTCCGCGACGATGGCTGAGGGTTCGAGCTTGAGCGCCAGCGGGCGCACCAGCGCCGCGCAGGCAAACTGCAGCAGGGCCAGGAACGGCAGCAGCGCGGGCGCGCCCAGCGTGGCGCCGATGCGTTCGGCGACGATCGCGCTGACCAGGCCGCCCAGCGTGCCCATGCCGGCAATCTGGCCGAAGCGGCGCTTGGCGGTGCGGGGGTCGAACCGCTCGGTGGAGACCAGCCAGAACCCCGACGCCAGGAGCGGACCCGCGCAGGAGATGTGCAGATAGACCGCCACGGCGGTCGAGGCCGGCGCCAGCGGCCGCACCAGCCACTCGACGAGGAACAGGACGCCGCTGGCCGCGAACGCCGACGGCACCAGGGTGGAAGGGGCAAGACGGCGGGCCGCGCGGGTGTTGAGTGCGACCAGGAGCAGGGAGAAGACCGACGTGGCAATCAGCATCGTCGGCAGCGAGGTGTAGTCGAGGGACGTCAGGAAGAGCGCGTCGCGCGTGGCTTTGCCGCTGACGATCTGTGCCGTCACGGCGGCGGCACCTGTCATGGCCAGCGCCATCAGCCGCGATTCGTCTTGTGTCCGACTGGACATTTCGTCCTTTTCCCCCGCCTACCCGTCCCACGCTAACGCCCGCCCAGAGGGCGGGCCATTAGGCACTGCCCTAGCGAGGCGAAGCCTGCGTCTAATCCCAGGCGCAGCCTCGCTAGCCGTCTGTTGTCAACGCGCCGAAACCGGGGGAACCCCGCACGCGCCCCTGTCGCAGACGCCAGAAACCAAACGCTCCGCCGAAGGCGGGGCGCCTCGCTAGCTGTTGATACGGCTGGCGTTAGGAGTCGCAGCTGGGTAAACTCGACGGGTCGGCCGGGGCCCGGCCCCGGCGGGCCAAAGCGCATGTCTTCCCTCCACAAAGGTGCCAAGGATCTCTTCATCGCCGCGCTCGAACGCGAGGGGCAGGAGCGGGTTGCCTTTCTGGCAGATGCCTGCGGCGACGATAGGGCGCTGAGGGAAGAAGTCGAGTCGCTGCTGCGGTTTCACCAGCTCGATACCACCGGCCTGCCCACCCCGCTTCCGGCCCCGGAGCCCCCGCCCCCGCGCTCCTTCGCGCCCGGCTTCGTGTTCGGCATGCGCTATCGCATGGTCACGCGCCTGGGCAAGGGCGGCATGGGCGATGTGTGGCGCGCCGACGATCTGATGCTCGAAACGCCGGTCGCCCTCAAGCTGATTCGGTCCACCAGCCAGGCCGGACGCGAGCGCCTCCTGCAGGAAGTGCGGCTCGCACGACGCGTCACGCATCCCGCCGTGGTGCGCGTCTTCGACGTCGGCGAAGCCGACGACGAAGTGTTCTTCTCGATGGAGCTGGTCGAGGGGCAGGATCTTGCGGCGGTGCTACGGCACGCCGGGCGGCTGGCTCCCGGGCGGGTCGTCGAAATTGCCCGCCAGCTCTGTGCCGGGCTGCACGCCGCTCACACCGAAGGCGTGCTGCACCGCGACTTGAAGCCGGCCAACGTGCTGGTGGACCAGCACGGGCGCGTGCGCATCACCGACTTCGGCATCGCCGTGACGACCGGCGCGTCGGGCGTCATGGCCGCGGGCACGCCGATGTACATGGCGCCCGAGCAGCGGATGCCCGGCGCCTCGATCACGCCTCAGACCGACCTGTACGCGCTGGGCGTGGTGCTCTACGAGCTCACCACGGGCCAGCACCCGGCGCGGGTCACCCGCGGTGCGGCCGCCATCATCCCGCCGTCGGAGCTGGCGCCCGGAGTCAATCCGGCGCTCGAGAACGTGATCCTGAAGGCGCTGTCACCCGCGCCGCAGGATCGGCCCGCGTCGGCCGCGGCGTTTGCCGCCATGCTGCCGCCGGGCGAACAGGAAGTGCACGCCCTGCGGGGAGTAGTCGCCGAGGCCGCCGCGCTGCCGTTCTGGACGCGCGCGTGGTGGATGGGCATTGCCGGAGTGCTGGTACTCCTGGTCGCGCTCGGTGCGCTCCTGGCGCCGCTCGCCCGCCGCGCCTCGACGCCTCCGCTGACCGACCGCGACACCATCGTGCTGGCCGATTTCGTCAACACCACCAGCGAGCCGCTGTTCGACGGCGCGTTGAAGGTGGCGCTCGCCGTCGCCCTCGAACAGTCGCCCTTCCTCAAGGTGTTTCCCGACGATCGAGTGCAGGAGACGCTGCGGCTGATGGAACGCCCGTCTACCGAGCGGATCACCCGCGAGGTGGCGCGCGAGGTGGCCGTCCGCGAGCACCTCAAAGCCACCATCTCGGGATCGATTGCCAGCCTCGGCCGCAACTACGTGCTGGCGCTCGAAGCCGTCAACGCCCAGACCGGCGACGTGGTGGCCCGCGAGCAGGTCGAGGCCGGCAGCAAGGAGCAGGTGCTCACGGCGCTCGGCACGGCGGCCTCGGCGCTGCGCGAGCGGCTCGGCGAGTCGCTGGGGACGGTCCGCGAGTTCGACGTGCCGCTCCCGAAGGCGACAACGCCGTCGCTCGAGGCGCTGCACGCCTATTCGCTGGCGATGGAACGCGGCAACGTGTCGATTGCGGTGAGCGCCATTCCCCACCTGCAGCGCGCCATCGAGCTCGACCCCAACTTTGCCCTGGCGCTGGCCGCCCTCTCGGGCGTCTACGCCAACACCAGCCAGACGCTGCTCGCCCCGGTGTACTCCAAGCGCGCCTTCGAGCTGCGCGACCGCGTGAGCGAGCGCGAGCGCTACATGATCTCGTGGCGCTACTACCGCGACGCGCTGCAGGACTGGGCCAAATCGCTCGAATTGGCGCGGGCGTGGACGGTGGCCTATCCGCGCGAGGCGTTCGCCTTCAACGCGCTCGGGCTCGCGGCGGAGTTCCACGGCCTGCGCGCCGAAGCGGAAGTGGCCCTTCGCAAGGCGGTCGAGCTCGACCCCACCTTCCTGCCTCCCAAGGGCAACCTCGCCGAGAACCTGCTGCGCCAGAACAAGCTGGATGACGCGATGCGCCTCGTCATGCAGTCGATCGAGGCGGGTGTCGACTCTCAGGCGCTCTATCGCGTCGGCTACATGGTGTCGCTGCTGCGCGAAGACCCGGCCGGCATGACGGCCTTCCTGGCGGCGGCAAAGAAGCGGGACGTGCTCGACGTCGCCAACTTCGAAGCCCGTACGGCGGCGGTGCACGGCCGGCTCGCCGAGGCGCTGGAGTCGACTCGCGGGGCCACGCAGCAGGCCATCCAGCTGAATTTCAAGGAATGGGCGGCGCGCTACTCGACCGAAAACGCCGAAATCCACGCCATCCTCGGGCGCTGCCCCGAGGCCAGGCGCTCGGCGCGCGCCGCGCTCGATTGGAGCCGCGACAGCGCCACGCTCGACATCGGCGCCCGGGCGCTCGCCTGGTGTGGCGACGCGCAGGCGCTCGAGCTCACCCGCGAGATGGCGCAGCGCTTTCCCAATGCCAGCCTGCGGCTGCACGTCTCGACGCCGATCGTGACGGCTGCCTACCTGGTTCGCACCGGCAACCTGGCCGGCGCGCTGACCGAGCTCGATCGCGTCAAGCCGTACGAGGACGCACCCATGGCCAAGCTGTGGCCGGCATTTCTTCACGGGCAGATCTACGCGGCGCGCAAGGAGCCGGCGCGCGCGGCGGCCGCGTTCCAGCACGTGATCGATCGGCGCTCCGAATCACCGGACTCGCTGCTCTTTCCGATGGCACTGCTCGGACGCGCGCGGGCGGCCGTGGCCCTGGGTGAAAACGCCGTGGCCGAGCCGTATTACGCGCAGCTCTTCGAGCTGTGGCGTGCGGCGGACCAGGATCTCGAGCCGCTGCAGGAAGCCAGGCGCGAAGCCGCCCGGCTGCACTAACGGGCCGCCTACCAGGCGGCCCCTACTCCGGTGCCTGTCTGGAGAGCTCGCGTTTGAGCCACGCCTTGGCGTGGGTCCATTCCCCTTCGACGGTGCGCACGGACACCCCGAGGGCTTCGGCCACTTCCGGCACCGTCAGCCCGCTGAAATAGCGCATCTCGACGATGGCGGCCTGGCGCTCGTCCACTTCGGCGAGCTTGGTGAGCACTTCGTCCAGCGCGAGCGCGTCTTCGACGTCCACCGCCTGGTCGTGCACGGCGTTCAGCCAGGTGTGCAGCGTGACATGCGCCTCGCCGCCGCCCCGCTTCTGGCGGCGGAAGGCGCGGCCGTGGTCGATGAGCACCCGGCGCATGGCCTGGGCCCCGACGGCGAGCACGTGCGTGCGCCCCTGCCAATCCACCCGGCGCTGATCGCGCAGCCGCAGCCAGGCCTCGTTGACGAGCGCGGTGGGCTGCAGCGTGTGCTGCGCGCGCTCGCGCCCCAGATAGTTCCGGGCCACTTTGCGCAGTTCGCCGTAGATCAGAGGAAACAGTTCTGAGGCCGCGGGGTTGGACACAGGCTTGGACCTTCGCGGAGCGGTTCGGCCGATGGTAACACCGTTTGTCGCGGGCCTCCGCGGCCGCGCTCGTACTGCTACGATCCGCCACGGGCCGTCAGTCGTCCATCACACCATGACCCTGGGTATACGGCTGGTCGCCGTCCTCGCGCTCCTCCTGTCGGCGTGTACCGCGTACGCCGCAGACACCGGCACTCTGTCCGGCGCCGTCTTCAATCAGAGTGGCACGCCGGTCGCCGACGCCAGCGTCCGGGTGTCGGGGACGGCGCTGCCGGTCGGTCGCGACACCCTGACCGACGCCAACGGCGTCTACCGGTTCGACTACCTGCTGCCCGGCGACTACACCATCGAAGTGACGGCGGCCGGCAACGTGCCCGTGCGCCGTGCTGCCGTCGTCGCCGTCGGGAGGGACACGCAGCTGGATGTCCTGGTCGGCGTGGCCGTCAACGAATCGTTGACCGTGCGTGCGGTGACGCCGGTCGTGGACGTGCGATCGAGCGACGCCAGCCTCACGGTGACCGACACAAAATTCAACGCGCTCCCGCTCGAGCACAGCTACCGGGGGCTGTTCCAGCTGTCGCCAGGCGTACCTGACAACCGCAGCCAGGTGGGACTCTCGGCGGGCGGCAGCCGGCAGGACAACACCTATCTCCTGGACGGCGCCAACATCACCAGTCCCGGGTTCGGCACGCTGGCGATTCAGGTCAATCAGCTCGACATCGCCGAGGTGAACCTGACCCGCGCCGGAGTCACGGCGGAGTTCGGCCGCACCGCCGGCACCGTGGCCAACGCCGTGAGCCGCAGCGGGTCGAACCGCTTCACGGGCTTGGGCCGCATCGACTGGCTGTCCGAGCGCCTCGTCAGCGCCTACCAGCTGCCGGACGGCCTGCAGGCGGCCGGCCTCCGGCCGGGCACGTTTCGCGATCCCCTGCTCACCACGCAGGCCGAACCGGCGGGCGGGGTGGGCGGCCCGCTGGTTCACGACCTGATCTTCTTCTACGGGTCGGCCCGATATCAGCGCGACACCAAGTGGGGCCGCATCAACAAGGCCGGCGTGAAGCTGCCGGACGAGGTGCGCAAGGGGCCCGAGTACTTCGGCAAGGTCACGGCCAGCCCGTCGGCGAGCCATCAGCTCTCCTTTAGCCACCGCGACCACCCGATCGACGTGGATTTCAACGGCCTCACGTCGGACTATGCGCCGAGCGCGGCAACCATCGGCAACCGCAGCAGCCGCGTGACGGCGTTCGACTGGGCGTGGTTCCAGGGCCCGCGGCGCTCGGTGAACGTGCGCTATCAGCGCACGCGCGAGATTAATGAGGACGAACCGGTCACCGAACTCCCCTCGCTGCCGCAGTTCGACCCGACCAGGCTGACCGCCATGGGGCAGTACACCGACCCGGCCCAGGCCAATCTGATCACCGGTGCGCGGGAGTTCACCAACGCGCAGAACTATCGCCACCACGAGGTGCGCGCGACCGTCGGACAGTACTTCGGCCTCGGCCGCACCAGCCACGTGCTGAAGGGCGGCGTGGGCTACGAGTTCGCCGAGGAGGAACTGCGCCGCGTGGCCAACGGGTGGGGCGCCATCACGTCGGTGACGGTCAACGGCGTGCCGGCGCTGCGGGCGCGCTACTACACGCCGCAGCCGCCGCAGCTCGGGCAGGGCGACACCTATTCCCTGTTCGCGCAGGATTCGGTGACGGTCTCGAACCGCGTGTCCGTGACGGCGGGCGTGCTGGTCAACCGCGACGCCTTCAAACAAAAAGTGGACGGCAGCAGCGGCTGCCTGCCGACGATCCCGCTCAAAGGCGGCGCCGCCGTGTACGAGTCGAGCGGCGACACGTGCACCTTCCTGCGGTTCGGCTATGGCGACGAGATTCAGCCGCGCCTGGGTGTGAGCTACCAGCTCCGCAAGGGTGCCGGCGACAAGATCTATGGCGACTGGGGCCGCTACTACAACATGGATCAGAAGTCGAGCGGCCGCAGCCTGGCGCCGATCCGGATCTTCCAGACCGAGACCGTCTTCGACCTGAACGGCGCGGTGCTCTCGAGCGGTCCGCTCGCGTCCACCACCGGCAAGCTGATCGATCCGGCCATCGCGCCGATCTACACCGATGAATTCGTGCTCGGATACGCCAGCCCGCTGGGCCCCTCGCTCAGCCTCGACGTCTATTTCATGTCGAGGGACATGCACAACTTCATCGAGGACGTCCCGTCGCGGCTGAACGGCACGGCGCCCACGAGCGGACCGTTCGTCGCCGCCAATCTGCCGTGCGCGGCCTTTGCGTCGTGCCGAGAGGCCGACGCCACCCGCACCTACCGCGCGCTCACGTTCGACCTGCGCCGGCAGCTCGGGGAGCGCTGGCAAGGCAGCGTCAGCTACACGTGGAGCCGGTTCGAGGGCAACTACGATCTCGACTACGCCACAGCCGGCGTCTTCAACACCTCGTCGTTCATCCAGGACGGCCCCGGCGCCGACGTCCAGGACCCGAACCGGTTCGGCCCGCTGTTCGAGGACCGGCCGCACGTCTTCAAGGTCTTTGGCACGTTCGCGGCCACGCCGCGGCTGATGGCGTCGGGCTACCTGCGCGTGCAGAGCGGGTCGCCGTGGGCGGCGCGCGGACGCGACGTGCCGGGGGGCACGCTCAACTACCTGGAGCCGGCCGGCAGCCACCGCAATCCAACCTGGACGAATCTCGATCTGATGGCCAGCTATCGGCTGGCCGGCCTCGGACGCGCGGCGGTGACGCTCGAAGGGCGCTTCCTCAACGTCTTCGACAACCAGACGCGGCTCTCCACCGACGCCCAGCAGTTTCTCGATCTACGCACCAGCGCGGTGCCGCCCTACATCCAGCCGTACCTGCTGCCGAACCCGCTCTTCGGCCTCGGCAACGCGTTCGCGCCCCCGCGGCGTCTGTATCTCGGCGCCGGCGTCAGCTTCTAAGTGCCGGGCCTGCCGGTCGAGGAAGAAGAGCCAGACTCCGACCACCACGCTCACGAACATCACGAACGCCGGAAAGAACTCGAAGAACAGCATGCGACCCTCTGCTGTCTACGCGACGAATCGGCCATACTTCCGCATGGCCGAACGCGTCACCCGTCGCACCGCGCTGCGCTCGCTCGGAATCGGTCTGGCCGCCGCCGCGATTCCGGCGGGCGCCGGGGCCCAGACACCCGCGTTTCCGCGCGGCGCGGTGATCCGCACGCTCTTCAAGGACTTCTCGCCCGACGAACTGGGCGGCGGGGCGACCCTCTTCCACGAGCACATGTCGCTCGCCGTGAACTTCAACGACACGTTCCGCGCCGCCCCCGCGGCCGCGCGCGCCGCCAACGGATTGCCGCCGCTCCCGGCGCGCGCGGGAGGCCCTCCGCCCCCACCGCCTGGCCCGGACCCGATGCGCGATGTCGCCTTGATGGCCGAGGAGCTCACGACGGCCAAGCGCGAAGGCGCCGCCTGCATCGTGGACGCCGGGCACCCGGACATGGGGCGCGATCTCGACTTCGTCCGGCAGGCGGCGATGAAATCTGGCGTACCGGTCGTGGCCGGCGCCGGGTTCTACTCGCAGCCGTTCTACCCGAAAGAGATCGCCACGATGAGCGAGGAGCAGATCGCGCAGGCGCTCGTCCGCCAGGCCGATGACTTCCCCGCCGGCGTCTTCGGCGAGATCGGATCGTGGGACGAGATCACCAAGGACGAACGCAAGATGTTCCGCTCCGTCGGCCGCGCGCACGTGGCCACCGGCCTCCCGATCATCACGCATACCGGCATCCCGGGGAAGTCGGCGCTCGAGCAGCTCGACATCCTCGAGGACGCCGGCGTGCCGCCTGATCGCGTGGTCATCGGCCACCTCGGCAACCTGGTGGATCCGGCTGTCTACGTGCACAAGGCGATCTGCCGCCGCGGCGCCTACGTGGGATTCGATCGCCAGGGCGGCAACGGCGACGCGCAGCAGGTGCCGCTGGTGATGGCGCTCCTCGAGGCGGGCTTCGCCGACAAGCTGCTCTTCTCGGCCGATGGCTCCCGCGGGTACGGGAAGACGCTGACCGTCTTCGTGCCGAAGCTCAAGGCGGCTGGCGTCCCCGACGACGTCCTGCACCGGATCATGGTGGACAACTCGCGTCGCTTCCTGGCCTTCGTGCCGAAGCGGCCGCGCAAGCGCGCATGAGGAGATCGGCGCTTCAGGCGGCCCGGATCCAGCTCAGCCGCCCCTAAAGCCGCAGCCCCCCCGCGACGAAACATCGAAGTGGGGTGGAATCTCTAACGCGCACGGCTGTCCTGCTGGGCCTCCTGGCCGCCTACACGGCGGCGACGCTCCGGCCCGTCCTGCTGGACGGCGCGGGGCACGGCTTCGATGCGGTCGCTCCCGAGTCGCGCTTCGTCGAGCGGGCCATCGGCGAGCATCGCTTCGGCGACGCGCTCCCGGTGGCGCTCCAGCTGCGGCGCGCGCATACGGGCGAGCCGCTCGTCGCGTACTGGCTGGCCACCATCTATCAGGGGCTGGGCCGCTCCATCGACGCTCGCTCGGCCTGGGACGACTTCCAACGTCTGTCCGGATCTCCTGACGGCGTGAAGCTGTCCACCGGAGCGTTGGCGGCGGCGGACCTGTCCACCAAAGCTTTAGCGACGGTGGACGCCGACTGATGGACGCGTCCTCTCGCGCCTGGACGGCCGGCCGTCTCGCCGTGGCCGGCTTCTGGTGGCTGACGGCCGCCTATGCGTGTGTCGCATCGAGCACCTTTGCCTCGCTGCAGTTCCTGCAGCCGCGTGTGTTTCCATGGATCGGTACGTTCAGCGACTGGCACGTGGCCGCGAGCTGGCTGTGCCTGGGGCTGGCTGGCGTCGTCGCGTGGCCCGACCTCCGCCGCCGTGACGTCGCGGGGTGCATCACGCTTGGTCTGCTGATCCTGCTCGCCGCCGCTGCGCTGTGGAACAGCGCGTGGCCCGTGCTGCCGACACTGGCCGGCGGAACCCGCCCACTCGTCGTGGCGCTCGTGGCCTTCGCCGTCACCATCGGTTTCGCGGTCGTCGATCACCTCGCAGTACGTAGAGGCGGACCTTCAGGTCCGCCTTCAGGTCCGCCTTCGGGTCCGTCTGCCCCGCGCGACGACGAGAGCCGTCTGCTCGTCGTGGCGGCCGCAACGGCGCTCCTGGTCACCGCGCTCTACGCGGTGTTCGCTTCGGCGACGATGGCCGGCGCCTTCGAACCCGATCTGCTGACTGGAGGGCTGCTCACCGGCCTGGCGTGGAGCCTCATCGATCATCTGTGGATCGGCTGCGCGGCGTTCCTCGCGCTTGCGGTGATCGCACGCCTCGCCTGGCGACGCCCCGGCCTCCACTACCTGGCTGTCTTCGTGACGCTCGCAGCCGCGCTCGCGCTCGCGTTCTCGCGCCTCGCCGGCAGCGCGCTCGGCATGCACGGCGTGGCCGCCGCAAGTGTCGCGGCGGCGTTTGCGACCAGCGTGGTGGGCACCTGGGCGGGACTCCGGCTGCGCTGGCTGGCGCGTGCGGACGCCCTTGGCAGTTCCCCACTCGACCTCTTCTTCGGCGCGCCGCGGCCGGCGCGCTCTCCGCTGCGGTCGGCAGTGGCCCTGCTGGCGACAATCGGGCTCGCGATCGCCGGCGCCGCGATTGCCCGCCTGGCCGACTGGGATTTCGTGCTGCTCAAGTCCGGCATCGTTGCGGTCTGGGCCACAGCGTTCGGCGTTGTGCATCGGATGACGACCCGCCGCGTGCGCGTCCCCCTCTGGGCGGTCGCGCTCGTCTGCGTGGCACCGCTCGCGGCGCAACAGACGCTGCACGCCGGCGCGGACCAGCGCCGCGTGCTCGAGCGTTACGAGATCTACAACCCGTCGTTCCGCCTGGCGCACGGCCTGCTCCACGACGTGGCCGCCACGCCGTCTTTCGATCGCTTCCTGCGCGCCAACACCAGCGTGGACGCGGCGCTGAGACCGGCGCAGCTGGACTTCGTGCCCTCGCTCGCACCGTCGGCGCAGGCGCAGAAGCCGCTGATCTTCGTCTTCGTCGTGGACAGCCTGCGGCCCGACTATCTGGGCAGC
>DASYRM010000012.1:0-17197 GCA_036004405.1 Vicinamibacterales bacterium
CGGACTGGTCACTCACCTCCAGCGGCTCCCCACCTCGCCTCGCGGCGACGCAGTGGCTGTTGGTTACGGGCCGGAGAGCGTATGCCCGGAGAGGACTTCCACCTCTCTGACGATGTGCGCGTGCAGGCGCACGGAATCGCCGCGCTCTCGCGCGGCTCATACCCCGCTGGTCCCCAGTCCCTTCTCGCGGTCGCTCGTGGAGTCGATCGGCGTCGCTCGAACGCGGTCGCGGAGCACCCACATGCCTCCCTTCGGGTTCGCCGTGGCCGCTGTTCAGGCGCGCGACAAAGCGCCCCGCGGCTGGCAAGGGCGTTCTGTCGGCCGACTGCGAGCGCCGCGAGCGCCAGCGATAGATGAAAAACGACGAGGCGCAGCCTTCCCCGGAGGCTGCGCGCGAGGAGTTTTTCCGCGGCGTCGAGCCGGAGGCCGCACAGAACGCCCTTACCAGCCGCGGGGCAGAAGGGAGCGTTCCTACTTCTTGAGCGCCGGGTGGACCCAGCCCGCGGGGAGGACGTGCTCGGGGTCGGGGCGGACGGCGACGTACTCGACGTGGTCGGTCACCTCGTCGAAGCCGTGATACACGCCGGGCGGAATGATCACGATGTCGCCGGCGCTCACCCTGCGCCGCTGCGCCGGCTCCTTGAAGGTGCCCTGGACGCTCGGCCCGACGGCGACCCTGACGATCTCGCTGTCGGCCGGCGCCGGCGTCGCGTTCACCACGGTCCCGCCCGTCAGCAGCGTGCCCGAGCCGGAGACCACGTAGTACACCTCGGTGATCTTCTCGTGCATGATGCCGCCCACCGGCGCGCCCGGCTTGGTCGGGCCGCGGCGCAGCACGCCGACGCCGACGTTGTAGCCGCCCATGTCGACGGCCTTCATCAGGCGGTCGGTGCCGCCGGTCGGGTGCTTTACGACGGCTTCGACTTCCGCGGCGGTGATGTCGGTGGCAATCACCGGCGGCTTGCCGGCCTGGGCCAGCACCAGCGCCGACGCACCGGCCACCATCACGGTTCCCATCACACAGGCGAGCATCTTCGCGGTCATGATCTGTCCCCACGGGCCGCCTGAAGGCGGCCCCTACGACTGTTTGTTAGACCAGCTGGACGTTGGCGCCGTCGGGATCCTTCACGTGGAAACCCGAGTCCTCGTCGCGGCGCGCCGTATAGCCGCTCTGTTCGAGCGTCCGCTTCACCGCTTCCTCGTTGAAGCCGTCGATCGAGATCGCAAAGTGATCGACGGTACCCGCCGGCGCAGCCTGCCGCAGCGACACGAGCGTGCCCTTGATGCCCAGGCGCGCGATGCCCTTCGGCTTGTCCTCGCTCACGAGCGTCATCCCGAGCGCGTTGACGTAGAACGCCGTGGAGCGGTTGACGTCGCTGCACAGCAGCCCGAGGTGGTTGAGCCCCGTGGCCTTCAGGCCGGTGGGCTGCTGGGCGGCTGCCGGCACGGCGGCCACGCCGAGCGCCAGCATCGACAGCCCCTGAATCAGTTCGCGCCGGGACAGAGTGCCCTGCTCGAACCGCTGCACGAGACCTGCAATTGCTGCTTCCATCAACCTCTCCGAGGGGGAGCTTAGCCGTTCTTGGGTACGAACGTGAGGAACCGGCGCGGATTGTCCTGCGTGATGCGCCGGACGACCTCGGCGGGAATGCCGGCCTTCAGCAGCTGAGGCACGAACAGCACTAGCGGCCGGGCATAGCCGGGGCCGCCCTCGCGCCCGTGCAACGGCCCGGGATAGCCGTTGATCTCGCCCACACCGGTGTTGACGCGCCCGATGTAGTCGGACGAGAGCAGGATGTTCTGCTCGAGCCCCGCATCGAGGAGCGCCTTCAGCATGATGATGCGCTTCTCGTCCGAGACCCACTGCTGCTGCCGGGTCACGCGATCGAAGGCGATGAACGCGCCACGGCGAGCCACCTTCTTGTGGACGTCCACCATCGGGTCGAACAGACAGCACACGTGCCCGAGCGCGAGCGACTTCGGATTGGCGCCGCCGGCCTCGAGCGCGTCGAGCTGGCGGAGCGCCATGTCCATCGGCACGTTCTCGCCAGTCGAATAGTTGTTGTGGGTGAAGATCGGCAGGTTCGTCCGTGCCTGCGCGCGGCCGAACGCGCGGAACACCTTGCGCTCCACGGGGTCGAGATCGGCGGCGTTGTTCGAGACCCCCAGCTCGCCGAAGGCTCCGAGCCGCGCCGTTGCAGCGCCACGGACCAGGATCTCGACGAGCTCGTCCTCGGCGATCGTGTCGGTGCCGGCGGGATAGTTCGCGCGCAGATAGTAGGCGGCCGCGGCCACGAGATGGACGTTCGAGCGTTGTGAGAGATACGTCAGGTATTCGGCGTTGTCGGGTCCGGGAATCCCGGTGTTGGCCGCCACCAGCATGCCCAGCCCCGCCTTGTCGTGGGCAATCGTCAGCTCCTGGGCCATCCATTCGCGATCGGTCGTGGGGTTGGGCTCCGGTGGCGGGGCACCGGCACGGCCGGCCGGCGCGCGTCCCGTGCCCACGTGCTCGTGCATCAGGGTCGCCCCGCCGATGGTGTTGGGATCGAGATCGCCGCGAATGGTCCGGATGATGCCGCCAGCCGGTACCTGAATGCGGGCCGCGGCCCCGGGGACTTGCGCGCCGAAGGCGGAGCCGATGAAGCGTTCGAGGCCGGCGCCCGCGCCGATTGTCAGTCCGGCGGTTCCCAGCCACCGCAACACGTCACGCCGTTCGACCATGCCGCCCACCCGAGGATTCAACGCTTCACCCACTTCTGCAGGCAGCCGCCCGACGGGCTCGCATCACAGTTGCCCGTGAGCCCCGCGAATACGTTGCCCTCGTTGTCGGCGCCCATGCCTTCGGGGCGCGTGCCCTGGACGTAGTAGCGCAGCGAGCCATCCTTCGCGCTGCCGATCCGGATGCCGTTGCCCCATCCGGGATTGCGAATCTTGTTGCCGCCGCCCTCGGGTGCTTCGGGCGGGCCGCCGATCACCTGGCTCGACTCGGAGTCGGCCACGATCACGGTGTCGTCGCGGAGGATGGCGATCCCGCTTGGACGACCGAAGTGGCGCCACTCGTCCACGAACTGCAGGTTGCGGTCGAAGATCTGCACGCGGTTGTTCGAACGGTCGGCCACGAACAGCCGCCCCTGTGAATCGAACGCCAGCGCGTGCGGCCCCATGAACTCGCCCGGGGCGGCGCCCATCTTCCCGTAGGACGCGACGAAGGTACCATCCGTCTTCAGCCGCACGAGCCGATCGCCGTCCTGCTGGGCGTCGGTCGGGCGCGGCCAGTGCCCGTCGGCCACGATGATGTCGCCGTTCGGGGCAATCGCGCACGCCGTCGGCCCGATGAACGTATCGGTGCCCGCCTTCGACACGCCTGCCTTGCCGAGCGAGAGCAGCACCTTGCCCTCGGGGCTGAACTTGAACAGCTGGAAGCCGCGCCCCTTCGTCGCCGGATTGTCGGCAAACGGTCCGCTGTCGCCCGCCCAGAAGTTGCCGTCGCGGTCCTGACAAAAGCCGTGCGCCTGCACGAACATGCCGTTGCCAAAGCGCCGATCGACTTTGCCCGACGCGTCGATGTGCAAGATCGGCGGCTCCGAGCGGTGATGGAGCCACGTCCCGCCCTTGCCGTCCGGAATGATGCCGATGGCCGCGCCCGGCTTGATGTCGCCCAGCTGCGGCCAGTTCGGGATCACGCGGTACGGGTTGGCCATGGTGCTGGTCCAGGGCGGATAGCCGCCACGCGCCCCGGGCGAGCCTGGAGGTGCGAACCCGCGCGGGCTGCTGCTCTGCGGCGGCGCCGCCGTCGCGGGCGCGGCCTGGTTGGGCGCGACCGGCGAGGCGGCCAGCTGCGCCGGCGTGAGCGCGTTGGGCGGCACCGTGTTCGAGAGGCCCTTGAAGCGGAAGCGCTGCACGCGGTTCCCCGGCGCCACCTCCACCACCACGAGATCGCCCTTCGAGCTCGACGCGATGTGATGCGGGCCCTGGAAGTCGCCGGGCGCGGTGCTCCGAATGCCGAACTGATACAGGATCGTGAGGCTCTTGCGGTCCATCACCACGACGTGCGAGTTGCCGTAGTCCGCCAGGTACATGAACCGCTGCGCCTTGTCGGGCGAAAACGTGAGGCCCGCGACCGAACCGTTCGCCGGGCCGGTGCGATTGATGAAGGTCTGGGTGAGGTACTTCCCCTCCGGTGAGAACACCTGGATGCGGCGGTTCTGCCGGTCGGCCACGTAGACGAGCTCGTCGTTCGACACCTTCACCGCATGCGTGGGGCTCCCGAACTGATCCGGGCCGGGCCCCTCGACGAGGAACGGCGCCGCGCCGCGGCCGCCAGGCGCCGGCTGCGCATCCACCGCCTCGTTGCCGAACGCGCCCCACATCCGCTTGAACGCCCCGGTATCGGCGTCGAAGACGATGACGCGGCGGTTGCCGTAGCCGTCGGCGACGTACAGCTCGTTGGTCTTCTGGTAGACGAAGGCGTCGGCGGGCTTGTTGACGCTCTTCGTGTCCTTGTTGCCACCGCTCTTGTCGGGTCCGCCGATCTGCAGCAGGAACTTCCCGTCCTTGGAGAACTTCAGCAGCATGTCGTCCGAACGCTTCGTCAGCGACGTCGACGTCGGGCTGCTGCCGCCAATCCAGACGTTGTCCTTGTAGTCCACGAACACGCCGTGCTCGCTGTCCGGCCAGTCGAAGCCGTGACCGGGCCCGCCCCAGCCACGCAGGAACCTGCCGTCGGCGTCGAACTCGAGCAGCGGTGGCGCCGCCTGCGCGCGCTGCGCCTCAGGCACGGTGCGCGGCCGGTGCAGCACCCAGATGTGGTCGTGGCGGTCCACGGCCACACCGGGCGTCTGCCCGAGCACCCAGTTGTTGGGCAGCTTCGGCCACGCGGCGTCGAGCTCGAAGACCGGTACCTCGGTACCGGCTCCGCGCGCCGAAGCCACAGCAACCACCAGTACTCCGGCGACGAGCAGACGTCGAATCATCAAGGTCCCTACATTCGTAGGGGCCGCCTTCAGGCGGCCCGTCACGGGCCACCTAAAGGTGGCCCCCACGTACTAGAAATCGAACTGGGCGCTGAACTTCACGAATCGGCCGTCCATCACCTGCGTCGGCTGCTGCCACGGCGTCGTCGTCACCGCGCCTGGCGCCGTGTAAGTGTTCCGGAGGAAGGTCGCCGTGCTCGCGTTGGCCACATTGTAGATGTCCATGTTGGCCTGGAACCTCTGACCGCCGAACCGGAACAATTTGCTGACCCGCATGTCCAGCTGACGCACGCGATCGCCGAAGAGCGAGAACGGCTCGGCGATGTCGATGGTGCGGGTGGCGAGCCGCAGGTTGCGGCCAAGGGCACCGGTCGCCTGCGCGTTGATCTCCGCGCTCGTATACGTACGGTTCGCGGCAATCAGCGGACCGGGCAGGTCCTGGTACACCGCGGCCAGCTGCACCCCTCCCCACGGCAGCTCGTACGAACCGTTGAAGCGGAAGCGATGCTGATACGGGTTGTGCACGTCGCACGGCGTCACCTGGGTGGTCAGCACTTCGGGGTTGTCCACCACGTAGCACTGGTTGATCGAGTTGTTGGTGACGCCGCCGTTGGCGGAAATCGCCGTGTTCTGGATGGTGTTGCCGGTGCTCCAGCCGCCGCCAGCCGTCCCGCGACGGAAGCGCCCATTCAGCTGGACGTCGAAGCCGTTGAAGTGCTCGGTGTGACGGTGCTGCGCGATGTTGCCCACGTTGTACTTGTCGACGTAGCTGTCGGCGAAGCCGATCAGGTTGCTGGTCGCCACGTTGGCGCGCTGATCCCAGAGCCCGCACAGCTGCTGGCCGCTTCGCGACAGGCGCGGATCGGTCGGCAGGGTGATGCAGTACGGATCGTAGTCCGCCGGCGACAGGTTGAGGTTGTCGGTCACCTGGAAGTTCCCGTAGATCGCGCGGGCATACGTGGCAGCCACCGCCAGGTTGTTCGTGAGCTGCTGCTCCACCGAGGCCGTCGCGCGCCAGTTGTAGCCGCGCTTCTGCCATCCCTGCGTGAAGTCGGTGTCGATGACGCTCTGGCTGGGGACGTATGTGCCAACGCTCGGCGTGTTGAAGGCCCCGCAGATATCGCCGCCGGTGGCGGTCAGGTTCTGCGCCGCGCCGTTCTTCAGATCGCAGTCGGGGAAGAAGTTGCCGTTGGAGTCGGTCCAGTTGCGGGCCGAGCTGGAGGTGGCGGTCGGACCGTACAGAGAGGCGACGCCAACGGAGGCGCCCTGGACGTAGCGGTTGATGCCGCCCTTGATCGCCGTCTTGCCGTTGCCGAACAGGTCGTAGGCGGCGCCGATGCGGGGACTCAAATCCTTCCAGTTCGGCGTGCCCTCCACGGCTGGCGTCGTGTACGCCCCGAAGAGCAGATTGGCCGGGTGCACGACTTCGCCGACCCGCTGCGAGATCCAGTCCATGCGCAGGCCCAGGTTGAGGGTCAGCCGCTGCATCGTCCACGAATCCTGCGCATACAGCGCCAGGTCGTGGTTCATGTGCGCGTCGGTGCCACGGTCCGCGAACTCGGTCAGCGCGGTCGCCACGCCGTTCGTGAAGGTGTAGGAGATCGGCAGGCCGCCCACGTCGTCGGCCCGGTTGATGATGTTGCCGGTGACGTTGCCGCGGATGAAATAGAGGCCCGTCTTGAAGTTGTGCGCGCCCGTGACGTACGACGTCGCGAAGCGGCCCACGAAGAGATTGGAGATGCCGATGCCGATCGCGCCGACGCCGTGGTAATTGGCACCGCGCGCGGCGTCCGCGATGTTGACGCGGAACGGCTCGCTCTGGCCGCACTCCTCGTAGTCGGAACCGTCGAGCGCGGTCCCGAAGTTCGCGGTGCCGAAGGCGTTGAGACTGACCGAGCCGCCACCCTCGTACAGCACGCTGTGCGACTGCGGCCGGCTCCAGGTGAACTGCGTGAGCGAGTCGTTGTGGCACATGGCCGCGTTGGCTTCGACGCGCGCGATGCCCTGATCGAGCTGACCGAACGCCTGGTCACGATAGTGGCGCTGGATGTCGGTGGAGGCGCCGAACTTGTCTTTGGTCCCGATCTGGAACGTCGTCCGGAACTGGTAGTTGCGGTTGTATTCGACCGGGTCGACCGGCCGGCTGAGATCCGGCGTGTACACCCAGTCGTTCAGGTTCGAATCGTGGAACAGACTCGCCGCCCGCAGCTCGCTGCCGCTCCGGCGGCCCGACGCGACGAACCACCACTTGTCCTTGACGAGCGGCCCGCCGAAGAGCCCGTTCGCGTCGTAGATCTTCCGGACGCCGTTGACGACGGTCAGCCCCCAGGCCTTGAGATCGTCGCTCAGGTTGCTCGCCTGCAGGTTGTGGTTGGTGTAGGCGCCGAAACCGGTGCCCGAGAACCGGTTGCCACCTTCACGGGGAATCGTGTTCACCACCGCGCCGCTGGTCTGATACAGCGCCGAGCCGGCTGCGCCGAGGTCGATGACGTTTTCCTGAATGGTGACCGGGTTGACGAAGTAGAGCCGGCCGCCGCCGTCGCCGTTCAGATTGGTATACATCAGCCCGTTGGTCATCTGGCGCTGGTCGTTCGGCCGGGCGCCGAAGACCGAGATGCGCACCGACTGCTCGCCCTTCGACCCGCCGCTGTCGACGCCGTTGGCCGGTGACACGGCGCCGGGCACGAACGCCAGCATCGAGCCGACGCTCTTGGCCGTGGGCAGGGCCGACAGTGTTTCCTGGCTGATTACCTGCGCCTTCGAGACGCTGCGCGTGTCGACGAGCGGAGACTGCCCGGACACCACGATCGTCTCGGCCAGCTCGCCCACCTTGAGCTCGGCGTTGATCGTGGCGGCGAAGTTTGGCGTGAGCTGCAGCCCTTCACGCTTGTAGGTGGTGAAGCCGGCAAGCGTGAACGTCAAGGTGTAGGTCCCTGGCCGCAGCTCGGCCAGCTGGTAGCGCCCTTCGGTATCGGTCGCGGTCGTGCGGACCTTCTCGATGAGCACCGGGCTCGCGGCTTCCACCGTCACGCCGGGCAGCACCGCGCCCGAGGCGTCTTTCACGGTTCCGGCAACGCTGGCGGCACCAAGACCCTGCGCCAGCGCCGGGCGCGGAATCAACGCGAGGATCGCAAGCAACGCGACACAAGTAAACGAGGCTTTCGTCATTTCAGAGCATCTCCTGGCCGGTGAATGCTCGCCGCGCGTAACGGCGGGGTAAGCGGGGCGAGTCTAGCGAGCCCCCTCCGGGCAAGCACTACCGAACCCGAGGTACCCCTTTCGTGGTGCTTTCGCAGCTACCGGCCCCGCGCGGCCGCGGCCTCGTCGAGCCGGGCGGCCCTGAGGATGTTCTCGAGGCCGCGGTTTCCTTCGTGGCAGGCGTACTCGTACATGTCCTTCTGGGGCGACAGGTCGAGGACGGCGGTCCAGGGCCGTTCGAAGGTGTGCGGGTCGTCGACGGTCACCTCGTAGCGCATCGCGTCGGCGGCGGTGCGGGTGTAGCGCTCGATGAGGTGCATCCCCTCCCGAGCGAGACGCGTGGGAGAGAGGGGATGGATCGTCGTCGTGTCGTGGGGGTGAAAGTTGGTCACTTCCACGACCAGCGTCGTGCCCTCCCATTGGGCACGCGAGTCGCCCATGTACTGGTGGATGCGGGGCGAGATGTGCGGGCGGCCATCCAGAGGGATCAGGCGCGTGTCGTGCATCATCTCGTGCGTGACCGTGACGTAGCCGGGCGCCTGCAGGATCTGGACGTTGTTGTTGTAGCCGGTCGGAAACATCACCGCCGGCAGCCCGACGGTGATACAGCGATCCCACAGACTGCGGTCTTCCCAGGAGTCGGACGGGCCACGCCCGCGGCGCGCGGCCGCCTCCGCCGTCGCGCGCGCCCGCGCCTCGGCCGTCGTGGCCGGCAGCCGTCCGTTTCTCGGATCGATGATGAGCGAGCTGCGGCGCGACTTCGCCGCTAGGTTCTCGTACCAGTGCGACGGTCCGGCGCCGACGGCGCCACCGTCGGCCACGGCGTCGATGAGACGTTTGCGCGAGACCAGCGCGTACTCGAGGTCCTTGCCGTCGAGGAACTCCTTGTCGGCTACCGCCGCCGGCCGCTCGAGCGGGATGGAAAAGTTGTTGTCGCTCGTCCAGACGCCTTCCAGATCCGGATCGCCCCACGACGTGCGCGGGTGCGTCCACCGCTGCGCGCCCGCAACCATTGTCGCGACGGCGACCAACAGCGCAATCGCGCCCGCACGCCTGAGTGTCTTGCCCAAGGCCTAAGGCCTAAGGCCCAAGGCCTTACTGCTTGGCATAGTTGTCGTCCCAGCGGATGTTCAGCCAGAAAATGTCCGGCGTGACCTCGCTGAAGCCATGGTAGAAGTGCGACGGGTGGAAGAACACGTCGCCAGGTTTCGACACCACCGACACGCCGGTGTTCGGGACGCGCTGACCGTCCTTCACGTCGTAGCCGGTGTTCACCGTCGCGCCGCCGGCGAGCATGTACCACGTGTCGATGGTTTGATCGTGCATCTCGACGGACGGTGTGCCGTTCCAGCGCAGGTTCACGTTGTAGCGTCCGCCTTCGATCAGCCTGGTGTTGCCCGACTTCTTCAGCCGCATGCCCGCCATGATCTGATCGAGCTGTTCCTTGGAGAAGAACAGCTCGCCGCTGCCGCCGTAGCTGTAGGGGAGCACCTGCTGGCTTCCGGCCGGAAGCGCGGGGCCGCGGCCGCGGGCGCCAATCTTGCCGAGGATGCCGTCGAGCGTGCCGGCGCCCATCGGTGAATCTGCCGGCCAGTCCGTGTCCCAGCGCACGTTGAGCCAGGTGATGTTGCTGTTCACGCCGCTCACGCCGTGCGGCAGCCCCGAGGGGATGTAGACGACGTCACCCACCTTGATCGGCCGGCTCTGGCCGCCGAGGATCTTGCCCTTCTCGAGCACGCCGCCCGTGGTGAGCGTGCCGCCACCTTCGAGCACCACCCAGAGGTCCGCCGTAATCGGGTGCACCAGCCCGGTCTCCGCCGCGGTGATGCGCCGGATGTTCACGTTGTACTTGCCGCCCTCGATCATGCGAAGCGTCTGGAGCTTCTTCGCATCCATGTCCTTCAGGTACTGGGCCAGCCTCTCCTTGGGAATCGCGATCGAATGATCCTTGGGCGCCTGTTCCAGGATGGTGGTTCCACCGCCGTCCTGACCTCCCCGGCCCTGCGCCAGGGTCAGCGCGGCCCCCAGCACCACCGCCCCGATCGTTGCCACAACTCTCATCTCTCGTCTCCTCCGCACGGGCATAAGCCTAGACGGCGGCAGCGCGACTGCACATACGCAATAAGGGGTAGGCGGACGGTCTCGTAGAGGCGAACCTTCAGGTTCGCCTACGGAAGCCCGAACGCAAGGATGCTTGGACCCGAGGCCACGGCCACGAGCTGGCGGTTGTCGAACACGTAGGTCATCGGCGACGACTTCCACACCTGGCTGGTCTGAAAGCTCCAGAGCCGCTTGCCCGTCCGGGCATCCGCGGCCGCGAACGCGCCGCTGTCGTCGCAGAAGAACACCACATCGCTGGCGGTCGCGAGCACGCCTCCCCACGAGTCCACGGTTCCGAACTGCGGCAGCTCCCACGCCACTTTGCCGGTCTGGATGTCGATGGCGCGCAGCACGCGCTGCGCGGGCTCCGGCGCCGCGGCAAACGTGCCGCCCATGAAGCTCTTGCCCGATTCCCACGCCTGATCGACGCGCGTGAAGATGCCGCACTTGTCGTTGGTCTGCACATAGAACAGGCCCGTGCGCGGGCTGAACGCCGCCGCGTACCAGTTCGACGCGCCCTCGAGCGATGGGCACACGCGCCGACCCTCGCGCGTCGGCTCCATGTTCGGCACCACGATCGGGCGCCCCTCCGTCGTCAGCCCCGACGCCCAGGTGAGGTTCTTCACGTATTGCGTCCCTGACAGGTACTCGCCGGTGACGCGGTCGAGCACGTAGAAGTAGCCGTTGCGATTGGCCTGCAGGAGGAGCTTCCGAGGCGCGCCCTTCCACCGCGCGTCCACCAGCACGATCGGCTGCTGGGCGTCGTAGTCGTGCACGTCGTGCGGCGTGAACTGGAAGTGCCACTTGCGGCGCCCGGTCTTCACGTCGAGCGCGACCACCGAGTCCGAATAGAGGTTGTCGCCCAGCCGCTCGTCGCCAATCATGTCGGGGCCCGGGTTGCCCATCGCCCAGTAGAGCGTGCCGAGCGCGGCGTCGTAGCTGCCGGTCATCCAGGTGGCGGCGCCGGGGTGGTCGATGGCGCTCCCCTTCCACGTGTCCGAGCCGGGCTCGCCGCGCGCCGGCACCGCCCAGAATCGCCACACCTCTTTCCCCGTCGTCTGGTCGTAGGCGGCCAGGAACCCGCGCGCACCCTCGTCGCCGCCGGCGATCCCCGAGATGACGAGGTTGCCCACGACAAACGGCGCGCCGGTACCGTTGTAGTTCTGGTGCCAGTCGGCCATCTCCGTCTCCCACAGGAGCGCGCCGGTGGCCTTGTTGAGCGCGATCAAATGCGCGTGGTCGGTCGTCATGAAGAGGCGATCGCCGCTCACCGCGACGCCCCGATTGACGCCGCGCGCCGCCACGCCGCCCAGGCCGCGCGTGCGCGGCCGGCGGTAGTTCCAGATCTGGCGGCCGCTGCCGGCGTCGAGCGCGTAGAGATCGTTGGCGGCGCTGACGTACATCACGCCCTCCACGACCACCGGCGTCACCTGCAGCTGTGCGGCGTTCGGAAGCGTGAACACCCAACGCGGCGCCAGGCGGCCGACGTTCTCCGGCGTGATCTGCGTCACCAGGCTGTATCGGTTGCCATCCGATTGCCCGTGGTACGACGTCCAGCCGTTCTGCGACGTCACCTCGCGGTACTTGCCCGGGGCGCCTTCACGCAGCAGGTGCAGCGCGCGGTCATCGCCCAGCAGCTGCATCTCGCCGTCGCTCTGGTTGAGCAGTACACCCGGTAGCGAGCGGCCGTTGGCCATCGCCACGGTCATGCGCTGCGGGCCGGTGCCCGCCCGCGGCTTGAGCGTGCGCAGGAATGCGACCAGGTCTCCCGCTTCGGCCTTCGACAGGGTCGGGAACGCCGGCATGCCGGCGCCAGACACGCCCTCGCGAATTACCGCCTCGAGCTCGGCGTCGTTGCGCAGCGGAATGCGCGCCAGGATGGACGGGCCCAACTCGCCGCCTCCGCCCCCGGTGCCATGGCAGTTGGCGCAGCGGCTCGCAAATACCTGCCGCCCAGGGTCGACGTTCTGCGCCCACGCCGGCGACGACAGCGCGAACACCATCAGACCTGCCAACCCGACACTCGCATGCTTCGTCATGTCGAGGCGATCTTGCAGGCTCGCCCGCGCGTCGTCAACGACCTACCCGATCAGGGTAGGCGACTGGATCCAGTCACTTCGGAGACACTGAGCGTGCATGCGAACACCAATCGCGACGGGTCTGGTGCTGGGCGTTGCGCTGTCGGGAGCCGTCCTCTTCGGTCAGACCGGCAAGGCGCCGGCGGCGTATGCGGTGCCGCGCACGGCGGACGGCCGTCCCGATCTGCAGGGCGTCTGGGCCAACAACAACATGACGCCGCTCGAACGCCCCGCGCAGTTCGCCGGGCGCGCGACGATGACCGACGCCGAGCTGGCGGACTTGAAGCAGCGCCTCGGCAGCCTGACCGAGGGCGGCGACGCGTTCTTCGCCGACGAACTGATCCTCGCGGCGCTCGACGGCAAGACCAAGTTCAACTCGGCGGATACCCAGACGGGCAACTACGGCCAGGCCTGGCTGTCGGAACGCATCCTCGACAACCGCACGTCGCTCATCGTCGATCCGCCCGACGGCCGCATCCCGCCGCCCGCCCCCGGCGCCGCCGACCGCGCCCGCGCCCAGGCCGCCGCGCCTCGCGGCCGCGGTCCCGCCGACGCCGCGCAGGACCTGGGCCTCAGCACGCGCTGCGTCCATGCCGGCACGCCGAACCTTCGCGCCGGCTATCAGAGCTACTTCGCGATCACGCAGGCGCCGGGCGTCGTCGCGCTGCGGACCGAGATGATCCACGACACGCGCATCTTCGCGACGGGTGGCGGACCTCACGTCTCGCCGGCCATCACGATGTACCACGGAGACTCGCGGGCGCGATGGGAAGGCGACACGCTGGTGGTGGACACGACGAACTTCTCCGCGAGCACCAACTTCCGCGGCTCCACCACCGGCCTGCACCTGATCGAGAAGTTCGCGCGCGTCTCGGCTGACACGATCGAGTACTACGTGACCATCGACGACCCGGCGGTGTGGTCGCGGCCGTGGACGTTGATGGTGCCGCTCAAGAACACCGGCGAGCAGATGTTCGAGTTCGCGTGTCACGAGGGCAACTACGGACTGCCCGCCATCCTGAGCGGTGCACGCGCGGCGGAGCGCGGCGCGCGATAACTCTTCTTAGGTAGTGTGGCGCCACCGTTCGGCCGCTAGGATCGCGGCCGCATGGCAGGCTTCGGGCTTCGGGCTTCGGGCTTCAGGCACGGCAGGCTTCTGGCCGCCGCATTGCTGCTTTTCGTCGCAACCGGCTCGCTTCGCGGCGAAGGCGACACGTCGCGAATCGACCGGCTCGAGACCGGCGTGCGGGCGGCCGAAGCCGTCCGCGCCGTCAAGCGGCTGCAGAACACCTACAGCCACTATCTCGACGCGGGGCTGTCGGCGGATCTGGGCGACCTCTTCACCGCGACCGCCACGGGTCAGTTCGGCGGTGAGGGCGTGACCGGCCGCCTCAACCTGGAGAAGCGCCTCATGGCCGAAGCCGGGCGCACGGCGCCGGGCCTGAGCGAGGGGCAGCTGAACGCGCACATCGTCCTCCAGCCGATCATCACGCTCGGCGCCGACGGACGCAGCGCCAAGGGCGCGTGGCACGAGGTGGCGCTGCTGGGATCGTTCGGCGCGGCGGCCTCGTGGCGCGGCGGCATCTACGAGAACGAGTACGTGCTCGAGAACGGCGTCTGGAAGATCAGCCGGGTGCAGTTCTTCGAGCAGTACCGCGGCAGCTACGACGAGTACGGACACAAGGCGCCTGCCACGTGGGAAGTGCCCTATCACTTCGACTCGATGCACGTCGGCGTGACGATTCCCAAGAGCGCGCTCGACGCAACCTGGCCGGCGTCGAAGATCGCCCCGGCAGCGCGGCTCGCCGGTCTCGCGCAGCGGGTACAGCGGCTCCAGGACGAGACCGCCGTCCAGAACCTGCAGCACAGCTACGGCTACTACATGGACCGCAAGCTGTGGGACGACGTCGCGGATCTGTTTGCCGATGACGGCTGGTGGGAAGTGGGACACCAGGGCGTCTACGCCGGCCGGGCGCACATTCGCCAGGCGCTCGAGGCGTACTACGGGGCGCCGGCCCTGCGTCAGGGCGAGCTTTTCGATCACATTCTGATGGCACCGGTCGTCACCGTCGCGCCGGACGGGCGCACGGCGAGTGCGCGCTCGACGCAATTGAGCCAGATCGGTCTCAACGGCGAGTTCGCACGCTGGGAGCTGGGCACCTACGAGAACGAGTTCGTCAAGCAGGGCGAGGTGTGGAAGGTGAAGGCCGTGCGTTACTTCCCACGCCTCTCGACCGACTACGACCTGGGGTGGGCCAAAGACGCCAAGCCGTCGCCCTCACCGAAAGCCGGCCTGCCGCCCGACCGCGCGTCCACGCAGACGTTCGAGAGCTATCCGAAGACGCGCTACGTCGCGCTGCACTACGCGAATCCGGTTACCGGACGCGCCGTGCGCTACCCCGCCGGGCCGGTGTCGAAGATCCCGATGGTCTCACCCGCCTTCGCGCACGCGGCCCACACCACCGCGATGGCGGACGTCGAAAAGGCGCTCCACGCGATCATCGCGGTCGACGCGGTCGAGAATCTCAACAGCTCCTACGGCTACTACATCGACGAGTCGGCCTGGGACAACATGTCCGACACGTTCTCGATCACCGCCGGTGCCAAGGAGCTCACGGGCGCCGGCACCTACGTCGGTCGCGAGCGCATCCGGCAGGCGTTGAACCTTCGCGGCCCGCGCGGCGGACGGACGCCGACGTTCTTCACGATTCACCAGCTCACGCAGCCCGTCGTCCACATCGCCGAGGACGGGCAGAGCGCCAAGGGCCGATTCCGTCTGTTCCAGGGCGGCGGAAACGCCGACGGCTCGTCAGGTTCGTGGATCGGCGGCATCTACGAGAACACCGCTGTCTTCGAGGACGGCGAATGGAAGTTCGGCATCCAGGACCTGCACCACCTGTTCAACGCCTCGTACCGCAACGGCTGGGCGAGGGTCGGTGCGGCCGCCGTGCGCGGCGGCGGGATCACGCAGGGCCTCGGCGGCGCGGCGTCACCGCGCTCGTTCGCGTCGCAGATGCCGCCGGATCGTCCGATCCGCGCGCGGCAGTATGCCTTCCCTGAAATCACCGAGCCGGCGTTCCACTACAAGAACCCGGTCAGCGGACGGATGCCGAAGGAACTGCTTCCCTGACGATCAGCAGCCGGTAGCCCGCATCCAGCGCGTCGAGCGATCGAAGATGGCCGAAGCGCCGCTCCCACGCGCCTGACTCCAGATCGGACCTGAGACGCGCCACCCCTCGAGCCACGACGTCCTGATCCAGACAGGCGAGGCCGGAGATGCCAGCGCGCACGCCGGGATCGAGGTACGCTTCCGGCCGGCGCCAACACGCGGCCAGGAACCCGTCGACGCAGTCGTGCGGTATGGGGACCGTCTCCACTCGACAGGCCCCGAGTTCGTGCGCGACGTCGGCGACCGAAGGGCACCGGCCGCGTTCGAGCTCGACGAGCTCCGGAAAGTACGCCTCCGTCAGCCAGAACGTTGCAAGGTCGCCGGGCTCGAACGTGAAGATGACGACGCGATCCGCCACCCGTTTCATTTCATGGAGGCCGGCGCGCCAATCCGACCAGTGATGCAGCGTCAGCACCGCGAGCGCCGCCTGGAACGCCCCCGCTCTGAACGGAAGCGCCTCGGCGGACGCCTGGACGGCCGGCGATGTTCCGCTCGCTCGCTGCCGAATCATGCGCCACGAAGGCTCGACCGCCACGACGTGAGGGCCCGCCGGCTCGTAGGCGCCCGCGCCGGCTCCGACGTTGATCACCGATGCGGCGTTCCCGAGCGCGTTCCGAATCGCGTAGGCGATGCTGGGATCCGTCTGCCGCGTGAGCGTATAGCCCTGTCCGATCCGATCGTAAAGGGCGTGAGTCCCCATTCACTTGTCAGACGTATTGAGAGCCACCGCGGCGCGAATGAGCGCCTTCAATGCTTTCTCGTTGATCTTCTCGCCCTCGCGGATGTCGATGGCGCGCCGGGTGTTCCCTTCGAGGCTGGAGTTGAAGAGGCGGGCTGGATCTTTCAGGGCCGCCCCCTTGGCGAACGTCAACTTCACGGTGCTCTTGTACGTCTCGCCGGTGCAGATCAACCCGTCGTGCGACCACACGGGCACCTGCCACTTCCACTCTTCGACGACGCCGGGATCGGCGTCCTTGATCAAGGCCCGGAGCCGGCCGAGCATCTTGCCCCTCCAGTCGCCCAGCTCCTTGATACGAGCGTCGATCAATTCCGCGGCCGGCACAACACGCGTCGACATTTGTCAGTCCTCGTGCGCCTAACGATCGCGGCTCACCCGCAGCGGCCGCCACAGATCTCGTGACTACGCCCAACGCCAACGCGGCGCTGTAGGGTGCAGCCGCTTGTTAGGCGCCAGGAATGAGAAGCAGGTTTGCCAGCGCTGGCGCCCCGAGACAAATACCAACGAGATGAAGAATCCAATATGAGGGCCCGAACGCTTGCCGTGATGAGACTGCTCCGATAGTTGCCACAAGAATTATATCGAGTGCGACGAGTGTCCTGTCCGCGTGGTTCGCGCAATAAGTGGCGCGGCCTGCAGATCGAGGGTTCTCTGGGCGAAGCGCGCAATGCTGGCGAGGATGTCGTCGGCGCTCTTGGTCCAGACGAACGGTTTCGCGGCGGCATGATAGCGCCGCGATGAAGTCGCGGATCGCCGCTTTCAACTGGGCCACGCTCCGGTGAACGCCGCGGCGCAGCCTCTTGTTGGTGAGCTCGGCGAACCAGCGCTCGACGAGATTGAGCCACGACCCATAGGTCGGCGTGAAGTGGACATGGAAGCGCGGGCGCTTGGCGAACCAGTTCCGAATGAGCGGCGTCTTGTGCGTCCCGTAGTTGTCCAT
>DASYRM010000013.1:0-52031 GCA_036004405.1 Vicinamibacterales bacterium
ACGGTACCTGCAGGCCGTCGGCGTCGAGCACTCGGATGTCGGCAAAGTGTCCCCGTTCGGAGGCGCTGTGGGCCAACGCTGCGGCATCCAGAGGAATCACGCTCAGCCCTTCGGGGCCCGAGGGCAAGCTGCGCCGGTAGGCGAAGTCGCCGATCGTCATCGCGGCGCCGCGACTCGGCATCGGCAGGCCTGGCGCCGGCCGCGGCGCCTCGGCGGGCGGCGTGCGCTCGGCGCCCCAGCTGGCGCGGCCGAGCGCCACGGGAATCGAGCCGCGGACGGCTTCGAGGTCGTAACGCGGCGCTTCGGTCTTGGGACTGCCGTAGCGCGCGATCAGCGTACCGGGCTCGCTTTCGAAGTAGATCCACGGCAGATCCGCGAAGACCGCCGTCACCCCCTGCAGATCGATCGGCGGGTTGTTCCCGTCGTCGAACACCAGGTCGAGATCGGGCTCGCCCGGTGGCCGCGGGATCTCCACGCGGATGGCCTCGGCGGTCGCGCCGTCCTTGATCACACGCGTGAGCCGCGCCTGGCCGATGACCTGGGGTGTCACGCCTGGGTCGGTGGGACGCGCGTCGCGCGCCAGCGCGGCCTCGAGCACCCGCACGTCGCGCATCAGATGCCCGCCGCCGATCGTGAGGTCGAGCGCCATGATCGGTAGACGGCTACCGGGCAGCGTCACATGGAACCGGCTGCGGCCGGGCTCGGTGTTCCGCCGCTCGAACGTCAATGGCACGCGGAGCGCGGGTCCCGCGTAGGCGTCCACGTGGTGGTACGCTCCTGCCGAGGCAGGTGCGCTCACGCGCGCGCTGTTGGTGTCGTCCCACGTCACGCGCAGGTAGCGGTAGTCGCCCGGGTCGAACGGTATCTTGACGTGGCGCAGCCCTTCTGCGGGGAGGTTGAACGCCGTGCCCTCGGCAATGAGCACGGTCCATCGCGTGCGATCGCCGCTGCCCTCGAGCCGGAACCGCTTCAGGAAGGGGGGCGGAACCTGGTCGAGCGCCACCACCTCCAGCGCCGGGATGAGCTCGCGATAGTCCACCTCGAAGCCGCTGGTCTTCTCGGTGGCCGCAATTGCCTTGACTGACCCGATGACGACCTTCTGATGGTCGAGCGGTGGCGCGACAAACAGGTACGGCACCTCGACGCCCGACATGGTGTAGAGCCGCAGGTCGGGTGGCCCGTTGGGCACGAAGCGGCGATCCGGCTGCGGCACCGGATAGAGGGCCACCGGCTGTGCGCCGGCCAGCACGGTGGCATCGAGATCGAGCCGCTGCGGGCCGGCCGTCGTCACCGTCACGGTGCGCTCGTGGCGGAAGGTATCGGGCGGCACCGGCTGTGCGCTGGCGGCGCCGGCAGCCAACAGCACCAGCGCCGCGCCTGCGGCTCGGATCATGACTGGGACTCCTTGGGTGCCAGCACGAACTTCTGCAGCACCAGCGAGACGAGCGCGAGCGAAATGCCGAGACCGAGGAAGGCGCCGACGCGGTAGAGGCCCTCGAGCGAGCTCAGGTCGTAGAGGAAGCACTTGAACGTCGTCACCGTGATGAGCGACACGGCGGCGAATCGCGCCGGCCTGGCGTGTGCCACGATGCCGGCCGCCAGCAGCGCCAATCCGAAGACCAGCCACGCGATCGTATAGGTGAGGTCCTGCGCGATGGTGACGCCGAACCGGAACACGATCTCGGGCCCGGTCGCGTAGAAATCGGCGATCTCGATGTTCACGAGGAAGAACAGCACGACGACCGCTGCGGCCGGAAGCACGTGACGCGGCCGCGGAATCTGGTCGGCGATGCGGTCGTCGCTCCGCGAGAACCACCAGGCTGCCGCGCCCATCGCGGCCGCCGCCAGCACGTAGGTGTAGAGATACCAGTTGACGATCCGCATGGCGCCACGCGGCTCGTAGAGGAACACCTCGGGATTCAGCACGAGCCGCGCGAAGACGGCGGCCAGCAGCGTCAGCGACGCGTAGAGCAGGCCGCGATGCGGCACGCGCGTGAAGAGCCACGCCAGCGCCGCGCCTTCGAAGGCCCAGCCGATCGTGATCCACTGATGCTCGAGCTGCATCGGGATCGCGACGGTCAGGAACGCGAGGGCTCCGCCGCCCACCAGCGCCAGGCGTCCCATGTCGCGCGTCCCAGCGGGCTCGATCCGCAGCAAGTGCCGCAGGTGCACTGTGGTCACCAGGCCGATGATGACCGGCACGACACCGACCATCCACTGATAGCCGCCGTCGATCATGCCCTGCCGGCCGGCCAGCAGGCTGGCCGCGGCGACGATCAGCGCCGAGATGTAGGGGTCGCGTGTGGCCAGCTTCGCACCGGCGATCAGCGGATAGAGGGCGAACGGCGCGTAGATCACGGCCGCGTGGAGGAGCAGCGCCGGCCATGCGCGATCGCGGACCGCCGCGGCGCCGCCGAGCGCCAGCGCCGCGAGTGCCGCCGTTGCGGGGGCGACGACCGGCCACTCGAACTCCCATGTCAGCGCCAGAAGCAGCGCGAACGCCAGAACGTGGGCGGTGAGCGTCAGCGCCACCGGCGGCGACCCGGGAGCGAGGGCAGACGCGATCGTGTTCAGCTCGGCGAGCACCAGGACGACGGCCGCCGCGACGGCCGTGAGCTTCGGCGACCGGCGCGCCAGCCGGATGCTCGCGAGTGCATAGACGGCGAGCACGGCAAAACCCGCGAGGCTGACCTCCGCCCATCCGTCGGGCTGCGCGCGTAACCGCCACGCTGACAGCACGACCGCGGTCCCGACCGTCGCGAGCGCATGGAACAGCACCTGGCGCGAGGCCAGCGCCGCGACGCTCATTGCGAGCGTCACGACGCCGAGGGCGCCGAAGAGCGGCCACGGCGGAATCGACCATTCAGGGTTGATCGCCACCGCGACGAGGAACAGGTGACCGATGAGCGGCAGCCAGAAGCCGTGGTTCAGCCCGGGTGTGGCGGCGTGTGTTGTCTCGCTGGCGGTCTCGCTCCGGCGGGCCATCCACGCGTGGCCTGCCACCATGACGAGGGTCAGGCCGACGAGGAAGAGAAGCGACGGCAGCAGACCGATCGTGGCGGCGCTCCGAGTCCACCAGAGGAACAGCACCACCCACGATACGAGGCTGGCCCCAATCGAGAGCGCTGTCAGCCCTCCGGCGGCGCTCTCGACGAACATCGCCGCGTTGAGGACGGCGAGCAGGAATGCCAGCCCCCACAATCCCGAGGGTGTGGACGGGCCCGCGGCCAGGAAGAGCAGGAGGATCGTGCTCGCAAGCAGCACCATGCCCCCTCCACCTTCCGGCGTGAGCGGCCGGCCTACACGCCGCGCGACCATCGGCACGCCGATGTAGAGCACCGCGAACCCCGCAAAGAGCGCGAGGCCGGCGCCGAGCGTCTCGGAGGTCAAGTGGCGCAGCGACCACACGGCCTCGGCGGCGAGCGCGAAGAACGCCGCGACGTAGTAGTAGGCGCCGGTACCGGACGCGACGCCGCGCCAGGCCAGCACGCCGACCAGCGCGAAGAGAGCGGGGAAGAGGAGCTGGGGCCGCGCCGCCGCCGGTTCGAGGGCCGCGAGGACAGGAAAGGCGAACAGCAGGACGGGCGCGGCGTAGGTCGCCGAGGTCCCCATCGTGCCGAGCGGCCGCTTGAGCGATGACGCCACGGCCGGTAGCGCCAGGAAGAACACCACGAACAGCGCGACGAAGCCCACGATGGGCAGCGCGAGACCCGGCGTATAGGACCGCGCGAGCCAGACGCCGAAGACGAGCGGCGAAGAGGCGCCGGCGGCGACGAGCAGCTGCTCGCGGCGGAGCGCCAGGGCCACGGCAGCAAGGCCGGCGTCGAGCACGAACAGGTAGCCGAAGAGCAGTGCATAGCGTTCGCCGAAGGCCGGGACGCTCGCGAGGTAGACCGCGAACAGGACCGGTAGCGCGGACGACGCGAGCGCCGTCAGCTCGAAGGTGCCGTGCTCGTCGTCGTCGAGCCGGTCGCGCATGCGTGCGGCCGCGAACATGCCGAAGCCCACCACGGGGAACAGGACGAAGACCGCCAGTGCCAGCGGGATGTCGGCGGCCGAGAGGAACTTCGCGGCCCAGCCCCACTGGTAGAGCGTGGTGAACACGAGGGTGAGAACGCTGAGGATGGTCCACCCGCGGCGGTACGCCACCCAGGCGAGGCCGACGTTGAGCAGGAGCAGGTAGGCAAAGAGCGGGATCGGCCGGTTCTCGCCGGTGGAGAGCAGCGCCGGTGTGGCGAAGCCGCCGAGCAGGCCGAGCACGGCGATGAACAGCGACTCGCGCCGAATGGAGAGCGCGACCGCGGTGGCCGTCACGAGCGCCAGAAGCACGAAGGCCAGCGTTGCGGAAATAAGGTTCCACAGGGAGTGCGTCGCGAAGAAAGTCGAGAAGAGGATGGCAATGGCCGCCGCGTCGAGCGCGTTGGCCGTGGCGGGATACTTTCGCGCCGCCTTGAGCTCGCAGACGACGAGCAGGCCGATGCCCGCCAGGATGCCGATGACGACGCGCACCGGCGGCTGCAGCCAGCCGTTGTCGAGCGAGTAGCGGAGGAAGAAGACGGCCGCCACGACGAGCGCGATGCCGGCAATCGCCGAGAACAGACGCACGCCGACGAACTGCTCCCAGTCGAACGACCACGCCGGTGGCGGTGGTTCGCTCGGCGGCGCCGGCCGGCGAGGCGGAAGCGCAGGCACCGACGGCACGGCCGGCGCGGCCGCGGGCCGCGGTGGTGCCTGAGGCGGTGGCACCGGCTTCATTGCGGGCGGAGCCGCAGCGACAGGAGGCACCGGTGGAGCGGGCGGTGGAACCGGCGCCATTGGACGCGGAGGCGCGGGCGGCGTGGGTGCTGCCGGTGCGGGTCGGGACGCCTGCGGCTGTGCGCTCTCAGCGGCAGGACGCGTGTCGACCACCTGCTTGCGCAGCTGCGTCACCTGGCCGGTGAGCGTCGAAATCTGATCCCGCTGCTCCGACAGGCGTTCCTCGAGCTCGGCCACCCGGGTGCGGAGCCGGTACGTCATCACCCACGAGATGATCGGCAGGAGAAAGGGGATCGAGAGGAGCGTCAGCGCGAGTCCGAGCATGACGAAGCGTCTCCAGTCCTTACCGCGTTGCCGTTGGAAGAATCAGGGAACCGCCGCCGGAATGGGATCGGCCGCCAGCCGGGCGGCGCTCACATAGTCGATCTTGCCCGTGCCCAGGATAGGAACCGCGTCGACGGTCACGATGGAGCGGGGCACGAAGATCTCGGGCAGCCCCGCCTCGCGCGCCGCCGCCGCGAGCGTCGCCCGCGTCGCATCGCGCTCCTCGGTGATGAGCACCAGCTGCTCACCGCGCTTCGCGTCGGGCGCGGCCACCACCGCGTGGGCCGCCTGTGGCCACACCCGCGCGGCCAGATCCTCAACCGTGCCGAGCGGCACCATCTCGCCGGCAACCTTGGCGAAGCGTTTCGCGCGCCCCTTGATGGTAACGAACCCTTCGGCATCGATGTCCACGATATCGCCGGTGTCGTACCAGCCGCCGTCGGGCGGCTGCAAGACGCCGCGGGCTTCGGCGCGCAGGTAGCCGAGCATGACGTTGGGGCCGTGCACGAAGAGGCGGCCGCCCTGCGCGATACCCTCGACGGGTTCGAGCCGGTGCGTGATGCCCGGCAGCAGTCGGCCCACGGTGCCGGCCCTGAAGTGCATCGGCGTGTTGACGGCAATGGCCGGCGCGGTTTCCGTCGCGCCGTAGCCCTCGAGGACCCGGATGCCGAACTTCTCGAACCACACGCGGCGCGTTTCGGGTTTGACGCGCTCGGCGCCGGCAAATACGTAGCGCACCGAGTAGAAGTCGTAGTTGTCGGCCACGCGCGCGTAGCCGGCCAGGAACGTGTCGGTGCCGAACAGGATGGTGGCGTTCAGGCCGTACGCCAGCTCCGGCACCGTGCGGTAGTGCAGCGGCGACGGGTAGAGGAAGGTGCGCACGCCGTTGAAGAGCGGGAGCAGCAGGCCGCCCGTCAGACCGAAGCTGTGAAACACCGGCAGCGCATTCAACACCACGTCGGTGCGGTTGATGTCCACCACCGCGGCGAGCTGGTGACGGTTGGCCAGCAGGTTGCGGTGGCTCAGCACCACGCCCTTCGGCGTGCCCTCGGATCCCGACGTGAAGAGGACGACGGCCGGCTCGGCGGCGCGCGCCGCATCCACTCGCCCCCTTCCGACGAACGATCCCCAGAGCCCGCGAAGCTTCGCCCCGACGCTTATTTCAGCGCGGAGGTCTTCGAGGTACACGACCGTCGCGGCGGATTCGATCGCGGCGACCAGCGCACCGAGCTTCGCCTTGTCGACGAAGCGCCGCGAGGTCAGCACGACGCCGATCTCCGCGGCGCGGCACGCCGCCACGAGTGCCGTGCTGCCGGTGGAGAAGTTGAGCATGGCGGGCACGCGCCGTACGGCCTGGAGCGCGAAGAAGGTCACCAGCACGCCGCGCGAGGTCGGCAGCAGCACGCCGACGCGCTCGCCGGGGCGGGTGCGCGCGGCCACCACCGACCCGAGGGCGTGGCTGGCCGCGATCAGGCCGCCATAGGTCATCGGCTTCTGGTCGAGGTCGTCGGCGATGACGTGCCCGCGCCCGTGCACGTGCTTGGCCTCGAGCAGCGCGTCGAAGAGCGTGGTGTCGATGGGCGCGGTGGCGAATATCGACTGCACCATCTCGTCGGCGAGCGCGCGCTTGAGTGCGGCGCGGCGGGCGCGGCCGGTCAGCCCGGGCGGGGTTTCGAGCCGCCGCGGCGGCAGCACACTGATGCGGACGCGCGGAAACATACGGCGGCGCACTTTGCTGCCCAGCCGCGAGAAGAACGTGGACTCGACACCCTCGATCCGCACGGGTAGCAGCGCGGCGCCGGTCCGCTCGGCGATGATGGCCGGCCCCTCGTAGACCTTCATCAGCGACCCGGTCATCGTGAGGCGGCCCTCGGGGAAGATGACGCACGCCGAGCCGCCCTCGACCGCACGAATCATCGCGCGGATCGACAGCGGGTTGGTGGGATCAACCGCCATCGCGTCTACGAGCGCCAGGAAGGGCTTGGCCCACCAGCGGGTGGCGATCAACGTATCGACGGCAAAGATCGGCCGGCCGGGCAGGAAGGCGCCGAGCAGCAGGCCGTCGAGAAACGAGGCGTGGTTGGCGGCGATGACGGCGTGCGGCATCGCCGCGCGGGCGTGCTCGACGCCGCTCACCTCCACGCGGTAGAGCGCGCGCAGCACGATGCGCAGCGCCGATTTCATGAGCGGCACGCGAACGAACCACGCCGCGAGCATGGCCACCGGAATGGTGGCGATGCCGCAGATCGCGAACAGCTCGCCCATCGTGAGGCCGCGATCGAGCAGCATCGCGGCCACGATGGCCCCGGTGCTGATCGCCAGCGCGTTGATGATGTTGTTCGAGGCGATGACGCGCGCGCGATGATTCGCCTCGCTCTCGTGCTGCAGCACGGCATAGAGCGGCACCGTGAAGAGGCCGCCGGCCATCGCCATGGCCACGAGGTCCGCGAGCACGCGGACGCTGCCCGGCACCTGCACGAACGTCATCACGCCCGCCAGCTCCGCGCCCGCGCTGCGGCCGGCGCTGGCACGATAGAGGTCGAAGGCGAAGAACGCCATGGCGAGGGCGGCGCCCGGCACGAACCGTGCGCTCACCTCGCCCTTCAGCAGCCGCTCGGCGAGCACCGACCCGATCCCGACGCCGACCGCAAAGAGCGCCAGCATCAGCGTCACCACGTGCTCGTTGGCAAAGAGCACGTCCTTGGCCAGCACCGGCAGGCCCGAGACGACCGTCGCGCCCAAGAGCCAGAACCACGACAGCGCCAGGGTCGGCAGAAAGAGCTCGGACCGCGCCGTGGTGTGCCGCAGCACGGCCATCGTGTCGTGCACGAGGCGGGGCCGGGGCAGCTCGCCGCCGGGCGCGGGAGGCGCTGCCGGAATGAATTGCGACGCCAGGAGGCCGAGCACCGCCGCGGCGATGCCGACCCCGCCGACGACGAGGGCGCCCTGATCGAACAGCACGATGCTGCCGCCCAGAATCGTGCCCAGCAGGATCGACAGGAAGGTGCCCGCCTCGATGAGGGCGTTGCCGGCCACCAGCTCGTCGTCGCGCAGGTGCTGCGGCAGCAGCGCGTACTTGATCGGACCGAAGACGGTGGAATGCGTGCCCAGGCAGAAGAGCGCGGCGAGGAGGACCGGCACGCTCTGGCGCGAGAGGCCCCAGGCGCCGAGCGCCATGATGCCGATCTCGGCGACCTTGACCCAGCGGGCGATAGCCGCCTTGTCCATGCGATCGGCCAGCGTGCCCGACGCGCCGGAGAAGAGAAAGAACGGCGCGATGAACAGCCCGCCCGCGATCATCACCAGCGTGGCGGCCGGCCTGCCCGCCGCGTCGGCCAGACGGAAGGTGACGAAGATGGCGAGCGCGCTCTTCAGCAGGTTGTCGTTGAACGCCCCGAGGAACTGGGTGACGAAGAGCGGCGCGAACCGTCGCGTGCTCAGCAGCTGGATCAATGGCGATCGCATCGCGTCTCTCCCGATCAAAGGGTGGTGATCGCGGCCCACACCGCGGCGATGAGCCGGTCGCTCGCGGGCCCCTGCGCCTGCGGCAGCCGCCCGTAGGCGGCAAACGTCATCGGCTGCAGCACGATGCCCATCGCGATCGCGGTGGCGAGGTTGGCGTCCTGCGCCGGCATCTCGCCGCCGTCGATCGCGCTCGAGACGACCGCCTGCATCACCGTTACCGGCGTCGGCGTGTCGCTCGCGAGCTTGCTCAACTGCCCGTGCTGAACGAACAGCAGGAAGTGGAAGAGCGCCGGGTCATCGTCGTGTGCGTGCGTGAAGCCGCGAATCATCGCGCTCAGCTTTCCCCGCGCTGTGGTCTCGCCGTCGGCAAGCGCCTGCAGCCGGCCGGCAAACGCCACGTAGTGACGCTCGAAGAGCTCCCACACGAGCTCGTCCTTCCCCACGAAGTGGCGATAGAGCGCACCTTCGGAAATATCGACGGCTTGCGCGATGTCCCGCACCGTCGTTTCGGCGACGCCCTTCCTCACGAAGAGCGCGATGGCCGCCCGTTCGATGCGCTCCTTGGTGTCTGTAAATCGATGTCTCGGCACACGTTAACTATGTGAGTGAATGATTATTCACTATGCTGGCCCTGCTCGTCCCGCGTGTCAAGGGGGGCCGGGCGCTTTGGCGACCGGGGCGGCACGAAACAGGGTCGTGGTGCGCAGACCTGTGTCTGCTCGTAGAGGTGACCCTTCGGGTCCGCCTGCGTGCCGGCGGGTCTCCGCCGGGTTTCGGGCGGGTCTAAAGACCCGCCTCTACATAGCGCTTCCGCCCCCAGCGGCGCGACACCCACGGATGCGAGAAGACGATCGCCATGATCAGCGCGACGCCGGCGTAGAAACTCGGTTCGAGATCGCGCTGCTCGTTGAGCAGCAGAATCGCCAGCACGATCGCATACACCGGCTCCATGTTCACCGCGAGTGTGGTGTCGAAGGCGCTCAGGTGGCGTAGCGCCACGAGCGCGAGCGCATACGGGAAGAGCGTGCAGGCCATCGACAGCGCGAGCAGGAGCAGTCCGTCGTGCAGATCCGGACGCACGACGATGGGCTCGCCGCCCGGCAGCAGCCAGGCAACCGCCGGGAGCACCAGCGCGCCGGCGCCCATCTGGAGGCCGGTCACGGTCAGGGCGGGGCTGGTGCCGATGGTGCGCTTGTTGAGCGTGCTGAAGACGCCCGCCACCAGGGCGGAGAACGCGCCGACGAGGATGCCGTTGCGCATGCCGGCCGGCGTGCCGCCAACCACGAGCGCGACGCCGGGCAGCACCGCGACGCTCATGCCCACTTCGGCAAGATGTGGCCGCCGGCGCGCGAGCCACGGCTCGATGAACGACACGAACACCGGCGTCAGCGCCATGCAGGTCGCCGCCACCGAGGCGTTCGACAGCTTGATGGCTCCGTAGAACGTGATCCAGTGCAGCGTCACCAGCACGCCGATGCCGATGTAGATCGCGATCAGGCGACCCGACAGGTGCCGCAGGCCGGCCCAGAACCGCGGCCACAGCGCCAGCGCCAGCGTGACGAGGAGCATGCGCCACCACACGAGCGGCAGCGCGCGCAGCGTGATCAGCCGGCCCAGGATGGCGGTGAAGCCCCAGAGCACGACACACACGTGAATCTGGAGCCAGGCGCGCGAATGGGCCGTCATCGACACGTCTCGCCATGGTACCTGCCGGCCTCCTCATCCGTTGGAGTACGATGAGCGTCCGCTTGTTTTCCTATCTGGTTGCCGCGAGCGCGGTGCTGGCCCTCGCGGTCCCGGCGTTTGCGCAGTCATCACCCGAAGGTCCCGAACCGCCGGTGGCACCGGCCACGGTGTCGCGCGACGACGAGGGGCGCGTGGCGCTGCGGGCCGTGCGGCTCGAGGCGCCAATCAAGGTGGACGGGCACCTGGACGAAGCCGTGTACGCCACCGTGCCGTCCGTGTCGCAGCTGTGGCAGCAGGAGCCCGTCGAAGGCGACGCCGCCACTGAGAAGACCGAGTTCTGGGTGTTCTTCGACGGCGATCGTCTGTATGTCTCGGTCCGCGCCTGGGAAACCCACATGGCGGGGCTCGTCGCCAACGAGATGCGGCGGGACAACAACAACATCTTCCAGAACGATCACGTCGCGTTCCTCCTCGACACCTTCCACGACCGCCGCAACGGCGTCGAGTTCGCAATCAACGCCATCGGCGGGCGCTGGGACGGCCAGATCTCCAACGAGACGCAGTTCAACGCCGACTGGAACCCCGTGTACGACATCGCGGTCGGCCGCTTCGACGGCGGCTGGACGATCGAAGTCGCCATCCCGTTCAAGTCGCTCCGCTACGGGCCGGGCCGGGCGCAGGTGTGGGGCATGAACGTGCGCCGCGTGAATCGCGCCAAGAACGAGACGTCCTTTCTCACGCACGTGCCGCGCGCGCTCGGGCAGCGCGGTCTGTTTCACGCGTCGCTTGCGGCCACCCTCACCGGCCTCGAGGTGCCGCCAGGGTCGCGCATCTTCGAGGTCAAGCCGTACCTGGTGTCGAGCCTGACCAGCGACACCGCCGCCACGCCGCGGATCTCGAACGACCTGACCAGGGACTTCGGCGTGGACGCCAAGGTCGGCGTCACGCAAGGGCTCACGGCCGACCTGACCTACAACACCGACTTCGCGCAGGTCGAGGCCGACGAGCAGCAGGTGAATCTGACGCGGTTCAGCCTGTTCTTTCCCGAGAAGCGCGACTTCTTCCTGGAGAACCTCGGGCTGTTCGGCTTCGGCGGCGTGGCCGCGACCGGCGGCGGCGACGTGCCGATCCTCTTTCACAGCCGGCGCATCGGTTTCGACGCCGGCCGCGCCGTGCCGATCGAAGCGGGCGGCCGGCTCACCGGACGCGCCGGCCGCTTCAGTATTGGGCTGCTGGACATCGAGTCAGATCGCGAGCCGGCGTCCGGGGCGCCGCGCACCAACTTCTCGGTGCTGCGCGTCAAGCGCGACCTGCTGCGCCGCAGCAGCGTCGGCATGATCTTCACCGGCCGCGATCACGTGCCCGATGCCGGGCAGGGAAGCGCTGCCTCGAACGAGACCTACGGCGTCGACGGCACGTTCGCCTTCTTCGACAACCTCGCGATCAACACGTTCTGGGCGCGCACGCACACCGACGGCGTGTCGGGCGACGACGCCAGCTATCGCGCCCAGCTCGACTACGCCGGCGACCGCTACGGCGTGCAGGTGGAGCACATGGCCGTGGGCGACAACTTCCGGCCGGAAATCGGCTACGTCCGGCGCGACAACGTCCGGCGCTCTCTCGGGATGTTCCGCTTCAGCCCGCGCCCGCGTGCGAGCCGGCTCGTACGCAAGTATTCCTACGCGGGCACGCTGGTCTACACCGAGACCGGCGACGGTCACCTCGATACGCGCGACTGGCGCGGCGAGCTCGGCATCGAGTTCCAGAACAGCGACAAGCTCACCGCCAGCTACGGCGGCAGCTTCGAGCGGCTGCCGCAGCCGCTGCGGGTCGTCGGCCTCACCATTCCGGCGGGAGGCTACGACTACGCCACGGCCCGCATCGGCTTTGCGTTCGGCCAGCAGCGCCACGCCTCCGGGTCGGTGACCGTCGAGCGCGGCCAGTTCTACAACGGGGACAAGACGACGCTGACGATCAGCCAGGGACGGCTGAACCTGTCGTCGCAGCTCTCGGTCGAGCCCACCTATCTCGGGAACTGGGTGACGCTGCCGGACAGTCGTTCCACCACGCACCTCGCCGGCACCCGCGTGACCTACACCATGACCCCGACGATGTTTGCGAGCGCGCTGGTGCAGTACAACACCGGGGTTCACGCCGTGTCCGCCAACGTCAGGCTGCGCTGGGAGTACCGCCCGGGGAGCGAGCTGTTCGTGGTGTTCAACGAGCAGCGCGATACCGAAACCGCGAAGTTTCCCGACCTCCTGAACCGCGCGGTGATCGTCAAAGTGAACCGGCTGCTGCGGTTCTGACCGGGCTATACTGCCTGCCGCCCCGGCGGGCCTGACCGCCCGTTGCGACAGCTGCCAGGAGGCTCCTCATGACACGTTGCGCGTCCGTCGTCTTCAGTTTTGCGGCCGTGTGTGCGGCTGCCTCCACCGCCAGCGCTGCCGACGGCGTGCTCATCGTGGAGACGTCCACCGTCGGCGGCACTCCACGCACTACGCAGGTCCAGATCGAGCGGACGCGGATGCGCACGGAGATTGCCGGTCAGAACGGGACGTCCCAGATCGTCATCTTCGACGGCTCCAAGCAGGTCATGTACATGGTCGATCCGGCCGCGAAGACCTATAGCGAAATGACGAAGGCCGACGTGGACGCCGCCGGCGCGCAGCTCGGCGATGCGATGGCGCAGATGCAGAAAGCGCTCGAGGGGATGCCGCCGGCGCAGCGCGCCCAGATGGAGGCCATGATGAAGGGGCGCCTTGGCGGGCTGCCCGGTGCGGGTGGCGCGACGGCCAAGACCGAGTACCGCCGTGGCGGCACGTCGAAGGTCTCGAAGTGGACCTGCGACGTGTACGAAGGCTTCCAGAACAACGCGAAGACCGGCGAGGTGTGCACGGTGAGCGCGAGCGCGCTCGGCTTCACCGCCACCGACTTCGACGTGTCCCGGCAGCTGGCCACGTTCATGCGCGGGCTGATTCCACAGGGCGCCGATCAGGTGTTCCAGGCTGGCCGCGTCCAGGACCAGGGCTACGAGGGCGTGCCGGTGCGCCGCGTGACGACGATCGCCGGCCGAGAGGTCATCACCGAGTTGACGAGCGTGGCCCGCCAGAACTTCCCTGAATCATCGTTTGCCATCCCTGACGGGTTTACCAAGACGGCTGGTGGCCCTTTTGGCGGGCGTGGCCGCGGACGAGGCCTGGGACGCCAATAGGGCCGGGCCTGCGGCCCGGTGGGGCGAGTGGGGCGGGTAGGGCAAGTGGGTATGAAGGCCGGCGCAATTGCGCCGGCCTTTTATTTTTTCACGCACCAAACCGTGGAGCCCCGGGCCGGGTCTACAGGGTGTGTGACGGATGACGAGCTGGTGCGGCTCGCCCAAGCGGGGGATGCAGGCGCCTTCGAGCAGCTCGTGGTTCGTCACCAGGCCGCGGTGTTTCGCGCCGCGCTGGCGGCTCTGCGGGTGCCGGAGGAAGCGGAAGAAGCGGCGCAGGACGCGCTGCTGCGCGCGTGGCAGAAGCTGGGATCGTTTCGAGGCGATGCCGCGTTTCGCACCTGGCTCCTGAGCATCGCGTGGAATCGCGCCCTCAGCCGGCGCCGATCGATCGGCGCCTGGTTCTCGAGACGTGCCCCCATCGAGGCGGCCGATCAGGTGCGCGGCGACGGGAACGGGCCGCTCGACGCCGTGCGCGAGCAAGAGCTCGCGCGGCACGTGGCCGCGGCCATCGAACGGCTGTCGCCCAAGCTGCGGGACGCGCTGCTGCTCGCGCAGTCCGGTGAGTACGGGTACGGCGAGATCGCGGCGATGTTGCAGGTGCCGGTCGGCACGCTGAAGTCGCGCGTCTTCGATGCGCGACAGCAGGTGAAGCAGCGGCTGGTCGCGCTGGGATACATGAGCGGGGAATGAGGATGCAGCCACAGGAGCCGCGGGAGGTCGACGGGGTCATCGACACCGTGGCGCGCGCCATGACGAGCGCGAGGCTCGCGCGGGATCTGAGCCCGGCGATCGCGGCGCGGATCGCCGCGCGGATCGCGGCGCGGCCGCCATGGCCGATGGCGTGGCGAGTGGCAATGGCGGGGGCGGTGATGGCCGCGGTGGTGCTCGTGGCCGTGGCGTGGTGGCCCGGCGAGCCACCGGCGAAGGTGGCAAGGTCCATCGCTTCGGAGTCCGCGGTGGCGGTGCCCCCGCAACAAGTACCGGCCCGACCGACGACGTCCAAGGGCGCTGTCACGGAGATCCGCACGAGCCGTCCACCGGTGCGCGCCGTCAGCCGGCAGACGATCGTTGCGGCCACGGTAGCCGCGGGGGACGTCGACATTCGTCCGCTGGCGATTGTGCCGGTCGAAGCCGATCCGCTGGTGCCGCTGGAAGCAGTCGAGATTACGCCCATCGACGTCGAGCCGGTCCGGATTGCCGGCGTCGGTGAGCTGGTCGAGTAGCAGAGAGAGAGGAGCGTCCATGAGAGCCGTCACCGTCACCGCTATCGTCGTCGCGCTGTTCGCGGCGCACAGCGCCTCCGCCCAGCAGCCGCCGGCCGTCCCCGCTGTGCCGGCCGCCCCCGCTGCGCCGCCCGCGCCGGCGCTCGCACCCGCGCCGGCCCCCGCGCCCGCACCGCCTGCGGCGCCGCGCGCTGCGCAGGCGCCGCGCCCGGGATCGCGCCCGTCCGCGCCTGCTCCGCCCCCGGCCCCCGGTTCCGCTCCCCCCGCGCCGTCTGTCGCAGTCGATCCAACGCCCGGCCAGCTGGTGAACATCCAGATCGATGTCACGCTCGTGGTCGAAGGCGGCACGGAGGGGGCGGAGCGAAAGACGATGACGCTCACGCTCGCCGATCGGCAGGAAGGATCCGTGCGCTCGATAGAACGCACGATTGGCGCGCAGGGCACCTTGAACGTGGACGCGCGGCCCGTCGTGCAGCCGAACGGCAGGGTGCTGACGCGCATCGGTCTCGAGTTCCAGAGCGGAAACGAGGTGCCGTTCGTGCAGGTGCGCGCCCAGCCGCTGCTCGAATCCGGGAAGGCGCTGCGCATCTCTCGCGCCGTGAGCCCCAAGGGCGATCGATCCGTCACCGTGGAGGTGACCGCCACCGTGCTGAAATAGCCCCCCCCCCCGCGGGGCCCGTCGGGTCGCAGCCGAGTGCTACGATCAACGGGCCTTGCAGAAGATCCTGATCGCCAACCGCGGCGAGATCGCGGTGCGGATCATCCGCGCCTGCCGCGACCTCGGGCTGGCGTCCGTGGCGGTCTTCTCCGAGAGCGATCGCGGCGCGCGTCATGTGCGCATGGCCGACGAGGCCGTGGCGATCGGGCCCAGCCCTCCCCGTGACAGCTACCTGCGCATCGACACGCTGCTGGAGGCGGCGCGCGCGACGGGCGCCGATGCGGTGCATCCCGGGTACGGCTTCCTGGCCGAGAACGCCGAGTTCGCCGCCGCGTGCATCCGCGCCGGCCTCACCTTCGTCGGCCCCACCCCGAAAGCGATCGAGCTCATGGGCAGCAAGACCGCGGCGCGCGAGGCGGCCCGCGCCGCCGGCGTGCCGATCGTGCCCGGGACCACGACCCCGCTGGGCCAGGACGCGAGCGACGCCGAACTGGCGGCCGCGGCCCGTCGTGTCGGCTATCCGATCATGGTCAAGGCGGTGGCCGGCGGCGGCGGGAAAGGCATGCGCGTCGTCGCCCGGCCCGACGATCTCGCGAGCGCGGTCCGTGCCGCGCGCTCGGAGGCCGGATCGTCGTTTGGCGATTCGGCGATCTACTTCGAGCGTCAGCTGATTCGTCCGCGTCACATCGAGGTCCAGATCCTGGCCGATCAGCACGGCACCGTGCTGCCGTTCGTCGAGCGCGAGTGCTCGATCCAGCGACGGCATCAGAAGGTCATCGAGGAGACGCCGTCGATCGCCGTCTCGCCGCGACTGCGGCGGCGGCTGACGCGAGCGGCGGCCGCCGTGGCCTCGTCGGTCGGCTACACCAACGCCGGCACGATCGAGTTTCTCGTCGACCAACAGGGGCGTTTCTACTTCCTCGAGATGAATACGCGTCTCCAGGTCGAGCACCCGATCACCGAGCTCGTGACCGGCATCGATCTCGTCACGTGGCAGCTCCGTATCGCGCAGGGCGAGCGGCTCGACGTGACACCACGCGATGCCGTCACGCCGCGCGGTCACGCGATCGAGTGCCGCATCTATGCCGAGGACCCGGATGCCGGGTTCCTGCCGTCGCCCGGCCAGGTGCTCGGCCTGCGCGCGCCTGACGGTCCCGGTGTGCGCGACGACAGCGGCGTCGAGGCGGGTTCGGAGATCTCGATCTACTACGACCCGCTGGTCTCGAAGCTGGTGGTCTGGGGTGCCTCCCGAGACGAGGCGATCGGCCGCATGACCAGGGCGCTCCGGGAGTACGAAGTGTCCGGGGTCCGCACGTCGCTCCCCTTCTTCCGGTGGATGCTGCGCGAGCCGGCCTTTGCCCGGGGGGATTTTCACACCGGGTTGCTGGACGAACTCTTGCAGTCCAGGCGCGGAGACCCCTTCGAGACACCGGAACTGTCCGATGTGGAGGTCGCGGCCATGGCCGTGGCGCTCCGCGCGGCCTTGAACGAGGGGACCCAGGTGGTGTCGGCTCCGGCCGCGTCGGTGCGCCGGGTGGACGCGCGCACGGTGCCCCGCGGCGCCGGGTGGAAGACGACGGCGCGCCGCGAGGGTCTGCGCGGGTGAGATTCGAAGTCGAGGCCGGCGGCCTGCCACGTGCGGTGGACGTGACCCCCGACGGCGGCAACTGGCGGGTGACGATCGAGGGTCGCGTCTGGCGCGCCTCGATGGTCCGTGCCGGTGACCGGTGGTCGCTGCTCGTGAGCGATCCTGAGCCGGCGGACCTGAAGGTCCGCCTCTACGGCGAGCGCAGCTACGATGTGATGTTCGAGCCCGCGGGCGGCGGCGCCTGGCAGGTCCACGTCAATGGCAGGGCCGTCCAGGCCGGCCTGCGCACCTCGGCGCAGCGGCTGCGGGGGCATAGTGGGGCGGGCCCAGGCGACGGGCGCGTCGTGGCGCCGATGCCGGGCCGCGTGGTGAAGGTGCTCGTGACGCCGGGGACGGTGGTCGAGGCCAGGCAGGGCGTCGTGGTGGTTGAAGCGATGAAAATGGAGAACGAGCTGCGCGCGCCGCGAGCCGGCATCGTGCGCGAGGTGCGGGTGGCCGAGGGCGTCTCGGTCGAGGCCCAGACCGTGCTCGTCGTCATCGACGAGACGGAGCCTGCAGGCTCGTCGGTCCGGGGCGCAGCCTCGCGAGTGATCGGACCGAATCGCGCGTGACGTTGAAATCCCTTCTCGCCGTCTTCACGCACCCGCTCACCCAGCGGACGCGCGTCATCGTCCGCCGCACGGTCGCCACGCTGGCGGTCGCGCTGGCGGTAGCCGTCGTCACCAGCGTGACCGTCGATCTGGGCCCCACGCTCAAGGGGCAGGCCGAGACGCAGGGGTCGAAGTTCATCGAGCGGCCGATGCACATCGGCCGCCTCAGCGTCCGGCTGTGGAACGGAGCGTTCGAGCTCGACGACTTCGTCATCGAAGGGCTGTCGCCGCAGTCGCCGCCCTTCCTCGTCGTCAAGAAGCTGCGCGTCGGCCTGCAGTGGGGCCCGCTCGTCTCGCGTCGCATCGTCCTCAGCTCCATCGATATGGACGGCTGGAGGATGTTCATGGAGCAGTTCGCCGACGGCAGGAACAGCTTTCCGGGCTTCGGGCGCAGCCGGCAGCGCGGGCCCAGCGCCTGGACGACGACGCTGCGCTACGTGCGTGCCCGCAACGGCGAGACCACCTACACCGATTACGGCACGCCGTGGAGCGTCGTCACCCGCCACCTCGATATCAGCGTTGCCCGTACGAACGATCAGTACCGCGGCCTGGCGCGGTTCAGCGGCGGTACGGTCAAGATTCAGGAGTACGAGCCGTTCGAGCTCGACATGAACTCGGCGTTCAGCGTGAACGACGCCAGGCTCGTGTTCTCGCACATCGACCTCGACACCGGTGGGACCAAGACGCGGCTGGTCGGCGACACGAACCTGCGCTACTTCCCCGAGCAGATGTACCGCATGGAGTCGGATATCGACTTTCCGTGGATGCGGAAGATCTTCTTCGCCAAGAACACGTTCGAACTGTCGGGCAAAGGGACGTTCACCGGGACGTTCCATCTCTTCCGCGAGACGATGCCCGACGGACGCATCCGCACCGGCCGCGAGCTGAAAGGCACCTTTCTCAGCCACACGGCCGGACTCAACACGCTGCGGTTCGGCGAGCTGCGCGGGGCGCTCAAGTGGGTGCCCGAGTCGCTCGACGTCACCGACACGACGAGCACGTTCTACGGCGGCGGTCTCGACCTCGGCTACAGAATGGCGCCCTTCGGGCAGCCCGGGGTCACCCCGGTCTACACGTTCGACGCCGCGTACCACGATGTCGATCTCACGAGCTTCAGCGACTACCTCGAAATGCAGGGGCTGCGACTCGCCGGCAAGGCGACGGGGCGTAATCATCTCGTCTGGCCACGCGGCGGCTTTGCGGAGAGAACCGGCGACGGCGAGCTTCACCTGACCCCGCCCGACGGCGCGGAGCTGCAGACGCGTCAGATCCCGGTCGAGCGCATTGCGGCCCTCGCCGCCGCCGGGGAACCGTTCGGCCCCTTCAGCAACCATCGTCCGCTCGTGCCCGTGCCGCTGGGCGGCACCATGACCTACACGATCGAACCGGACTGGCTCCGCATCGGCAGCAGCCAGATCGCCACCCCGACCACGCTGATCGAGTTCGAGGGCAGCACCGCCTACGGCAACGACTCGCGCATTCCGTTTCACGTGACGACCGCCGACTGGCAGGAGAGCGACCGGCTGATGGCCGGCATCCTCACCGTCTTCGGCGCGCCGACCGGCGCCATCGAGATCGGCGGCTACGGCAGCTTCGAGGGCACGATGCTCAACGCCTTCAAGAGCCCGCGCATCGAAGGCGTGCTGGCCGGCGAGCACATGCGCGCGTGGGGCGTGGACTGGGGCGCGGTGAAGGGCAGGGCCATCGTCGAGAACAGTTACGTGGACGTGACCGACGTGGTGATCGGGTCCGGCGATCGGGAGATTCGCGCCGACGGGCGCTTCTCGGCCGGCTTCCCGCGAAAGGACGGCGGCGAGGAGATCAACGCGCGCGTCCGCGTCACCAACTGGCCGGTCGAGGACCTGCGCCGGGCGTTCGGCATCCTCGACTACCGCGTGGACGGCCGGCTGACGGGTGAGTTCCACCCCTACGGGGCCTACCAGCGTCCGCTCGGCTTCGGCACGATGACGATTGCGAAGGGCGTCGCCTACGGCGAGCCGTTCGATACGGCGGCGGCCTCGGTGCGGTTCGAGGGCGACGGCGTGCGCCTCGACAGCATTCAGATTGCGAAGGGCGACGGGCGCGGCACCGGCGCGGCCTATGTCGGCTGGAACGGCACCTACTCCTTCAATCTCGACGGCCGTGCCATCCCGGTGGAAACGGTCAGCCTGTCGCAGAAGACGTCGGTGGCGCTCTCGGGCCTGATCGACTTCACGGCGGGCGGGAGCGGCACTTTCGAGGCGCCGCGCTACAACGTGCGCGGCACGGTGCGCGACCTGTTCGCCGGCGACGAGGGCATCGGCCAGATGCAAGCGGAGATCGGCGTCACAGGCGACCTGATGTCGGTGAAGCTCGAGGTCGCGTCGTCGCGCCTGGCCATCTCGGGATCGGGCCGTGTGGCGCTGACGCCCGAAATGGACACGGAGCTCTCGTTTCGCGTCACCGACACCTCGCTCGACCCGTATATCCGTGCGTTCGAGCCGCAGCTCTCGCCCTATACGACGGCGGTCGCGAGCGGCAGCATCCGCGTCGTCGGCGAGCTGGCCGACATCGATCATCTGCTCGTGGACGCGACGGTGGACAGCCTCGACGCGCGCTTCTTCGACTACCAGGTGCGCAACGCCGCCCCCATCCACATCGCGCTCGATCGCCACATCGTCCGATTCGCCGACTTCCGTCTGGCCGGCGAGGACACCGAGCTCGAACTGACCGGCACCGCCAACCTGCACGACCAGCGCATCGCCGCACGGCTGCGCGGCGACGCCAACCTCGGCATCCTGCAGGGATTCCTGCCCAACGTGCGCAGCTCGGGCCGCGCCTCGCTGCAGGCGACGCTCGACGGCAACTTGGACGCGCCGCTCCTGACCGGCGCGATGACGGTGCAGAACGGCCGCATCCGTCACTTCGACCTGCCGAACGCGCTCGAGAACGTGCTCGGGCCGATCCGCTTCGATTCGCGCACGATCCGCCTCGACGAGGTGACCGCGCGGCTCGGGGGCGGCCCCGTGGCCTTCGGCGGCACCATCGGCATCGACGGCTACCAGCTGGGGCGCATCGACGTGACGATGAACGGCGAGCAGATGCGCCTGCGCTTCCCCGAGGGCGTGCGCTCGATCGTCGATGCCCAGCTGGCGGTGCGCGGCACGCCGGCGGCGGCGACGTTGAGCGGCACGGTCGACGTGCGCGAGGCCATCTACACCCGTCCGTTCAACCTCGGGAACAACTTCGTCGAGTTCGGCGGCGCGTCCCTCGCCCCCGCCAGCAGCGGGCCCAGCCAGACCACGCTGCCGCTGCGCTACGACGTCCAGATCAACGCGCCGTCCACGCTGCAGCTCCGGAACAACGCGGTGCAGCTGGTGGCCCGCGCCAACCTGCAGCTGCGGGGCACCTACGACCGGCCGCAGCTGTTCGGCCGCGCGGAAGTCGATCGCGGCGAGTTCCTGTTCGAGGGCAAGCGCTATCGCATCACGCGCGGGTCGATGGACCAGGCCAACCCCACCAAGCTCGATCCGTTCGTCGACCTGGAAATGGAGACGCAGGTCCGCGTGCCGGGCGAGACCTACCGGGTGACGATCACCGTCAACGGCACCTTCGACCGCGCGCTGCCCGGCTTTACCTCGGATCCGCCGCTGCCCGAGTCCGAGATCCTCGCGCTGCTCTTCAGCGATGTCACACCGGGTCAGGACGTCGAGTTCCGGCGCTACAGCACGGACATGACGCCGCAGCAGGCGCTGGTGCGCGAGCGCGCGACCCGGGCCCTGACCGGTGCGGTGACATCGGAGGTCGGCCGGGTGGCGCAGCAGGCGTTCGGCGTCGACACCTTCCAGCTGACGCCGTCGCTCGTCGATCCGAACACCCAGTCGTCGCGGCTCGACCCCGGGGCGCGTCTGACGATCGGTAAGCGGTTGTCCGAGCGCCTCTACCTGACCTACTCGCGGAGCCTCTCGTCGTCCACGCGTGATCAGATCATCCTGCTCGAATACGATCAGACGGATCAGTTCTCGTGGATTCTGTCGCGCAACGAAGACGGCACCTACGCGCTCGACGTGCGGATGAGACGCGCGTTTTGACGGCCCGCCAGGCCGCGACGTATCTCGTCCTGGCGTTCGGCGTGCTGGCGGCCCCGGGGGTCGCGGCTCAGACCTCGGCGGTAGCGGCCGCGCCGGTGGTGGACGAGATCCGCGCCGAACGTGAGGGGCGCCCGGTGACGAGCCCGGCGATCATCAGCCTGATCGAAACCGCCGCCGGTCAGCCACTGTCGATGCGGCAGGTGCGCGAAACGATCGCCCACCTGGTGAACCTGAACCTGTTCGACGACGTGCAGGTGTTGTCGGAATCCTCCGGGCGCGGCGGCGTGCGCCTGATCTACCGGCTGGTGCCCGCGCACCCGGTGGACCGCGTCGAGTTTCGCGGCATGCTCGGGCTGTCCGAGGGCGACCTGCGCAAGGCGGTCGAAGATCGGTTTGGCGACATTCCGCGGGCGGCGCAGATCGAGAACGTGGCCGGGCTGCTGCGGACGCTCTACCGCGATCGCGGCTATCCCACGGCGACCGTCACCGGCGAGATCGTGCCGACCCACGATCCGGATCGCGCGACGCTCGTGATGAACGTCCAGGCCGGCCCGCGGCCTCCAATCGTGGACGTGCAGCTGACGCAGCTCGATGCCGACGCGCAGGGCCTGCTCGACGATCGCCCGGCGATTCGCACCGGCATCCCCTACGACAAGGCGGCGGTCGATCGCGAGCTGCAGCGGTGGATCGACCGCATGCGCGGGCGCAACTATTACGAGGCACGCTCCAGCCACGGCGTCCTGTTTCCGCCGGACGGCGCCGTGCTGAGCGTGTCGGTGACACGCGGCCCGCGCGTCACGGTGGCCTTTACCGGCGACTCGCTGAGTGAGAACGAGCGCGAGCGCCTGGTGCCCATTCGGGCCGAGGCCTCGGCCGACGAAGACCTGCTCGAGGACTCGGCCCGCGCCATCGAGGTGTACCTGCGCGGGCGGGGCTACCGCCAGGCGCGGGCCACCTACCTGCGGACGCCCGGTCCGCGCGACGTCACCATCACGTTCGACGTGCGGCGCGGGCCGCACTTCACCTTCGGCACGGTGGACGTGACCGGCGCGGCGTCGATGACGCCGGCGGAAGTGCGCGAGTTCCTGCTCGTCAAGGACGGCGAGCCGTTCACCGAGAACGCGCTTGGCGCCGGCGTGGCGCGGCTGCGCGATGCCTACCTGGCGCGCGGCCACGCGCTGGTGAAGGTGGAGCCGGCCGAGTCCGTGGTGGCACCCGCGGCCGGCGGCGCCGGGCACGTCAATGTCACGGTGCGCGTCACCGAAGGGCCCCGGACGGTGGTGCGGGCGGTGGCCTTCGAAGGCAGGATGGCGGTTCCCGAGGCGGAGCTGCGCGCCCGGATGCTGCTGGCGCCGGGCCGCCCGTTCTCGGAGCGCGAGGTGGCCGCCGACCGCGACCGCATCGATCTCGAATACCGCAACCGCGGCTACGACCAGGTGGCCGTGCGGTCGGACGTGATGCGGGCCGAGAACGATACGCAGGCCGACATCCGCTACACCATCGAGGAAGGGCCGCAGGTGCTGGTGGACCGCGTGATCATCGTCGGCAACACGCGGACCAAGGCCGAAACAATCGAGCGCGAGCTGCTGGTGAAGCCGGGGCAGCCGCTCGGCTATTCCGATCTGATCGAGAGCCGCGTGCGCCTGGGCGCGCTCGGCCTCTTCCGGCGCGTCACCATCGAGCAGCTGCCGCACGCGAGCGAGCCGCGGCGCGACATCTTCGTGCGCGTCGAAGAAGCCAAGGCCACGGTGATCGGCATCGGGCCGGGCATCGAAGGCGCCTTCACCGTGCGCCGCGACGAGAACGGCGACGCCGTGGAGCAGTTCGAGTTCGCGCCCCGGGGGTTCTTTCAGATCGGGCGCAACAACCTGTGGGGCAAGAACCGGTCGGTGAACCTGTTCACGCGGGTCAGCCTCCGCACCCGCGACGTCGTGGTCGGGTCTGGCGGCGTCGAATTGACCGAAGGCCGCTACGGTTTCAACGAGTACCGCGTGGTGGGCACGTTCCGGGAGCCGCGTGCGTTCGGCAGCCGGTCCGACGTGCTGGTCACCGGCATCCTGGAGCAGGCCATCCGATCCAGCTTCAACTTCCTCCGCCGCGAGGCGCGGGTTGAAACCGGCTTGCGGTTGTCACGGCTCTACAGCGTCACCGGCCGCTATTCGTTGCAGCGCACCGAGATCTTCGACGAGCAGATCACCGATCCCGCGCAAAAGCCGCTCATCGATCGCCTGTTCCCCGAGGTGCGGCTGTCCACCTTTGCCGGCTCGTTCCTGCGCGACTCCCGGGACGACGTGCTCGACTCGGCGAAGGGGACGCTGCTCGTGGTGGATTCCGACATCGCCGCGCGCGCGATCGGCTCCGAGGTGGGATACGTGAAGACCTATGTCCAGGGGCGGACGTTCTATAAGCTGCCGCCGGCGCGGCGGACGGTGGTGGCGCTGGCGGGGCGGTTCGGGGCGGCGCACGGCTTCCCGCGATCGGTCCCGCGCGTGGACGAGAACGGCGCCCCGGTGACCGGCGACGACGGAGCGCCGATCGTGGACGTCGTTCAGGACCTGCCCGCGAGCGAGCGCTTCTTCGCCGGCGGCGACACCACGGTCCGCGGGTTTGCGCTCGACCGGCTGGGTGACGCCAGCACCATCAGCGACACCGGCTTCCCCAAAGGGGGCAACGGCGTCGTCGTGCTGAACGCCGAACTGCGGGTGGCGGTGACGAAGCGCCTTCAGGGTGTGGGCTTCGTGGATGCCGGCAACGTGGTGGCCCGGGCCAGCAATATCGATCTGTTCAACCTGCGCACGGCGGCGGGGTTCGGCATCCGTGTCGCCACGCCGGTCGGACCCATCCGGCTCGACCTCGGGTTCAAGCTCGATCGCCGCGAGCTGTCGCCGGGGCGGCTCGAGCGGCGCAGCATCTGGCACATCTCGCTGGGGCAGGCGTTCTGATGCGGCGCGCGACGCTCGCACTGGTCTTCGCGGCAAGCCTCGGCGTGACGGTCCTCGCGCAGACCCTGCTCGATCGCGTCGTGGCGCGCGTGAACGGTACGGTGATCCTGCTCAGTGACGTGCGCGCCGCGGTGCTGTTCGGGCTGGTCGACGCGCCGGCGGAGTCCGAGGACGGCGTGGAGCAGATGGTGCAGCGTTCGCTGCTCGTGGAAGAGGTCAACCGCTTCCCGCCGCCCGAGCCGGCGGGGGATGCCGTGGACGCCGAGGTGGCGCGTTTGCGCGCGCGTGCGGGCATGTCGAACGAGGAGGTGGAGCGCGCCACCGGCCTCACGGCCGACAACGTGCGCCTGCTCGCCCGCGATCGCCTCCGCATCCAGACCTATATCGATCAGCGCTTTGGTCTCACCGTGCCGCTCACCGACGAGCAGGTGCTGCAGTACTACCGTGCGCACCCCGAGGAGTTCACGGTCAACGGCCAGCTCGCGGCCTTCGAGCGCGCACAGGGTCTGGCGCGGGAGCGTGCCGGGCTCGAGCAGCGGCAGCGGACGATCAGTCAGTGGCTGCGGGATCTGCGCGCGCGGGCCGACGTCAGCGTTCCCGCCCGGTAATTACGGCACCTCGTTTGTCCTCGACGGAGGGCCACCTCGTCCGTGCGAAACGGGTGAAATGGTGCCGAAGTGTTCACTTTGGCCCGTCCTGCGCGCCGGCACGGCGCTTGAATCCTCACCATCGGCGCCAATCCGTGGCGTGGAAGGAGAGGTCCAGGTGAATCGTCTGAGAACAGCTCTCGCAGCCCTGCTGCTGGTGTCCATCGTAGGAGTCTCGCCGGCGCTGGCGGATCAAGGGCGCGGACGCGGGCGCGGGCACGCCAAGCACGAAGCGCGCGAGGAGTACTGGGATGCGTCGAAGCATTACCGGCATGACGAGCGGCGCTACCACGCGCGTCACCTGGGCCGCAACGATCGCATCTATCGCGGCTCGGACAACCGCTACTACTGCAAGCGCGACGACGGCACGACGGGCCTCATCGTCGGCGGCATTACCGGCGGCGTGCTCGGCAACGTGATCGCACCCGGTGGATCGAAGACGATCGGGACAATCGCGGGCGCCGGCCTCGGCGCCATCATCGGCAAGGCGATCGACGACGGCGACATCGTCTGCCACTGAGCCTGGAGGGCCTTGGGCCTTGGGCCTCAGGCCTTGGCGGCTGACGTCCCGAAGACGATGATCAGCACCTCGAGCGAATTGAACAGCGCGTGGCTCACCATGGGAGCCACGCTGCTGCGGCGGCGCAGATAGACCACCGCCCAGAACGCGCCCATCGCGCCGGTTGCAATGGCTGCGTCCCGCCCTTGCAGCAAGTGCCCCAGTCCAAACGCCACGCTCAACAGCACCACGCCCGCCCAGGCCGGGCCGAGGTGCCGCTCGAACCGGTCGAGCAGGAACGCGCGCTGCAACTCCTCTCGGATCCCGCCGGCGACGATGGCGACGAGCGTCAGCAACGCCGCATCCTGCAGGCTGTTGCCGGCGAGCGCCTGAAAAGGGTTCACGTCCACGTTGTGCAGCTGCGGCGTCAGCGCGCGCATGGTCAGCAAGAGCGTGGCGCCGATCAGGAAGACCAGCGGCACGTAGGTCATCCCCGCGAACAGCTCGCGCAGCACCGGGCGGCCGCCCAGCCACAGGGCCGCGGGGCGTTGGCCGCGTACGCGCATGAGCGTCACCATCAGCGCGACAAGCGCGATGGTGTCGAGAAGCGTGAGCGCGGTGATGAATCCCAGCTTCAGGGCCCCGTGCTCTCCGACCGGGGACCAACCGGCCAGTCGCAGCGTCGATCCAATGGCGAGCTGGGTGGGAAGGCTCGAACAGAGGGCCATTTCGGCGACCGCCTCCAGTTTCGGCAGCCCCGCCGCGGCCGGCGGCAGCGAGGTTGCTCCCGGTTCAGGGAGAGCTGGCTCGCCGTGAGGCGGGGCAGACGCCATTCCGGAAGGCGAAGAGAAGGTTTCCGGTGGTAAGTTTGGGTCGGTCACGAGTGCAGCCACCAGTATGGACCGTGTAGGGTTTTTCCTATGGCCGTGCTAGACCATGTAAAAACAACACGATAGGATTCGATTATGGCGGCCGAGCGCTCCCCCCGTGCCGACGTCATAGAGGGGCAATGACCACTACCGCAGGCGAACGCGTGCTGATCGTCGAAGACGAACCGGCCACGCGTGTGGGGTTGACGGAGCTCGTTCGCACCTGGGGCTTTACGGCCGCGTCCGCAAGCGACGGCCAGGAGGCGCTGGAGCGGATTACGGAGTTTCGCCCCACCATCATCATCAGCGACCTGGTCATGCCCCGTATGGGCGGCCTGGACCTGCTCCGGGCGCTCGCCAACGACGGGGGCGAATACACCATCGTCATTCTGACCGCGCAGGGCACGGTTGAGACCGCGGTCGAAGCGATCAAGGAAGGCGCCTACGACTATCTCACCAAGCCGATCGAACCGCAGCGGCTGAAAATCCTCCTCGACAAAATCGTCGAGCGGCAGGACACGCTGCGCGAGGTCAAGGTGCTGCGCAAGCAGCTCCGCGATCAAGGGGCGTTCGGGCAGATGGTCGGCAGCAGCTCGCAGATGCGCAAGGTCTATCAGACCATCGAGCAGGCGGCGCCCACGTCCGCCTCGGTGCTCATCTGGGGCGAGTCGGGCACCGGCAAGGAGCTCGTGGCGCAGACGATCCACCAGCTCAGTCCGCGCAACCAGCTGCCCTTCGTTCCGATCAACTGCGCCGCGATTCCGGAGACGCTGCTCGAAAGCGAGATCTTCGGCCACGAGAAGGGCGCCTTCACGGGCGCCTTCGATCGCCGCGAAGGCTGCTTCGAGCTGGCGGATCGCGGGACGCTGTTTCTCGACGAGATCGCCGAGATGACGCCGGCTACGCAGGTGAAGCTGCTCCGGGTGCTGCAGGAGCGGAAGTTCCGCCGGCTCGGCGGGCGCCAGGAGCAGGCGGTGGACGTCCGCGTGATTGCCGCCACCAACGCCGTGCCGGCCGATGCGGTCAAGAGCGGCAAGCTCCGCGAAGACCTCTTCTACCGTCTCAACGTGTTTGCCATCGAGCTGCCGCCGCTGCGCAGGCGCAAAGAGGATCTGCCGCTGCTCATCCAGGCCTTCCTTGCCGAGTTCAACGCGCGGAACCGCAAGGCGGTGTCGGCGCTCGATCCGGCGGCCATGAAAGCGCTCGAGCAGTACAACTGGCCGGGCAACGTGCGCGAGCTGCGCAACGTCATCGAGCGCGCCGTGATCCTGTGTTCGGGTCAGTTCATCGAATCCAAGCACCTCCCGCCGCTCGTCGCCGCGCCGACGGTGGAAGCCGCCAGGCCGACGTTGTCGCTCACGCCGGGGACGACGGTGGAAGAGGCCGAGAACCGCTTGATTCTGATGACGCTCGAGCACACGCGCGACAACAAGACGCGCGCCGCCGAGATTCTCGGCATCAGCCTGAAGACGCTGCACAACAAATTGAACAAACTGCGCGGGCGCGGCTCGAAGCAGGAAGAAGTCTTGAATCACTGACGCCGATGCGGCTTGGAATCCGTGCGAAACAGATCGCCGGCGTGACCGCCATCGTCGGACTGTCGGTCGTCGCCTTGAGCGGATTGGCCGTCGAGCGACTGGCGCGCGTGGTCATGGGCGAGAGCCTCGCCCGCGGCAAGCTGCTGGCGTCGATGATCTACCAACGGGCCTTCGAGATCGTCCCGACGAGCGCCGAGCCCTACGCCGCCCTGCGCGACGATCTCGGCTTGCGCTCCATTCTTCGAGGCACCCTCTACGACCCCGGCGTGAGCGGCGCCTCGGTCGTCGACGCCAACGGCATCGTGGTGGCCAGCTCGGATTCAGCCTTGATTGGCCGGGCGCTCGCCCCGAGCCAGGATCTCGAGCCGGTGGCCAACGACAACGTCATCGCCCAGTTGAGCGTCATCTACTCCAACGAGGGGCGGACGCTCGAGGTCCGGCAGCCCCTCACGCTGGGTGGCGCACCGTTCGTCACGATTCACGTGGGTGTCTCCACGGTTCTGATGCGGTCGGCGTTGTCGGACTGGCTGTTCCCGACGCTGCTGGCGGCCGCGGCGGCCCTCGTGATTGCCGTCATCGTGGCGGGCGTGCTGTCGGAACGTCTGCTGCGGCCCATCCACGTGATCCGGAGCGGCCTGACACGGCTCGGGCGCGGCGAGTTCGGCGTCACCCTCGATCTGCCGCCCGGCGACGAGTTCGGCGAGCTCGGCTCGTTCTTCAACACCGTCAGCCAGCAGCTCTCGGCCGACCGCACCGCGCTGGCGGGACAGAAGGCCAATCTGCAGGTGGCGGTGGAGCACCTCGAGGACGCGGTGGCCCTGATCAACCCGTCGGGCGAGCTGCTCTTCAGCAACCCGGCGATGCAGGCCACGCTGGGCACCGAGGTGATCGGCAAGCCGATCGCGACCCTGCTGCCCGGCAACCACCCGGCGCGCACCATCGTCGAGGAGACGCTGGCGTCGCACCAGTCGCGCGGCCCGGTGCAGGCCTCGATCCACGAGGACGTCGAGCTGCTGCTGATGACCCAGATGATCACGGGCACCAGCGGAGAGCTCGTGGGCGTCCTGCTGGTGGCGCGCAACGTCGCCTACATGTCGCGCGTGCAGTCGATGCTGGCGTATTCGCGCAAGCTCGTGGCGCTCGGCCGGCTCACCGCGGGGATCGCCCACGAGGTGAAGAACCCGCTGAACGCGATGATCATCCACCTCGAGCTGCTGCGGACGAAGATCCGGAGCGCCGCGCAGGCGGCTCAGCCGCAGCCGGCGGTGGCCGCCGCCACCGGCACGCTGGGGCTGTCGGGAACGGCTCCGCTGGTGGCCGCACTGCCGCCGGCCGCCCAAAGTGCCCTCGAGCACGTCGAAGTCATCGAGAGCGAAATCCGCCGGCTCGACGGCGTAGTGCAGGGCTTCCTCAAGTTCACCCGTCCGGAGGATCTGCGGCTGGCACCGGTGCGCGTACCCGAGCTGCTGGGGGCGATTCAGCAGATCGTCGAGCCGGAGGCGAAGAAGAACGGCGTGAAGGTGTCGATGGATTGCTCGGGTGCCATCCCGCCGGTCAACGGCGACGCGGGCATGCTGCGGCAGGTGTTCCTCAACCTGGCGATCAATGCCTGTCAGGCCATGCCGCAGGGCGGGTCGCTGCGCATCACCTGCGCGCCCGTGTCACACCAGCGGGTCGAGGTGCGCGTGGAGGACACCGGCGTCGGCATCGCCAAGGAACACTTGCCGAAGATCTTTGATTTGTATTTCACGACGAAGGATCATGGGACGGGCATCGGCCTGTCGATGGTGTACCGGATCGTGCAGCTGCATGACGGCGAGATCGAGGTGGAGTCCACGCAGGGACGGGGGACGACGTTCCGCGTACTGCTGCCGCAGGCCGCCGAGGTGTGAGCCAGTGCTCGTGATGATGTCCATGACACGTACCTGCCGGCTGTTGGCCGCCCTGACGCTCGCTGTGGCCGGGGCGAGCGCCTGCGTCAAGACGAAGCCGGTGACGGTGGCGGACGGTCCGCCGCTGGCGATGCCCGCGCCGCCGAACCGCGTCTTCGCCCCGCCCGAAGAGCCGATTCCGGTGCAGACGCCCCCGCCGGAGATTGCCGATGCGGAGCCGCCGAAGCCGGCTCCGCGTCCGCCCGCCCAGCGTCGCCCGCTGACGCCGCCGGCCGAAGCGGCCCGGCCCGAGCCCGAACCGCCGCCGGCGCCGGCCGCCCCCGCTCCGGAGCCCGCCCGCGAGCTGCGCGCGGCATCGCCGGCAGCCGATGCGGCCGCCGAACGCCAGGTGCGCGACCTGCTGCTGCGCGCCTCGCGCGCGCTCATGAAGGTGGACTACCGCAAGTTGAGCAACGAGGGGCGGTCGCAGTACGACCAGGCCAAGCGGTTTGCCGAGCAGGCGGACGAGGCGTTGAAGGAGCGGAACTTCGTCTTCGCCTCCACGCTCGCCGACAAAGCCGCCGTGCTCGCGTCGCAACTGGGCGGCTAGATCCTTCGCGGGAGCCGCCTTCAGGCGGCCCGCACGGGCGTCGTCGCCGCCTGGAGCTTGCCGCGCAGCGCGCGCGCGAACCGCTGGCGGCCAGCCCGGTCCGTGCTGTAGGCGAGCACTTCCTCCTCGCCGAGAAGAATCGCCAGCTGCGGGAAACCCTGCTCGCTCTGTGATCGCACGCGGTCGTCCCCGAGCGGCGCCACGCGATCGTATTCGCCGATGAAGACACACGGCGTCCGCGTCCGCAGCGTCAGCTCCTCGATCTCCCAGAGCAGGTTCACGCTCGGCTCGGAGATGTCGACGAGCGCCACGGAGGTGTGGCGCGCGAAACTGCTGACGGTCTGTTGCCAGATGGCCGGCTCGACGCGCAGCACGAACAGCCGCGGCGCCAGCAGCCGCTGGCTGGCTTCGCCGACCTCGCGGACGGCGCTGAAGATGCCGGGCTCGGCCGTGACGTGACGTGTGCGGCCCTTGTCGGCGTTGCGCACCACGTCGATCGAGAACGCGACGTAGACGAAGAAGGCGAGCGCGACGAGCCACACCCACGGCGGCACGGCCAGCGCGATTGGCGGCAGCACGACGAACGGCCACCCCATGGTGATCAGGATCACCGCGAACACCCCCGGGCCATTCAGCTGCACGGCGTCGAGCGGCAGTCGTCTGGACAGGAACATGACGTCGAAGAGCTCGAAGTAGCGCGTGACCACTGTCTCGACCGACGTGCCCCGTGTGGGCCAGAGCACGGCGCGCCCCACGTCGGCGGCGATGATCACGATCGCCAGGGCCAGGGCCAGCGGATAGAAGCGAAGAATCTTGAACGGCGCCAGAACCGCTCGCATCACCCCGTGACTGATGGTGAAGAACCACTTCGGGCCCGACGGAATTCCGAGCGGCGCCGTCTGGTTGTCATCGAGCGTCACCAGCCGCCACGTCCGGCCGATCGTGTTCGTCACCGCGAAGGTGACCGCACGCGTGGCGTCGGTGTAGCCGAACCGCCGGAGGAACAGCACCGATGTGCGCGCACCGCGGACGAGCCGCAGCCCGCGGCCCCTGAACCGGAGCACGATGCACGCCGCAACGGCGCCCCACGTCGTCAGCAGCATCCGATCGGTGATCACGCGCCCGTTCTCGAGGTCGAGGTTGATGTTCTCGCCGCGGAGCCAGGCGATCGCCAGCACGCTCATCGGGACGATCAGGAGCCAGGCCACGGTGCCGACCACCGCGAAGCAGGCCCCGATCGCCGCGAGCAGCGCTTCGCGCAGCCGCGGGCCGAGGTACGGATGGGGGCAGTCCAGGACGATGCGTACCGCCATCGCAGCAAGCCTATACTCTGGGCGTGCGCTACTCAGCAGCGGTGGCTCTGGTTCTGATACTCGGCGGCGGTCTGGCGGCTCAGCGCGGACCCGCACCGATGCCGGCGGACGGAGTGGCGGCGGGCGAGCTGGTCGTCGAGCCGGCCACCCTCATCAACCTCGGCTTCGAGTGGTTCATCCACGGCGACGCCAACCGCAACGCCGCGGTGTCGGTGTCGTTCCGCAAGATGGGCGACGCCGAATGGCGCACGGCGCTGCCGCTGCTGCGCATCGGCGGCGAACGCATCTACGCCGAGTCGCGCGTCGACGTGGTGCTGCCGCCGATGTTCGCGGGCAGCGTGCTCGATCTCGAACCGGACACGCCGTACGAAGTGCGCCTGCTGCTGTCGGATCCCGACGGCGTGAAGGGCGACGGCCGCCGCGTGGTCACCGTGCGGACGCGCGCCGAACCGACGCCCGCCGCGGGCGGTCGCGTCTTCCACGTCTACCCGCACGGCTTCAAGGGCGCGAAGACCGAGCCGTCGTTCGAAGGGCTGATGTGCGCCTACAACTCCTGGTGCGCCGGTACCGACTGGGCCACGTCGGGCCGGCCGCGCGTGCAGGCGGGCGACACCATCCTGGTGCACGCCGGCACGTACAAGTACAACCGCTACGAGTACACGAACACGGCCGCGGTGAATCGCACCGAACCGCTCGACGGCACCTACTACCTCACCGCGAAGGGCACCGCCGAGAAGCCGATCGTCATCAAGGCGGCTGGCGACGGCGAGGTGGTCTTCGACGGCAACGGCAACTTCGCGGTGTTCGACGTGCGTGCCGCCGACTACACCTACTTCGAAGGCCTCACGATCCGCAACGCCGAGTACGGCATCCTGGCCGGCACGCAGTTCATCGCCGGCGCCAAGGGGCTCACGGTCAAGCGAAGCCGGTTCGAGAACGTCGGCTCCGGCGTCTTCACCAACTTCGCGGGCTCGTCGAACTTCTACATCGCCGACAACACGTTCGTCGGCCGCAACGATCCGAAGCACCTGATCGGCTGGAACGGCGACGCGCTGTGGTCGAAGTTCAACGGCGTGGAGGGGCAGGTCTATCCGCCGAAGATGGCGTCATACGTGGCGGTGAAGCTGTACGGCCCCGGCCACGTGGTGGCCTACAACTCCATCACGGACTTCCACGACGGCATCAACGTAGAGACCTACGGCAACCCGGACGGCTCGGTGGCGACCGGCCCGGGCATCCCCGCCGGCCCGCACTATCCGCCCCGCGAGTTCTTCGACCGCCGCCCGGTGGCGATCGACTTCTACAACAACTACATCTCGAGCTCGCACGACAACCCGATCGAGGCCGACGGCGGCATGCACAACATCCGCGTGATGCGGAACCTGTTCATGAACCATGCGTCGCACGCCTTCTGCAACCAGCCGGCGCTCGGCGGCCCCGTCTACTGGATCCGCAACATCGCCTACAACCTCCCTGGCGGCTCGACGCGGCTGACCAACGGTTCGTCGGGTGCGGTGTTCTACAACAACACGATCCTGTCGGAGACGCAGGCGCAGCTCGCCTCGAACGTGCACTGGCGCAACAATCTGATGCTCGGCCAGAACGCGGCGCCGGCGATCTTCAACGTTTCGACGATGACGAACTACTCGTCGTCGGACTACAACGCCTTCCGGCCCAACGCCGGCGTGGAGGCCTCGTTCGTGTGGGCCTCGCCCCCGCCGTTCGCCCAGGCGGACATGACCGGACCGGGTCACGAGGCCGCGCTGCAGAAGCACGAGTTCCGGACGCTGGCCGACTACAGCACGGGCACGGGGCAGGACCAGCACAGCCTGCAGGTGGACTACGACATCTTCGAGAACGTGCGCCGGCTCGACGCGAAGGACGTCTCGTCCCTCCAGCGGATCTACCGCGCCGACGAGCTCGATTTCCGGCTCAAGCCGGGCTCCGCTCCCGTCGATCGCGGCGTGGCCCTGCCGACCGTGACCGACGGCTTCTCGGGGCGCGCACCGGACATCGGCGCCCTCGAGCTTGGGCAGCCGCTGCCGCACTACGGGCCGCGCTGAATGTAGGGGCCGCCTAAAGGCGGCCCCTACATTCCCGGGCCGCCTGAAGGTGGCCCCTACATTCCCGGTCTTCTTCCTAGTACAATTGAGTCTAGATATTGCGATTGCCCGAAAAGAAAAACGCAATATCTTGTGGTTTACAACTTGACAAAGCCGTCACACGCGCTGATGATTGCCGCCTGCGCTCGAAGGTTTGACGCCGGCTCCTCCCAGCGTCCGGTAAGTAGCCAAGCCCGTTAGCGCAACAACAACATTTACGCGTACAGGACAGCAGTCCAGGGGTAGCTGCGTCCTGAGTTCGGAGGAAACGATGGAAAGAGGCCCAGCTCGCGAAGCCGTCGGCGCCGGCCAGCAGGCCGCATCTCACGGTGGAGGGGTTGAATCCGGTACGCGGGGGAAAAAGCAGGCCGACTCTGGCGTCCGAGAAGGCAGGGCAGACGCCAAAGCTCTCGGTCTCGAGTTCCCGCGCTACTTCACGCTGGCCGGCGTGGACCCCTTCGACGAGGTGGAGTGGGAAACCCGCTCCGCGGTCATCGGCAACGAGAAGGGCAAGGTCGTCTTCGAGCAGCGCGACGTCGAGATTCCGAAGGCGTGGTCGCAGCAGGCCACCAACATCGTGGTCTCCAAGTACTTCCGCGGTCAGATGGAGTCGCCCGAGCGTGAGCGCAGCGTGCGCCAGCTGATTGGCCGGGTGGTGGACACGATCACCGGCTGGGCCCGCGCCCAGAAGTACTTCGCCAGCGAAGAGGCGCTCCAGAGCTTCTCGCACGAGCTGAAGCACCTGCTCGTCTATCAGAAGGCGGCGTTCAACAGCCCGGTGTGGTTCAACTGCGGCTTCGAGAAGGCGCCGCAGTGCTCGGCGTGCTTCATCAACTCGGTGCAGGACACCATGGACTCGATCCTCACGCTGGCGAGGACCGAGGGGATGCTGTTCAAGTTCGGCTCGGGCACCGGCAGCAACTTGTCGCAGATCCGCTCGTCACAGGAGCTGCTGGCGGGTGGCGGCACGGCAAGCGGCCCGGTGTCGTTCATGAAGGGCTACGACGCGTTTGCGGGCGTCATCAAGTCGGGCGGCAAGACGCGCCGCGCGGCCAAGATGGTGATCCTCAACGCCGAGCACCCGGACATCGAGGAGTTCATCAACTGCAAGGTCGAAGAAGAGAAGAAGGCGTGGGCGCTCATCGACGCCGGCTACGACGGCTCGTTCACCGGCACGGCCTACACGTCGGTCTTCTTCCAGAACTCGAACAACAGCGTACGCGTGACCGACGACTTCATGCGCGCCGTGCTCGACGACGGCGACTGGACGACGAAGGCGGTGCGCGACGGTTCGCCGGTGCACACCTACAAGGCGCGTGATCTGATGCGCCAGATCGCCAATGGCACGTGGGTATGCGGCGACCCCGGCATGCAGTTCGATACCACCGTCAACGAATGGCACACCTGCCCCGAGACGGATCGGATCAATGCCAGCAACCCCTGCTCCGAGTACATGTTCCTGGACGACTCGGCGTGCAACCTGTCGTCGATCAACCTGATGAAGTTCGTCCGCGAGGACGGTGAGTTCGATGTTGCCGGCTTCAAGGCGGCCTGCCGCGTGATGATCACCGCGCAGGAGATCATCGTCCCGAACTCGAGCTATCCGACCAAGGCGATCGAGAAGAACAGCCACGAGTACCGGCCGCTCGGCCTCGGCTACGCCAACCTGGGCGCGCTGCTCATGTCGCGCGGCCTGCCGTACGACAGCGACGAGGGGCGTGCGTATGCGGGCGCCATCACCGCCGTGATGACCGGTGAGGCCTACGCGCAGTCGGCGCGTATCGCCCGCGACCACGGCGGCCCGTTCGGCGGCTTCGAGCGCAACCGCGATTCGTTCCTGCGGGTGATGCGGAAGCACCGTGACGCGGTGACCGAGATCAACGCCAAGCACGTACCGGCGGACCTGTATGCCGGCGCCCGGCAGGCGTGGGACGAGGCCGTGGAGCTCGGCGAGGACTTCGGGTATCGCAACGCGCAGGCCACCGTGCTGGCGCCCACCGGCACCATCGGCTTCATGATGGATTGCGACACCACCGGCGTGGAGCCTGACATCGCGCTCGTGAAGTACAAGAAGCTGGTCGGCGGCGGCCTGATGAAGATCGTCAACGGCACGGTGCCGATGGCGCTCAGCAAGCTGGGCTACACGCAGCCCGAGGTGGAGGCGATCGTCCACTTCATCGACGAGCACGAGACCATCGAGGGCGCGCCGTTCCTCAAGGACGAACACCTGCCGGTGTTCGACTGCGCGTTCAAGGCCACGCAGGGTGAGCGGTCGATCCACTACATGGGCCACATCAAGATGATGGGCGCCACTCAGCCCTTCATTTCGGGCGCCATCAGCAAGACCGTGAACGTGCCCACCGAGGCCTCGGTCGAGGACATCGAGCAGGCCTACCTCGAGTCGTGGCGGCTTGGCGCCAAGGCGGTGTCGATCTACCGTGATGGCAGCAAGCGCACGCAGCCGCTCAACACGTCCAAGGCGGGCGTGGCGGATACCCGGAATGCCGGCGCGGCCGTCGAGGTGCGGGAAGTGGTGAAGGAAATCGTGAAGATCGTCGAGACGCCGAAGCGGCGCAAGCTGCCCGACGAGCGCAACTCGATCACGCACAAGTTCGATATCGCCGGCCACGAGGGCTACATCACCGTGGGCCTCTTCGAGGACGGCACACCTGGCGAGATCTTCCTGACGATGGCCAAGGAGGGCTCGACGATCTCGGGTTTTGCCGACGCCTTCGCGCAAGCCATCTCCTACTCGCTGCAGTACGGAGTGCCGCTGCAGGCGCTCGTGGACAAGTTCAGCCACGCGCGTTTCGAGCCGTCGGGGATGACCAAGAACCCCGAGGTGCGGTTCGCGAAGTCGATCGTGGACTACATCTTCCGGTGGATGGCCACCAAGTTCCTGTCGGCCGACGCACAGTTCCGCGCCGGCGTGAACATGCGCGAGGAACCCTCTGCGGAAGACAAGGTAGAAGCGGCTCCGGCCCCGGCGCCCAGGGTCACCGTGTCGGCGCCCTCGGCGGCGTCGGTCGAGACGAAGCCGGCGCCGAAGCCGAGCTCGTTCGCGGCGATGCAGAACCAGACGGACGCGCCGCCGTGCAGCACCTGCGGGTCGATCATGATCCGCAGCGGCAGCTGCTACAAGTGCTCGAACTGCGGCACGACGTCAGGCTGCGCCTGACGTCGTGCTGCGGCCTCTATCTACCGGAGCGGCTTGACGCCGCTCCTTGAGTCAGGCTGCGCCTAGGACAATAAAGACGTGGGGGCCGCCTTCAGGCGGCCCTGAAAACGGGGCGCCTCGCGGTGCCCCGTTTTTACGTACGTGGGCGCGGGCGATCCGCCACCGTCCGGAAAGCGGCGGCCCAGCGTTCTCTGGGAATGGAAAGGAGCGCCATCGGATGTCCGACTACAAGGTAATAGCGAAAGAGGTCACCAGCGTCGTCTGGCGTGACCTGGACAAGGCGGCAAAGGAGCTGGCGGCCGACGTCAAGGCCGAGTTGTCGTCCGGTTGGGAGCCGCAGGGGGGTATCGCCAGCATCCAGGCCGGCACCGGCGTCTATCTGATTCAGGCGCTCTCGCGCCGGTAGCGGCGCGGTCAATCGTGCCGCCCATGATCACCCCAGGCAGACTCACTGCGACCGCGGTCCTCGCAGCCAGCGTCGCAGTGAGCCTGGCCGTCAGGGCGCAGGACATGCCGGCCCGCGCATTCGTGCAAGCCTCGCGGGCGACGCTTCGCTCGCAGCCTGCCGCAACCGCGCCTGTCGTCGCGTTCCTCCCCACGAACACCGCGGTCGACGTCCGCGAGCGCCGTCGCGAATGGTGCCGCGTGCGAACCGTCGAGGGTGGGAGCGACGGCTTTGTCGCCTGCCGGCTGCTCGGCGCCAGCGCACTGACGATCGCGGCGATCGACGAGGCACTCAAGAAGCCGGGGCTCTCGGATCTAGAGGCGCTCGATTGGCTGTCGAAGCGCTTCTGGGTTGCGCCGTCGCTGCAGGGACTGGTTGATGTCGGGGTGAGGATGCTGTGGCTGTCCGACAGGGTCGAGCGCCCTCGCAGTCGCGAGTTCGAGGACATGAGGCGGCGGCTCGATCAGGGCATCGTCGGGACGATGCCGAGGATCGTCGGGACGATACCGAGGCCCGGGGACGACGTGCGGGATGTGCTGGTCGCCGCGATGAAGCGCGCGTCGCTGCCAGCCGTCCAGGCGTCGTTCTTTGGCGCGGCCGATCAGCTCTACCCGATTGCGCTGAGACCCTTTACCGTCCGCGGCTCCGTCGACTTCGTTCCGAGCGTGGTGGACGCCCTGTCCGCCTTCCACCAGGTGCCGTTCCGAACGCGCCGCTGGCAGCGTGCCTATGTGGCAGATTATGGCTTGAGGGGCACCTGGGACGTCGGTGGCGTGGAAATCACGTTCGATCGTGACGTGACGATTCGCGGAGTCGCCGACAGTGGCGCTCCCACCGGCTTCGCTCTGTCGTCGCTCGTCACTCCCCTCGGTGAGCACGCCTGTACCAGCGAGGACAGCGCCAACATCCGTGGGCAAGCGCTGAATATCGCCTGGCGCTCCGCAATCGTGGCCTGGATCGGCAAAGCGCCGCCGCCAGCCGCAGCGGCCGTGAACGTCCGTCAGATCGGCGGCAAAGACAAGTACGACAAGCTGGTCATCGAAGCGGTCGACCTCGACAACGACGGGAGCGCCGACTTCTCGCTGTGGGCCGGTCTGCAACGCGCCGAGATCAGCACCGACACGTTCTGGAAAGCGGTGTTCGTCAATATCGGCGGCAAGTGGTCGCTGCTCGCATTCAATCAGCAGGCGGACTGCACGTGAGCCCGGGCCTGCTCGACGAGTCCGCAGAAGAAGAGGCTTTCGGCGATGACCTCGAACAGCTCCTCGGTTCGAGCCAGGGCGGCCGGTGGGTTTCCGATATCAACCCATAAGGCAAACAAACCGATCACGACTGCCGAAACGATCAGCCTCCAGGCACTCGGGTCGAGAGCGCCGCGGACACCCGTGACGAACACCACGCCGCCTATTCCAATCATCACGATGGGGACGTTCCCCAGCCCCGGGCCCGTCATTTCCTTCCATCGCTCATGAACGAGAAACTGCTCGTCAAGCGCAAGCCACGTCAACGATGCTGTGAGAAGCGCCCCCCAAGCGACGGAGAGCGATCGCGATACGGTCAACGTCAGAGCCGCGGCGGCGTTTGCGATCAAGAGCGCGCTGGAGAGCCAGGATACGGCCGATTGGTCGGACAGAAAGGCGTATTCCCACCAGGGCCATTCGGCGATTACAGCCGCGACCACGAACGTCGCAATGGCAGTGAGCACGATTGTGCTGTGAATGATCCATCCGTGGCGTTGCACGTCCGCATTATCTGCTGACACAAGTTGAGTCGTTGAAAATGAGGAGCGGCAACCGATGTCCGCCTACAAGGTGATCGCCAAGGAGGTCACGAGCGGCGGGCACGGGCGTCTAATTGATTCAGGCGCTCTCACGCCGCAAGTAGGCCTCCGCTGAGGGGCTGAGTAGAACCGATGCGGGGAACGTGGAACGCGAACACGCACTACCACGCTGTGGTGCTCGCCGCGCTCCCCTCTGGCGCCTCTCGGGTTCTGGACGTCGGATGCGGTGACGGCATGCTGTCGGCCGATCTCGTCGACGCCGGCGTGCGGCAGGTGGTCGGCCTCGATGCCGATCAACCGGTGCTCGACCGTGCGCGGGCGCTCCACGAGGGCAAGGGCATCCAGTGGGTGCGCGGGAACGTGCTCGAGGTCGCCTTCGGGCTGGAGTCGTTCGACGGCGTCGTGTGCGTGGCCGCGCTCCACCATATGGATGCCAGGCAGGCGCTCATGCGTTTCGCGCAGCTGGTTCGGCCCGGGGGAACCGTCGCCGTGGTTGGCCTGGCCGCCTACTCCTGGTTGGACGTGCCGCTGGTCGGCGTGGCGGTTGTCTCGAAACTGGCGCTTCGACTGCTCTACGGGCGACGGCGTTCCTCGGCGCCAAAACGATGGCCTCCTCTATAGCGAATACGCTCGCATGTTCGCGCTCACCGACGCCGACCTCGCCGCTCGCATACTCGGCTGCGGCGACGGCCCGGCCAGCTTCAACGTCGAGGCCTCGCGGCGGGGCGTCCACGTGGTCTCGTGCGACCCGCTCTACCGGTTCAGTGCCGCGCAGATCCGTCAACGCATCGACGAGACCGCCACCGAAGTGCTCGAGCAGGCGCGCCTGAACGCCCACGAGTTCGTGTGGGACCAGGCGATTCCGGACCTCGAGGCGCTCAGACGCATCCGCATGGCCGCGATGACCGCGTTTCTCGACGACTACGAACCGGGCCGGCGGGATGGACGTTACGTGAACGCGGGTCTGCCGTCGCTGCCGTTCGTCGATGGCGCCTTCGACCTCGCGCTGTGCTCGCACTTCCTGTTTCTCTACAGCCAGCAGCTCGACGAGGCCTTTCACGCGCAATCGATGCGGGAGCTGTGTCGCGTCGCGCGCGAGGTACGAGTCTTCCCGGTGCTGGCGCTCGGCGGCGAGCCGTCTCCGCATGTGGGCGTAGCGCGCGAGGCCCTGGCGCGCGAGGGCTGGCAGACGTTGATCGAGCGCGTGCCGTACGAGTTCCAGCGCGGCGGGAACGAGATGCTGAGGGTGAGGCGCTCGATCGATTGATACGGCACGCGGAGTACAGTGTCTGGCGCTGATGAGCAGAGTGTTCATCTCCTATCGACACGAGGACGCGGAGGACTCCGCCGGGCGGCTCTACGACACGCTCGCCGTGGAGTTGGGCGCGGACGCCCTATTCATGGATGTCGAGAAGATCGCCCCTGGCAGAAGCTGGAAACGCGCCGTTCGCGAGGCGCTCGCCGATTCGGCCGCCGTGCTCGTCGTGATGGGGCCCCAATGGCAGCTGTCCGAGGCGATCGAACTCGAGCTCGAACTGGCGCTCGCCAGCGACGTGCCGGTCGTGCCGGTGATGGTCAGAAAGGCCGATCTCGTGCAGCTGGCGAGCGGCCTCCGCGGATCGCTGGCGGAGATCGCCGAGCGAAAGGCCGTGACCTTGAGTCACGCGTCGTGGGCCCGCGACTGTCAAGAGCTGGTCGAGGTGCTCAAGCGCGTGCTCGCCGATCCGGCACGCGCGCGCGTCTTGATCGAGCCGCCCAATCCTCGAGTTCTCCTGGATGAGAGCCGTTGGCCGAGCCCGCGGAGCAAGGACGCGCTGTTGATGTGTGCGCAGGACCTGGCGGAGTGTCTGGGCGATCCGGAGATCCGAAAGCTCGCTGAACGCTCGTATGTGTACTTCGACGAAGAGGTGGACGACGAGTACCGCAGGCGCCACAACATTCCGACCGGCGTCATGGGCGCGGTCCAGCAGGGCCTCCAACGTCTGAGCATCGAGCAGTACGTCCTGGATCTGCTCGACCAGCACCCGGGAGGGAAGAGCGGGGAGGGAATCGCTGACGCGGCTGGTCGTGCCGCTGCCCTGGCGTCGACGATTGCCAGCATCGGCGACGTAATTGGTGACCCGGCGATCGGTGAGAAGGCCTGGAACGAAGTCAAAGACATCAAGGCGGAGATAAGTGAAATGGCCGCTACGCGTGGCGATGGTGGGAGTCCGGAGGTGATTCGCCTCTCGCTGGAAAGCCTGCGCGCGATGCTGCCAGCGGCTAAGGCGCGGCTGATCGAAGAAGTGCCTGGTATCGACCGGCCCGGGTTCACCAAGACGTACACCAAGCGAGAATGGCCGATCGCGGCGTTCGGAAACACCAAACAGTACGGTCGAGACCGGTAACGGATCGGATCACACACACATGCCCACACATCGCATCGTGCAGGCCGACAACCTGCCGTCCCCCGCCGGGCCCTATTCGCCGGCTGTCGTCTTCGAGCGCCTGGTTTTCGTGGCCGGCCAGGGGGCGCGCGTGCCCGCCACCGGCACACTGGCCAGCCTCGACATCGAAGCGCAGACCGAGCAGTGCCTGCGCAACGTCGAGACCATCCTGGTGGCCGCGGGCTCGAGCCTGCAGCACGTGCTGCGCTGTGGCGTGTTCCTGATCGACATGGGCGAGTTCAGCCGGATGAACACAGTCTACGAGCGCGTGTTTGCCGGCCACAAGCCGGCGCGGACGACGGTGCAGGCGGCGGCGCTGCCCGTGGAGGGGCTGCGCGTGGAGATCGACTGCATCGCCTACATTCCGTAGGGCCAGGTCTCCCTTCGTCAGGTTTTGAAGACGCGCACGAGCGAGAGCTCGAGGCCGGGCAACAGAGGCGTGGACAGCGTCTCGTTCCTTGATTTTGCGCGAGGCTGTCCCTCGACGAGCCGGTCCTCCAGGCGGCGAAAGACACGGACCAGTTCCTGGGCTGGGTCCACGATCCAGTACTCGTCGACCCCTACGCGCTCATAGAGCCGACGCTTCAGCGTTTCGTCCCGCCTGCGAGTGGTCTTGGAAAGAATCTCGATGACGAGTTCCGGCGCTCCACGGGCGTGTGCATCCGTCAATACGGTGCGCGCGCGTCCGTGTGACAGATAGACAAGATCTGGCTCGACGACATCGAATTCCGATAGGACCACGTCGTACGGGGCGTGAAACACCTCGCCAAGCGGGTGTTGCTCCAACCACGAGGTCAGCAGGTAGGCGATTGCCATCGACACGCGCTGGTGCTGCGTGTTCGGCGACGGCGTCACGTAGTGCTCCCCATCAATCAGCTCGTGACGCTTCCCGTCGTCCGGGAACAACAGGAAATCGTCGTAGGTGAGCTTGAGCGGGGACGCGTGCCCTCTCATGGAGTCCTTCCCAACCACAGGCTCATTGTAACGACGCCAAGCGAGACGCGTGCCCGGGTGGAAATGTCGCCTTCGGCAGCCCGATGATTGTCAAAGTGGCCATTCGTGCATGTCCACAGGCGTATCGGCATTGCAGAACCCGCATAACCGGAGCGTGGCGAGTTCGCACTAGAATGCCGCCTCGGGGGACTCTGTTCGATGACGACATCGCGAATCACCGTGCGCACCGTGGCCGGGGCCGCTGCCGCGCTTGCTCTGGCCTGGCTGGCCGCCGTGCCGGTATCGGCGCAATGGGAAAACTGGCCGATGAAGAACGTGCCGCGGCTGGCCAACGGCAAGGTGGACATGAAGGCGCCGCCGCGCCGCACGTCCGACGGCAAGATCGATCTGCAGGGGTTCTGGCTGCCCACCAACCCGGTGAAGCACCTGCTGAACCTCGCGGCCGATCTCAAGCCGGGCGAGGTGACGCTGCAGCCGTGGGCCGAGAAGGTCCTGCAGGAACGGATCGAAACCAACGGCAAGGATCACCCGGGCGTGCGCTGCTGGCCGTCCGGCATCCCGGAGAAGTTGAACATTCCGGACGGCCTGAAACTCGTCCAGACGCCGGACCTGATGCTGTTCCTTCACGAGTCGCGGACCATCTACCGTCAGGTGTTCACGGACGGCCGCCCGCTGCCGAAAGACGCGCAGCCGGCGTGGATGGGCTATTCGGTCGGCCGCTGGGACGGCGACACGTTCATCGTCGAGACGATCGGCCAGAACGGCAGGACATGGCTCGACATGCGCGGCCTGCCGGCAACCGACGCGTTGAAAGTGACGGAGCGCTATCGCCGGCCGACGATCGGCAACATGCTGATCGACGTCACGATCGACGACCCGAAGGCGTACACGAAGCCGTGGACCGTGCAGCTGTCGTGGACGTTGCAGCCCGACTGGGAACTGATCGAGAGCATCTGCGAAGAGAACAACCGCGATCCCGCGCACATGGTGGGGAAGTAATGTCGGACCACTATCACGACCCGAGCGACACCAAGCTGCTGCGCGACATGCGTACGCTCGCGCCGGCCGACTACGAGGCCTGGCTCGGCCTCAACAACATCACCAAGCGCGAGGACGGCGCCATCCCGCGGAAGTATCGCGAGCTCATCGCCATTGCCGTGTCGTGCACGACGCAGTGCCCGTACTGTCTCGATGCCCACACGCGGGCGGCCAAGGCCGCGGGTGCCACCCGGGAAGAAGTGGCCGAAGCGGCGCTGCTCGCGGCATCGTTGCGCGCGGGCGCCGCGGCCACGCACGGCACGCTGGCGCTGAAGCTGTTCGATCAGGCGTGAGTGCGCTGCTCGTAGCCTCGGCGGCGCGGCAGGTTCGGTGCTGCGCTACTGGATGTCCGGCGCGGCGCAACGGTCGGTGCCGGTGTCCGGGCCGTGGTCGGTGTTCCCGATCGGCACGCTGGCGGCGACCGTCGTGAAATAGGACGGAGTCTCTCGTGAGCCACTATTCGCCGGCGCTCTTCGGAGAGCTGTACAAGCACATGGAGTGGGCAGACGCCACGCTCTGGAGCGCGGTGCTCGCCAGCCCCGGCGCGCACGGCGACGAGACGCTGCGCAACTACCTGCACCACATGCACCTGACGCAGCAGCTCTTTCTCGCGTTTTGGACCGGCACTCCGGCCGAGCCGATCGCGCGGCGGCAGCCGTCGGAGTTCACCGTGCCCGAGCTGTGCACGTGGGCGCAGCCGTACTACACGCAGGCCCGCGCGTTTCTCGAGTCCGCGACGCCCGACGTCCTTGCCCGGCCGCTGGTCATGCCGTGGGTGGCGCAGTACGAGAAACAGCTCGGACGGAAGTTCGACGTGGCCACGGTCGGCGAAACGGCGTTTCAGGTGGTGAGCCACTCGACGCACCACCGCGCGCAAGCCAACACCCGGCTGCGAGCCGTGGGCGGCGATCCGCCGCTCGTGGACTTCATCGCCTGGATCTGGTTCGGCCGCCCGGCCGCCCCGTGGGATTAGGGAGATGCTGCGGCCCGTCGCCGGCCGCCGTGCTCAGCCCCTGCTAGTCGTCGTGTGTCTGGCGGCCGTCGCGGCCGTGGGGCTCGACGCCCAGACCGGGGAGCGTCCGCCGAAATACTCGCGCCTGCAGCGGCTGGAGCAGTGGACGGCGGCACTCGAGCGTCACCAGCCCGGCGAGGCGGACGCCGCACTCGCCACGTTTGCCGACTGGAGTGCCCCGGAGTTCGCCGAGCTGAAGACCACGTTCTACTCGGCCCTGCAGCTCGTGCGCGCTTCCACCACCCGCACGTTCTTCCAGCCACCGGCGGCGCCCACCGGGCGCCAGGCGAGACAGGTGTTCTACAGCCGCGGCGAGCTCCGCCAGCTCTTGGAGCTGGCCAAACGGCTGAAGACGCTGGGGGAGAACCACATGCTGCGGCGCGGGGCCATGCTGCACGCCGACGCCGTGATGCTCGGTACCGGCAACGACGTGCGCGACGGCTCGCGAAGGTCCGATTTCTTCGTCTTCCGCTTCGACGACGGCCAGGGGCTCGGCCGGCAGGATGCGCTCGGGCAGTGGGAGGTCGGGCGCTTCCTCCTCGAACAGATCCGGCCCGACCCTCGCGACTTCCGCCCGAAGCCCGCCGGCGACGACTGGGTGCGCCGCTGGTATCGCACCTTGATCGCGTATCAGCTGGCGCAGATGCATTTCAACGTGGCGGACGCCGAGCGTGGTCTCGAGCTCTTTCCCGACGATCCGGAGATCCTGTTCCTCGAGGGCATCCTCCACGAAACGCTGGCATCGCCGGCCATCCAGGAGCCGATGCGGCGAGCGGAGGAGATCCGCCGGTCGGCCGGGGTGCGCTCCGCCGACGGCGAGCTCGACGTCGCCGAGGACCTGCTGCGCCACGCGGTGAAGCTGGACCCGTCGTTCGCGGAGGGGCGTCTGCACCTCGGACGTGTGCTGGTGGAGCGGGATCAGCACATGGCCGCACTGCCCGAACTCACGCGGGCGCTGTCGCAGATTCGGGACCAGACCCTGCAGTACTACGGCCAGATGTTTCTCGGTCGCGCTGCCGCCGAGACGGGGGACGCGGCGCGTGCCCGCGCGGCGTTCGAGCGGGCCGCCGCGCTGAGGCCGGCGGCGCAATCGCCGCTGCTGGCCCTGAGCCAGCTGGCCTACAGCCGTGGCGACAGCGGCGAGGCCGCGGCGCTGTTCGCGCGCGTCGCGGAGCTGCCGGCGCTCGACGGCGACGACCCGTGGTGGATCTACAGCACGACCGCTGGCCGGTTCTTTGCCCCGTCGCACCGGGAGATCGCCGAGGATCTGCGCAAGGAGATGCCGCGGTGACGTGCCGTCGGTATGCGGCTGTGTGCGTTGTGGCATTCGGAACCAGCGTCGTCACCGTCGCACAGCAGCCGACGTTTTCGAGCCGTCTCGAGGCCGTGCGCGTGGACGTGCTGGTGACCGACAACGGGCGCCTCGTGCGGGGGCTGGTCCCAGCCGACTTCGTCGTGCTCGACAACGGTATCCCGCAGACCGTGGACATCGCCAGTTTCGAGACGCTGCCGGTCAACGTGATCCTGGCGCTCGATCACAGCAAGAGCGTGACCGGAGACCGACTGGCACAGCTGCAGGACGCCGCCCGAACGGTGCTGCGGGCGCTGGCGCCGCGCGATCAAGCGGCGCTCATCACCTTCAGCCACCGCGTCGCGCTGCCGCAGGCGCTCACGCACGATGGCGGCGCGGTCGTAGACGCCGTGGGCGCGGCGCAGCCGGGAGGGCAGACGTCGCTCTTCGACGGCGTGTACGCCGGCCTGCTCGCCGGCGTGAACGATCCGTCGCGCAATCTGGTGCTCGTCTTCAGCGACGGCGTCGATACCGCGAGCTGGCTGTCGCGGGGGCAGATCATCGAGACGGCGAAACGCAGCGACGCGGTGGTCTATGCGCTCTCGCCCAAGGACGCCGGATCGGCGCCATTTCTCCGCGACCTGGCCGAGCAGACCGGCGGGTTCGCGTTCGAAGTGGATTCGCTGGGCGAGCTCTCGAGCCGGTTCGTCGCCATCCTCGAGGAGTTCCGCCACCGCTACCTTCTCAGCTACTCACCGAAGGGCGTCCCGTCGCCCGGCTGGCACCGTCTCGAGGTCAGGTTGAAGAACCGCCGGGCCACGATCAAGGCGCGGCCTGGATATACAGGGAGGTAGGCAGGTGGGCAAGTAGGGGAGGGTGAAGCGCGCTACGGGCCGGCCGATTCTCTCCTACAAGGATCGTTCTGCCCGGAGTGCCCATGACTGCCCGGATTCGCTCGACCGCCGTTCTCGTCCTGCTGCTCACGACCGCCCTGGCGGCCGCGGGGCCCGATCCGGCCGCACCGACGCTGACGGCGCGGCAGGCCCTCGGCATGCTCAAGGCGGGCAACGACCGGTTCGCCCGCAACGCCTCGAAGCCGGTGTCGACGAGCGTGCTGCGCCGCGAGGAGATTGCCAAGGGGCAGCACCCGGTCGCGATGGTGCTCTCGTGCGCCGATTCGCGGGTGCCGCCGGAGTTCATCTTCAACGTCGGCCTCGGCGACCTGTTCGTGATCCGGACTGCCGGTGCCGTGGTCGATCGGTCGGTTCTGGCGACGGCCGAGTACGGCGCCACCGAGCTCGGTATTCCGCTGCTCGTCGTGATGGGTCACGAGTCGTGCGGTGCGGTGAAGGCGGCCGCCGAGGCGAAGGGACCGTCGGAGAGCGCGAACCTCGAGTACCTGCTGCGCGCCATTCAGGCCGCGCGCCGCCAGGTACCCACCGCCGAAGATCACGACGACCGCGAGGACATCAAGGCACTGATCCTGGCCAACGTCGAGGAAGTGATCAACGACGCCATGGCAAAGAGCCCGGTGCTGCGTCGCCTGGTCGCGGCGGGCAAGCTCGAGGTCGTGGGCGGCTACTACGAGCTCGTCAGCGGCCGCGTCATGTTCTCGGATCCGGTGCCGCCGTCGCCGGCCGCGGCGCCCGCCAAGAAGTAGATGCGCGCATCAGTCGCCGCGGTCATCGCCGTCATCCTGGTCGCCGGTGCCCCGCTCGAGGCGCAGCAGCCGGCGGAGAAGCCGTCGCGGAGCCCGGTGATCGCGCCGTCCAAGCCGGTCGTGGCGCCGGGAATCGGTCCCCGCGGCGACTCGGGCGCCGCGCCCACCGCCGCGCGATCGGCGAACGCCCGCACCATCTCGGTGTCCGCGCGCCAGGCGGCCGAGCAGACCATCGCCGCGCTCGCGGCGGCGATGAAGAACATGCCGAAGCGGCCACCCGCGCCGCCCGAATCCCGCACGCCACGCGCTCAGCGCGCCGACGCCGCCGCGCGGGCGCAGGCCTTGGATGCGCCGCCGCCCATCAACTATCACGTCACGTGGCCGGCCACGACGCCCGAGCCTGGTCTGGACCGTCGCGTCGAGCTCGACTGGCACGCCCCGTCCGCCAGCGGCCCGGTCACCCTGCGCTGGAACGACCCCGCCCCCGAATAGATCTTTCGTCACAGGGACGAACTCGTCGCGCTCGACGGCGAGACCTGGGTAACATCCATAGCGGCGTGACCGACAAGCCGTCCGACTCCCCGCGCGGGAGGCTGCGCAACTGGTACGAGCGGCTGAAAGGCTCGCCGCCAGCACGACCCTTGGCAGTGCGCGTCCCTGGGGCGCCCGAGGACCGTCTGCCCGAGCGCATCGGGCACTACAGCGTGCTGCGCCGGCTCGGGCAGGGCGGCATGGGCGTCGTGTACGAGGCGCGCGACGAGCGATTGGGCCGGACGATCGCGCTGAAGACGATGACCCTCGCGCCCGACGAGGCCGCGCGGTCGCGTTTCTGGCGGGAGGCGCGGGTGGCGGCCAGCGTCAACCACCCCAACGTCTGTCAGATCTACGAAATCGGCGAAGAGAACGACGAGCTGTTCATTGCGATGGAGCTGCTCGAGGGCGAAGCCTTGTCCGAGCAGCTACGGCGGGGAGCGTTGACCCTGTCGGAAGCGGTCACGGTCGGCCTCGGGATTCTCGCGGCGCTGGCGGCGCTCCACGATCGAGACATCGTGCATCGAGACCTCAAGCCGTCGAACGTATTCCTCACGCCGCACGGTGTGAAACTGCTCGATTTCGGTCTGGCGCGACCCGTGGTGAACCGGTCGATGGCCGCCGCCGAGGCGCTGACGCGCAGCGGCGTGGCCGTCGGGACGCCGCAATACATGGCGCCCGAGCAGGTGTTTGGCGAAGCGATCGACGTGCGCGCCGATCTGTTTGCCGCCGGGGCGCTCCTGTTCGAGATGCTGGCGGGCCGGCCGGCGTTCTCCGGCGGTGACATCGCCGAGATCCTTCGCGCGACGGTGTCCGAGCAGCCGCCGGCGCTGACCGGTGGCCCGGCGGTGGCGGCGGTCGATCGAGTGATTCGTCGGGCGCTCGCCAAGCGGCCCGCGGATCGACCGGCGTCGGCCAAGGCGATGGCCGACGAGCTGAAGAACGCGGCCGCCATCGGTGGCGACGAGCGCCCGGTGCTCGCCAAGGCGCTGACGCGTATCGTCGTGCTGCCGTTCCGCGTGCTGCGCCCCGACACGGAGATCGACTTCCTCGCTTTCAGCCTGCCCGACGCCATCGCGACGTCGCTCTCGGGAATCGGCCCGCTGGTGGTCCGCTCGACGACCACGGCCGCGCGCCACGGGGGCGATGCGACGCCCAACCTCAAAGCGATTGCAGCCGACGCGGACGTCGATCGCGCGGTTCTGGGCACGCTGCTCCGGTCCGGCAGCGAGGTGCGGGCGACGGTGCAACTCGTCGAGACGCCAAGCGGGACGCTGCTTGCAACCCACACGGTTCAATCGTCCATGGGAGATCTCTTCCGCCTCCAGGACGACATCGCCCGTGGCGTCGTTGACGCCCTGGCGCTGCCGCTTGGCACCGGCTCGCCGCCGACGCCGGACGTGCCGCGCGACGCGCGGGCGTACGAGCTCTATCTCCGAGCGAACGAGCTCGCACGCGCGTACGAGACACTTCCGGCCGCGCGCGACCTCTACCGGGAATGCGTCGGGCTGGATTCAAGGTTCGCTCCGGCGTGGGCCCATCTCGGCCGCTGCGAACGGGTCATCAAGAAGTACATCGACTCGACGTCCGCAGACGATGGCGTGGCGCAGGATGCGCTGAAGCGGGCGCTCGACCTCAACCCGCGCCTCACCGTCGCCCACAAATTCCTCGCCCAGCTCGAGGCGGACGGCGGCCAGGCGCAGCGCGCCATGATCCGGCTGCTGGAGGAGGCAAATCGTCACGGCAACGATCCGGACCTGTTTGCCGGCCTGGTGCACGCCTGCCGCTACTGCGGCCTGTATCCCGAGTCGATCGCGGCGCACGCCGAAGCCCGACGCCTGGACCCCAAGATTCCAACCAGCCTCGAGCAGACGCTGATGATGACCGGCGACCTCGAGCGCCTGCTGGCTGTCGAGCGACCGGCAACCGTCATCGGGGCCGATGACGGGATTCGGATCATGTCACTCGGGCTCGCGGGGCGACGCGACGAAGCGAGCCGTCTGATCGCGGACATGCGCCGCGCGTCGCGCATTCCAGCTTTTGGCGCCTGGATCGATCTGCTCACGGCCTGGCTCGAGCGTCGTCCGGAGGAGATGCTCGATCGGCTGTCTGCCTTCAGCGCGCTGAAGATTCAGGAAGACCCGGAAGCCGCCTTCATCGAGGGATGGCTGCTGTGCGACGCCGGCGCGTACGAAGCGGGGCTCGGACTCGTGCACCGCGCCACCTCGAGGGGCTATTTCGCGTTCGACGCCCTCTCGAAGCGAGGACACTTCGACCTCTTGCGTGGCGATTCCGACTTTCAGATCGTCCTGGCCGCAGCGGAACGGGGCCGTGATCAGGCTCGAGCGGCGTTCCGCGCCGCCGACGGGGAGCGGTTGCTGGGCGTGCTTCACGCCGTCGTGGATTGACGGAGTCACCGCCGTCGGTCCGCGTTAGGATTGCTGCCTTACCCTCCCCCCGCCGGTCTCTTGAAAGGGAAGGAGCACGACGATGGCGAAGAAGAAGGCCCTCATCCGACCAACCGTACGGTACCGATTCCAGTACGCGGTGAAGTTCCTCTGCACCGCGAACATTCCCGGTACGTCGCAGACCACGTCGGCGCTCCTGCCTGGCGTGTACCAGACCGCGGTGAACATCCACAACCCGCAGCCAAAGCCGGTGGAACTGCGGAAGAAGCTGGCGGTCGCCGGCGGCGGGATCAGCAAGTTCCTCAATCAGAAGCTCGACCCGGATGCGGCCGCCAGGGTCGACTGCGGCGACGTGCCGGCGTTCGAACTCCATCTGATTCACGGCTTCGAGGGCTTCCTCGTCATCGAAAGCACGTTGAGCCTCGACGTCGTGGCCGTGTACACGGCGGGCGCCCGGGGTGCCGAGGTCGCGAGCATCGACGTCGAGCACGTTCCAGAGCGGAGGCTCTGAGTCATGCAAAGCCGCACGTTCGTCGGTCTGCTGCTCGCCGCAGGCACCGCGCTGGCTGCCCAGGCGCCGGCGCCGCGGGCCACGCCGCTCAAGGCGATGCGGCTCTACGTCCTCGACTGCGGGCTGCTCAACATCTCCCGCGAAGGCGTCGAGCACTACCACGTCACCACCGCCGAAGTGGGCGAGACGCGGATGCCGGTGCCGTGCTTCCTCGTCGCCCACCCCAAGGGCACGCTGATGTGGGACGTGGGCGTGATTCCCGACGACGACGTCGAGCAGGCGGCGGCCAGCGGCGCGCGCTACGACGTGAATCCCACGGCGGCTGCGGTCGTCACCCGCACGCTGCGCAGCCAGCTCGCGGCCATCGGCTACCGTCCTGCCGACATCACCTACGTGGCCATCTCGCACGCACACAAGGACCATACCGCCAACCTGAACCAGTTTGCGGCGGCCACGTGGCTTACCCCGCGGGCGGAGCGCGAGTTCATGTGGAAGCCGAAGAACGAGCGCGTCGAGTCGCGGTTCTATTCGGCGCTCGAGAAGAGCAGGTGGATTCCGCTCGACAAGGATGAATACGACGTCTTCGGCGACGGCGCCGCCATCATCAAAGCCGCGCCGGGCCACACGCCGGGCCATCAGGTGCTGGTGCTCAACCTCACGAAGGCCGGCAAGGTCATGGTGGCCGGCGACCTGTATCACTATCGACCCGAGCGCGAGTTCCACCGCGCGCCGCCCGACAACGAGTTCAACGTGCAGCAGTCGGCGGCCTCGCG
>DASYRM010000014.1:0-3547 GCA_036004405.1 Vicinamibacterales bacterium
GACAAGATCCGGGAGGCGGCCATCGATGTCCATCTGCCGCTCATCGACGAGGCCGGGAAGCGCGGCGTTCAGATCCTCGGGCTGCAGGAGATCTTCAACGGCCCCTATTTCTGCCCGTCGCAGGACGCGCACTGGTACGACATCGCCGAGGCCGTGCCGGGGCCGACGACCAAGCTGATTGCCGAACGCGCCAAGCAGTACGGGATGGCCGTGGTGGTGCCGGTCTACGAGCGCGAGCAGGCGGGCGTCTACTACAACACCGCCGCCGTGTACGACCACGACGGCACCTATCTCGGGAAGTACCGCAAGAACCACATTCCGCACACGTCCGGCTTCTGGGAGAAGTACTTCTTCAAGCCCGGCAATCTGGGCTACCCGGTGTTCAAGACGCGCTTTGCCACGATTGGCGTCTACATCTGCTACGACCGCCACTTTCCCGAGGGCGCGCGGCTGCTTGGCCTGAACGGCGCGGAGATCGTCTTCAATCCGTCGGCCACCGTGGCGGGGCTGTCGCAGTACCTGTGGAAACTGGAACAGCCGGCGCACGCCGTGGCCAACGGCTACTTCATGGCGTGCAGCAACCGCGTCGGCACCGAGGCGCCGTGGAACATCGGCCGTTTCTACGGCACCTCCTACTTCGTCGATCCGCGCGGCAACTTCCTGGCAACCGGATCCGAGGACAAGACCGAGCTCGTCGTCGCTGAGATGGACCTCGACGTGATCGAGGAGGTGCGGCGCGTGTGGCAGTTCTATCGCGATCGCCGCCCCGACTCGTACGGGCCGATGGCGGAGCAGCTGCCGTGAGCTCGCTCCTGATTACCGGCGGCACCATCGTCACCGCCACCGATTTGTATCGCGGCGACGTGTTCGTGGACGACGACAAGATCTCGGTCATCGGCACCGCGCTCTCGATCCCGGCCGACCGGACCATCGACGCCACCGGGAAGTACGTGCTGCCAGGCGGCATCGACGTGCACACCCACCTCGACATGCCGTTCGGCGGCACGACCTCGGCCGACGACTTCGAGTCGGGGACGATTGCGGCCGCCCATGGCGGCACGACCACCGTCGTGGACTTCGCCATCCAGTACCGCGGTCAGACGCTGCACCACGCCTGGGAAACGTGGATGAAGAAGGCCGAGGGCAAGGCGGCGATCGACTACGGCTTTCACATGATCGTCACCGAGCTGAACGATCAGGTGGAACAAGAGATGGACGCGCTGGTCCGCCAGGGCGTCACGTCGTTCAAGCTGTTCATGGCGTACCCCGGCGTGTTCATGCTGGACGATGCGAGCATCTTCAAGGCGCTGCTCCGGACCGGGAAGAATGGCGGCACGATCTGCATGCACGCCGAGAACGGCGGCGTGATCGACGTGCTGGTGCAGCGGGCGCTCGCCGAAGGCAAGACCGCGCCGAAGTACCACGCGCTGACGCGGCCGGTGCGCGCCGAGGCCGAAGCCACGCACCGGGCGATCGCGCTGGCCGAGATGGCCGACGTCCCGATCTATATCGTGCACCTCTCGGCGGCCGAAGCCCTCGAGATGGTCACGGAGGCGCGCGACCGCGGCCTCCCGGCGTTCGCCGAAACCTGCCCGCAGTATCTCTTCCTGTCGTACGACAATTACGAGGAGCCGGGATTCAACGGCGCGAAGTACGTCATGAGCCCGCCGCTTCGTCTCAAGGAAACCCAGGACAAGCTGTGGCGCGGCCTGGCGTTCAACGACCTGCAGTGCATCTCGACCGACCACTGCCCGTTCTGCATGAAGGAGCAGAAGGAGCTCGGGGTCGGCGATTTTTCCAAGATCCCCAACGGCGCGCCCGGCATCGAGACGCGCATGAGTCTGGTCTACGACGGCGGCGTGCGAACGGGGAGGATGTCGCTCAACCGCTTCGTCGAGGTCACTTCCACGTCGCCGGCGCGCATCTTCGGCCTGTTCCCGCGCAAGGGCACGATCGCGCCGGGGTCCGACGCCGACATCGTCGTGTTCGATCCCAACCGCACGCTGACGCTGTCGGCCAAGACGCTCCACATGAAGGTGGACTACAACCCGTACGAGGGACGCCAGGTGACCGGCGTGCCAGAGGTCGTCATCTCCCGCGGCAAGGTGATCGTGGACGGCGCCGCGTTCACCGGCAAGGCCGGCGGCGGCTCGTTCTTGAAGAGGTCGGCCCGATGACTGGTGACCAGATGACCGGGGAAGAGATTGTCGCGCTGTCGAAGAAGCACACCATCACCGAGTACACGGCACAGGACGCCGTCAACCCGATTCCCGTCGCCCGAGCCAAAGGCGTCTACTTCTGGACGCCGGAGGGGAAGCGCTTCATCGACTTCAACAGCCAGCTGATGTCGGTGAACATCGGCCACGGCGATCCGCGGGTGATTGCCGCCATCACCGAGCAGGCGCAGAAAGTCACCTACGTGACGCCGGGGATGACCACCGAGGTCCGGGCTCGGCTGGGCGCGAAGCTGGCGGAGATCACACCGGGGGATATCGACGCGTTCTTCTTCACCAACGGCGGCGCCGAGGCCAACGAAAACGCCTTCAAGATCGCGCGCGCGGTGACCGGCCGGCAGAAGATCCTGGCGCGCTATCGCTCGTACCATGGCGGCACGGCGGCTGCCATCGCCGCCACCGGCGATCCGCGCGGCTGGAGCCAGCCGCCGATGCCCGGCGTCGTCCACGTGCTCGATCCGTATCACGGCGTGGCGCGCGGCTGGGACGACGCCGAGACGGCGCTGCGGTATCTCGAGGAAGTGATTCAGCTCGAAGGCCCGCACACGATCGCGGCGTTCATCCTGGAGACCGTCACCGGGACCAACGGCATTCTCATACCGCCGGACGGCTACATGCAGGGCGTGCGGGCGCTCTGCGACAAGTACGGCATCCTGATGATCGCCGACGAGGTGATGGCGGGGTTCGGCCGCACCGGCAAGTGGTTTGCCATCGAGCACTGGGGCGTCGTGCCCGACATGATCACGATGGCCAAGGGGCTCACGAGCTCCTATATCCAGCTCGGAGCGGTCGGCGTGCGGCGCGCGATTGCCGATCACTTCAAGGACAAGATGTTCCCGGGCGGGCTGACTTACAGCAGCCATCCGGTGGCCTGCGCCGCCGCGCTGGCGACGATTGCCGTCTACGAGGAGGATGGCCTGATCGAGAGAGCTGCCCGGACCGGCGAGCTGCTGAAAACGCTGCACGCCGAGCTTGCGGCGAAGCACCCGTCGGTGGGCGCCACGCGTGCGATCGGGCTGTTCGGCATCATCGAGCTGGTGCGCAACCGGCAGACGCTCGAGCCGCTGGCCCCGCTCAACGGCACCTCGCCCGAGATGGCCGCGCTCGGCAAGTTCTTCCGCGACGAGGGGCTGTTCACCTTCGTGCGCTGGAACTACTTCTTCACCAACCCGCCGCTCTGCATCAGCAAAGAGGAGCTGCGCGAGGGGATCGCCATCATCGACCGCGCCCTGGAGATCACCGACAAGGCCGTGCAATCGTAAGGGCCGCCATCGTAGGGACCGCCATCGTAGGGACCGCCATCGTGGGGGCCG
>DASYRM010000015.1:0-106978 GCA_036004405.1 Vicinamibacterales bacterium
GGGGATGCGAACCGATCTGGTGGAAGCCATCACGGCCGCGGCCAACGGGCCCGGCGGCAGCCTGGCACAGGCGGCGCTCGTGATCGCGCGCGTAGAGTATCCGCGCCTCGATCCCGAGCCGTACCTGGCCATGCTCGACGCCATGGGCGAGGCCGCGCGACGGCACATCGAGCGCCATTCCGAGTGCACCGGCAGCTCGTCGCCGGCGGCGTGCGTCCAGGCGCTCAACGCCTACCTCTTCGACGAGCTCGGGTTCGTCGGCAACCGGAAGCAGTACGAGGATCCGCGCAACAGCTGCCTCAACGTCGTGCTCGAACGGCGCACCGGCATCCCCATCACGATGTCGGTGGTCTACATGGAGGTGGCGCGCCGCGCCGGCCTGCGCATCGACGGCGTCAATTTCCCCGGTCACTTCCTGGTGCGATGCTGCGAGGGCAGGCCGCGCACGGGCGCCGGGCTCATCATCGACCCGTTTCACGGCGGCGCGATGCTGACAGAGCACGATTGCCGCATGCTGCTGCAGCGCCACGTCGGCGATGAGGTGGCCTTCAGCAAGTCGCTGCTCGCATCGGCGACACGGCCGCAGGTGATCTCGCGGATGCTCCTGAACCTCAAGCGCCTCTACGTGCACATGCGCTCATTCCCGCAGGCGCGCGACGTCACCGAGATGCTGCTGGCGCTCACGCCCTCGTCGCTCAGCGAGCTGCGCGACCGCGGCCTGCTCGCGTATCACCTGAACGACTTCACGTCCGCGCTGCGCGATCTGCAGGCCTATCTGAAACTCTCGAGCATGAGCGAGCTCGACGACGACACGCGCGAGGAGCAGGAGCAGATCTGGGAGCACGTCAAAACGCTCCGGCGCCGCGTCGCGTCGCTGAACTAGCTCGACCTCCCGCCGTATACTCTGCGAACCATGGCACATTTCGAACGAATCATTGCAGCGCTGGCCCTGGTGAGCCTGGCCGCGCCGGCCACGCAGGGCGAAGTACTCGAGAAGTCGCGCAAGGTGGCGGGCGTCACGGTCCAGTACAAGGTGGTGCTGCCCACGGGCTACGACGCCGCCAAGGCGTACCCGGCCATCATCGCCCTCGGCGGCGGGCCGCAGACGATGAACACCGTGGACGGTCTGCTCAATCGCAACCTGCGCGCCGAGGCCGAAAAGCGTGGCTACATCGTGATTGCGCCGGCGGCGCCGGACGGCGAGCTCTTCTTCGAGAGCGGCGCGCGGATCTTTCCGGAATTCCTGAAGGCGATCCTGGCCGACTACAAGATTCAGGACGGCAAGTTCCACATCGCCGGGCCGTCGAACGGCGGCATTGCCGCGTTCCACGTGGCCGCGGCCAACCCGCATTACTTCCTGTCGGTCACCGCCTTCCCGGGCTACATGTGGCAACCGAGCCCGGCGAAGCTGCAGGCCATCTCGAAGATGTGCGTGTTCATGTACGTCGGCGAGAACGACGACTACATGTGGCATCCCGAGATGAAGCGCGAGGCCGAGTTCCTGCGCTCCCAGGGGACCGTGGCGCGCTACACCGTGGAGAAGGGGCAGCCGCACCGCATCGAAACGCTGGCGGGCGTCAACGCGTCGAGGTTGTTCGACGGGTTCGAGGAAACGAAGAAGGGGTGCAACAAGTAGCGAAGACGCTACCGCGAGCCGATGACGGTCATCTCCGGCGGCCCGCATCGCCGCGGCAAAATCCGCCGGTGAGTCCGGCGTCAAGCGAATCGTGACGTCTACGTCGGCGCTGAGCCGCGGCACGCCGTAGACCACGACGGCCTGCGCTCCGAACACGTACCACGGCCCCCACGACGCCAGCACGCGCGCCAGCGCCGCCAGGAGCTCACGCGCGGCGGGCTCGACCGGCACGCGTCAGCAGCTCCGACAACCGGATGTGCGCCTGGAGATCCGCCTCCCGCTGTTCGGCGCTGGGCCAACCCGGGACCTGCTGGAGGACTTGACGGCGGAGCTCGTCGGCGATCCGAAGCGCTTCCGCCGAACCCAGCCGCTTCACTTGCTGGCCCCAGTAGCGATCCTTCGCCTCACGGGCCGCCCTCCAATCCCTGGACACGAACTCGCGAATGCCGCGCGTGATCGCCATCTCGTCATCCTATCTCGCCTGCCTCACGTGGCGCTCACCCAGCGCCTGCAGCAGCCCCACTGCCCACGCCGCGGCAAGCACGATGAAGCACCCGACCGCGAGCTGCGAATAGCGGTCGACCAGCAGCCCCATCGTCCATCCGTACAATTCGGTCAGGGTGCTGGCGTCGCTGAGGCCTCGATCGTCCTCTCCGAACGGCAGCCGTCCCGTGGCGCCGGACCAGGTGGTGCGCACGTCCATGAACGCCAGCGCGCCGATGGCCAGACACACCCAGCGCAGATGCTCGCGTCGCAGCGGATGATCGGCACGTGCGTACGTCGTCAGCATCAGCACGCTGCCAAGCACGAAGCAGCCGCCGTCGCCCATGAACGTGAACAGCTGGCGCGCGTAGAGCGGATGCAGGGCAAACGTGCCCGCGAGGGCCACGCCGAGGACAGCAGTCGCGGCCACGACCCAGAACCAGCGTTCGATCTGCCACGCGCGATACGCGCCAACGGCAAGCGCCCCCGCGAGCACCAGCGTGACCAGCGGGGAGCGCTCGGAACCGATCGGCGTGATCCAGGGGCCCGGAAAGGCCGCGAAGCCGGTGAGCCAGGCCGCCGCCGCGTGGCCGCTCTCGTGCACCCACATGGTGATCATGCGGACCGGCCCGGGGATGACGGCCGTCGCGAGGCGCGCCCCGATGAGCGCGCCAGGAAGTGCCAGCGCGCGCACGTACAGCTCCCGGCCGGAGTCGTCCACGCCTTATTTATCGGCGGGCGGCGCGATCGTCGTAGCCGTATCGACTGTGAACTTCCGGTAATTCGAGAACTCGATGGTGCCGCTCTGGAGGTAGCGCTTGAGCATCAGCACGCGCGCCTTGATGGTGTAGTCGGCGCGCGCCGGCAGCCACACCTCGCCGTTCACGAACCGACGCGTGAACGTCATCACGGTGCCGGTGTTCATGCGCGCCAGCAGGCCGAAGCCGATGTTGGCGTCGCGGATCGCCTCGACGTTCAGCTTCACCAGCTCGTGGTCGGTTTCGCTGATCCAGGCACGGCAGCGGAAGTACTGCATCCACTTCCCCTCGCGCGTGACCGGGCGCGAGTTCGGCCTCGGCTCGAGCGTCAGGGCGATCGTGTCGTGCCCGTCGATGCGCTCGCGTCCTGCCATGGCGATGTCGTAGACCACGAAGATGTCGTTGATACGGGCAAGCGCCTCTTTCCGGTTCTGTTCGTAGGCGCGCGTATCCTTGGCGCGGTCGGCCGGATTCTGCGACGACAACCGCCTGGCCACCGCTTCGGCGGTCTTCTGCCGCTCCGCGTCCTGGCGCGCGACCTCCGCCTCGGTCTTGCGCCGCCCGTCCTCTTCGAGCACGCGCTCCCAGCGCTCGTCTTCGCCGGGCAGCGCCGGGTAGCTCTCGACCACCTTCACCTTTTCGCTGCGGACGCGACCGGCGCCATCCAGCTTCCGCTCCCGCTGCGTCTCCACGTAGATGTACGACCGCTGCCGCTCGTTGTCCGTCTGGAGTCGCGTGCGCGCCTGCGCCAGGAACGGCTGTAGCTCCGGCAACGGCCGCTCCTGGGCGGCCAGCCCCGCGAGGAGGAGGGTGACGGCGAGCAGGAGGGTCACAAACTTCATCGTAACGGCCTTCGGTCGGTTGCCAGTCCGCGCATTGCCTTGCCCCGTGGCTGAGCTGGTGCCTCCGATGGAGGTCTCGAGCGTCCGCTGGCGAGGGCAAAGCAAGCGCGTGCAGGTCCATCTAATCCCCATGAAATCAGCGGGTTATCTTTCTGGCACGGCGGCTGCTCTAGAGACCGGCATCCCCACTGGCCGGGCGGGACCGGCATCAGGAGGCTGAGATGGGACGTTTTGCTGGTTGGACACTTGGAGTCATTTTCGCGCTGGCCATCAGCGTCGCGCCTGCCGCTGCCGACACCCGCTGGAGCGTTGGCGTGCACATCGGAAGCGGACCGGTGTACTACCCGCCGGTCTATCGCGAGCGGGTCTACTACCCGCCGCCGGTGTACCGCGAACGGGTCTACTACCCGGTGCGTGAGCGGGTGTATTACCCGCCGGTCTACCGCGAGCGCGTGATCGTCGTGAACGGGCGGCACGACAACGGCAAACACAAGGGTTGGTACAAACACAACCGCGGCCGCGACTGGCGCGACGAGCGGTACGATCGCGACCGCCGCTGGTAGTGACACGGATGGGCCGGACCACCCGGGTCCGGCCCCGTCCAACGGCCCGGCTTGTGACCGCCTCGGAGGGCTACGCGTCCTCCAATGAGCCCAGGCTCGAGCAGTCGATACGGCGGTTTTCCTTGATAATCAGTCCCAAGCCCTTTGGCACGGCGGCTGCACTCATTACTCCGTCATTCGCCGGCGGGGACCGGCTGCAGGAGGCTGAATGGGACGCGTTGTTGGTTGGACTCTGGGAATCGTTTTCGCGCTGGCCCTCAGCGCGGCGCCTGCCGCCGCCCAGACGCGTTGGAGCGTCGGCGTTCACGTCGGTGGCGGGGGCTACTACGGTCCGGTGTATTACCCGCCGGTCTACCGGGCGCCGGTGTATCGAGTGCCGGTCTACGACCCGTACTACGAGCCTTACTACGATCCGTACTACTACCGGCCGGTTTATCGCGAGTACCGCCCCGTCTACCGCGACCGTGTCGTGATCGTCGGCGGCGGCCGCTACGACCGTGGCCGCTACTACGGGCGCAACGACCGAGGGCGAGATTACGATCGCGGCCGGGGCTACGATCGAGACCGCGGCTATCGCGGCGGCGGACGTCGCCGGTAATCACGGGCCGCCTGAAGGCGGCCCCCACGACTGAAGGCAACCCCCACGACGGAAGGCGGCCCCTACGACAGTTGGGCAATCTGGTCGTAGAGGAACGCCGACGCGATGATGCCGTTGTGGAAGTTCCCCAGATCCAGCTTTTCGTCGGGCGCATGCGCGTTCTCGTCGGGTAATCCGACGCCGAACAGCACGCTCGGCACGCCGAGCTCTTCCTGAAACGTGGAGACCACCGGAATCGAGCCGCCTTCGCGGTTGAAGACCGGCGTCTTGCCGAACCCGAGCTCGATGGCTTTGCCCGCGGCGCGCACGTACTTGTTGTCGAACTCGGTCATCCACGGCTTGCCGCCGTGCATGCGCGTCAGCTTCAGCTCCACCGTCTTCGGCGCGATCTTGTTCAAGTAGGCTTCGAACAGGCTCGCCACCTTGTCCGGGTGCTGGTCCGGCACCAGGCGCATGCTCACCTTGGCCATCGCCGTGGCCGGCAGCACCGTCTTGGCGCCCTCGCCGGTAAACCCTGACAGCAGGCCGTTCACCTCGAACGTCGGCCGCGCCCACACGCGCTCGAGCGTCGAATAGCCCGACTCGCCGAACAGCCGCGGCGCGCCCAGATCCTTGCGGTACTTCGTCTCGTTGAACGGCAGCTTCTTCCACTCGGCGCGCTCGGCGTCGCTCAGCGCGCGGACGTCGTCGTAGAAGCCGGGAATCTTGACGTGCCCGCTGCGGTCTTTCATCTGCGCCAGGATCTGCCCGAGCACGAAGGCGGGGTTGGCCACCGCGCCGCCAAACGATCCTGAGTGCAGGTCGCTTTTCGTGCCCCGCAGATCGATCTGGAAGTAGGCCAGGCCCCGCAGGCCGTAGCAGATCGACGGGATGCCGCGGTCGAACATCGGCGAATCCGAGATGACGACCACGTCGGCGGCGAGCTCCTGCTTGTGCGAGCGCACGAACTCGTCCAGGTGCACGCTGCCCACTTCCTCTTCGCCCTCGATGAAGAACTTGATGTTCACCGGCAGGCTCCCGTTCTTCTTCAGGTGCGCCTCCACGGCTTTGATGTGCATGAACACCTGGCCCTTGTCGTCGGCGGCGCCGCGCGCGTAGATCTCGCCGTCGCGCACCGTCGCTTCGAACGGCGGGCTCGTCCACAGGTTTACCGGGTCCACGGGCTGCACATCGTAGTGGCCGTAAAAGAGAATCGTCGGCTTGCCGGGCGCGTTGAGCCAGTCGCCGTACACCACCGGGTTGCCCGGCGTGTCGATCAGCTTCACGTTCTCGAGGCCGGCAGCGCGGCACGAGTCGGCGGTCCACTCCGCGGCGCGGCGGACGTCGCCGGCATGCTCGGGCAGCGCCGAAATGCTGGGGATCGCGAGGTACTGCTTGAGCTCGTCGATGTACCGATCGCGATTGACGTTGATGAAATCGACTACCTGATTCATGCGCCCATGATATGCCACGCCTCGCCGTCGCGGCGGGCGCGGCCGTCGCGCTCGAGTTTCACCAGGTGCGCGAGCACTCCCTGCCTGGCCATCGGCAGCAGCTTCTCCGAGAGCGCCCGGTAGACGTCGGCCGTGATCTCGTCCGCGGTCGTGGCGCCTTCGAGCATCGACTCCACGATCTGGCGCTCACGCGCGAGGCGGTGCTGGACGTAGCGGCGCAGCAGCGGCTCGGGATCCTGGATCACGGGCCCATGCGACGGCAGCAGCCGGGCGGGCGCCAGCCGCAGCACGCTCTCGATGGACGCGAGGTAGTCAGACAGATCGCCGCGCAGCTCGAACGGAATCCACACAGTGGCGCCGCTCTGCGCCAGGTCGCCGCAATAGAGCGAACGGCCGGCCTCGTCCCAGAAGCACAGATGATCGGGCGCGTGCCCTGGCGTGTGCAGCGCGGTCAACGCTCCATCGCCGGCCTCGATCAGCTCGCCTGGCACGATCGGGTCCCAGTCCACAGGCCACTTCGCATCACGCCCGGGCCACGGCATCTTTCGGAAGCGGACGCCGGGAAACCGGTCGCGCAGGGCGAGCGCACCGGAGGAGTGGTCGCCGTGCGCGTGCGTCACCAGCACCTGCGCCAGCGGCGTCCCGTCCAGCGCGCCGGCCAGTGCCTCGAGGTGACGGGCGTCTCCAGTTCCGGCGTCGATGAGCGTGGTGACGCGCCCCTTGAGGAGCCACGTCCAGTTGCCGTCCCCGGTCATGGGACCCGGGTTGTGCGCGTGGATGGCGACCGGCTCCATCGGCTATTTGGACGACTCGCGGACGGGTGGCGTGCTGGCGTGCGCGACGAACGAGAGCGCGAAGTAGTAGACCGGAAAGGCCAGCGACGCGAGCACCAGCGTCCGGGACACCTGCGGGTACTGCCACAGAATCGCAATCCCCGTCGCGCCCCACACTGAGGCCAGCACGTTGGTGGTGCGCGGGAGGATCGTGGTCCTCGATGGGTAGATGTAGCGGATGGGCACGAACACCATCACGGCCAGGCCGAGCAGGATGACGGCGTTGACGTCGGGCGACAGCTGGAGAACGAAGAGGTAGGCCACCACGATGTTCCAATACGACGGAAAGCCGGTGAAGAAGTGATCGCTGGTCTTCGCCTTCATGTGGCTGAAGCCGTAGCCGCTCGACAGCAGCATGGCCCACGGCACCACGTTCGTCCACGGATCCACCACCAGCAGAGCGCGCCAGACGATCAGCGCCGGCACGAACACGTAGGCCAGGTAGTCGACGAGATCATCGAGCTTCGAGCCGCTGAACCACGGCAGCCGCTCCGACACGCCCGCCGCGCGCGCCAGCACACCGTCGGTCGCATCGACGAACACCTGGGCCGACAGGTAGAGGAAGGCGGTCCGGAAGTCGTGATCGATGGCCGCCTGGGCCGCGAGAAAGACGAGGATGAAGCCGCTGGCGGTGTAGAGATGTACCAGCCACGCAGCGGCGGTCACAGGCGCCGGACGGCCGCCGGGAAATCCTTCCACACCGGCACGCCGCAGAAATGCGTCCCCTCGGTGCAGCGCGGCGAGATCAGCCCGTTGCGAATCACGCACGGCGGCCCGATATGGCGGCCGATGCGCGGGTGCGCCGAGCGCACCTGCTCGAGCTCGTCCATCGACGCCAGGTAGATCTCCTCCTGCGCGTTGAAGCAGGTGCGCAGCGTCCACTTGTGCAGGAGCGCCAGGAGCGACCCCGATTCGACGAAGCGCAACGTCTTGGCGTTGGGCAGCACGTAGAGCGCGAACTCGAGCGGCACCCCGAGCGCCAGCAGCCGGTTCTTCGCCGCCCACGCGTCGGCCATCGCCTCTTCGTAGACCGCGTTGGCGCGCGGGTTGGCGGCAATCAATCGCGGGGTGATGAAGTCCGGCCGTTCGGTGTCGGCAAACGTGAGCAGCGGCCGCGACGCCGGCACCATGCGATGCCGCTGATCCTGCGAGTCCGCGGTGTGGCTCAGGCGCTTCTCGAACACGTAGGTGGCGTGGTGAAGCGCCCGCATCAGCGGCGAGTGGTACGAGACGTTCAGGATGTCGAGGCGGTAGCGGTTGCGCGCGGGGTTCATCACCCGGTCGAGCGCCTCGTCGTCGCTCATCTCCTCGGCGGTGAGGCCGAAGATCGATCGTACCGACTCCGCCACAATCTCTTCGGCGTCGGGCGAGGCGTCGCGCAGGCGCGACCAGCGGCCGTTCAGGCGCGCGTCGAACTGTGCGGCGTAGGCGTCGCCGCCGGCGCGCGGCTTCGGGAAGCTCGTTTCAGTGACGTCGGCGGGCGCGATGATTCCGGCGCCGACCTTCTCGAAGAACAGCGGATCCCACTCCCTGACCTGACGGACCATCTCCGAGATGACCAGTCGCGCTTCGTAGGGAGCGTCGCCGGTGTGCATCATCCGCTGCAGGCGGTGCAGCACGATGCCCGACACCGTGTGGACCATCGACGTGAAGGCGCCGATCGGGATCACGTAGCGCGCGGTCTCGATGGCGCGCTTCACCGCGTCCTTCTCGATCAGTTTCAGCCGCTCGGGGTTCGTGGTAGGGCGGACGTAGCGCAGCTCTTTCAGGATGGCAAACGCGTCGTCCTTGAGCAGCGCCGACAGTTCTTCGTAGCGGTCCCACGCCTTCACGATCGCCGACTCGTAGACGCCAAGCGCCTCGCCGGTGATCGGCGGCACGAAGGCGCGCGGCTCGCGCAGCCTCACGTAGCGCTGGCTCGACTGCTCGGAGTTGTAGAAGGGATACGAGTGCAGGAACGTCCACACGAACTGCCGCGAGATGTTCTCGAGCCCGAACTCGAAGTTGGCGTGCTGATAAACGGTGTGGTGGCCGGCGTCGAACGTCAGGGCGCCGATCGTGTCGCGCTGCCCCGGCGTCACTTCGCTCGTGGCAATCACGCGCGGCGAATAGCAGGTGCGGGCGGCGGCAATGGCGCCGTCGAACGGCACCGTCGGCGCGGTGCGCAGCGTGACGATCGGGGCGCCGGTGTCGATGGTCGCGGTGCCGGCCACTAGTCCTCGTCCTCGCCTTCGCCTTCGTCCTTCCGATGGTAGCGCGAGTACTCTTCGAGATACGTCAGCGACTGCATCGACGTCATGCGGTCGAAGAAGAGCACGCCGTCGAGGTGGTCGGTCTCGTGCTGGGCCACCCGCGCCGGGAAGCCCTTGAGGGTCAGCTCCACATTCCTGCCCGTCCGGTCGAGCGCGCGCACCAGGACGTCGGTGTAGCGCGGCACCATCCCGCGGATGTCGGGGATGCTGAGGCACCCCTCCCAGCCTTCGACCTTTGCCTCCGAGAGCGGGACGATCTCGGGGTTGACCACCACCACGGCCTCGCTGTCGCTCCCGGGGTCGTCATCGAGCAGCGCCACGAACAGCCGCAGATCCTCGTGAATCTGCGGCGCCGCCAGGCCGACGCCGTGGTACTCGTGCATCGTGTCGATCATGTCGTTGATGAGCCGCTGCATCATCGGATCTTTGAGGTCGGACGGGGTGATGGCGCGGGCGGTCTGGCGCAGAACCGGGTGGCCCATGCGCGCGACTTTCAGAATCGACATGAAGGAAGATTATAGGCCGCGCGATGCATCCCCACGACGAACGGCCGTACAGTTTCTGCCCGATGTGCGGCGGCGCACTTGAGCCGCGCGCGATCAAGCAGAACGAGCCCGAGCGGCTCGTGTGCGTGCGCTGTGGGTTCGTCTTCTACCTCGACCCGAAAGTGGCCGTCGGCACGATCATCAACGACGGCAGCGGGCGCATCGTGCTGGTGAAGCGCGCCATCGAACCGGGCTATGGCAAGTGGGTCTACCCCGGCGGCTACGTGGACCGAGGCGAGCTGGTGAAGGACGCCGCCGTGCGCGAGGCGCGCGAAGAATCCGGGCTCCATGTCAGCCTCGGCCGCCTGATAAACGTGTATTCCTATCCGGGCCGCGCACCGGTCGTCATCGTCTACGAAGCGAGCATCGTCGGTGGCCGGTTGTGCGCCGACGACGAGTGCCTCGAAGCGCGCCTGTTCGAGCCCCACGAGATTCCCTGGGACGAACTGGCTTTTCCCAGCACCCACGACGCGCTTCGCGAGTACCTGGGAACGCTCGCCGCCCGGCGCTGAACATGGCCACCTTCGTCGTGGCGCACGGCGCGTGGTCGGCCGGCTGGGCATGGAAGAAGATGCGGCCGCTGCTGCGCGGGCGTGGCCACGAGCTCTACACGCCGACCTACACCGGGCTCGGCGAGCGCGTGCACCTCGCATCGCCGTCGATCGACCTCGAGACCCACATCCTGGACGTCTGCGCGGTCCTCACGATGGAGGACCTGCGCGGCGTCGTGCTGATCGGCCACAGCTACGGAGGGATGGTGGCGACCGGCGTCGCCGACCGCGAGGCCCGCCGGATTGCGCAGCTCGTCTACCTGGATGCGTTCGTGCCGCGAGACGGCCAGTCGGTGTTCGACCTGCATCCGGCCGAGGTGCGCGAGCGGATGCGAGGGGCCGCGCAGCGGGATGGGGAGGGCTGGCTGGTGCCGCCCAACCCGCCCCCGCCGGATACGCCGGCCGCCGACCTGGCCTGGATGGCGCCGCGGCGACTGCCGCATCCGCTCAAGACCTTCGAGCAGCCGATTCGGCTGACCGGCGAGGTCGACCGCCTGCTGCGCACCTACATCTACTGCACGCGGCCCGGGCCTGGCGACAACTTTCGCCGGTTCGCCGAGCGCGCGAAGGCCGAGGGCTGGCCGTATTTCGAGATCGACGGCAGCCACAATCCGTACATCACGGCGCCCGACGCGCTCGCGATGATGCTTGACGCGATCGCTAGGGGCTAGGGGGCTGGGGGCTGAGGGGCGGGCCCGGTTTACGACGACACCTTGCGAAAGCGCTCAATCCTCTTGCGCCACTGGACCTCCGCGCGAAGCGCCGTCGCCCCGAAGAAGATAGAGGCCAGGGTTAGCACGACCGCCGAGGCGATAAACGTGATCCGCATCGTGTCCGTCAACGAGACGGTCGCCAGCGTGGTGGAGATCGACACTAAGGCGCCGAAGCTGATTCCGAACAACGCCAATGGAATCGTGCTGTTGGAGGACTTGAGATCCTCCAGTTCATCGACCGACACTCGAACGAACATTATGGCGCGCGGCGCAGTCTCAGGCCGTCACGCCAGGATCTGCGATCCGGCGAACGTCAGTGTCGAGTTGATCCGCAGCGCCCTTACCCACTTCGCCCCTCCCCACCGGCCGCGTCACAACGACGCACGGTGAACGATGGTCGGGCACATCTAAAGATGTGCCCCTACGAAGACCTACCCGGGCCGCCTGAAGGCGGCCCCCACCTCCCCCTACGCGACGGTGATCTCGCGCGTCAGGTAGACGTCCTGGATGGCGTTGAGTAGCCCCGCGCCTTCTTTCATCGGGCGCTGGAACGCCTTGCGGCCCGAAATGAGCCCCATGCCGCCGGCGCGCTTGTTGATGACCGCGGTCTTCACGGCTTCCTTCAAGTCCGTCTCACCTGACGACGCGCCGCCCGAGTTGATGAGGCCCATGCGCCCCATGTAGCAGTTGGCGAGCTGGTAGCGAGTGAGGTCGATCGGGTTGTCGCTCGTGAGCTGCGAGTACACCAGCTTGTGCGTCTTGCCGAAGTTGACCGCGTTGTAGCCGCCGTTGTTCTCCGGCAGCTTCTGCTTGATGATGTCGGCTTCGATCGTCACGCCAAGATGGTTGGCCTGGCCGGTGAGATCCGCCGACAGGTGGTAGTCCACGTCCTTGGTCTTGAACGCGTTGTTGCGCGTGTAGCACCACAGCACCGTGAACAGCCCCATCTCGTGCGCCTGGTGAAACAGTTCCGACACCTCGACGATCTGCCGCTTCGACCCCTCGGAGCCAAAGTAGATCGTGGCGCCGACACCCACGGCGCCCATGTCGAGGCACTGCTTGACGCCGGCGAACTTGATCTGGTCGTAGCTGTTTGGGTACGACAGGAACTCGTTGTGGTTCAACTTCACGATGAACGGAATCTTGTGCGCGTACTTGCGCGCCACCGATCCCAGCACTCCGAGCGTGGACGCGACCGCGTTGCAGCCGCCTTCGATGGCCAGCTTCACGATGTTCTCGGAGTCGAAGTACATCGGGTTGGGCGCGAACGAGGCGCCCGCCGAGTGCTCGATGCCTTGATCAACGGGCAGGATCGACACGTAGCCCGTACCGGCGAGACGGCCGGTGTCGAACACCGACTGAAGGCCGCGCATCACCCGAGGCGAGCGGTCTGACAGCGCGAAGATCCGGTCGACGAAGTCCGGACCGGGCAGGTGCAGGTCGCCCTTCGCGATCGTCTTGCACTGGTGCGCGAGGAGCGTCTTGTCGTTGCCGAGCGCCGCCTCGATCTGCTCAAGCTTCATGCGTGGATCCTACCATCGGAGTAACGGTGGGAAAGCTGAAGTCCTCGACTTCCGCGGCGCGAACCGCGGCTTCTACAAGTTCGTCGATCGACAGCGCGCTCTCGCCCGCTTCCACGTCGTCGAACCGGGCACGCGTCGCGGGATTGCGCGGCGTGAAGAGCGTGCAGCAGTCCTGATCTGGAATGATCGAGATCGGGTAGCTGCCGAGCACCTGCGCCTGCGCCATGATCTCGTCCTTGTCCATGCCGATGAGTGGACGGAAGAGCGGGATCGTCGCCACTTTGCCAACCACCGCGAGGTTCTCGAGCGTCTGCGACGCCACCTGCCCCACCACGTCGCCGGTCACGAGCGCCTGCGCATGACGCATCCTGGCGATGCGCTCGGCAATGCGCAGCATCAGTCGACGGTAGACGACCACGCGCAGCGGCGCCGGCACCGTGAGCAGCACCTGCTGCTGGATGTCGCCGAACGGTACGAGGTACAGTCGCGACCGGTGCTGCCATCGCGTCAGCAGCGTCGCCAGCGAGCGCGCCTTCTCGATCGACGCGCGCGACAGGATCGGATAGCTGTGGAAGTGGACGAACGTGACGGTGCAGCCGCGCTTCATCATCCGCCACGCCGCCACCGGTGAGTCGATGCCGCCCGACAGCAGGCACACCACCCGCCCCGCCGTACCGATGGGCATGCCGCCGGGGCCAGCCTGCTTGTCGAAGAAGTAGAACGCCTCGTTCGACAGGAACTCGAGCCGGATGTCGATTTCCGGCTTCTCGAGATCGACGCGCCAGCCCTTGGCGGCCTTGATGCGCCCGCCGACCTCGCGCTCGATCTGCGGCGACGACAGCGGGTAGCGCTTGTCGGCGCGGCGAGCCGACACACGGAAGGCGTCGCAGGTGCGATCGCCGAGGTCGCGCAGCACCGCCGCGGCAATGTCGTCGAGATCGATCGGCACGCGGCGCGCGAACGAGAAGTTGGCGATGCCGAAGGTGTGGCGGATGCGATCGGCGATGGCGTCGGGCGACACGGCCGGCCCTGGCACCACCTCGAGGCGGCCCATCAACGCGTTCACCTTCGTGCCCGGCAGGTCGGCCATGGCGCGCCGCAGGCTGCGTACGAGCTGCGCCAGGAACCAGGGCCGGTTCTTCCCCTTGAGTGCGATTTCCTGGTAGTGGACGACGAACGACTGGCCTAAGGGCCGGACCTTGCTCACAGCTCGAGGTACCGCGCGGCCTCGCGGGCGGCCGCATGGCCGCTCATGACCGCGCCCTCGATGGTAGCCGGGAGGTCGTTGCCGATCCAGTCGCCAGCCAGGAACAGGCCGGGAATGGCCGTCCGGACCGAGGGGCGCGCCGGCAGGCCAGGCGCCACGGAAAAGGTGGCCTTGCGCTCCCGCACCACGACCGCCCGGCGAACCACGGCTTCGCGTGCGTCCGGACACGCCGACTGCAGCTCCTCCAGCGCGAGCGCCACGAGCTCGTCGTTGCTCTTCGCCACCACGGCCTCGGCGCCGCTCGATACGAGCGACAGGTGCGAGGCGCCGCGGCCGAAGAGCAGATGCTTGTCGAACACCCACTGCATGGTCCGCCCGGGCAGGCCGATGAACGGCGAGCTCGTCACGTTGCGATCGAGCCAGAGGTTGACGGTGACGATGGGCGACGCGGGGGTGGCGTCGGCAGCCGCGAACACCGCGGCGAGCGGCGGCGGCTCGGGCCAGAACGCCGCGCGCAGCCCGTGCCACGGCACGGCGCAGATCACCGCGCGCGGCCAGATCTCGTGATCGCCTGAGCGGACCGACAGCGAGGCCGCCGGCCACGCGCCGATCACCGCGGACCGGCCGGTGCGCACGGCGCCGCGGCGGGCCTCGATGAACGCGCGCGCGGGCTCCGCATAGAGGTCGCTCAACGGCACCACGGCGAGGCCCAACGCCGACGCCGCCCGGCTTTCGAGAATCCGGTCGATGACGACGGCAAACGACGATGCCGCCGCGGCGTCGATCGGCTGGTTGAGCGCCGCGACGGCCAGCGGTTCCCACAGCAGCGAAATGAGGCGCGGCGTCTGTCCGAGCGCCTGCAACCACTGCCGCACGGTTTCGCCCGGGTCTGGCGCGCGGCGCAGGCCCATGCGAAGCGCCGCGAGCCGATCGCTCCACTCGAGCGCCGGCCACTGCAGCAGGCCGGCCAGCAGATGCAGGGGCGACGGCAGCTTCGGACAGACGAAGCGCGATCGGCGCCCGTCGGTCTCCACGATGTCGAGTTCCAGTCCGGTCTGCATGCGCACACCGCGCATGGCGCCGATGCGGCGGAGGAACTCGAACGTCTCGTAATAGGCGCCGGCCACGATGTGCTGGCCGTTGTCCACCGCCTCGCCGGTGGCCGGATCGATGAACGACGACGCCCGGCCGCCCAGCGCGGGCCGCGCCTCGAGCACCAGCACGCGGGCGCCTTGCGCCGTCAGCGACGCGGCGGCGCTCAGCCCGGCGAAGCCGCCGCCCACCACGACGACATCGGGCTCGGGGGTCATGGAGTTGGCAGGCCTAAAGGCCTGCAGCTACGTCCGCAGCTACGTCCGCCGCCACCTACGTCAGCGCTTGGAACGGGGGCGCGGCTCGAGGAGCGCACGCGACCAGATGTCGAGCGCGATGATGGCGCGGCGCGGCCGCGCCACGCGGTGCCGCGTGGTGAACACATCGTAGCGCGCGCGCTCGATCTTTCGGAGGATGGCAAAGTAGATCTCACCCATGATCTCGGCCGCCACCAGGCTCCGGCGGTCGATCCGGGGCAGCCGTTCCGAGGCCAGCCGATAGTAATAGCGGGCCCGCCGGCACTGGTAGCGCATCAGCGATCTGACGTTGGGCGTCACCACACCGGCCCGCAGGTCGTACTCGGTCACGTGAAACCAGGCCAGATCGTCCATCGGCAGGTAGATGCGGCCCCGCTTCAGGTCGCCGGCGACGTCGCGGATGATGTTCGTGAGCTGCAGCGCGATCCCCAGGTTCACGGCGTAGTCGCGGGCGCTGGCGTCGCGGTAGCCAAAGATCTCCAGACAGATGAGGCCGACGCTCGACGCGACCTTGTGGCAGTAGGTGGAAAGCGCCTCGAAGTCCGGATACTTGGCGAACGACAGATCCATCTCGACGCCATCGATGAGCGCCTTGAACTCCCGCTTCGGCAGGTTGAACTCGGACACCCACGGCTGAAGCGACTTGCCCTGCGGGGTCAGCGGGATGCCGCCGTAGATGCGGTCCAGCTCGTCGCGCCAGACGGCCAGCGATTCGACGGCCCGGGCGCGCGCTTCGGGCGAGAACCCGCTTTTCCAGTCGTCCTCGGGGATCTCGTCCACGGCATCATCCACCGCGCGGCAGAAATCCCACACCGCCAGGATGGCCTGCCGTTTCCGCGGCGGTAGTACCAGGAACGAGTAGTAGAAGCTCGTGTCTCGGCTCGCCATCGTCTAGCGAGGCTCCGCCTCGGACCGACGAGAGCGCAGGCTCCGCCTCGCTAGCCCAGTGCTTAATGGCCCGCCCTCCGGGCGGGCGGCCTCTGTCCAGGTCACGAGCTTCCAGGCCAGCCATGGAGCGTCGGCGGCGCCAATCGACGGCCGTCGCGCCACCACGTCGAACTCCACGCGCTCGATGCGCGACAGCACGCGCATGCCTCCGAGCCAGGTTGCGCGCAGCTCGTGCTTCAAACGGCCAGCCACCGCGCCGCACAGCGGCCGCCCGGTAACGAACAGCGCGCGCGTACGGGCCACCGCCGCCGCCATCGCCGCACGCCATGCGGGCGTCATGCGCCCCGCGGCCAGGTCGTCCTCGGCGGCACCATGGCCGCGAATCTCCTCGGCTGGCAGGTAGATGCGCCCTCGGTCGAAGTCCACCTTCAGGTCCTGCCAGAAGTTGGTGAGCTGAAGCGCCGAGCAGATCGCGTCGGACCAGGCGTCGAGCCTCGGCTCGTCGTAGCCGGCAATCCGCAGCACCAGCCGGCCCACGGGGTTGGCGGAGCGGCGGCTGTAATCGAGCACGTCGTCCCAGCCGGCGTAGCGCGTGACGGTGACGTCCTGGGCGAACGCGCTCAGCAGGTCTTCGAAGAGCGCCACCGGCAGCCGCTTGCGGCGGATGGTGTCACCGAGCGCGAGGAAGATCTCCACCGTGTTGGCAGGCTCGCCTTCGCGGGGAGGCGGCCCCGGCGCCGGCGCCGTGATGGACGCATTCAGCCGTGCCTTCCAGCCCTCGAGGAGACGGTGGCGCTCGGGCACAGCGCGCGGCCCTTCGTCGGCGAAGTCGTCGGCCGCGCGCGCAAACGCGTAGAGCGCCGCGATGTGGCGCCGCATCGGCGCGGGAACCAGCCAGGAGGCCACGGGAAAGTTCTCGTAGTGCAACCGGGCGGCGTGCTCGCAGGACGCGTAGGCCGCCTCGATCCCGGTCACCATTCGGCTTCCGGCGAGCCCTGACGATGGCTCGCCGTTCGCGCCATCACGAACAGCAGGTCGGAAAGCCGGTTCAAGTAGACGACGACTATAGGCTCCACCGACCCCTCCCCCAGACCCACCACCTTTCGCTCTGCCCGCCGGCAGACCGTACGCGACAAGTGCAGCCACGCGCCGGACACACTGCCGCCAGGCAGGATGAACTTGCGCAGGGGAGGGAGCGCCTGCTCGAAGGTGTCGATCCACTTCTCTAAACGCTCGACGTCGGCCGGTTGAACGGCCGCTTTCTCCACGCGCGCTGCAATCCGCGCGCCCGGGTCGGCCAGCCGGGCGCCGACGGCGAAGAGCTGGCGCTGGATCGTCTCCAGAACCGCGTCGAGTTCCGGATCCGCGCCGGCGGCACGGGCGGCGCCCAGACACGCGTTCAGCTCGTCCACGTCACCGTAGGCATCAACCCGGGGGTGCGACTTCGACACACGCGATTTGTCGAAGAGCGACGTCTCGCCGGAATCTCCTGTCTTTGTGTAGATCCGCACGCGTGAAATTATATGGGGCCCGATGCCACCCCCCTCCGTGCCCAAGCCGGCCACACGACAACTTTTCAGGCGTAGACTGTTGAGCTGGTATCGCGTCAATGGGCGATCGCTGCCGTGGCGGACGACCAGCGATCCGTACCACATCCTTGTTTCCGAAGTGATGCTGCAGCAGACCCAGGTCGATCGGGTGCTGCCGAAGTACCACGAGTGGCTCACAAAATATCCGAGCTTCGAAGCGCTCGCGGCAGCCGACGAAGCCGACGTGAGCGCCACCTGGCGCCCGCTCGGCTACAACATCCGGCCCAAGCGTCTCCACGCAATCGCGCGCGAGAGCGTTGAGCGCTTCGGCGGCCAGCTGCCGTCGGACCACGAAACACTGCTGTCGTTCAAGGGCATTGGTGACTACACGGCCGGCGCCATTCGCAGCTTCGCCTTCCGTCAACGGGCGGCCATCCTCGATACCAACGTCGCGCGCGTGCTGTTTCGCGTGTTCGTCGCAAAGGGCGATCCGAAGGCGCACGCGACGCGGCGTCATCTCTGGGAACTATCCGAAGCGCTGGTGCCATACAAGCACGTGTTCGACTTCAATCAGGGCCTCATGGACCTGGGCGCCACGGTGTGCGCGCCGCGCTCGCCGCGCTGTGATGGATGCCCGATGAAAGGCTTCTGCCGCACGTCGCCGCACGCCCGCCCGAAGGGCGGGCAAGCAAACACTGCCGCGCGGCGGAGCCTCGTGAAGCGGAAGCCGAAGCGCGCGTGACCACCGGCACGCTGCACGTCGTTGCGGCCGTGATCGAACGCGACGGCTGCTTTCTCGTGACGCGGCGGCAGGCGGGCGTACACCTGGCGGGTCTGTGGGAGTTTCCTGGCGGTAAGGTGGCGCCCGGCGAAAGCCACGAAGACGCCCTGCGCCGCGAGATGCTGGAAGAGCTGAATACCGACGTCGCGGTGCGGTCCGTGGTCACCACCGCCGCCCACGCCTACGACGACCGTCACGTCACGCTGCACTTCTACGAGTGCGAGCTTACCGGCACGCCGCGGCCGCTGCTGGGGCAGGAGATGCGGTGGGTACCGCGGTCGGAACTGCGTGGGCTGGGGTTCCCGCCCGCGGATGAAGAGCTGATCGCGCTGCTGACTGGAGCCTGACGCGCCGCCTAAAGGCCGCCCCTACGTACTTGACGGGCCGCTGGAGCTTGACGGGCCGCCTGAAGGCGGCCCCTACGTACGAAGGGGCTCGACTGTAACGGTCGCCGTAACGCGGCCTGCGGGCCTGTCGACCGACAGGCGCGCGCCAGCCACCGCGAGATCCCGGTGCACGTAGGCGAGCGCGATCGGGCCCGACGCCGGCGACACCGCAACGCTGGTCACGAAGCCCACCTCGCGGTCGCCGTCCACGATCTTGGCGCGTGCTTCCACCCCCTCGCCGTCGAGCTTCAGCGTGACCAGCCTTCGCGCCACGCGTCCGTGCCCGCGGTGCAGCACGCGGATGATCACCTCCTGGCCGACGTAGCACCCCTTGGTGGTCGAAATCGCGCGCGTGTCGATGCCGGCCTCGAGCGGGATGGTGTCGGCAGTCATGTCGGCGCCGAAGATCGGGTAGCCGGCTTCGATGCGCGCGGCCTCAATGGCTTCCGGCGCCACGTGCCGTGCACCGGCCGCTTCCAACGCGGCAGCGAGGGCGGCGCGATTGACAGCGCTGAGATACGCGCAATACCCCGGAACGCCCAGCTGGTCGATCCGGGCGACCACGAGCGACTCGCCCGCAAACCCGACGTGCGCGTGGTGGTACTGCCCCCATTCCCCAAGCCCGGCGATGCCGTCGAGCGACCGTTCGAGGGCGGATGCGGCTCCGGGCCCGTGTACCCACACGGTGGTCAGCGCGCCGGCGAGCGAGCCGAGCTTCACGTCTTCCGAGAACAGAAACTGCTCGAGCCGGGACGCGGTGGCCTCCGCCTGGGCGGCGGGCACGTCGAGCAGCATCATCCCGTCCGACTCGAGCACGTGCATGTCGGTGAGCATGCGCCCCTGCGGCGTGAGCCACGCGGCGTAGCACCCCTCGCCAGGCTTCAGCGCCTGGATGTCGTTGGTCAGCAGCCCCTGAAGGAAGGAGGCGCGGTCGTGGCCCGCCACCGCCAGCTGAAGTGTCGGGGCAATCTCCCCAATTGCCGCCCCGTCAACGATTTGCCGGTAATCCTCTGCTATGCCCATTGGTTCGGAGCCGTCTGATACGATCGGCTCGATGTTCGTACGCAATTGTACTTGGGCGTTTCTGCTGGTGCTGGTGGCCGCGGCAGCCCAGGCGCAGGAGCCGGCGGGGCCGCCGTCCCGCGGCTACACCATCTTCCTCAGGGGCACGCCGATCGGCCGGGAGGACGTGAGCATACGAACCGACGCCAGCGGCACGTCGATCGCCAGCCAGGGTCGCATGTCGGTGCCCTCGAGCATCACGACGCGACACGTCGAGGTGAAATACGGCCCCGACTGGACCCCGCTCTCCTTCGCCCTCGACGCAACCGTGAACGGCGGGGACGTGACGGCCACGTCCACCTTCACCAACAACGTCGCGCGGACCAACGGCACGCAGACCGGCTCGCCCTATTCGCGCGAGCACGCCATCTCGCCGCAGACCGTCGTGCTGCTCCCGAGCTCGTTCTTCGGAGCCTTCGAGGCCGTGAGCCGCCGGTTCGTCAACGCGCCTCAGGGCACCGAACTGCGCGCGTACGTGGTGCCGCAGGCCGTGACCTCGGTCAAGCTGCTCGCCAGCGTGTCCGAGCGCATCCAGGTGGGCAAGGACTTCTTCGATGTCGTGCACTTCGAAGCGGTGTGGCAGATTCCGGGCACGGGCGACCTGGGCCTCAGCATCACCGCGATGAAGGACGGCAGCCTGGTGCGGTTCACCGTGCCGTCGCAGGGGCTCGACGTGATCCGCGCCGACGTCGCCGCTTCCACCTCGCGCACCCAGGTCTTTTCGAACCCGGGTGACGAGGCGGTGCTGATTCCCGCGCTCGGCTTCAACATCGGGGCCACGGTGACGCGCTCGCAGACCGCCGCGGCCGGCACGCGCCTCCCGGCGGTCATCCTTCTCGCCGGCGCCGGCATCAACGACCGCGACGGGATGGCACATGGAGTGCCGACGATCGGACAGCTCGCTGGCGCCATGGCCAAGGCCGGCTACCTGGTCGTGCGATACGACAAGCGCGGGTTCGGTCAGAGCGGCGGCCGCTCCGAGTCGTCCACGCTCGCGGATCAGGCCGAGGACGTGCGCTCGGTGGTCCGCTGGCTCAACGAACGGAAGGACGTGGATCCGAAGCGCATTGCGGTCGTCGGCCACAGCGAAGGCGCGTGGGTGGCACTGTTGGCAGGGGCCAAGGAACGGAAGCTCGCGGCCGTGGCGTCGCTGGCGGGCGCCGGAAGCACCGGCGCCGAGCTCGTCCTCGACCAGCAGCAGAAGGCGCTCGAGCAGTCGACGCTGTCGCCGCAGGACCGCGCCTCGCGGGTGGCGCTGCAGAAGCAGATCCATGCGGCCGTGCTCTCGGGCAAGGGATGGGAGGGCGTGCCGGCAAACGTTCGCAAGGAGGCCGACACGCCCTGGATGCAGAGCGTGCTCACGTTCGACCCGGCCCGAACCCTCGAGGACGTCCGGCAGCCGCTGCTCTTCGTGCACGGCGCGCTCGATCACGAAGTCGAACCGTCCAACGCGGAACGGCTCGCCGAGATGGCGCGCAAGGACAGCAAGAGCAAATCGGTGGAGCTGGTGGTGGTGCGCGGCGTGAACCACCTGCTCACGCCCGCCGTCACCGGCGAAGTGCGCGAGTACGCCAGCCTCGACGATCGCACCGTCAGCAAGGACGTGGCGGAAGCATTGAACGTCTGGCTGGCCAAGACGTTCGCGGCCGTCCGCTGACGGCCTCCTCACCCGAAACTGCGATGAGCGAGCCCCGAGTGCGCGTCCCCGACCTCCGCGAGAAGAAGCGGCGCGGCGAGAAGATTGCCGTGCTCACGGCATACGACGCCACCATGGCGCGGCTGCTCGACGGAGCCGGCGTGGACGTCCTGCTCGTCGGCGATTCGGTTGGGGTTGTGGTGCTGGGCTACGAGCACACGCTGACGGTCACGCTCGACGAGATGCTGCACCATACGCGCGCGGTCGCCCGCGGCGCGACCCGGGCGCTGGTCGTGGCCGACATGCCGTTCATGACCTACCAGGTCAGCGTGGAAGAAGCGGTGCGCAACGCCGGTCTGCTGCTTCAGGCCGGAGCGGCGGCGGTGAAGGTCGAAGGCGGACCCGCCATTGCTGGAGCCGTCCGGCGCATGGTTGAAGTCGGCATCCCGGTGATGGGGCATCTGGGGCTGCAGCCGCAGTCGGTTCATCAGCTCGGCGGCTACAAGCGCCAGGCGATGCAGCGCGAAGAGATCGAGACGCTGGTCGAAGACGCGCACGCGCTCGAGCGGGCGGGGGTGTTTGCCATCGTCCTCGAAGCGGTGGGCCACGACGCGGCGCGGCAGGTCACCGCCGCGGTGTCGGTGCCTACCATCGGCATTGGCGCCGGACCCGATTGCGACGGCCAGGTGCTGGTGAGCCACGACATGCTCGGGCTCTTCGACGGGCACATCCCGTCGTTCGTCAAGCAGTACGCCCACCTCGCCGAAGAGGTTGCCCGCGCGGCGCGCGCCTACGCCGACGACGTACGCGCCGGCCGCTTTCCCGAAGCCGCGCGCCCGCTCGAAACCCGGCGTTCCTGACACGACCGAGAGGACGGATGCCACTGCGCGTGGTCCGCACCACCGAGGAGGTACGCGCGTCGCTGGCGGCGCGGCGCGGCCCCGGCGCCGTCGGTCTGGTGCCGACGATGGGAGCGCTCCACGCAGGCCACGCGCGGCTCATCGAGCGCGCGCGCGCCGAGTGTGCCACGGTGGTGGTGAGCATCTTCGTCAACCCGCTGCAGTTCGATCGCGCCGACGACCTGGCACGCTACCCCCGCCCGCTTCAGGCCGACCTCTCGCTCTGCGAGCGGTTGGGCGCGGACCTGGTGTTCGCGCCGGCGCCCGAGGAGATCTACCCGGAGCCGCCCGACGTCACCGTGCAGGTCGGACACACCGCCGAGCAGCTGTGCGGCGCGTTCCGCCCAGGTCACTTCAACGGCGTGGCGACGGTGGTCCTGAAGCTGTTCAACCTGGTGCAACCAGACGTGGCCTACTTCGGCGAGAAGGACGCGCAGCAGCTGGCGATCATCAGGCGGATGGTGGCTGACTTGAACGTCCCGGTGAGGATTGCGCCGGTGCCGACCGTCCGCGAAGGCGACGGGCTGGCCTTGAGCTCGCGCAATCAGCACCTGAATGCAGTGGAGCGCGGGCTGGCGCCGGCGCTCTTCCGGGCGCTCACCGTGGCGCAACAGGCCGTGGCGGCGGGGGCTGACGACGCGGAAACCGTGAAGCGCGGCGCCGCGGTGACGATTCCCGCCGACGACCGCCTGCGGCTGGAGTACCTGGAACTCGTCGATCCACGGACGTTTCAACCCGTGCAGCGCATCACCGGGCCGGTCGTTGCCGCTGGCGCGCTGTGGGTGGGCGCCACCAGGCTCATCGACAACGTTCTCTGCACGCCGCCCGCATAATACGGACATGAGCGAGGCTCAGCCCGGAACCGACGAGCGTGTAGGCTTCGCCTCGCTGAGGCAGCGTCTACTGGCCCGCCCTTCGGGCGGGCGGGCCCGCCTGCTGATCGCCACGGGAGCCCTGGCGCTTGCCGCCACCGCGGGCGTGCGTACGTGGGGGCTGCCTTCAGGTGGCCCGTCTCAGACGGTCGCATCCCGTGCCGCGCTCGTGAACCGCGGCATTACTCAAGTGCCCGGGATACGCGTCGGGCACTTCACGCTGACCGAACGGCCGACCGGTTGCACGGTGGTGCTCGTGGACGGCGAGGGCGCCGTGGGCGGTGTGTCGCAGCGGGGCGGCGCTCCGGGCACGCGCGAGACGGACCTGCTCGACCCGTTGAACATGGTCGATCGCGTCAACGCGGTGGTGCTGTCGGGCGGCAGCGCGTATGGCCTCGACGCCGCGCAGGGGGCCGTGAAGTATCTCGAAGAGCGCCGCATCGGCTGGAACGTCGGCGCCGCGGGCGTGGTGCCGATCGTGCCGGCGGCGATCCTGTTCGATCTCGGGTTCGGCGGCGACCCGAAGATCCGGCCGACGGCAGACTGCGGCTACAAGGCGGCGACCGCCGCGTCGAACGGCGCGGTGCCCGAGGGCAACGTCGGCGCGGGCGCCGGCGCCACCGTCGGCAAGATGGGCGGGGCGGGCCGGGCGATGAAAGGCGGGCTTGGCTCGGCGAGCATCGCGCTGCCGAGCGGTCTCATCGTCGGCGCCATCGCCGCGGTCAACGCCGCGGGCGACGTCATCGATCCCGCAACCGGGAAAGTGGTGGCCGGCGTTCGCACCGAGGACGGCAAGGGGCTCGCCGACGTGCGCACACTGATTCGCTCCGGCGTCATCGGCCGTTCGTCGGCCGGGCCGCGGGCAGGCGGCAACACCACGATTGCCGTGGTGGCCACGAACGCGAAACTGTCAAAGGCGGCCATGAGTCGCATCGCGCTGATGGCCGACGACGCCCTGGCCCGCTCCATCAACCCCTCGCACACGACCGGCGACGGCGACACCGTGTTCGCGCTCGCCACCAACCGGTGGACCGGTGAAGTAAACGTGTCGATTGTCGGCGCGCTGGCCGCCGACGTCCTGGCCGAAGCGATCGTGCGCGCGGTGTCCACTGCCGAACCGCTCGGCGGCCTCCCCTCGGCGCGGGCGCTCGGCACCGCGCCGGCGCGCGTCAGATAGCGCGTCTGGCCAAACGCGCGTGAGCCCGCATCTCGCCCTCATCGCGATCTATTCGGTCGCGGTCGTCGGGTTCGGCCTGTGGACGTCGCGTTATGTGCGCGGCAGCAGCGATTTCTTCGTGGCTGGGCGCAGCCTCGGTCCCGGTCTCATCTTCTCGTCCATGCTGGCGGCCAACATCGGCGCCGGCGCGACGGTCAACGCCGCCGGCCTCGCCTATCGCGACGGCCTGAGCGCGTGGTGGTGGAGCGGGTCGGCGGGGCTGGCGTCGTTCGCCCTCGCTTTCTGGGTGGGGCCGCGCCTCTGGGCGCTGGCCAAGGAGCACAACTTCTACACGACCGGCGACTTCCTCGAGCATCGCTACGGCCCGGCCGTGCGCGGCATCGTGTCGGTGCTGGTGACGTTCGGCTGTCTCTGGATCCTGGCGGCGCAGCTGATGGCCGGCGCCGCAATCCTCAACGTGCTCACCGGCGCGCCGCGCTGGCTTGGTTCGTTGATCGGCGGCGGCATCATGACCGTGTACTTCGCGGCTGGCGGGCTGCTCGGCACGTCGCTCGTGAACACCTTCCAGCTGCTGGTCATGCTCGGCGGGTTCGCCGTCGCGCTGCCGGTCGTCATCGGGCACGTGGGCGGGCTCGGAGCCTTTGCGGCCTCGTCGCTGCCGGCGACGTTCGACGACATCACCTACTCGGCCGGACCCGGCTCGGGTTGGACCTTCCTGGCGCTCACGGGCCCGGCCTTCGTGATCTCGCCAGGGTTGATCCAGAAGTCGTACGGCGCCGCCAGCGCGCGCGCGCTCAAGCTCGGGATCGGCCTGAACGCCGTGGGGCTGCTGCTCTTCGCGTTCGTGCCGGTGCTGCTGGGCATGTCGGGCCGCGTGGCGCTGCCTCCGCAGGCCAGCCCGGATCTGGTGCTGCCGGCGGTGCTGCAGCTGCTCCTGCCGACGTGGCTCGGCGCGCTCGCGCTCGCCGCGGTGTTCTCCACCGAGGTGGACACGAGCGACGCCATCCTCTTCATGATCTCCACGTCGATGTCCAAGGACATCTTCAAGCGCTATCTGAAACCGGAGGCCAGCGACGCCGAGCTGCTGCGCGTGGCGAGGATCTCCGCGGTCGTCGGCGGCACGCTGGGCGTGCTGCTCTCGATCTACTTGAGCGCCATCGTCCAGGCGATGACCGTGTTCTATTCGCTCCTCGGCGTCAGCCTGTTCGTGCCCGTGCTGGGCGGGCTCTACTCGCGGCGCGCCGGGCAGCCCGAGGCGCTGGGCTCCATCGCGGCCGGCGTGCTGACGCTGCTCGTGGTACGCTTCTGGGTTGCCGGCCGCTACCCCTGGCTCGACCCGACGTTGACCGGGCTCGTAGCCGCCGCCGTGGTTTACTTCGGAATTCTGCTGGTTCGGAGACCGCGCACCGTATGAAGACCCATCGCATTGCAGTGATTGCCGGCGACGGCATTGGCAAGGAAGTCATCCCGGCTGGCATCCAGGTACTACAGGTGGCCGCCGAGCACGGCGGCTTCACGCTGGATTTCACCGACATTCGCTGGGGCTGCGACTACTACCTCGAAAAGGGGCGGATGCTGGACGCCGACTGGCGCGACCAGCTCCTGAAGTTCGACGCGATCTACCTTGGAGCGATTGGCGACCCGCGCGTGTCGGACGCGATCTCGGCTCGCGACCTGATCCTGCCGCTGCGCCAGCGGCTCGGGCAGTACGTGAACCTGCGGCCGATGCGGCTCATGCCCGGCATCAACTCCCCGCTCGCCAACCGCACCGCCGCCGACATCGACATGATCTGCGTGCGCGAGAACTCCGAGGGCGAGTACTGCGGCATGGGCGGCCGCCTGCACGGCGGCACGCCGTACGAGCTGGCCGAGCAGACCGGCATCTTCACGCGCCAGGGCATCGAGCGCATCGCGCGCTACGCGTTCAAGCTGGCACAGACGCGCCCGCGCAAGATGCTGGCGAGCGCCACCAAGTCGAACGCGCTCCAGCATGCGATGGTGCTGTGGGACGAGGTCGTGGCCGACGTGGCCAGGGAATTTCCCGACGTCAAGCTCACCAAGTACCACGTGGACGCGCTGTGCGCGCGCATGGTGACCCACCCGCAGACTCTCGACGTGATCGTGGCCTCGAACCTGTTCGGCGACATCCTCACCGACATCGGCTCGGCCATCTCGGGCAGCCTGGGCGTCGGGCCCGGCGGCAACATCAATCCCGAGCGCACCACGCCGTCGATGTTCGAGCCGATCCACGGGTCGGCGCCCGACATCGCCGGTAAAGGCGTCGCCAACCCGATCGCGGCCATCTGGGCCGGCGCGATGATGGTGGGTCACCTCGGCGAGACGAAGGCCGAGGCGCGCATTCTGGCGGCGATCGAAGGCGTGCTGGCCGACGAGCGCGTGAAGACGCCGGACCTCGGCGGCAAGGCGACGACCGCCGACATGACGCGCGCGATCACGAACGCTCTCGGCGCCGGCCAGCCCGCGTAGATGTAGGGGCCGCCTTCAGGCCAGTCGTGGGGGCCGCCTTCAGGCCAGTCGTGGGGGCCGCCTTCAGGCTAGTCGTGGGGGCCGCCTTCAGGCCAGTCGTGGGGGCCGCCTTCAGGCGGCCCGTTTGGATGCGTCAGTAATTCCGCCGCAGATCCATTCCCGCGTACAAGCTCGCCACCTGGTCGCCGTAGCCGTTGAACGGCACTGTCTTCGTCGTCTGGAACAACGACGGGAGCCGCGCTTCGACAGCCTGACTGTGTCTCTGATGCGGAACCGCCGGGTTGACGTTGGCGTAAAAGCCGTAGGCCTGGGACCAGGCGAGCTGCCACGATGAAACGGGTTGCTTTGCAAGGAAGCGGATCTTCACGATCGACTTGATCCCCTTGAAGCCGTACTTCCACGGGACGACGAGACGAAGCGGCGCACCGTTCTGATTGGGCAGCGTCTCGCCGTAGAGGCCCACGGCCAGAATGGTGAGCGGGTGCATGGCTTCATCCATGCGCAGCCCCTCGACGTACGGCCACTCGAGCACGTCGGTCTCCTGCCCAGGCATCTGACGGCGGTCGAGCAACGTAGTGAACTCGACGAACGCAGCTTTCGAATTCGGCTCGCAACGCTTGATCAGTGAGGCGAGCCGAAATCCTACCCACGGGATCACCATCGACCAGCCTTCGACGCACCGGTGCCGGTAGATGCGGTCCTCGAGGGTCTGCCCCTTGAGCACGTCCTCGAGGTTGAGCGTGCCGGGCTTGGCGCACTCCCCTTCCACCGTGATGGTCCACGGGGCCTTCGGCTTGAATCCGCGCGCGTTGAGCGCCGGATCGCTCTTGCTGGTGCCGAACTCGTAGAAATTGTTGTAGGTGGTGAGATGTTCCCACGTGTTCGGCGTCTCGCTGCCACTGAGCGGGCTCTTCACCGTGGCCAGCTTGCGGCCGTGCACCGCGGGCTGCTGCGCGTCCAGACGGGGATCGACGATGACCGCCGCTCCTGCGGCGGCCAATGCCGACGCCATGAAGGCGCGGCGATTCAAGTACACGCGCTTGTCGGTGATCGCGGAGCTCGGGATTCTAGTCACGGAAGCGCACCTCGGCATTCATTCGGACTCTTACCGGCACGCCGTTCTTCATCGCGGGACTGAAACGCCACTGCTCGAAGTGGCGCACGGCGCTCTCGTCGGCCTCGGGCGTCAGCGACCGCAGGATTCTGACAATCCGTGGCGAACCGTCCTGCTGCAGCACGACGTCGAGCACTACCGAGCCGTTGGCGTGGGCGGCTCGGAGAGGGACGCTCGACGTGCGCACGACGCGCGGGGGCGTGACGCCAGGGCCCACGAGCGTGGCCATGTCGTTGGCGATCAGCTCGTTGATTCCCTCGCTGCGAAGGCTGAACTCGATGTCGACTTCGGCGTCCATGGCCGCCGGTGTACCGTTGCGCCGCCCGGGACGGAAGCGCCATTGACGGAGCGCGACCAGCGCGTTCTGGTCGAGCCCGCCGCCCAGGCCGTTCACGATCCGCGCATCGGCCACGGAGCCGCGCTCGTCGACACGGAACGCGATCGTCACGACGCCTTCGATACCTCGGCGGCGCGCTTCGTCGCTGTACAGCGGCGGCGTGGTGTACTCCTCGATCACCGGCGGCGACGCCGCATCCTCTCGCGCCACGCCGGCCGCCTCGCCGGAGCGACTGGCGCGAACCGTCGGCGTTGCCGGTGCCAGCCCGGACGTCGGCGACGCGTGGACCGCGGGTGGAAGCGCCACCGCGCGAACCTCCACGTCCAGCGCCTCGCCACCAGTCATCGCCGCCAGCGGCAGCACGAAGAGCGCACTGGCCGCCGCGGTCACGACCGCGATGCGGCTCGACACGCGCGCGCGGTTCGCGCCCGGCAGCAGGAGCGCGGCGATGCGGCGCTCGAGGTGCTTCGCCCGGGCCATCGCCACGGCAGGCGCGCGCGACGACACGTCCGGACGACAGGCGCGCACGATCTCCACCATGTCCGCGGCGTACTGGCTGGCCTCGAGCCCAACGCCAACCACCTCGTCGTCGGCGGCCAGTTCGGTTTCACGACCGAGCGCGCGCTCGGCGGTCCAGAACAACGGGTGGAACCAGTACACGGCACAAACCAGCTGCGCCACCAGGTGCACCAGCCAGTCGGCCCGCGCGATGTGAGCGAGCTCGTGGGTCAGAACGGCGCGAACCCGGTCGGCGGGCCAATCGAGCGCCGCCGCGGGCAGCAGCACGCGCGGGCGACGAATGCCCCAGGTCATCGGCATGACGGCGCGCCGGCTCAGGAACAGAACGGGCGTGCGCGAAACGTGAAGCTGCGAGGCGCAGGCCCGACACACCTCCTGGCATCGCCGATCGTCCAGCGGTCTGGCGTCGCGTGCGAGGTGAACGAGTCTCGCCGCGTCGCGGGCCAGCAGAAGCAGCGCCACAGCGGTCCCAGTCATCCACAGCGCCATCAGCCATCGGCCGGCGTCCCAGACAGTTGTTTCGATGCCGGTCGTTCTGACGATCACGTCGGCGCCCGGCACCGAAGTCCAGGGTCTCAAGGCGGCAAGCGAGGATGGCCACGCGTCGCCGAGGCGGGCCGCCCACTCCGGCTGCCATGCGGGAACCAGAAGAGCCAGAAGCGGCAGCATGCCAGCCATCGCCAGACTGGCTGCCCAGAGCAGATGCCGCTCGGCCGCGGATCGCCACCGCAACCGGGGAATGATCGCGTGCGCGAGCAGCAGGACGACGGTGGCGCTAATCACCGGCGCTTCCCTTCCCGCCTGGCACGCTCGATGAGCTGCGCGATGCGTGCAAGCGTCTCGTCCGAGAGCCCGTCGCCGTCGCGACCGACCAGCGCCTCCACGACCTTTTCCGGCGATCCCTCGAAGAAGGTCTCGAGCAGGTGCTTCACGGCGGAGCGCCGTACCTTCTGCGGCGATTCCGCTGGCAGGTAGACGTAGCGAAGTTGCTCCTCCTCGTGCCTCAGGTGCCCCTTCTCCTCGAGCACGCGGAGCTGCGCCCGCACCGTCGAGTACGACGGGTGGCCGGACAACGCGGTCATGACGTCGCTGACAGAGGCGCGGCCGAGTCGATGGACGATGTCCAGGATCTCGCGCTCGCGCCGGCTTGGGGCCGCCGGCTTCGGCATTGACTAAAATTCTAGCACATTGCTAGAACTATACGCAAGCCTAGTCGACCGTCGGCAGCTCCGCGCTCTCGACCACGAGCACTTCGCTCGGCCCGCGCTTCGAATCGAGCTTCAGTCCGAGGTCTTCCTGCACCGTCGTCATCAGCGCCGGCCCTTCCGGCAGGTTCGGCGGCAGCGGCAGCGTGACGCCGAGCTCCTGATACAGCGCCGCCAGCGATTGCAGGCTGATACTGAGCTCGAAATCGTGCGGTCCCGTCAGGCCGGTCCTGTCGATGACCGGCCGCCCGCTCAACTGCGTGAGCAGCGTCACCAGCAGCTCCATTGACTGACCCGTGGCCTTGAACCCCAGCGCGAGATTGTCGGGCGTCGGCGGAATCTGGGTGATGGAGCAGGGCTTGTTCTCACCCGGCTTGCCGAGCAACGACTGCAGGGCGCCCACACCGCCCTTGGCGATGGCCTCCAGCATCTTCTGCTGCTGCTCCTTGAAGTCCGGGCACGTGTCGGAGGACGCCTTCATCTTGGGGCCAAACTTCTTGTCGCCGCGCGCGAGCACGAGCTCGTAGATCGGCACCTCGCGCGTCTCGATGTGGGCCTTCAGCTTGAATCGATCCGCCAGCAGGCCTTGCAGCATCACCCGCATCTGGTCGAGCGTAGCGGTGCCAGCCTCGGCCTTTGCGGTGATGTCGTACTTGTTCGAGTTCCACCACGGCAATCCGCCGACGATTTGAAAGGGCTGCCGGTTGTAGGCGGTCATCACCAGCATCCGGAGCGTGACGTTCTGCGCCGTGAGGCGACCGAGCGCGGGCAGCACCATCGGCGTCGCGCCCAGCGGGCCGGTCGGATTCGGGTTACTCGGTTTCACCGAGGCGACTTCGAAGTTCTGTGCGGGAGCTTGGGGTGGCGGAGGCGGAGCCTGCGCGAGCAATGCGACGCCGGTGGCGGCGAGAACGAGCGTTGCCGTGGCGAGCGCGGGGAATCTCATTGGATCTGTCCTTTCACGACCAGGAAGGCGATTCTACGGCGGGAAGCCGATCGACAGCTTTACCGCCACGTATTCCGGGTGGACGCTGCCGTCGGCGGCGCGGATGATGAGCGGCGGCTCCACCCACGTCTGAGCCCGCATCCGCTCTGGCAGATCGCCGGCGCGCACCATCGCGAACAACGTCACGAGCGGCGGCTCCCCTTCTCTGAACACGATTGGACGCCGTCGCACGATGGTGAGTTCCGCGCGGCGCGCCGCCGACTCCACGCGCTCGCGCTGCTCCTCCGGAAACACGCACGCGAACAGGCCGCCGGCCGCCAGATGCGCCGACGCCACGACGCAGTAGTCATGGATGTCGCCGCGCAGCTCGAACCGGCAGGCCACTTTCTGCGGATGGTCGCCCTCGATGCCGGTGCCCAACGGGAAGTACGGCGGGCTGCCGAGCACGAGCTCGAACCGCTCGTCCGCGCCGAGCGCCTCGAGCGAGCGGAAGTCGGCGTGGCGGATCTCGTAGCGCGCCTCGAGGCCGTTATACGCTGCCGACTTGCGCGCCAGGCGAACGCTCTCGTTCTGCGCCTCGACCGCGACGACGTGTGCGCCTTGCAGCCGCCACGCCGCGATCATCCCGACCGAGCCGATACCCGACCCCAGATCGAGCACGCGCGCCGCCGACGGCGACCAGGCCGTGCCGTACCACGCGGTCAGCACGTCGTCGGTCGAGAAACGATGACCCGCTTTGAGCTGGAAGATGCGGAAGTGGCCGCTCAGCGCGTCGAGCGTTTCGTCATCCGGCACGTCTGGCGGGTGGTGTGCGCCCGGCGGCACCGGCCCCGGCTTGGCCCACTGCTTGAAGAACGGATCGATCACTCGTAAGCAGAACCCGGGTGCACCAGCCTCAGCACGGTGGTGAAGATCGGATCGGTGAGGTACGGGAACACACGCCAGGCGACCAGAAGGCCGATGAACGAGAAGCTGCCGTTTCTCTGCAGATCCCGCAGCTTCCGGCCCAGGTCTTCGGGCAGGAAGATGCTGAACACCGAGCCGCCGTCGAGCGGCGGCAGCGGCAGCAGGTTGAACGTACCGAGGATGACGTTGAGCATCAGGAACACGGAGAGAATGGTGGCGCTGAAGTTGGCGTCGCCGGCGGTGGCCGACACCACCACGCGGCTGAAGTTGGCGCTCGCCGGCGCGGCGAAGATGCCCGCCATCAGCCCCAGCTTGATCAGCACGAAGGCGATCGCCGCGATGATGAAGTTGCCGGCCGGACCCGCCGCGGCCATGAGCGCCGCGCGCTTCGGATGCCGTTCCGCCCACACCGGGTCGTAGGGTGCGCTCGCCCAGCCCATCGCCCAGCCCTGCGTGAGCGAGGTCAGGAGCGGCACGACGAGCATCCCGATCGGTTCGCGCCGGATGTGTGGAATCGGCGACAGCGATACCTGTCCGCCGTGATACGCCGTGGAATCGCCGCCCTTCCACGCGACCAGCGCGTGCATCGCTTCGTGGACCGTGGTGGAGAAGAGAAACGCGACGAACCAGATGAAGCCCGTTGCAATCGCCGGATCCATGTCCTCTTAGCTTACCTGCCCCACCCGCCCTACCCGCCCTCGTGCGGCTCCGAGGGAGGAGAGGTTCTTTGCAGGCGACCGAGGAGCCGTTCGGTGAGCGTGCGTTGCTCCGGCGAGAACTGCGCGACGGCCGCCCGCACGTAGGGCCCGAGCTGGCGGCTGGCGTACTCCGCGTACCCGGTCTGTCGTACCTGGTCGAGCGTCTGCCGGTAGTGATCCAGCAGCGCGCCGCCGAACACCCGTCCGGTCCGGCCGGCACCGGCGAGCGCCGAGGCCGAAAGCCAGCGGAGCCCCTCGGGCAGCGACCGGATTGCCGAGAGCGCCAGCGCCGACGAGGTCTCGAACACCGAGCGGTTCTGGGCCTCCGCCTCGGCGCGCAGCCGATCCCACAGGGCGGTCACCATTTCCGGAGACGGAAGCGACGCCGGCTGCAGCTTGCGGGCCTCGTCGCGGATGGCGTTCCACTCGGCCCGCAGCGAGGCCACGTCGAGCGGCAGCGTGTTGATCGCCGAGGCCATACGGGATGACGTCCGCTCCAGCCCGTCGAGCATCTGGTCCATCGATTCGAACCTGGTCTCCTGATCGAGCAGCCCCTGTCGCTTCAGCTCGTCGGCCAGCTGCGGAATGAGATGCCGCCCAAGTCCGCACAGGTCGGCCAACGCCGCGAGCACCCACACCGGCGAGGCGCGGAATGCCACCACGCCCAGCAGTTCGACGGCGTTCCCAGCGGCGCGCCGCGCCAGGAAATCCTCGGGCAGGCTGCCCTCTGCCGGATATGCACCCTCGGCGCCGCCGACCTGCTCGATGAAGAAGCGCAGGGTGGTGTCGACCAGGTTGCGATAGAGCTGTCCCTGCCGGACGCTGTCGGGCAGCACCAGGTCGCTGACTTCGCGCACCAGACCCGCGCTCAACCCGACCGCCGACCGCACGAGGCGCTCGGGCAGGGTGACCAGGTAGTTCGTCATTCGTAGCGAAGCGCTTCGATGGGGTCGAGACGGGAGGCGCGCAGCGCGGGCACGAACGAGCTGATGAGACCGACGAACACCAGAATCGCGGTGCAAACGCCGACGAGCTCGAACGACAGGATCAGATGAATGTCGCCCGCTCCGGTCGTGTCGTCGAGGATCTCCGACAGGAACGGCCGCGGGCTCGTGAGCCACACCAGCACGTACGACAGGGCCACGCCCAGCGCGCCGCCGGCAAACGTCGTCGTCAGCCCTTCGAGCAGAAACTGCGTGAGAATCGCGCTGCGCCTGGCGCCGAGCGCCTTGCGCAGCCCGATCTCGCGCGTCCGCTCGGTGACCGAGACGAACATGATGTTCATCACGCCGACGCCGCCGATGGCCAGCGTCAGCACGCCGATGAACGACAGCACCAGTTTCAGGCCCAGCACGATCCCGGCGGTGATGTTCTGCAGCTCCGCCGATCCAAAGATGCGCAGCGCGCGTTCATCGGTCGGGTTGAAGCGCAGCCGCTTGCCGAGCAGCTCTTTCACCTGGTTGGTCGTCCGGGTGTTCAGCGCCGGATCCATCGCCTCGAAGACCAAGGTGTTGAGGTACTCGGTGTTCCACATCCGCCCGGCCGTGGTGTAGGGGATGAACACGCTCTCCTTGTCGGGACGGTTGTAGTTGGAGAGCTGGATCTTCTCCTTCATCACGCCGACGACGGTGAAGGCCATGCCGTTGATGCGCACGATCTCGCCGACGGCCGACGAGCTGCCGAACAGCTTGATCGCCACTTCGCTGCCGAGAAACACCGAGCGCCGCTGCAGCCGCACGTCCTCGGCGTCGATGAAGCGCCCGACGGCAGCCACCTGCGAGCGCATGTGCCCATAGGCCGGCGCCACGGCGCGGGCCAGATAGGAGGCCTGTTTCGTCCGCCACGCCACGGTGGCCTGGTTGAAAAACTCGGGGCTCCAGCCTTTGACGAGCGGCAGCTGCCCCACCGCCTCGGCATCGGCCAGCCGCATCCGGATGCGTTTGCCGGCACGCTCGCCGCCCGACTGCAGGCTGGTCTGGCCGGCGAAGATGATGGACACACCGTCGCCGAAGGCGCCGTTGAACCCCCGCAGAATGGCCTGATTAAAGCCTTCTCCGTAGGCCAGCAGCATCACGACCGACACGATGCCCCACGAGATGCCGAGCATCGACAGGCCCGAGCGCACGCGATTGCGAGCCAGGCCGATGAACGCCTCGCGCCCGATCTCGCGCAACACCTGGAGCGACGACGAGGCGCCGCCGGCGCGCGGGCTCAGCGCGGGGATGGCAGCGGCGGCGGTGACGGGCGTGCTCATCGAGATCCGCTCAGTGCCCCTCGTAGCGCAGCGCCTCGACCGGCGGCAGCAGGGCGGCACGGCGGGCCGGATACGTGGAGGTGATCACACCGATGACGGTGAGGGCGGCCACCGCCGCCAGCCCCGCCGCGGGCGTGATGATCATGCCCGAGAACCGCGTCGGCATCGGCAGCAGGTTGATGAGCGCGCACAACCCCAGCGCGACGACGAATCCCACGCTGCCGCTCAGCATCGTCAGGATGAACCCCTCGAGAAAGAACTGACGCTGTACGTTTCCAGTCGTGGCGCCGAGCGCCTTGCGGATACCGATCTCCCGGGTGCGCTCGCGCACCGCGACCAGCATGATGTTCATCACCCCGAGACCGCCGAGCGACAGCGTCACGGCGCCCACGACGGTGAAGAACACCTTCATGTGCTCGATCATGCGGCCGAACATCAGCGTCTGCAGGGTTGTGTCCCACATCGCAATGGCGTTGCGGTCGCTCGGGTCGAAGCGGTGGCGTGGTGCGAGCACCCGCCTGATCTCCCGTTCGAGCGGCCAGTCGATGTCCTCGATGCGGCCCGTGCGTTTGTTCAGCACGTCGGTGAGCTGGGCGATCACCCACGGCTGCGGCGTGACGATGATGTTGGAGACCACGCCGGCCTCGGCGTCGGGACGGGGAAAGTCGCGCGCCATGGCGGCGAACGGCACGAACACCTTGTCGTTGTCCGGCCCGCTGTAGTTGCTGTCCTGATCCTTCTTGCGGATCTTTCCGATCACCGTGTAGGGCAGCCCGTTGATGTAGACCGTCTGGCCGAGGCTGTCGCGGGTGCCGAAGAGCTGCGCGGTGGCGTCGGCGCCGACGATCGCCACACGCAGCGCGTTTTCCTCGTCCGTGAACCGGAACATCCGCCCGCGCTCGATGTCGATCGTCCGAATCGCCTGGTACTGCGGCTCGATACCGTGCACGTTGAGCGACGCCGAGTTGAACGCGCTGCGCACGCCGAGGTTGCGTTGCAGCTCGGGACTGACCACCGCGATCATGCTCGACTCGGTGGCCAGCGCTCTGGCGTCGTCCACCGTGAGCAGAATGGCGCGCCCGGCGCGCTCGCCGCCCGCCTGCGTCGACGTGCGGCCGCCCCACAGGATCCCGACGTTCTTGCCGAGCTCTTCGAGCACGTTCAGGTTGCCGCGCTGGAAGCCCTCGCCCGTGGCCCCGAGCACGACCACCGAGATGATGCCCCACAGGATCCCGAACATGGTGAGGAAGCTGCGCAGCTTGTTGGCGCGCAGGTTCTGAAAGACCTGGACGAAGACTTCGCGCATGACAGGGGGGCTCGGTGCCCTCTAACCCGGGAGAACGACCTTGTCGCCGGCCTTCACGCCGTCGCGAATCTGCATCTTGGTGCCGTTGCCGACCCCGACCGTGACCGGCACGCGACGGCGGCCCGTCTTGGAGCCGGGATCGACGACGTCCACGGACGGCTTGCGCTGCGCGTCGAACACCACCGCGGCCTCGGGCACGAGCAGCGAGTCCGGGAACTGCTCGAGCACGATCTCGGCGTTGGCCGTCATGTTCGCCTTGAGCTCCTTGCCGGCGTTGTCGATCGACACCTTCACTTCGAACGTGGTGACGTTGTCCTTCTCGACGCCGATCGGCGAGATCTGAGTGACGCGCCCCTCGAACACCTTGTCGGGGAAGCTCTCGGTGGTGATCTTCGCCGGCTGGCCGAGCCGCACGCGGCCGATGTCGGCTTCGTCCACCTTGCCGCGCACGAACACCTGCTGGATGTCGCCGAGCGTCATTACCAGCGTGGCGTTGGCGCCGAGGTTGAGGATGGACGACACGGGGCTCCCGATCTCGACGTCACGGGTCAGCACCGTGGCCCGGATCGGCGCCTTGATCGTGGAGTTGGCGAGCTCTTCCTCGGCGCGCTCGACGGCGGCGCGCGCCTGTGCGACGTTGGCGGTGGCTTCAACCACCCGGGCCTGCGAGATCACGAGCTGTCCGCCGGCGGCGCGCTTGCGGTTCTCGGCGAGCTCGAGCGCGCTCTGCGCGTCGTCGAGCGACGACTGCGACACCAGCTTCTGATCGAAGAGCTGCTGCGCCCGCGTGTTGTTGCGGCGGGCGAACGCCACATCCGGCGCTTCGGCCTCGACCTCGTTCTTCTTGAGCTGGGCGATGGCCGCCTCGCGCGCGGCTTCGGCGGCCTGCAGGTTGGCGCGAGCCTCGCGCAGGCGTGCGGTAAGATTTTCCTTGTCGAGTTCGGCGAGCACGCGGCCCGCGTCCACCACCTGATCGACCTCGACGAGCAGCCGTTCGATGATGCCGTTGGCCTTCGACTTGATCTCGACCTTGGTGATCGGTTCGACCTTGCCGGTCGCGACCACCGAGCGCGTCATTGTGCCGCGCTCCACGACGGCCACCTTGGAAGGATCCACGGTGGGCGCGGCGCCGTTCAGGCGTGCGAAGCCCCAGAGACCGCCGATGAGGATCACGACCACCGCCGCCAGCAGCGCCCACTTCCTGGATTTCCGCATTCAAGCCCTCATAAGCCGATAGCGCAGTTGACGTTCGCACCCCTGGAAAAGTTGCCCGACCCTATGTGGATCCTGAGAACGACCCCCGAGGGAGAAGAGCCGGAGAAGACCTTCCGCATCCTGCCCGGCGTGACCCGGACCATCGGGCGCTCCACAGGGGCAGACTTCATCCTAGACGCAGCCCTGGTGTCCCGGGTTCACTGCCAGCTGCTCGCGCTGGGCGACGGCGCCCTGGAGCTCCGGGATCTCGAGAGCACCAACGGCACTTACGTCAACGGCGCCCGCATCGAGCGGGCCCGCTTATCGCCCGGCGACAAGGTCCAGGTGGGCCGGGTCGAGCTGGTCGCACTGAGAGACGAGTGATCCGTACGTAGGGGCCGCCTTCAGGCGGCCCTACCACGGGCCGGCTGAAGCCGGCCCCTACGTACGCTTTCCCATGACGTATTCGAGCACGAACGGGTTGGTCTGGCGCTCCCGGCCGATCGTCGTGTCCGGCCCGTGGCCCGGGTGGACCACCGCGTCGTCGCCAAGGGAAAACAGGACTCCCGTAATCGACTGCATCAGGACGCCGTAGTCGCCTCCAGGCAGATCGCTCCGCCCGATCGAGCCGGCAAACAGCGTGTCGCCCACGAACAGGTGGGGCGGCCCCGGCTGCCCGGCACGCCTCACCTCGAGACAGACGCCCCCGGGACAGTGGCCCGGCGTGTGATGAACGGTGACGGTGTAGTCGCCAAATCCCAGCGGCGACCCGTCGTAGAACGCGTCAATGGGGGGCTGCGGTCTGACCTTCAGGCCGAACATCCGGCCGTGCTCCACCGCCTGCTCGTAGAGAAAGAGGTCGTCGCGGTGCAGGTGCACGGGCACCTCCAGCGCCTCCTTGGCGGCCGCCACCCCCGTTACGTGATCGACGTGGGCGTGTGTCAGCAGGATGCGCTGGATGTCGACCTCGGCTTCGAAGGCCGCCGCCAGCAGCTCGTCCACTTCGTCGCCCGGGTCGATGAGCACCGCTTCGCGCGTGCGCTCGCAGCCGATGACGAACCCGTTCTTGTAGAAGGGGCCCACTGCCCTGACTTCCAGGATCATGGGGTGTATCGTAGCGTGGCGAAGGCCGACATGATTCTGTGCGTGATCGACGACCTCTTCTTCTCGATCAAGATCAAGACCGCGGCGAAGACGCTGGGCACCGAGATCTACTTCGAGCGCACGCCGCAACAGGTGCTCGAGTCGATCCGGTCGAAAGCGCCGCGGCTCGTGATCTTCGACCTCGACAGCGCGAAGATGCGGCCGATGGACGCGATCGCGGCAATGAAGGCCGACCCCGCGCTGCGCGGCGTGCCGACACTCGGGTTCGTGTCGCACGTGCACGACGACGTCATCGCGCGCGCTCGCGCCGCCGGGATCGATCAGGTGCTGGCGCGCTCGGCGTTCGTCGAGAGGCTCGGCGCGCTTCTCACTGAGCCCTCGAATCCGCCCTCGAGCACTTCGACGACGTAGTAGGCGCCCGGTTCGGGCTGCTCCAGGGCGAAGCGGATGGCGCCGGCAATGGCGTCGTCGAGCGTCGGGAACAGGCAGTGCTCGTTCACGGGGAGCTCGGCCGCCATCTCGTTGCACGAGAGCGGCGAGCACTCGAGGCTCAAGCCGGAGTCGGAGCTCTTGCTGGCGCTGTCGAAGCCAATCGTGCGGAACCCCTCCGGCAGCGGGTCAGGCCGCACGTCGGCGGGCGGCGTCAGCGGTGCGCGGCCGTTTCGGCGGAACACCTCGGAGTGCAGGCGGTATGCGAACAGCCGAAACTGCGCGCGATCCTCGACGGGAACGACGCTCCACGCATCCGAGACGCTGTTGAACCAGCCGAAACCGTTGTGCCGCCACCGCGCGATCCAGTCGTCGGCGCCGGGCGAGAGACATTCGCTGACACTGCAGACTTCGCTGACGGCGGGCGGAGATGGTCCGGGCGCAGCGCCACGCGGCGTGCGAAATAGCCTGCGTCGATCATGGGCGCGTCAATTCACGTCACCACGCAGGATGGAGAGATGAAGCTGGGCGATTTCCGGCGACGGGCTCGCGCCGAGCTCGTCACGAAGGCGCTGACGGCAGGTCGCGAACACCCGCAGCGCCTCGGCGGCATCACCGGTACGGAGATGCAGCTTCATCAAGTGCTGGTAGGCCGACTCGCGAAGCGGATCAAGGTCGACGACTTGAATGGCGTACTGAACGGCCGACACGAGATCGCCCGTCTCGGCGCCGACAGCCGAGAGACATCTCAGGCCGCGAATCAGTATCGACGAGAGACGCCGGCGCTCCCGCTCGATCCAAGGCGCCTCCTCCGACGGAAGGAACGGGCGCCGCGCGATGACGGCTGCGATGTTGGCGTGGCTCCACGCCGCCGCATGATCGCCTCTGCGCTGTGCCCCTTCCGCTTCGTCGAGCGCATTGGCGGCGCCCTCGAGATCCAGCCAGGTGTCGGCCGGAAAGCGCAGGCCGACCGCTCCGTTTTGACCGGTGATGTCCGCGCCTGAGGGGATTCGCCGCAGGAGCCCCCGCAACCGGCTCAACACCGCGCTCAGCGTCGTGTCTGCTTCGCGGGGCGGCGAGTCGCCCCACAGCACCTCGGTGAGCTCGGCGCGGGGCACCGTTCGGTGCGCATCGGCGGCCAGGAAAGCGAAGACGAGACGGCCCTGACGGCCTGGGAACGCGGCTTCATCGAGAATCAGCGTCCCGTCGTGCTCGATGGCGAGGCGCCCCGTGAGATAAATCCGCGTGGCCACGCAGGCTGCAATCCGTTTGCAAGGTGGCGACAAGGCGCCGTACCTATAGTAGCGGCTGCAGGAGGCACCATGGAAAAGATCATCAATTGCCCGTGCGGTTTCGTCCTTCGCGGGGCGTCGGACGACGAGGTGGTCAAGAAGGCTCAGGAACACGCGAAGAGCGTGCACGACATGGAGCTCACGCGTGAGCAGGCATTGCAGATGGCGAGGCCGGCGTGAAGCCCCTCGCTTCTGTCATCAGTATCATCACCGTCGCCACGGTCGTGGCTGCTGGCGCCCAGGCTGGATTCTCCCGGATCGTGTTGCAGGATCATCCGCTCACAGTGGCCGGTCGCCACGCGGTTTCGGCACGAGCCGACTTTGCCCCCGGCGCCACCGCGGGCCGACACACACACCCGGGAGAAGAGATCGGCTACATCCTCGAAGGCACGGTGGAGCTCGCGGTCGAAGGCCGGGCCACCACTTTGCTGCGACAGGGCGACGTGTTCTTCATCCCCAGTGGCGTGCCGCACGACGGGCACAACCCTGGGCCCGGCAAGGCCGCGCTCCTCTCGACCTTCGTCGCCGAACAGAATCAGCCGCTGGCGACGCCGGCGAAGTAGCTATCCCCTCGCCAAGAACCACCACGCGAGGCCAGCAATCACGATGAGGATGGCGGCAAAGCGGAGGACCCGCCCGAGGTTCGTCGCGGTCGTGTGCGCCTCGTCGGCTTCATCGCTGGCGCCGCCCTGGGCGTCGATGAGGGCCGTCAACGCGCGGAGCTCGGCGGCAAACGCCGCGGCCGACTGCGGCCGCGACGCCGGGTTCGGAGCCACCGCGCGCAGCACGAGGTCGTCGAGCTCGGGTGGAACGTGGTGGTTGGCGGCGCTGGGCGCGGCGGCGCCCTTCGGGTTGGGGCGCCGGGCGGTGAGCATTTCATACAGGATCGCGCCCACCGAGTAGATGTCGGACCGATCGTCGGCGGGCTGTCCGCCGGCTTCCTCCGGTGCCAGGTAGTCGAGCAGCCGCACCTCGCCCGGCCCGCCGGCGCTGTCGAAACCGCCGTGTGCCGCAAGCTCGAACGCCGGGATCTTGGCGTGCCCACGCTGGGTCATCGCCACCGACTCGGGGCTCAGCCCGCCGTGCACGAAGCCGTTGGCGTGCGCGTCGGCGATCGCGTCGGCAATCTGAATCGCGGCTTCGACCGCCCGCTGCACCTTGAGGGGCCGCCCCGCCATCTCGGCGCGCAGCGACTGGCCTTTCAGGAACTCGAATGCCAGATACACGCAACCGTCGTGCTCGCCGGCATCGAAGAGCGTCGTCACGTTGGGGTGCGACAGCACGGTCATGGCGCGCGCCTGGGCGATGAGCGCGGCGCGCGAGTCGGACCCGGTGGTGAAATCGGCGGGCAGCAGCCGCAAGGCGACGGTACGCCCCAGCCGCGTGTCCCGCGCGCGGTAGAGATCGCCGGGGCCCGACGGCTCCAGCCGCTCGAGCAGGTTGTAGTGCGCAACGACGCCAATCGGGCCGGGCGCGTTCACGGGCGATCGGACTCGATCACGGTCTGCAGCAGCTCCTTGGCGTCGCCAATCTGCTCGATTACGAGCGCGATGTCCAGCGTGGGCTTGCCGGGCATCCGCGTGCTCTGGCAGTAGACGCCGTGCTGCCCCACCATCGCCAGCGCGTCGGTGAGCAGGTCGAGGGCGACGGCCAACCGCCCGCGCGACGCGCCCATCATCGTCTCGTGCAGCTCGAGCTGCTCGCGGTGCTTGTCGAACACGGACACAGTAGTTCAGCCCTTTCGCGGCGGTTGTGACGGCCGGATCTCGATCCGACTGGGAAGCGCCCGGCCGGCGTGCGCCATCAGATCGACGATGACCTGGGCGACGTCCCCCGGCTGCAGCGCCCACGAGGACTTGTCCCGGCCGCCGCCGCCAAACGATGTATCGACCGATCCGGGCGCGACCGATGCCACCCGGATGCCGTCGTGACGGAGCTCCTGCATCAGGGCCTCGGTAAAGGCGTCGACAGCAGCCTTGGTGGCGCAGTAGGCCGCGCCGTTGGCGAACGGCGCCGTGGCCGAGAGGCTGCTGACGTTGACGATCCATCCGCCGCCGCGGGCCCGCAGGTGCGGCAGCGCCGCCCGCGTGGCGTTGAAGACGCCGGTCACGTTGGTGTCGAACAGGCGACGCCACTCGTCGTCCGTCATCTCGCTCACCGCGCGGAACAGACCGACCCCGGCGTTATTGACCAGCGCGTCGAGCCCTCCGAAGCGGGAAGTGGCGGCCTGGCAGGCGGCGGTCATGTCGGACGCCGATCGGACGTCGGCGCGCAGGGCGAGCACGCGTCCGGACGCCTCGCGCTCGAGATCGCGGCAGGCGGCGGCCAGGGTGTCGTCGGTGGTTCCAGTGATCGCGACCGCGGCGCCCTGTGACGCCAGCGCCCGGGCCGTCGCCAGCCCGATACCTCGCGAGCCGCCGGTGACGAGCGCCACCCTTCCGGTCATCTGCATGACGTCAACGCCCGCATCGCCAGTCACTACAATACTTCCTCTCATGTTCTCGGTTGCCATCATCGGCGCGGGTAGCCTTGGCGGCGCGGTAGCCCAGGCGCTGGCCGGACGGGGCCACGTGCAACGCGTGCTGCTCGTGGACGCGGCTGCCGGCGTGGCGGCCGGCAAGGCGCTCGACATCATGCAGTCGGGGGCGGTCAGCGGCTCGCACACGCGCCTCGAAGGCACCGACGACCTGACGCGGGCGATCGGTTCGGCCGCGTGCGTCATCGCCGACCGGCACGGCGAGGCGGACGCCGAATGGGCGGGCGACGACGGGCTCGGGCTGCTGCGCCGGCTGCTCCCGTGGACGGAGAACACGCCGCTCGTCTTCGCCGGCGCGACGCAGGCGGAGCTGATGTCGACCGTTCGCCGCGAGCAGCACGTCCGGCGTGCCCTGCTGATCGGATCGGCGCCGGAAGCCTACGCCTCGGCGATGCGGTCAATGGTGGCGCTCGAGGCCGGATGCTCGCCGGCCGAAGTGTCGCTCGCCGTGCTCGGGCTCCCCCCGGCCGGCCTGGTCGTCCCGTGGAGCGAAGCGGCCATCGGCGGCTTCGCGCTCGAGCGCACGCTCACGCCGGTGCAGATGTCGCGGCTCGACGCCCGCGCACCGCGGCTGTGGCCGCCGGGGCCCTTCGCGCTCGGCATGGCGGCCGCCTGCGCGGTGGAGGCGATCGTCACCGCATCGCGCCGGTCGCTCAGCGTGCTCACCGTGCTCGACGGCGAATATGGCGTCCGCAACCGGCTGGGGTCGATGCCCGCGCTCCTCGATGCCGGCGGCGTCGCGCGGGTCCGCGTGCCGTCGCTCAGCAGCCGCGAACGGGTGCTGGTCGAAACCGCTCTTGGCGGGTAGAGGTGCGCCTGCAGGCGGACCTGACCGCCTCCGCTAAAGCTACGGCGAGTCCGCCGAAGCCTTCGGCGAAGGCGGAAGGTCCGCCTCTACGAACGATGGACCTGCTAGGATCGCGCATGCGCTCGTTTGCTGCGGCTGGGGTGCTGGCGCTCGCCGGCGTGGCCGCGGCCGGCCCTGGCGACATTCCACCGTCTGCGCTGCTGGACCACATCAAGTTCCTGGCCTCGGACGAGCTGCGCGGCCGGGCGGACGGATCGGCGGAGCTCGAACGAGCGGCCGACTACATTGCCGATCGGTTTCGCACTGCCGGCCTGAAGCCGGGCGGCGACAAGGGCAGCTGGTTCCAGCCGTTCGAGCTCGTCGCCGGCCTCAACGTCGGCGAGGGCAACGAGCTCTCGATCGCGCACGGCGGCAAGACGCAGCGCTTCACGCTTGGCACCAGCTACTATCCGCTCGCGACGCCGGCCGGCGCGTCCGACTCGGCACCGTCGGTGGCGCTCGAATCGGTGCCGCTCGTGTTTGCCGGCTACGGCCTGGTGGTGCCCTCGATCGGCTACGACGACTACCGGCGCGTGGACGTGTCGGGCAAAGTCGTTCTCATCTTCAGCCACGAGCCGCAGGAACGGCTGTCGAGCAGCCTGATGAACGGCGCCCGGCCGGTGATGGAGTCCAGTCTTGCCGCCAAGGAAGCCGCGGCGCGGACTCGTGGCGCCAGGGCGCTCATCGTGGTGGGCGATCCGGCCCACGCGCTCGACGAGGCCGACTACGGGCTGTTCACGAAAGACCCCGACGCCGAGGACAAGCCGATTCCGGTGCTGCGCCTCCGCCGCAAAGAGGCGCAGCCGCTCCTCGATCAATTCCTGCTGGACGGGCTGGCGCGCTTCATCGACGGCGACCTGCTGCCGCGATCGACCGTCCTCAACGGCGCCACGATCACCTACCAGGAGCATCTCTCCAAGAACCTCCGCACCGTGCGCAACGTCGTCGGCGTCCTGCCGGGCAGCGATCCCGCGCGCACGAAGGAGGCGATCGTCATCGGCGCCCACTACGACCACGTCGGGCTGGGCGGGCACCTGTCGATGTCGCCGGAGCGGACCGGCGAGATCCACAACGGCGCCGACGACAACGCCTCGGGCACGTCGTCGGTCATCGAGATCGCGCGGCAGGCGGTGGCGCAGCGGGAGCGGTTTCCCCGCACGATGGTGTTCGTGGCGTTCGCCGGCGAGGAGCGCGGTCTGCTCGGCTCGGCGCACTACGTCGAAGCGCCGGCGGTGCCGGTGGCCGACACCATCGCGATGCTCAACCTGGACATGGTGGGCCGGGCGCGCGGCAGCGTCGACGTGAGCGGCCTCGAGTACGCACCGTCGATCGAGCAGGATCTGCGGGCCGCGGGCCAGGGGCTCCGCGGCCTGAGCATCAAGCGGGAGGGCCCCGGGGCCGGTCGAAGCGACGACTCCAACTTCCAGTCGCGGCAGATACCCGCCATCAACTTCTTCACCGGCTTCCACGGCGACTACCATCGCCCCGGCGACGACTGGGAGAAGATCGACAGCCAGGGCACGTCACAGATCGCGACGCTCGCGTTCGAGCTCGCGGCCAGGCTCGCGGCCCGCCCCACGCGGCCCGAGTTCGTGCAGCGCTGACCCTGCGCATGGTCCTCGTGGCCATCCTCGTCGCTGCGGCGCTGATTCTCGTCAACGCCGTCTACGTCGCCGCCGAGTTCTCCGCGGTGAGCGTGCGTCACAGCCGGCTGCGGCAGCTGGCAGACGACGGCAACCCGCTGGCGCGGTGGCTGCTGCCGCGACTGGCGACGCCGGCCGCGCGCGATCGTTACATCGCCGCGTGCCAGATCGGTATCACCATCTCGAGCCTGGGTCTGGGCGCCTACGCGCAGTCCACGCTGGCGGTGTGGCTGACGCCGCAGCTGGCGAGCCTCGGAGGGCTGCAGCCGCTGGCAGCGCAGACCACCGCGGCAGTCATCGTGCTGCTGTCGCTCACGGCGGCGCAGGTGATCTTCGGCGAGCTCGTGCCCAAGTTGCTGGCGCTTCAGTACCCGACGCCGGCCGCCCTCTACACGCTGCCGCCGATGGTGGCGTCGCTCTGGCTCTACCGCCCGTTCATCCGCTGGCTGAACGGCAGCGGGCTGCTGCTCCTGCGACTACTCGGCGCGCCGCAGCAGGCGCACCGGCACATCCACTCGCCCGACGAGATCGAGCTACTCATCGCCGAGAGCCGCGAGGGCGGCCTGCTCGAGCCCGACGAGCACCGCCGGTTGCAGCGCGCCCTGCGCCTCAACATCCGCCAGGCCAAGCAGCTGATGGTGCCGCGAACGCGGATGGCGGCGCTCGACGTGGAGACGTCGATGGACGCGGTGATCCGCGCCGTCGCCGCCAGCCCGTACTCGCGGCTGCCGGTCTATCGCGGCTCGCTCGACAACGTCGTGGGCGTGCTGCACACCAAGGACCTGGTGCGCTGGCTGGTGCGCGGGCGCGAGCCGGGCGTCACGCTCGCCACGCTGTGCCGGCCGATCAGCGCCGTACACGAGAGCGTCACCGCCGATCGCGTCGTGCGCCACATGCGCGAGCGCCGTTCGCACCAGGCGCTCGTGGTCGATGAGTTCGGCGGCACGTCGGGCGTGATCTCGCTGCAGGACGTGCTTGCGGAGTTCCTGGGCGAGGTAGGCGACGAGTTCAAGGCAGCCGAGCCGGTCCACGAGGAGATCGTGGAAGGTCAGATACGGCTGCCGGGATCGATGACCGTCGTGGATGCCGCGGCGGCCCTCGACGCGGCGCTCGAAACCGACGCCACCACCGTCGGCGGCTACGTCACCGAAGCGCTCGGCCGGCTGCCGGTTCCCGGCGACACCGTCACCATCGACGGCTATTCGTTCCGCGTGGAACAGGTGCACGATCGTGCCATCGAATCGGTGGTCGCCACCCGAGTGATGCCACCGGACGAAGACGAGGAGCGGGCATGACCGAGGCCGCCATCCCCGTCCTCGTCATCGGCGCGCTCGCGCTCGCCAACGCGCTGTTCGTTGCCGCGGAGTTCGCCATCGTCGGCGCACCGCGGGCCAACATCGATCACCTGGCCGCCCAGGGCAGCCGGCTGGCGGCGCGGGTGGCGCGCATCCTGGCCGACCCGCGGCGGCAGGACCGCTACATCGCCACCACGCAGGTGGGCATTTCAGCCGCGAGCCTGGGGCTCGGCATGTATGGCGAACAGGTCATTGCCGAGTACGTGGAGGGGTGGCTGGCGCCGCTCGACGCCATCCGCTGGGTGGCGACGCATGCGCTGTCGAGCGGCATCGCGGTCGGCATCCTCACCTACGTGCACATCGTCATCGGCGAGATGGTGCCCAAGGGGTTGGCGCTGAAGTCCGCCATGCACACGTCGATGTACGTGTCGCCCATCATCGAGGCCCTCCAGGTGGCGCTCCTCCCGCTCATCGTGGTGCTCAACGCCGCCGGCAACGGCCTGCTGGCGGTGATCGGCATCAGGCGCGCGCAGAACGAAGCCGAGCGCTACCACACGAGCGAAGAGCTGCAGTTCATCATCGAAGAAAGCCACGAGCGCGGGCTGCTCCGCGGCGAGTCGGGGCGCATCCTGCGCGAGCTCTTCGAGTTCGGCAATCTCACCGCCGGCGAGGTGATGGTGCCGCGCGTCCGCCTGGTGGGCATCGCCGCCGGCACCGCGATCGATGACGCGCAGGGCATCGTCCGCCAAACCCCGCACACGCGGTATCCGGTCTACTCGGGCGACCTCGATCACATCGAGGGCAGCGTGCACATCAAGACGCTGCTGCGCCACATCGTGGCCGGCACGCCGGTGACGCTGCACGACGCGCGGCCGCTGCCGCACGTGCCCACCACGACGCCGCTCGACGAGGTGCTGGCGGCGATGCGCCGCGCGCGGGCGCACATGGCCGTGGTGATGGACGAGCACGGCGGCACCGCGGGCGTCGTGACCATCGGCGATCTCTTCGAGGAGGTGGTGGGCGACATCGACGAGGATCGCGGCCGTCCGCCCATCTCGAAGGACGCGCTTGGCCGCCTGGTCGTGCGCGGCACCGTCCGCTTGACCAGCGCGGGCGACGCGCTCGGCGTCACGCTCGAGCATCCGGACGTGCAGTCGGTGAGCGGGCTGGTGCTCGCACTGCTGGACCGCGGGGCCCAGGTCGGCGACGTGGTCACCTGGGGCCACGTGCGGATCGAGGTGACCGCCGTGGCCGGCCGCGGAGTGGCGGAAGCCGCGATGACGAAGCTGCCGTCGCCGCCAGCTCGTCCGTAAGTCGGCGGGGCGGACCCCTGTTCGCCTCCAGCTCGGCGGACGTTATCATCAGCACGCCAGTGGCTCAGCCGAAGGTCTTCATCAGCTATCGCCGCAGCGACTCGCAGGCCCAGACCGGGCGCCTCTACGACCGCCTCAACCGCGCCTTTCCTGGCATGTTCTTCCGCGACGTCAGCGAGATCGGCGTCGGGGTGGATTTCGTGGCGCACGTCGAGCGCGCGGTGGGCGCGAGCGTCGCGCTCATCGCCGTCATCGGGCCGACGTGGGTCAGCGCCGCGGATGAAAAGGGAGCGAGGCGTCTGGACTCGCCGGACGATTTCGTCCGCGTCGAGGTGCGGTCCGCGTTGGCGCGGAAGATCCGGATCATCCCCGTGCTCGTCGGCAACACGGAGATGGTGGAGGACGAGCACCTCCCCGACGACCTAAAGCCGCTCACGCGCTGGAACGCCATCCGCATCGTCGAGGAGTACTACGACCAGGGCATCGAGAAACTGGTGCGCAGCCTGGTGCCCGAGCTCGGCGAGCCGGTGGCCGAGGGCAACACGCACCAGGCCGACCAGAAGATCAACTCGCTGCGGGGCGAAGCCGAAGCCGCGATCGGCGTGGAGGACTGGTTCGGCGCCATTCAGGCGCTGCAGGCCGCGCTGTCGCTCGCGCCCAGCAACCACGAAGTGGCCGCGCGCCTGAAATGGGCCAACGATCAGCGCAAGTGGAGCGGGCTCTTCACCGAAGGGCAGGAGCTCTACGACCGCGGCAAGAAGGCGGCGGCGCTGCAGAAATTCCGGCAGGTGCGCGTGGCTGGCGGCGACTACAGGGGCGTCAACCAGCTCATTGCGCAAATCGAGTCCGAGGTGGCGAGCGAGTCGCGGCGCTCGACGGTGCGCCGCTGGACGTTCGGCACCGTCGCCACGATTACCGCCGTCCTCGCCCTGCTCGTCACGCTGGTCGTCTGGCAGATCAAGAGCGACTTCGCCCAGGACAACGGCGGGGATTCGCCACCCGCGACGACTGGCTCACCGGCACCGACTCCGGTCAGCAACGACGACGGCAAAGTCACGCCGCGACCGGCGCCGCCCCGGCCAGCGCCGGAGCCGGTCGAACCGCAACCGGTGGGCACGGGGTTCAGCCCCGTGGGGCGCTATCGCGCCGTCAACCACGAAAACCAGCAGATGCAATTCCAGCTGGCGCTCAACCCCAACTCGACGTTCCAGGTGCAGGCCAACGCCGGCTTCTACAACGTGCCGCTCAGCGGCGGGACGTTCGCCTACGACGCGTCATCGGGCACGCTGCAGATGTCCGGCATGAACAACGTGGGCGGTCTGTTCAGCGAGCCGATGCAGGTCTACGAGCGGCACGACGATCACTTCCACGTGATGTACGCGGGCATTCGGTGGGACTTGTTCCCCGAATAGGGCGGGAGGGGCGGTAAGAGCTTTCGTAGGGGCAGGTCTTTAGACCTGCCCGACCTGGCGGTCGAACACCGCCTCGAAGTGCTGAACGACCCGATCCTCGACTTCATCGATCGGGATCGTCCGGCCGGTCGCCTTCTCGAGCGACGTCACCCCGCGGTCGGTAATACCGCACGGCACGATCAGCTGAAAGTGATCCAGGCGCGTGGAGACGTTGAATGCGAACCCGTGACTGGTGATCCAGCGTGAGATGCGGACGCCGATGGCGCCGATCTTCTCCGCGGCTCCACTTCCCGCACCGAGCCACGCGCCGGTCAACCCGGGGATGCGCCCGGCGGTGACGCCGTAGTCGGCGCACGTGCGGATCATCACGTCCTCGAGGTCGCGCACGTAGCGGTGCACGTCCTGCCGGTCCGGACGCAGGTCGAGGATCGGGTAGCCGACGATCTGACCCGGCCCGTGATAGGTCACGTCGCCCCCGCGGCCGGTCTCTTCCACCGCAATCCCCAGCGCCGACAGTCGGTCCGGTGTCGCGACGACGTTGGAGCGCCCGCCGTCGCCCTTGACGCCGAGCGTGATGACGGCGGGATGCTGCAGGAGGATGAGGAGATCGGGCACGCGCTCCGCGCGCCGCTCCTCGACCAGTGCGCGCTGCATGCCCAACGCCTCGGGGTAGCTCACGGTCCCGAGCCGCCGGACCTCGAGGACCCGCGTCACGGCTGCGACCTCAGAGGCCCGCGGGATCGAAGTGCTCGATGCGCCGCTTGAGATCGGCCATGAACTCGTCGGCGGCGAAGCCGTCGATGAGGCGGTGGTCGAACCCGAGCGTCAGATACGACATCGTGCGGATGACCAGCTCGTCGTTCACCACCAGGGGGCGTTTCTCGACGGCGCCGACACACAGGATCGCCACCTGCGGCTGGTTGATGATCGGCAGGCCGAACTGCGCCCCGAGCTGGCCTGGGTTGGTGATGGTGAAGGTGCCGGCCTGCACTTCCTCGGGCTTCAGCTGCTTGGCCCTGGCACGCTCGGCCAGGTCGGCAATCGCCTTGCTCAAATCGACCGGCGTCAGGACGTCGGCCTGCTTCACCACCGGAACGATCAGGCCGCTGTCGAGCGCCACCGCGATGCCGAGGTTGATGTCCTTCTTGTAGACGATCGTGTCGCCGTCGAGCGCGGCGTTGAGCACCGGGTAGGCGCGCAGCGACTCGCAGCACGCGCGTGCGACGAAGGTCAGGTAGGTGAGCCGTGCGCCGGCCGCTTCGTATTCGGCCTTCTTCTGGCGCCGGATGCCGTCCACGGTGGTGAAGTCCACGTGGAAGACCGTGTGCACGTGCGCCGACGTGCGCCGGCTGAGCACCATGTGCTCGGCGATCTTGCGGCGCATCACCGAGAGCGGCTTCACCTCGACGTTCTCGCCGGGCTGATACGCCGGGACCCGGGGGCTCGGCGTGCCCGGCCGCGCGATCGCGGGCGTCTCGATGCGGTCGATGTAGCCGAGGATGTCGCGCTTGGTGACCCGTCCGCCGATACCCGATCCGCTGAGCGCCTCGATGTTGACGTTGTGGTCGTGCGCGATCCGCCGGACGACGGGTGACGACTTCCGGCGGCGGAGATCCTCCACCGAGCTCGGCGTCCGGGCCACGGGCGAGCCGTTGCTCGACGGATAGGGCGAGCGCGCCGGCGCCGGCGCGATGCCCGGAGCCGCGGGAGCCGCTGCGGCCGTCGCCGCGGATGCCGACACCGTGTCGCCGGCGGCCAGAGTCTCGCCCGCGGCGCCGATCAGCCCCACCACGCTGTCCACCGGCACCGTCTCGCCTTCGTTGACCTTGATCTGGAGCAGCACGCCCGCGGCCGGCGACGGGATCTCGGCGTCCACCTTGTCGGTGGAGATCTCGAAGAGCGGCTCGTCGCGATCGACCGCGTCGCCCACCTTCTTGATCCAGCGGACGATCGTCCCTTCCGCGATCGATTCCCCCATCTGGGGCATCGTGATCGGTGTAGGCATGCTGGCCTTTGGCCTTAGGCCTTGGACCTTGGGGCGTGTGTGCTCACAGGTGAATCGCGGCGCCGTGCGTAGCGTGCGCAGCCTCCCGTACCGCCTCGGCAAACGTGGGATGAGCGTGGATCGTTTTGATGAGTTCTTCAACTGTGCACTCGAGCCGGAGCGCCAGCACGGCTTCGGCGACGAGCTCGGTGGAGCGCGGGCCGATCATGTGCACGCCCAGCACCTCGTCGTAGCGCTTGTCGGCCACGATCTTCACGAAGCCCTCGGGCTCCCCCACCATCTTGGCACGGCCCAGCACCCCGAACGGGAACGACCCGACGACCACCTCGTAGCCGCGCTTCTTCGCCTCGGCCTCGGTGAGGCCCACGCTGCCGATCTCCGGATCGCAGTAGGTGCAGCCGGGCACGTGATCGAAGTTGAGCGGCTTCACGTCGAGGCCGGCGAGGCGCTCGGCCACCAGGATGCCCTCGGCGGACGACACGTGCGCGAGCTGCGGGTGCACGCTGCCGTTGCCCAGCGTCACCACGTCACCGATGGCCGAGATGTTCGGCACCGAGGTTCGATAGAGCTCGTCCACCTTGATGTAGCCGCGCTCCATCGCCAGGCCCACCTCCTCGGCCCCGAGACCGGCCGTCACCGGTCCACGCCCGGTGGCGACGAGCAGGAGCTCGGCCGAGAGCTTCTTCGTCTCGCCTTCCGGCGTCTGCGCCTCGATGTCCACGCCCTTGGTGCCGGCCATGGCCTTGGTCACTTTGGTGCCGGTCATCACGGTGATGCCCTGCTTCTTGAACGACTTTTCCAGCTCGGCGGAGACGGCCTCGTCCTCCACCGGCACCAGGCGCGGCAGCAGCTCGATGATGGTGACGTCGCTGCCGAAGCGGCGGTAGATCGACGCGAACTCCACCCCCACGGCGCCGCTGCCCATGATGACGATCGACTTGGGGACTGCCTTGAGATGGATAGCCTCGTCGCTGGTGATGATGCGCGTGTGGTCGATCTCGATGCCCGGCACGCTGCGAGCGTAGGAGCCCGTGGCGACGATGATCTCGGCCGCCTGCAGCTCCTGGGCATCGCCCTCGGTCACCACCACCTTGCCTTTGCCGGCCAGGCGCGCGGTACCTTTGATCCAGTCGATCTTGTTCTTCTTGAACAGGTACTCGATGCCCTTGGTGAGCCCGGTGACGATCTTGTCCTTGCGGGTCTGCACCTGGCCCATGTCGATCGCCGGGGTACCGGCCGGGATAGTGACGCCCCACTCCTTGGCGTTCTGGATCACCTTCAGCGCGTGCGCGTGCTCGAGCAGCGCCTTGGTGGGGATGCAGCCCCAGATCAGGCACGTGCCGCCGAGCGCCTTCTGCTTCTCGACGACAGCCACTTTCTTTCCGAGCTGCGCGGCCCGGATTGCGGCCACGTAGCCGCCGGTTCCGGCGCCAATCACGACCACATCGTATGCGTTCGCCAAGCAATCTCCTCGCCCTTGGGAGTGTGTCGGGGAGAATTGGGAGTGTCAAGGATCAGTGCGAGGCGGAGCGCAGCGGAGCCGAGCCGCCCGCGCGAAGCGCGGGCAAGGAGAAAGTATAAGGCGAGGCGAAGCCTCGCCTTATACTCGCGCCATGGCCGAGCTCCGTAAAACGGTGCTCGTCGTGGACAGCGACGAGGCAAGCCGCGACGCCCTGAGCGGCGCCCTGCGCCGCGACTACCGCGTGCTGCGCACCGCCACCGGCGAAACCGCCATCCACATGGCCGAGCGCGAAGGCGTGGACGTCATGCTGCTCGACGTCACGCTGCCCGGCATCAGCGCCATCGACGTACTCAAGATTGTCAAGGAGAACTACCCGCACGTCGCCGTCGTCGTCACCTCGCCGGTCGAGGAGCTGGCCGTCGCCATCGAGGCGATGCGTCACGGCGCCTTCCACTACATGGCGAAGAACGCGGGCGAAGATGCCGTCCGCACGCTGGTGGCGAGCGCCTGCGAGCGCCAGGATCAGAACCGCAGCTTCCTGCGCCTCAGCGCCGAGCTCGCCGAGCAGGGCGACCGCGAGTTCGTGGTCGGGGCCAGCCGCGTCACGCGCGAAATCGTCGATCTGGTGCAGCGCATCGCCAAGCGCCCGGCCACTGTGCTCGTCCTCGGCGAGAGCGGCACCGGCAAGGAGCTGCTGGCGCGCCTTCTTCATCGGCAGGCGGGCGATCCAAGCGCGCCGTTCGTGGCGGTGAACCTCGCGGCCATTCCGAAGGAGCTGGTCGAGAGCACGCTCTTCGGCCACGAGAAGGGCGCGTTCACCGGCGCCATCAAGCAGCAGATCGGCAAATTCGAGCTGGCGTCTGGCGGCACGCTCTTCCTGGACGAGGTCGGGGATCTCCGCCTGGAGCTGCAGGCCAAGCTGCTGCGTGCGATTCAGGAAAGCGAGATCGAACGCGTCGGCGGCACGCATCCGATCAAGACCAGCTTCCGGCTGATCGCGGCCACCAATGTCGATCTCGACAAGGCGGTGCGCGAGGGGCGCTTCCGCGAGGATCTCTACTTCCGCCTCAACATCATCCCGATCCGCATGCCGGCGCTGCGCGACCGCGTCGAGGACATTCCCGAGCTCGCCAACTTCTTCCTGCGCCGCTACAACGTGAAGTTCCGGCGCAACATCCAGGGCATTGCCGAGTCGACGCTCAGGATCCTGTCCGCTCAGTGGTGGCCGGGCAACATTCGGGAGCTCGAGAACCTGATCGAGCGGCTGGTGGCGGTGACCGAGAAGGATTGGATCACCGACGAGGATCTGCCCTACGACTTCCTCGTCAATCCGGGCGCCGCGGCGGCGCCGTCGACGGGCGGCAACATGTTCGACGTGGCGGTCGACGCCTTCGCACGCAACTACCTGATTCGGGCATTGGAGTCGAACGGCTGGAACACCACCGCCACGGCCAAGGCGCTGGGGATGCCGCTCAGCACGCTCAAGTTCAAGATGACCAAGCTCGAAGTGCAGGAGATCAAGCGCTTCATCCGCGGCGGCAACGGCGCGCCCGACGGATCCGGTGCCGATCCGTACAAAAAGAAACCCGGCGCGAAAATCGGCGCCGGGTCAAAGGGGGGTACCGTGACGGCTGATCGCCGCCGTCCGCGTTGAAACCGATGTCTCGTTCCTGACGACTGCTTCGGAAGGGCTACTTCTTCGGAAGAACAGTGTCCTTCAACTGTTTGGCGATGCGCGCCTTCACCACCGTCTTGGCCGGGATCTTGATGGCCTCGCCAGTGGCGGGGTTGCGACCCATACGCGCCTTGCGCTTCTGGACGACGAGCTTCACCATGCCCGGCAGCACGAACTCGCCGGACCGCTTCAGCTCTTTCTCCGCGAGCGCGGTAAGCTCGTCGAAATACTCCCGCGCCTGCGTCCGCTTCATTTCAAAGCGATCTGCAAAGTGCGAGAACAGCTCGGATTTGCCCATGCGTCGGGCCTCTGCCATTGCGTCCCCCCAATCGATGCGCGCGACCGTCAGCCCGTTGCAGTGAAGCGCGCGTCGCACTGCCGCGGAAAACCTAAGGAAATCGGCCCCAATGCTATCGTGCGCCCGATCACGTGTCAACGAATCGCGGGCGGGAAACCGTGGAATTCGGGCCAAAATGCTAAAATTCCCGGCGCATGTCAAGCACGGCCACGCTTGAAACCTTCCCGAGTCCGCGTCCGGATCGAGAGTTCGAGATCGCGATCAGCTGCCCTGAGTTCACCTCGGTGTGCCCCAAGACGGGCTTGCCCGACTTCGGCGAAATCCGCATCACCTACACGCCGGCCGATCGCTGCATCGAGCTCAAATCGTTGAAGTACTACATGATCAGCTTCCGCGACAAAGGCATCTTCTACGAGGCGGTCACGAATCAGATCCTCGACGATCTGGTGGCCGCGTGCGGACCACGTCGCATGACGGTCGTCGGCGACTTCACCGTCCGCGGCGGCATCAAGACCGTGGTAACGGCGACGTATTCGCGTACGTAGTACGTAGAGGCGGACCTGGAGGTCCGCCTCTACGTGCTAGACCGACTCTTCAGCACGAGCCGTTGAATCGCCTGAGCGACGCCGGCCTCGTCCTGGCTGCCGGTTTCGTGAAACCCCCGCGTCTTCAGCGGCTCCACCGCGTTGCCCATCACCACGGGCGTGCCCGCGAACTCGAGCATCTCGAGGTCGTTGAAGTTGTCGCCGATTGCCATCACCTGCTCGCGGGCGAGCCCGAGGCCGCGCGCGCAGCTCTCGAGCGCACGCCCCTTGGTGGCGACGGGGCTGGTGACGTCCACGAGCGAGAAGTCGCGATCCACGTACTCGGTGAGCGACACGTTCACCTCGTGCGCCTGCGCGCGGATCTCGTCGGCGAGCACCCGCATGGCCGCGTAGCCACCGTTGAACATCACCTGAATCGGATCCTCGGTGAGCGCGTCTTCGAGCGGAACGCTGCGCGCGATGTACGACTTGTTGCGCGCCCAGTAGCCCTTGCGGCCGGGATGCGACCAGTCCATCGTCTCGAACACGATCTGTCCGTGCACGTCGCGATCGAAGACGAGTGCCGTCGCGGCACGATGGCCGGCGTTGGCGTCGAGCACGGTCCGCGCGACATTTTTGTCGAGCAGCCGCCGCGCCCGCGTCGACCCGTCCATGCCACGCTCCACGGCGCCGTTGCTGACGATCAGCGTGAGGTTCCCGGGCAGCCCCTCGGCCACCGGCCGGGCAAAGGGATAACTCCTTCCGGTTACGAGGGCGACGTGCACGCCGGCGTCCACGGCAGCATGAATGGCATCGCGATTGGCCTGGGGGAAACGCCCCCCCGAATCGAGCAATGTCCCGTCCACGTCGATGCCGATAAGCTGGATCATCAGGCTTCTTTCAGTGCGCTAGCATAGGAAGTTACAGGAAATCCAAGGATGACACTGGAGCGGATCTCGGGGATCAACGCCGGCTACGTTCTCGAGCTGTACGAAAAATATCGACAAGACCCGCAGTCGGTCGATCCGGCCACGCGTGCGGTGTTCGAGTCGTGGGTTCCGGCCGATGCCGTTCGCCAGGAGCCGGCGCCGCTGACGGCGGCCGGCGCCGTCCCCGACCTGCACGTGATCGTGGGCGCGGCCAATCTGGCCGAGTCGATCCGCCGGTTCGGCCATCTGGCCGCCCAGCTCGATCCGCTCGGCTCGGCGCAGATCGGCGACTCGACGCTGCATCCGAAGACGCACGGCATCACCGACGACGATCTGAAACGGCTGCCCGCGTCGCTCGTCGGCGGTCCGCCCGCCGAGAGCTCGTCGAACGCCTACGAGGCCATCGAGAAGCTGCGGCGCGTCTACTGCTCCACCACCGGGTTCGACATCGCGCACCTGTTCGTGCCCGCCGAGCGCGCGTGGATGCGCGAGGCCGCCGAGTCGGGCCGCTACCTGCCATCGATGGATCCGGCAAACGCCGAAGCGCTGCTCGACCGCGTCACCCAGGTGGAAGTGTTCGAGCGCTTCCTGCAGCGCACCTTCACCGGGAAGACGCGCTTCTCGATCGAAGGGCTCGACATGCTGCTGCCGGTCCTCGACGAAATCATGTCGGGAGCGGCGGGCACCGGCACGCGCCACATGATGCTGGGTATGGCGCACCGCGGGCGGCTGAACGTGCTCGCGCACATCCTGCAGAAGCCGTACGCGCAGATCCTGGCCGAGTTCAAGGATCCGATCGCGGTGCAGATGCTGCGGATGGATCTCGGCTTCATGGGCGACGTGAAGTACCACGCGGGCGGCACCGCCGAATCGCCGGCGGGCGGCCACATGTGGGTGTCGATGGCGCCAAATCCAAGCCACCTGGAGGCCGTGAATCCCGTCGTGGCGGGCATGGCGCGCGCCGCAGGCACGCTGGCGAACCGCGGGGGCGCCCCGATCTTCGACGGCGCGATGACGCTGCCGGTGCTGATCCATGGCGACTCGGCGTTTCCCGGCCAGGGCATCGTGGCCGAGACGCTCAACCTGTCGCGGCTCGACGGCTATCACACCGACGGCACCATCCACATCATCGCCAACAACCAGCTCGGGTTCACCGCCACGCCCGGCGAATCCTACAGCACGAGCTACGCGAGCGGCCTGGCTCGCGGCTTCAAGATTCCGATCATCCACGTTAACGCCGACGACCCGGCCGCGTGCCTCGAGGCGGCGCGGATGGCGTGGGAGTACCGCGCGCGGTTCCGGAAGGACTTCCTGATCGACCTGGTCGGCTACCGCCGCCACGGACACAACGAAGGCGACGAGCCGGCGTTCACGCAGCCGGTGATGTACAAGCAGATCGGCACGCACCCGACCGTGCGCGAGCAGTTCGCCGACTCGCTGGTCAAGCACGGCACGCTGTCGCAGGAAACCGCCGACGGCCTCGTGAAGAAGCACTTCACCGTGCTCGAGCAGACGTTTGCCGCGCTCAAGCCCGATCAAGACTACGTGCCGCCGATCCCGACACCGGCCGCGCCCGGCCTGGCAGCCAAGACGCACACCGGCGTGCCGATCGAGCTGCTGCGCGACCTCAGCGAATCGCTGCTGTCGACTCCCGAGGGCTTCCACGTCCACAAGAAGCTCGAGCGCGTGCGCGATCGGAAGCGCGCCATGCTGACCAACACCAAAGAGCGCACGGTGGACTGGGGCAGCGCCGAGGAGCTGGCGTTTGCCAGCATCCTGGCCGAGGGCGTGCCGATGCGGCTCACCGGCGAGGACGTGCAGCGGGGGACGTTCAGCCACCGCCACGCGGTGCTGCACGACGCGGTGACCGGCGTCGAGCACGTGCCGCTGCAGCAGCTGTCGCAGGCGCGCGGCTCGTTCGAGATCCACAACAGCCCGCTCACCGAAGCGGCCACCATCGGTTTCGAATTCGGCTACAACATGCAGGAGCCGAAGCACCTGGTGATCTGGGAAGCCCAGTACGGCGACTTCATCAACGGGGCGCAGATCATCCTCGATCAGTTCGTCACGTCGGGCCGATCGAAGTGGGGGCTGAAACCGTCGCTGGTGTTCCTGCTGCCGCACGGCTACGAGGGGCAGGGGCCCGAACATTCGAGCGCACGGCCCGAGCGCTTCCTGCAGGCGGCCGCCGACATCAACCTGCGCCTGGTCAACTGCACGACGGCCGCGCAGTACTTCCACGTGCTGCGCCGGCAGGCCGCGCTGCTCGAGAAGGACCCGCTGCCGCTCATCGTCCTGACGCCGAAGAGCCTGCTGCGGCATCCGGCCGTCAGCTCGACGCCCCAGGAGCTCACCGAGGGTCATTTCCGATCCGTGCTCGACGATCCCGAGGCGCTCGCGCGCGCGAAGAGCGTGCGCCGCCTGGTGCTGTGCAGCGGCAAGGTCTACATCGATCTGATCAGCCACGAGCGGCGCGCCAGCGCCAAAGAGGTGGCGATCTGCCGCGTGGAACAGCTCTATCCGTTCCCCAACGTCGCGCTGCGCGAGGTGCTCGAGCACTATCCGTCGCTCGCCGAGGTGGCCTGGGTACAGGAAGAGCCGTCGAACATGGGCGCGTGGGAGTTCATGTCCCCGCGGCTCGAGGAGCTGCTCGGCGACCGCTGCGGCCTGCGCTACATCGGCCGCGCCCGCAATTCGAGCCCGTCCGAGGGATCCTCGGCGTGGCACCAGGTCAACCAGAAGGTGCTCGTCGAGCTGGCCTTCGACCTGCAGACCGATATGCTGTCGCCGTCGGTGGTGTGGTCGAAGCCGGTGCGCAGCCTGGCCCCCACGGCCGCCAAGAAATAGCGAGGCTGCGCCTCGCTATACAGTGAAAGAGAGTCATGTCCAACATCGTTGTTCCAGAGCTCGGTGAGTCGGTGGTCGAGGCACGCATTGCCAAGTGGCTGAAGAAGCCCGGCGATCGCGTGGACGTGGGCGAGGCGGTCGTCGAGCTGGAAACCGAGAAGATCGACCTCGAGGTGAGCGCGGAAAAGAGCGGCGTCATCGCCAGCATCGCGCGCCAGGAGGGCGAGGACGTCAAGATCGGCGAGCTGCTCGCCGTGGTGGACGAGAGCGGCGCGGCCGCGCCGGCGGCGTCGGCCGAGTCCAAGCCGGCGGCCAAGGCCGCTGCTCCGGCGCCCAACGGCTCGGCGAACGGTGCGACCGCCGACGACCTTCGTGCAACCCCCACCGCGCGGCGCGTGGCCAAAGATCACGACGTGAATCTCGGGACCGTACAGGGCACGGGCAGCTCCGGCCGCGTGATGAAGCAGGACGTCCAGGCGGCGATTGCGCCAGCTCCAGCGCCGGTATCGAAGCCCGCCCCAGCTCCGGCGCCAGCGCCGGCCGCCGCCGTGCCTGCCGGAAATCGCGGCGAGACGCGCGTGCGGATGACCAAGCGGCGCGAGACGATCGCACGCCGCCTGGTGGAGGCGCAGCACAACGCCGCCATGCTCACCACCTTCAACGAGGTGGACATGACGGCCGTGATGGGTCTGCGCGAACGACAGAAGGAGTCGTTCAAGAAGCGCTACGGGATGAACCTCGGCATCGCCTCGTTCTTCGTCAAGGCGAGCATCGCCGCGCTCAAGGCGTTTCCGCAGCTCAACGCCGAGATTCAGGGCAACGAGATTGTCTACAAGCCGTACCACGACATCGGCATGGCCGTGGGCGCGGAAGGCGGGCTCGTGGTACCGGTGCTGCGCGACGCCGACCGGATGGCGTTCGCCGAAATCGAGAAGGCCATTCGCGCGTACGCGCAAAAGGCGTCCGACGGCACGCTCACGCTCGAGGATCTGGCGGGAGGCACCTTCACCATCACCAACGGCGGTGTGTTCGGATCGCTCCTGAGCACGCCGATTCTGAATCCGCCGCAGGTGGCCATCCTGGGCCTGCACAAGATTCAGGAGCGCGCCGTGGCAGTGAACGGGCAGGTCGTCGTCCGCCCCATGATGTACGTGGCGCTGTCGTACGACCACCGCATCGTGGACGGCCGCGAAGCCGTGCAGTTCCTGGTGAAAATCAAGGAATTCATCGAGGATCCGGGGCACCTGCTGCTCGAGAGCTAGCGACGCCCGCCCCGAACTAAAATAGGGGCGAGCATGCGTACCTCGATCCGCCCCGTTACCGCGATCGCCTTCACCATCGCCACGCTGGCGCTGCCGAGCCTGGCCGCCGCGCAGGTCAGCGATCTCACGCCGCCTCCCGATCTGACGGCTCCGCCCGCCGACGCCACCAAGAGCGCCACCGGCCTGATCTCGAAGGTCGTGAAGCCCGGCACGAGCGCCGAGAAGCCGAACGCCACCGACGTCGTCACCGCGAACTACACCGGGTGGGCCGCCAAGGACGGCCGGATGTTCGACAGCACCGTCGCGAGGGGCAACCCCTCCACTTTTACGCTCAGCCGCGTCATGGCCGGGTGGAAGGAGTGCGTGCAGCTGATGGTCGTGGGCGAGAAGCGGCGCTGCTGGGTGCCGCAGGAGCTGGCCTACAAGGGTCAGGCCGGCAAGCCTCTGGGCACAGTGGTGTTCGACATCGAGCTGGTCGACACCCGTCCGTCGCCGACGATTCCGCCGCCCGACGTCGCCGAGGTACCGAAGGACGCCAAGCGCACCGCGTCGGGGCTCGCCTACCGCGTGCTGCGGCCGGGCACGGGCTTCCGTCATCCGGACGGTCTGCGCGAAGTGCTCGTCCACTACACGGGCTGGACCACGGACGGCAAGATGTTCGACAGCTCGGTTCCGCGCGGCAACCCCACGACGATGCGGCTCGACGAAGTGATCAAGGGCTGGACCGAAGGCGTGCAGCTGATGGTCGAAGGCGAGCGCACGCGGTTCTGGATTCCACAGGACCTCGCGTACAAGGGTCAGTCCGGCTCGCCCCGCGGCATGCTGGTATTCGACATCGAGCTGGTCAAGATCAACTGACCGACGTCCTCCTGCCCTTCCCACACGAGTAAGAACGTCGCGAGCAGTCGGCTTCGAGTGGCGGCCGCCTATCGGTCGTGTATCATAAGCGGGTAACGTTCCGCATGGATCCGACAGTCCGCTCTTACCTCTCGGCGATCGGCCGCCGCGGCGGCCGAAAGAGCCGGCGCTCGCTCGCGCCAGACGCTGCGCGGGATATGGTGCGCGTTCGTGAAGCGCGTCGGGCGTTTCGGCGGTTTCACACGCGCTGCTTCTGGTCGTACGACCCGGACTACCGGATCTCACTTCGCGACGTGGTCTGGGTCGCCGATCAGTTGATGAAGTTTGGCGGCCGGGCGGGCTGGGAACTCGGAGCCCGACTGTGCCGCTAACGCCGTATCAGGAAGAAGTGGCGCGACTGCTATCCGCCAACCGGAGCTTCGACAGCTACCTGGCCGGAGGCGCGGCCATCCATATCGAGCCGCACACGACGCGATACAGCAACGACCTCGATTACTTCCACGACTCGGTCGAGCGCGTTGCGGAAGCCTACACGACGGACGAACAGACGCTGCGCGCCGCCGGGCACACGGTTTCCGGCGAGATGCAACTGCCCGGCTATACCCGGGCGACCGTCTTCCGCGATCGCGCGAGTACGAAAGTGGAATGGGCGCACGACTCGGCGTGGCGCTTCATGCCGACCATCCGAAGTGAGATCGCCGGCTACACGCTGCACCCGGTCGACCTCGCCGTGAACAAGCTGCTGGCTCTCGCCGGACGCGATGAAGCGCGGGATTTTCTCGACATCCTCGATCTGCACGATCGAGTGCTGCCACTCGGCGCGCTGTGCTGGGCCGCCGCCGGAAAGGACCCGGGGTTTACGCCGCTGGCGCTCCTCGAGATTCTGCGGCGAAGGGGCAAATACCACGCGGACGACTTCGCAAGGCTCAGGCTCGAGCACCCGATCGATCTCCCAGCCATGAAGACGCGATGGCTCACCGCGCTGTCCGATGCCGAGGCCTTCGTCCGCAGCCGCCCCCCGGACGAGATGGGCTGCTTGTACTACTCGCCAAGCCTCGCGCGCTTTGTCACGCCGGGCCCAGGCGCGCCGGACGACACCGTCCCCCATTTCGGCCGCCCCGGAGGCGTCCTGCCGCGCATCTTCGCGGCGTGAAGGTGATCAGAAAGGGCGCCAGCTCTTTCGAACCGCGGGAGATTTGCGCGCCTGCGCCTTGACAGTCGTGGCGGTGAGGCGTATACGTTTTGCGTTCAGAGAACAGATTTTCGCACAGCAAAAACATACATCGAAACATGACTTGTCCGCCAAAGCTCTCCAGTTGCGGCGGCGGGCCGTGCCGGAGGGAAACGATGCGGAGAGTTCTGCGACAGCACGCAGCAATCCTGCTCCTGGCCCTGGGACTCGCGAGCATGCCGTCGGTCAGCACGGCACAGGTGCTCGGCACCGTAACGGGTACGGTGAAAGACGCTTCGGGCGCGGTCCTGCCCGGCGTCACGGTGGAAGCGTCGAGCCCGGCGCTCATTGAAAAGGTCCGGACGGCCGTCACGGACGGCACCGGTCAATATCGGATCATCAACCTGCCGCCCGGCGCTTACGTCATCACATTCACGCTGACAGGATTCAGTACCGTCAGGCGCGAAGGAGTGAACCTGTCGATCAACGTGACGTCCACCATCGACGCGGATATGCGTGTCGGCGCCGTGCAAGAGACCATTACGGTGACGGGTGGGGCGCCGGTCGTCGATCTTCAGTCGACCGCCCAGACCACCGTGGCCGACGACCGGACGTTCAAGGAACTCCCAACAGGCGGATCGTGGGTGAACGTGGCGCAGCTCATCCCTGCCATCAATTCCGCGTTCTTCGGCAACCGGGACGTCGGAGGGACCCAGGGCGATCAGACGGGAACCCAGGTCTCCGTGCACGGCGGAATCCCCGGCGACGGCGTGTCGATGATCGACGGCATGCGCATCGGCAACATGTATCTCAGCTCGAACCTCACGAACATGAGCCTTTCGGCGCTCATCTACGACGAGGTCAACCTCTCGTTCTCGGGACAGATGCCGGAGTCGGGGACCAACGGCGTGATCATGAACGCGATTCCAAAGTCGGGGGGCAACACGTTCCACGGCTCGCTGCTCGCCAATGGTTCCGCGCCGTCTCTCCAGGGCAGCAACGTGAACGATCGGCTTCGCTCCAGGGGTGCCTCGACCACCGATTCGCTGAAGAAGCTCTACGACATCAACGGCGCCATCGGCGGACCGATCAAGCGCGACAAGCTGTGGTTCTACTACACGTCGCGGTACTTCACCAACGAGTACTACCTGGCCGGGCAGTACTACGCCGTCGATCCATCGGCCTTCGTACGCAAGCCCGATCTGACACGACAGGCGTATGCCGGCACGTGGACCGCGGACAACAACATCCGCTTCACCTGGGCGCCGACGGTGAAGCAGAAGATCTCGGGCTGGTACGCGTACCAGCGCAAGGACGATCCGCACTGGCTGCAGCAGATCCTCTTCCAGTCGCCGGAAGCGACGCAAATCGTCCGCTGGCCGACGCAGTTGAGCACCATCACGTGGTCGTACACCGCCACGAACAAGGTGCTCGTCGAAGCGGGGATCGCGCCTGGCGAGAGCCCCGACACGATCACGCAGGTCCCGGGAGACATCGCGGGCGTGCCGATCTTCGAGCTCGGCGGCCCGGACGTCCCGTTCAACTTCGCGCATCGCGCGGCGTGGTTCAACGATTCCGACGATCGATTGCCGTCGCAGACCTTCAAGGGCTCGGTGAGCTACGTGACGGGTAGCCACAGCTTCAAGGTCGGCACGCAGATGCAGCGGGGGCACTTCGAAAGCAGAAACAGCAACCACGCGAACGCCGATTACTACATCATCTCGCTCAACGGGGCGCCGCTGCTTGCGACCATTACCTCACCGCTGGCCGGATGGGTGGACCGGCTGAACTACAACCTCGGGATCTACGCGCAGGACTCGTGGACCATGAAGCGGTTGACGCTGAGCGGTGGCGTCCGGCTCGACTTCCAGAACGAGTCGGTCGATGCCTACCACTACGGGCCGGGGCCGTGGCTGCCGAACCGCAATGTGAGCTCGCCGGAAATCAAGAACGTGCCCAACTGGAAGGACATAGATCCGCGGATCAATGTCGCCTACGACCTGTTCGGCACCGGGAAGACGGCCCTCAAGGGCAGCGTGAGCCGCGGCGTGCTGCAGGACTCGATCGGCGTCGCCCGCGCCAACGATCCGGCTGCCAATGGCCTGGTGACCTCCACCAGCCGCCTGTGGTTCGACAACAACGGGAACAGAACGCCTGACTGCGATCTGTCCAATCCGGCGCCCCAGAACTTCTTCGGACCCACGTTCGATCCCACACGCGACTTGTGCGGCCCCTGGGACAACGCGAACTTCGGGAATCCCGCGCTCGCCACGACGTGGGACCCGAAGATTCTCGACGGCTGGGGCGTGCGGCCGTACAACTGGGAGTACTCGATCGGCGTGCAGCGGGAGGTGATCCCGAAGGCGTCCGTCAGCGCCGCGTTCTTCCGTCGCGCGCTGGGGAACTTCTGGGTAACCGACAACGAGCTCGTCAGCCGGTCCGACTACACGTTCTACAGCGCCACGGTGCCCACGAACGCGGGCCTCCCGAACTCGGGACAGGTCATCACCGGCATCCCGGATCTGAATCCGAACAAACTCGGTCTGAGCCGCAATGTGGTCAAAGACGACGCGCAGTTCGGCAAACACGTCGAGCACTTCGACGGCTTCGACCTCACAGCCAACGGCCGCTTCAGCAACCTGATTCTCCAGGGCGGCATCAGCAGCGGGCGGCGGCTGACGGACGTCTGCGACGTGCGCGCCCAGGTGCCGGAGTCGTCGTTCCTCGCGATTACCGGACAGGCGACGGCCATCATCTTCCCGTTCTGCCGGGTGAGCGAACCGATGCAGCACAACGTCAAGGGGTACGTGTCGTACCAGACGCCGTGGTACGGCATCCGCGTCAGCGGGACGTTCCAGAGCGTGCCGGGCCCGATTATCAATGCCTACAACACCTACGCCGGCACCGCGCCTGGACTGGGACGCGACTTCTCCTCGGGGTCGTCGTCGGTCAATCTGATTCCGGCCTGGGTCGATGCGTTCGGGTTCAGAGGTCTGCCGACGGGCACGCAGTTTGGCGACCGCCTCAATCAGTTCGACCTGCGCTTCACCAAGGTCGTGAAAACGTCCAAGGGGAGCGTCGATCTGGACGTCGACCTCTACAACGCGTTCAACTCGGACGCGATCCTGCAGGAAGTGCAGAATTACGGCGTGGCCTGGCGGAACGCCACCTCGATCATTCAGCCGCGGTTCGTGAAGTTCGCGGCACGCTGGGACTTCTGAGCCTAGAGCCCAGAGCCGACGGGTTTCCTGGCAACGATCTGGTGCATGCGACAGTGCGCCACGACGGTGTCGGGCGCCTCGTCGGCCTGGTTCATGCCCGCGATGAGCTCTTCGAGCTTCGTCATCGGCAGCACACCTTCCGTCACCAGGCCGATGCCGGCGTTGCGCAGCGTCCAGTTCCAGAAACCCTTGTGATCGCCGGTCAGGTAGTGCGGATGGTAGGCGTCCACATGCACCAGCTCGAAGCCGGCATCGAGCGCCGACGTGTGCGCCCAGCGTCCACCCGCGTAGTCGACGCCGCGGGCGCGGCCGGCTGACAGGGCGATTTCGCGCATCTCCTCATAGGCGGCCGATCGCGGCTCGGCGTATACCGCGCTGACGTCGGCCTCCTCGCACACCATCACGCCGCCGGGCTTCAGCGCGGCGTAGATCGCGCGCATCGCATCGACCGGCCGCTGCAGATGGACCATCAACCAGCGTGAATACGAGACGTCGACGCTTCCGGGTTCGAGACCCGGCTCGTAGACGCTGCCGGCGCGGAATTCCACGTGATCGACCACGGCTTCGCGCGTCAGCGCCTGCGCCGCCGCGATCTGATCCTCGCTGGCGTCGATGCCGGTGACGACGGCACCTTGCGTCGCCGCCCATCGTGAGACATAGCCCAGGCCGCACCCGAACTCGACGAAGCGGTGGCCCGACGACAACCCGGCCCGCGTCAGCAGGTCGCGGGTGCGCCCGTCGTGAATCTCGCTGATCACCCGCAGCCGGTCGTGGTCGTGCTTGCCGGCCAGAACGTAGCGGTCGCCAATCGTCGTCATGGCCGGAGTCTACCCGACCTTGGGCCTTGGGCCTTAGACCTCAGGACATCACTCCTCGGACATGTACGGATAAGCGTAGGCGGTGGGCGGGACGAAGTTCTCCTTCATCGTCCGGGCGCTGACCCAACGCATCAGGTTCATCTTCGATCCGGCCTTGTCGTTGGTGCCCGAGCCGCGGGCACCTCCGAACGGCTGCTGCCCCACCACCGCCCCGGTCGGCTTGTCGTTGACGTAGAAGTTGCCGGCGGCGTTCCGCAGCGCGCTCGCCGCCTGCCGCGTGGCGCTCCGGTCGGTGGCGAACACGGCCCCCGTGAGTGCATAGGGGGACGTCCGGTCGATCAGGCTCAGCGTTTCGTTCCACTGCGAATCCGGGAAGACATAGGCGGTGACGACGGGGCCGAAGATCTCTTCGGACAGCAGCCGGTAGGCTGGATTGCGCGTCTCGACCAGCGTCGGCTCGACGAAGAAGCCGCGATCGTCGTGCGCGCCGGAGCCCTGGATGATGCTGGCGTTGCGCCGCGCGTCATCGAGGAATCCGCTGATCCGCTCGAGCGCGCGTCGATCGATCACGGCGCCCATGAAGGTGCGGAAGTCCGCCACGTCGCCCACCTTGATATCGCGCATCATGCCGACGGCGCGGTCCTTGACGCCGGGCCACAGCGATGCCGGCATGTAGACGCGGCTTGCCGCCGAGCACTTCTGCCCCTGGTACTCGAAGCCGCCGCGCACGATGGCTACGGCCAGCGCGTCCACGTCGGCCGACGCGTGCGCCAGGATGAAGTCCTTGCCGCCGGTTTCGCCCACCAGACGCGGATAGTTGTGGTAGTGCCCCATGTTGGCGCCGACGGTCTTCCACATGCCGTTGAAGACGGTGGTGCTGCCGGTGAAGTGCACGCCGGCGAGATCCGACGAGGTGAGCGCGATCTCGGAGATGAGCTCGGGATCGCCCGGCACGAAGTTGATGACGCCGGGCGGCAGGCCCGCGGCTTCGAGCAGCCGCATGATGTAGTAGCCGCTGAGGATCGCCGTCGCCGACGGCTTCCACACCACGGTGTTGCCCATGAGCGCCGGCGCCGTCGGGAGATTGCCGCCGATCGACGTGAAGTTGAACGGCGTCACCGCGTAGACGAAGCCTTCGAGCGGGCGGTACTCCACCGCGTTCCACATGCCCGACGGGCTGAGCGGCTGCTCCTCGTAGATCTGCTGCGCGTAGAACGGATTGAAGCGCCAGAAGTCCACCGTCTCCGAGGCGGCGTCGATTTCGGCCTGGAACACCGTCTTCGATTGCCCCAGCATCGTCGCGGCGTTGATCGTGGCGCGCCACGTGGTGGCCAGCAGCTCGGCGGCGCGAATGAAGACGGCGGCCCGCTCGTGCCACGCCCACGAGGCCCACTCGCGGCGCGCTTCGGCTGCCGCCTGGATGGCACGCAGCACGTGCTCGCTTTCGGCACCGTGCCAGTCGGCCAGCACGTGCGAGTGGTTGTGGGGCATCACGGCCTGGCGCAGGCGCCCAGTGCGGATCTCCTCGCCGCCGATGATGAGCGGAATCTCGATGCGCTCGCCGGACATCTCGGCCAGGCGCGCCTTGAGCGCCGCGCGCTCGGGCGAGCCGGGGAGATACGCCTTGTTGGGATCGTTGACGGGTGTCGGGACACGCGGGATGCCCGCGAAAGACGCGTAGTCGGCCATTGGCCGATTTTACGCTCGTACGTAGAGGCGGACCTCCGAGGTCCGCCTGTGCAGGCGCACCTCTATGAGGTGCGCCTCTACGTACGTGCCGGTTCGATGTCGACTCGGATGTTCCGCCACTTCTGCTGGCGGAAGCGGCCGAAACTGAGCAGACAACGTGTCATGTGGCCCAGCACGATGGCGAGCCAGATGTCGTTGGCCTGGAGCCCCCGCGTCGCCTGCAGGATGGTGCAGAAGCCGAGCGGGAGGATGACCTGCGAGACGATGGAGATGTAGAGCGGGCTGCGCGTATCGCCGGTGCCCTGCAGCCCGCCGGTGTAGCTGAGCGCGACGGTGACGAAGAGACCCGACACGCTCAGGAATCGCAGCAGGTCGGTCGCCAGCGTGACCGCCTGTGGATCGCTCATCCCGAACACGGCTAGGAGGTACTCCGGAACCAGCCAGAACAGCGCGCCGATGGCCAGCGCCACGGTGAGCCCGATGCGCGACGCGACGCGCACGCCCGCTGCCGCCCGATCGGGGTTGCCGGCGCCGAGGTTCTGGCCGGCAATCGTGGCCGAGGCGCCCATCAGCGCGTTCGACGTCCACGTGATGAGCGAGAAGAGCTCGGTGTAGCCGACCGCAAACGCCGCCTGCGCGGCGGCGCTGTGCTCGAGCGAGCCGATGAAGCGCAGCATGAACACGCCGCCGATGTTCATCGCGATGCCCTGCACGCCGGTCGGCAGGCCGAAGCGGAACAGCGAGCGGATGATCGTGAAGTCCGGCTTCAAATCCATGCCGTGCTCGAAGTGGATCACGGAGCCGGGCCGGGTCAGGAACCACAGGCCGTAGAGTGAGACCGTGGTGCTGCTCGCGATGGTCCCGAAGGCGGCGCCGATGGTGCCGAACATCCGGATCAGGATGACGTTGAAGATGATCGTCAGCACCGTCATGCCGATGCCGAGGCGCAGAGGTGTCTTGGCATCGCCGGCGGCGCGGAAGGCGCCGCTCAGCATGAAGAACATCATCATGCCGAGGATGCCCATGAACATCATGCGCAGAAACGGCAGCGCCTCCTTCTGCACTTCGGGCGCCGCGTTCACCAGACGCAGCAGCGCCGGTGCCGCGAAGTAGCCGATGATCGCCAGGAAGATGGCCATGAAGACGGCGGTGAGGAACGCCTGATAGACGACGCGGTTCACCTTGTCGGGCTGATTGGCGCCAGCGAAGCGCGACACCAGCACCCCCATGCCGGTGAAAAGCGAGCTGATGAAGACGATCACCACCAGCACGATCTGCCAGCTCACGCCGATGGCGGCGTTGCCGGTGAAGCCGACGATATTGCCGACCATGGCGTGGTCGATGATCCCCTGAAGCCCGGCGATGACGTTCTGGAGCATCGTCGGCCACGCGATCATCCACACCGCCGCCCCGATCGGTCCTTCGACGATGGTTCGGTTGAACTTGCGTTGTGGTTTTGGTGCGTCGGCCACGGAGGTCCTGGGCTGTGGGGCTGGAACAGCTGTCGCTGGGAGTTTACTACGCGAGCCGTGCCAGGGGCGTTTACCCCAGCCGCTATCAGTCCACAATCGCCTGCTGCACCAGCGTCGCGATCACCTGGCGGTAGTGCGCGCGGATGGCGCCGGGCGTCTGCGCCATGTAGACGACTGCGAGCTCCTCCTTTGGATCGACCCAGAAGAGCGTGCCCTGCGCGCCCGACCAGCGGTAGTCGCCGGGCGACCCCATGATGCCGGCCACGCCCGGCACGCGCCGCACCGCGACGCCCAACCCGAAGCCGTAGCCGTCGATGTGCTCCACCGGGAAGTTGTGCAGGCTCGTGACGTCCACGTCGGGGCCAAGGTGATCGGCTGTCATGTACTCGACGGTCTTGCGGCCCAGCACGCGGGTGCCGTCGAGTGCGCCCCGGTTCAACAGCATCTGCGCAAAGCGCAGGTAGTCGAGCGCCGTGGACGTGAGGCAGCCGCCGCCGCACTCGAACTTCCATGGCAGCGTCTGATCGCGAATCGACTGCGCCTGACCGGTGACCGGATCCATCGGCAGCGCCCTGGCGATGCGCGCCACCTTCTCCTTCGGCACCGTGAAAGCGGTGTCGCCCATGCCGAGGGGGCCGAAGATTCTCTCGTGCAACACCCGCCCCAGCGGCTGTTTGGCCACGCTCTCGAGGGCCAGGCCCAGGATGTCGAGACCGTAGCTGTAGTCCCACTTCGTGCCGGGCTGATAGTGGAGCGGCAGCTTCGCCAGCGCATCGATGAACTCGGCACCAGTCATCGTCTCGGCGACGTTGCCCGATCCTCCCGGATAGGCCTTGTGGAGCGCCGTCGTGCCCTGGTTGCCGTAGGTGAAACCGGCGGTATGCCGCATCAAGTCCTGCACGGTGGGCTGGCGGCGGGCCGGCACGCGATCGAAGGTTTCGTTCCCGCTGCCGTCGCGCCGCAGCACGGCCACGGTCATGTTCTTGAGCGGCGGCAGATACGTGCTGACAGGCTCGTGCACGAGCAGCCGGTTCTCCTCGTAGAACGTCAGCGCCGCCGCGGCCACGACCGGCTTGGTCATCGACGCGATGCTGAAGATGGCGTCCTTCGGCATCGGCGTGCCCTTGCTCTTGTCGAGGAAGCCGAAGGCCTCGTAGTACACCAGCTTCCCCCGGCGCGCGATGGCGATCACGGCCCCGGGCATGCGTCCGTTGTCGACGTCCTGCTTCAGCGCCGCGGCAATCCGCGCCAGGCGCTGCGACGACATGCCGACGCTTTCGGGAGTGGCCTTCGGCAGCCCGTCGGCTCGCAGCCCCACGACCGGCACGACGATCGCCGCAAGGCAAGTCACGACGATGGAGCGAACGGCAACTCGCATGGTGCCTCCTTCGTAGGGGCCGCCTTCAGGCGGCCCGTCTCACAAGCGATCGAGCACGGACGGCAGCGCACCCACGTCGGCCACCGTCGCCAGGGCACGAATGCCGGCCCAGGGCTCGTCGCCGAAATCTTCTCCGGTCAGCACGCGGACGAAGCGTACACCGGCGCGGGCCGCGGCGTGTCCGTCCACGGGGTGATCGCCGACGTAGAGCGCCTCGGCGCCATCGACGCCGAGACCGACGAGCGCTCGCCGGAGCCCTTCGGGGTCGGGCTTGTGCCGGGTGACGTCTTCGCCGCCGACTATCACGTCCACGGCGCCTGCAAGCCCCACGTGCTCGAGAATCGACTCGATCCGGTAGCGGTACTTCGTGGACACGATGGCGGTGCCGACACCGCGGGCGCGCATCGTCGCGAGCACCGCGGCGGCCGGCTCATACACCGTCGTCATCGCGGTCATGACGCGGTCGGCGTGGGCGACGTAGCAGCGCCTGTACTCCTCGGCGGCTTCGTCGTTGGGCAGGGCGCCGCCGGTCAACTCGTGAAACGAGGCCTGGAGCGTCAGGCCGATGGTGCGGCGGATCGCCGCGGGCTCGGCCGGCGTCAGGCCCATGTCCGTGAACGCGGCGCGGGAGCAGTGCACGATCGCATCCGCCGAGTCGCCGAGCGTGAAGTCGAAGTCGAAGAGCACCGCGCGCACGCTCATCCTTGTGGCGAAGCTCCGCTGGCGTTGATGTCGCGCCCTTCGAGCACGCGGGAGGGATATCCCTCGGCGGCAACGCGGATGAGCGCCCGCCCGATCGTTTCGGTGTTCGTCACGCCGCCGGGCGCCACGCGGCGCAGCAGCGGATACAGCGGGCCCACGATGTCGTAAACCATCTGGTACCACCGGGTGCTCGAGCGCACCCCCTTCATCGGCTGGATGTAGCCGGGCCGGAACATGTAGGCCGCGCGGAACGGAAGCGCGAGGAGCGCATTCTCGGTCTCGCCCTTGACGCGCGCCCACATCACGCGTCCGCGCGCGCTGCTGTCGGTGCCGCTGCCCGACACGTAACAGAACACGAGATTCGGATTGGCCGCAGCCATCGATCGCGCGGCGGCCATCGTGAGGTCGAACGTGATTCGGCGGTACGCCCCCTCGTCCATCCCCACCGATGTCACACCCAGGCAGAACAGGCAGGCGTCGAACTCCGGCCAGCGCGGCTGCAGCGGCGCGTAGTCGAAGAAGTCGCCGTGGACGACCTCTTCGAGCTTGGCGTGACGCACGCCGGTTGGTTTTCGGACGACCGCGAGCACCCGCTCAACCCGCGGCTCTGCGAAACACTCGAGCAGAGTGCCCGCGCCAATCATGCCCGTCGCACCGAAGAGGACGACTTTCACGCCACCCGTGCTGGTGATTGTAATCGGGGGGGCGGTCGCATATTCTCGGCAGGTTTCGCCCCTTCACTGCGAGGTTTCGATGAAAGCTCTCTCCGCTGCCGTCCTGTCGTGTGTGGTGTTCTGCGGTTCACTGCTGGCTCAGGCGCCGACCGCCGCGCCGCCACAGACCGAGGCCGACTTCAAGGGCGCGGTCGTGGGCTTCATGCACGCCATCCACGCGACCAACAACCTCGACACGACCGCGGCGTTCTACAAGGAAGTGTTCGGCCTCTCGAGCCCGATTCGCCCGTTTGCGGCCGACGGTCCGCGGCAGCTGACCAACTCGCCCGAGGCCAACCTGCGGGTGTCGATGCTGCCCATTCCCGGCGGCTTCAACTTCGAGCTGACCGAGTTCACCAACACGCCCACGCGCACCGTGGGGCAGCAGCCGGCGATTTCCGACCCCGGCGCGCCGCACATGAAGTTTCTCGTTCGCGACATCGAGCCGGTCATGGCCGGCGTGAAGAAGATGGGGCTGCCCATCATCACCACGTCGAAGGCGCCGGTGGCCGTCAAGACGCCGTTCGGCGATTCCAAGGCCATCTTCTTCCGCGACCCCGACGGCTACATCGTGGAGGCGGTGCAGATTCCCGCGCCGGCCGACGCTCCCGCCGGCAACATCATCGGCTCGATCATGGGCGTCACGGTCCGCGACATGGACGCGGACATGAAGTTCTGGGGCGACCGCATGGGGCTCGATGTCATGGGCGACAAGAAGTTCGCGAACGAGGCCGGGCGCTTGGACCTCTACGGTCTCGGCAAGGGCGCGTCGTACCGCACGATGAGCGCCACGTTCCCCTCCAGCAAGGCGCGCATCGAGTTCATCGAGTTCAAGGGCGTGCCGCGCAAGGAGTTCTCGATCCGCGTGACGGACCCGGGTGCGTCGGGCATGGCGATCCGCGTGAAGCAGATTCAAGCGCTGCTCGCGTCGCTCAAGAAGGAGGGCATCCGCGTGTCCTCGAAGAACGAGGCGCTCGTCGAGTGGAGCGCCACCATTCAGAACGTGTTCATCAAGGATCCGAACGGTCTCAACCTCGAGCTGGTCGGCACGCCGCCCGGCGTCCCCTCCGTTCCGTTCCCGGGCACGCAGCCCGGCCGCGGCACCCGCGGGTCGCAGTAGGCGCCGCAATCGTGGGGGCCGCCTTCAGGCGGCCCGTGCGACCTAGTCTGACTTGATGTAAGATGCGCCGCACATGGCGCGTCTTGCGTTTTCAGCCATTGCATTTCTCGTGGCGTTGGCCTGTCTTGCGACGCCCTCACTGCTCGCAGGCGGGCAGGAGGCGGCGGCCCGCCCCCGCCCAACGTTCGAGGCGGCGTCGGTGAAATCGCACCGCGGCGGCGAGCGCACCCGGAACACGATTCTGCCGGGAGGCCGCTACAGCGCCACCAACGTGCCGCTGCGCATGATGATTCGCAGCGCCTACGGCATTCAGGACTTTCAACTGGTCGGCGGTCCGGCTTGGCTGAACACCGACGGCTACGACGTCGTTGCCAAGGCCGCCACCGACGAACCGCCCGACCGGCTCTTCGCGATGGTGCGGAGTCTCCTCGAAGACCGGTTCCGGCTCGTGGCACACCGCGAGACGCGCACTCTGCCCGTTTATGCGCTCGTCCGCGTGAACCCCGACAGGCTTGGACGCCAGCTGCGCCCATCGGATGCCGACTGCGCGGGACCGCCGGCGGCGCCCGGACGGCCGCGGTGCGGCATCCTCATGAACTTCGGAGAGCTGCGCGGCACTGGAGCGAGCCTCGGGCAGCTGGCAACGAGTCTGGCGCCGTTTTCGGGCCGCGCCATCCAGGATCGCACCGGTGCCAGCGGGGCGTTCGATTTCGAGCTGCAGTTCACGCCTGATCCGGTTGCCTTCCCGGCGCCACCGGGAGCGCAACCGCCCGCCGCAAGCGCCGACGGTCCGTCGCTCTTCACCGCGGTGCAGGAGCAGCTCGGGCTGAAGCTGGAATCGACGACGGCTCCACTGGAAGTGCTCGTGATCGATCGCGTCGAGCGGCCGACCAACGACTGACGCGCCGATGCCTGCGGAGATTGTCCTGCGGCGGCTCTACTGGGTGGGCCCGGCAACCGTGGGGGCCGCGGTCGCCGCGGTGATGGCCGTGCAGGAAGCGAGCCTGCTTCTCCTGGACGACCTGCCGAAGTTCTCGGGGCGCATCCTGCGCTCGAACGAGCCGGCGTTTGCGGCCGCCCTCTTCGTCGGCTGTGCGGTACTGATCTTCCCGATCGTTGTCGACGCGGCCAAGAACCCGCTGCGGACGTTTCGCAGGCTGGCGCTTGGCGTCCTGCTCGTGTCATGCATCCCGAATTCCATTGCGGCCTTCTCCCGGGACGCGGGCATAGAGTGGGGAATGCTGGCCCTCATGGTGATGCACGTGGTGGCGTGGGCCGTGACTGTGGCTATGCTGACCCGGTTGACGCTCAAGAGGACCACCACAGCCTGATCCCACGTTCACAACACCGCACACGAACATCATGCCAGCGCATTTTTGGCTTGACAGGTTTTTCGAGCGCGCGCGGCTGAAGCTGCCTCTCGATCCTTAGAGCGCCCGACGACTCGCTGCACGGATCGCTGAGGCGCGATCGGCGATCGAGCCATGATTTTCGTCGTCGGGCGATCCGATCGCGCCACGACGCGTCACACAGGAGGACGAAATGTGCGGCGTTACTATCGCGCATGACGCCTCCCCTTCTTTCCACCACTGAACCCGCGACGGTCGAACAGCTCGGCGAAGCCATTGCCTCCAGCAAGCGCTCGAGGCCGCGTCGGATCGGCTCTATCAGGAGAGCCGACAGGCCACGGCACCCGATCGCCTCGAAGAGGAGGTCACGTCCGATCAGCGCCGGGCCGACGCCTGACCCTCATGGCCGAAGCCGCGCTCAACGCGGACCTCGACCGCGGCTCAGCAGCCGATCGTTACCAGGTCGTGCTGCACGTCGAGACGGCGGCCACGCCGGTGTCGCCGCAGGCACCGCCGGTTCTGGAGCTCGCCGATGGTCCGATCAGCGTTTCTGCAGAAACATCGCGACGCCTGTCCTGCGACGCCGCTGTCGTCCTCATTCACGAGAACGCCGATGGGTCGGTACTCGACGTGGGGCGCAAGACTCGCACGGTCCCGGCTCCGATTCGTCGCGCGCTGACCGCCCGCGACAGGCGGTGCCTGTTCCCCGGCTGTAACGCGCGACGTTGCGACGCCCACCATATCGATCACTGGGCGGACGGCGGGCCCACGGCGCTCGACAACCTGATCCTGGTCTGTCGCCGCCACCACAGGCTGCTGCATGAAGGCGGCTTCAGCGTCGAGCGAACCGCGGAGGGAGACGTCACGTTCCGACGCCCAGACGGCCGGCGGGTGGAACTCGCGCCACTGCTCACATGGAGCGGACTTCAGGTGGTTCCGGCAGGCGTATCGGGCCGATCGCTGCGCGTCTCGGATGGAACGCCGTTCAACGTGGGCTACGCCATCGATGTGCTCCACCCGCGCGCGAACCCGTCGTCTCGTGCGGCGAGTGCCGCGCGCCATCCCTAGATCAGGGGACCGAGCTCGAGAAGAGTGGCGATTCTCGAATAAGAGCCTCCGGGTTCTGACGCGGGCCTACGTACCCCTCGATCGAGCCAGATCGCGCGGAAGCCGGCCGCGGTTGCGCCCTCGACGTCGCGCCTCCAGTCGTCCCCAACGTGCACGCACTGCTCGGCGCGCGCGCCGATCGCCGCGGCGGCGTGGTGAAAGATGCCGGGGTCGGGTTTCGACAGCTTCGACGCGTCGCTGGTCACCACGACTCTGAACCGATCGGCAATGCCGGTTCGCGCGAGCTTCTGGCGCTGCTGCTCCTCCAGACCGTTGGTGATGACGCCGAGCGGCCGGTGCGCCAAAGCGTCGAGCGCCGGAATCACGTCGTCGAAGAGCGCCCAACTCGCCTCATAGGCCTCCAGGAACTCGCGGGTCCGGGCGTCGCAGTCTTCGTCGGCGAGACGCGCCTGGAATACGTCGCGCACGCGCTCCCGCCGTTGCTCGACGAACGACAGCTCGCCGCGCAGATGACGTTCGAAGTGGTAGTCGAGGGCCGTGCGCCACGCACGGATGAAGGCGGTCTCGTCGGCATGCGGCAGTCCTGGACGCCAGGCGATGAAGAGCTGCGCCAGGTAGGCCTGCTGCGCCCCGGTGTCGTCGAGCAGCGTGTCGTCGAGGTCGAAGAAGAGCGGGCCTTCAGCCATGCGATCAGGGCGGTCTGAAGACCGCCCTCTACTTCTTCTTTGGCTTCATGCCGCGCACCATCGTCACGGCGTTGGCAATGCGGCGTGCGCGCGTCTCAGGCTTCTTCGCGCCCTCTATCGCCTCGGCGTGCTCACGCTGATGCGTGAAGCTCAACTCGCGCCAGCGGTCCCACGCCGGCGGCGCGGCCTTGAGCGCCTTGACCAGATCTGCGGGCGGCGTCACCACGCGCGGTTCGTCGTCGAGGTCGAGCCGCACTTCCACCTTTTCGCCGCCCTCGAGCCCCGCGGCTTCTCGATAGCTGGTGCGAAGCCCGATACAGGGCGGCCCGCCCATGGCGGCGATAGTGGTGCGGAACGTGTAGCCGTTCAGCGTCACCTTCACCGGCGCGCGCACCTTCCCGAACACTTCCTTGGGATCGAACGGCAGCACGATGTAGCCGGCGGGCCCGGCCCGCTGGAACGTCCCCTTGAAGACGATGTGCGGCGCGCTTTTGCTCACGACGCCTCCGCGATTCCCGCCAGCACGCCGCCTGCCTGCTCGCACTGCGCCCGCGTGACGTCGAGATGCGTCACCGCCCGCAACGTCCGCGGGCCGAAGGCGAACAGCAGCACACCCTTCTCCCTGGCGCGCGCGACCATCGTCGCGGCGTCGGGCGCGCCGTCGGCGACACCGAAGACGACGATGTTTGTCTGGACCGTGGCGAGATCGAGCTCGATCCGCGGGCTCGCGGCCAGCCGCCGCGCCAACAGCGCCGCGTTGGCGTGGTCGGTCTTCAGCTGATCGCCGTGATGATCCAGGGCGTAGGCCGCCGCCGCGGCAAAGACGCCTACCTGCCGCATGGCGCCGCCGAAGATGCGACGGTGCCGCACCGCCTGCGCGATCACCGCGCGCGTGCCGGCCAGCATCGAGCCGCCGGGAGCGCCCAGCCCCTTCGAGAACGCCACCGACACGAGGTCGAACGGCGCGGCCATCGTGGCCGCCGGCACACCGCTCGCCACTTCGGCGTTCCACAACCTGGCTCCGTCGAGGTACGACGCCATGGCGTGCTGGCGCGCGGCCGCGCACACGCTGACGGCCTCATTTTGCGGGAACACGATGCCGCCGGACCGGTTGTGGGTGTTCTCGATCTCGACGAGCGTAGTGGCCGGCGTGATGACGTGGCCAGGCGCCACGCGCGCCGCGAGCAACTCCGCGGCGGTGAAGACGCCGCCGCTGCCGATCTCGGTGAACTGCACGCCGGCATTGGCGCCGCCGCCGCCCATCTCCGACCACACGGCGTGGCTCTGGCGGCTCACGAGCACCGTATCGCCGGGGCGCGTCAGCACGCGCAGCGCCACCTGATTCGCCATCGTTCCGGACGGCACCCAGAGCGCCGCTTCCTTGCCGAGGAGTGCGGCCACGCGCTCCTGCAGCGCGTTGACGGTGGGGTCTTCTCCGAACTGGTCGTCACCGACCGGCGCCGCGGCCATCGCGGCGCGCATCGCGTCGGTCGGCTTGGTGACGGTGTCGGAGCGGAGGTCGATCATCTTCCGATGGTCGCCCTACGATTCGAGGCTCGCGTCCATCGTAATCGTGGCGTTGAGCACCTTCGACACCGGGCAGCCGGCCTTGGCATTGTTGGCCGCGGTCTGAAACTGCGGCGCGTCGGCGCCGGGCACCTTGGCCTTCACCGTGAGGTGGACGGCGGTGATTGCGAAGCCGTCGCCGACCTTCTCCAGCGACACGGCGGCCGACGTTCTGATCTCGGCCGGCGTCAGCCCCAGCGTTCCGAGCTGCGCCGAAAGCGCCATCGAGAAACAGCCGGCATGCGCCGCGGCGATGAGCTCCTCGGGATTGGTGCCCTTGCCGTCCTCGAAGCGCGTGCTGAACGAGTACTGCGTATCGGCGAGCACGCCACTGTCCGACGAGATGGTGCCCTTGCCGTCCTTGAGACCGCCCTTCCACACCGCCGACGCATTCCGCTTCATGAGTTCCCCCTATACGTCCAGTTCCTGTGCGTCTTCCGCCCGCTCCATGATGAACCGGAACCGGGCCGAGGCGTCCTTGCCCATCAGCTCGTTGATGACGCGGTCGGTCACGATCTGATCCGAAATCTCCACTCGCAGCAGCCGCCGGGTCTTGGGGTTGAGTGTGGTCTCCCACAACACCTTCGGCATCATCTCGCCGAGCCCCTTGAACCGGGTGATGTCGGGCGAGCCGCGTCCGTTGCCGTGCTGCTTCACGATCCGGTCGCGCTGCGCGTCGTCGAGCGCCCAGTGCGACTCCTTGCCGATGTCGATCCGGTAGAGCGGCGGCTGCGCCAGGTACAGCTTGCCAGCAGAGATGAGCTGCGGCAGGTGCCGGTAGACAAACGTCATCAGGAGCGTCGCGATGTGGTGGCCGTCGGAGTCGGCGTCGGCCAGGATGATCACCTTGCCGTAGCGCAGCCGCGCAAGGTCGAAGTTCTTCCCCATGCCGCAGCCGAGCGCGGTCACCAGGTCGGCCAGCTCCTTGTTCTCGAGCACCTTCGAGAGCGTCATGCCCTCGGTGTTCATCACCTTGCCGCGCAGCGGCAGAATCGCCTGGCGCACGCGGTCGCGCCCCTGTTTGGCGGAGCCGCCGGCCGAATCGCCCTCCACCACGAACAGCTCGCTGTCGTCGCGCCCCGAGCTGCTGCAGTCGCTCAGCTTGCCCGGCAGGTTCAGACGGCCGGTGGTGGCCGTGCGGCGCGTCACCTCGGCCTGCGCCGCGCGGCTGGCCTCGCGGGCGCGCGCCGCCAGGATGGCCCGGCCGACGATCGCCTCGGCCATCGAGCGGTTGTGATTGAGCCAATGCTCCAGCGCCGGCCGGACCACCGAGTCGACCGTCGACGTCACTTCGGGGTTGTTGAGCCGATCCTTCGTCTGCCCCTGGAACTGCGGCTCCTGGATGAACAGGCTCAACACGCCGGTGAGGCCTTCGCGGATGTCCTCCGCGGCCAGCGTGACGCCCTTCGGCGACAGGTTGTGCGTGTCGATGTAGTTGCGAACCGCCTTGCCGAGGCCGGCGCGGAACCCGTTCTCGTGCGTGCCGCCCGAGCCGGTGGGGATGCCGTTGACGAAGCTGCGCAGGTGCTCGTCGGTGGACTCGGTCCAGTGCAGGGCCAGTTCGAGCCGCGGGTTGGCGTCGCGCTCGATCACGAAGGCCGCCTCGTGCACCGGTTTCGATCCCCGCTCGCTGACGATCTTCTTCAGGAATTCAGACAGCCCCTCGGTGTGCTGGAAGACCTCTTTGCTCTTCGCGCCTTCGTCTTCGAACGTGACCTTGACGCCCTTGTGGATGTAGCTGACGATCTCCAGCCGCTCGCGGATGAGCGCGGCGTCGAACTCCACCTTCGGGAAGATCGTCGAGTCGGGGTGGAAGTACACGCTGGTGCCGCTGCCGCGGGCCGCCCCCACCTTCTTCAGCGCGCCCTGGACCTGTCCGCGCTTGAACGACATCTCCCACTCCGCGCCGTCGCGCTTCACGCGCGCGCACAGCTCGGTGGACAGCGCGTTGACGACGCTGGCGCCCACGCCGTGCAGGCCGCCGGCGGTCTTGTAGTTCCCGTGCTCGAACTTGCCGCCGGCATGGAGCACCGTGAAGATCACCTCGAGGGCGCTCTTCTTCGTCTTGGGGTGCTTGTCGACGGGAATGCCGCGGCCGTCGTCGGTGATGGTGATCGAGCTGCCGTCGGCGTGCAGCGTCACGGCGATGTTCGAGGCGTGGCCGTTCATCGCCTCGTCCACCGAGTTGTCGAGGATCTCCCAGACGAGGTGATGGAGGCCGGTGCTGCCGACGCCTCCGATGTACATGCCGGGGCGCTTGCGGACGGGCTCGAGCCCCTCGAGAACCGTGATGTCTTTGGCTGTGTAGTTGGACATGAACGACTGGACCACCTAAGGTAGCATCCGCAGCATCGAAATGCAGGCCCGGCTCGTCTGGGTCGCCTTCGCCTGGCTTGCCGCGCTCGTGGGTCTTGCGGCCGTGCTGTACGGGTCTGGCTCTTCTCGTCCGCGTCCGCTCGCGGCTAACGCCCTGGCCCGATCGATCAACGATGCCCAGCCGATGGCCGGCCGCCGGTGGCAATGGACGGCGACGTCCGCGACGTCGGCGCGCCGCGAGATGGTCGTGCAGGTGGAAGCGTTCGACGTCAGGCAGGCACGCCAGATTGCCACGAGCATCGTGGAGCCGCGACGCGGCCAGTTCGACGACATCCTCGTCTACGTGCACCACGTCGGCGGGAGCGCCGCCCTGGCCGCGCGGCGCGTCGAGTGGACGCCGCGCGGCGGGTACGAGGAGGTCGTCTATTCGACGCGATGACGACGGGCCGCCTGAAGGCAGCCTGAAGGCGGCCGCTACGACGCCTTCGGCTTCCGGGCGCGCGGGCGCGCCGTCTTGGCCGCGCCGCCACGTGGCGCACGCGGCGAGCGGCTGCGTGGCGGGGCTGCCGCCTTCGTCTTGCGTCCGCGGCTCACGGGCTCGTGAATCGAGTTGCCGGGCTGAGGGCCATCGTCGTCGATGTCCTCGTCGACGTGATCGTTTTCGATGTCGGCACGGGCCGTCATCGGCTCATCGGGCAGCGCGTCCGGATCGACGGTGCCCTCGACTCTCTGCTGATCGAACGAGACGGCTGCATCGGCCACCAGCTCGGTGGGCACCTCGATGTCGCTCGTCTCGTCGATGTCGACCGGCAGGCCGTCCATCGGCGACGTCTTCGGCGTGAGGTTCGCGCCCGGGAAGACACGCACCGCCCCTTGACGGTCGCGCTCGATGCGGAACACCCCTTCCTTGCCCGCCGCGCGCAGCAGATCCACCACCGAGGCGAAGCCGTATTTCCGCTCGTCGAAGCCCTGGATGGCCGAGCGCAGGAACTGCCGCGCCTGCCGCACGTACATCGGCCAGCGAATCGACGCCCCGGCGCCGGAAAACGCGTGCTGCACCGCCTTGATGCCGTCCTGCATGCTCATCGGCGACGCGGGCAGCGTCTCCTCGTCGTCCTCGGAATCGGCCTCGACGTCGGGCGGAAGCCCGTTGCCGGACACAGACACCGGCTCGCCCGCGACGGCGGCGCCCTCGGAGGCGACGGGCGCAGGCGCCGCAGCCGCCGCGGCTTCCGCCGCCCCGCTCACGGCTTCGACCAGCATGCTGCGGCCGGCGTGCTTCAGCTCCACGGCGCCGGTCTGCGCCACCTTCTCCATGAAGTCGCGGAAGCTGCTGGCCCCGTACTCGCGCTCGGAGAAGGTGGAGTCGAGCTGCAGCAGCGTGCTCTTGAGCAGGCCGAGCTGCGGCGTGACCTCGCGCTCCGACAGCACCTTGAGCGCTCGCATCACCAGCGGCAGCGCGTTGGCGATCGGCGAGCCGCCGGTCGTGGCCGCCGGCGCCTGCCGCCCGCCGCGATCCGACTGCCGGCGATGGCTGGTCTGCACGCCAACGAGGTTTTCGTAGGCGATGAACTCGTGGCAGTTGCGCTGCATCGTCAGGCTGGTGAACTGCCGCCCGCCGACGACGATCACGCGCCGGCCGTACTGCTTCAGCTTCTCGACCAGCGAGATGAAATCGCTGTCGCCGCCGACGATGACGAACCCGTTGATGTGATCGTGGGTGAAGGCCATCTCGAGCGCGTCGAGGGCCATGGTGATGTCGGCGCCGTTCTTGTCGCCGCCGGGGGTGAAGTTTCGCTGCACCATCCGGATGGCGTGCTGCGTGAGGAGGCGGCTGTAGTCGCCCACGCGCTTCCAGTCGCTGTAGGCGATCTTGGTGACGATTTCGCCCCGCTCCTTGATGGCTTCGAGGACGAGGCCGATGTCGAACTGGCCGCCGATGGTGGATTTGACGCCGATCTCGACGTTGTCGAAATCAATGAAGACCGCGATGCGGCTTCGTGCTGCTTCGGTGGGAATCACAAAAGTCCTTGGGCCTTGGACCTTGGGCCTTGGGCGGCCTGGGGCTTGGGCTTGTCAGTTTCTCTGCTGGGTTAGTCGGTGCCGGGTTGGAGTCGAGGCGCCTCACGCAGGAAGCGATGCTTCCGGGTTGCGTGCGTGAGCCCTGGGCTTTGCCCCTGGCGTTCTCGGCGGCTCGCGGTCGAGCCGCCGTCACTGGGATTATACGCGAAGGCGCCCTCAACCGGCGCAGTGGCGTATCAGGAGCAGCATCTGGTCGTCCAGCTGGGCGCCGTGACAGCGATCCCAGGCGCCCGCGGGGGAATCAATCCTCGGTTGGCCGTTCGATGCGATCGATCACGATGGCTTCCATGGGCTGATTTCCAGACTCCAATCGCAGCCCGAGCTGCTCCACAATCGCAGTGAACAGCGAGGCGCCGGCGGCGCTTTCATTCGCATTGGGCGCCCATTCGAGCGTGAAGTCGTAACCGCCGGACAGACCCGTGCGGTCGATGACCAGCTCACCAAGCACCCCGGTCAAAATCTCGACCAGTCGCGCCATATCGCCTCTGGTGCTTCGAAGCCGCCGTCGGCCGTCTTCGGTCGGCTGCACCCTCATCGAATACTCGCCGGGCCCGGCGTGAGCAACCACCTTGGGGCCGTCCTTGGAGGGCACCAGCGAGTACACGCGAATCTCGCGTGTCTCTCGATGAAACGCGAACTCGCATCGCTCGACGAGGAGATGCTGCAGGTACGCACGGCGGTTCTCGTCGGTCAGCGCTGCACCGTCGCCCGTGACCGCGAGGATGTCGTACCGTTCGCTGGTTGACCAGCCGGGCGCTCCGACGACTTGCGGGTTCAACACGCCGAAGGCTCTGAGAACCACGGACAACATCGTCACGTTGACAAGGCTCAGGCGGCCGGGCGTCGTGTTGGTGTCGGACGCCGCCTCTACCGTCCGATTCCGTTTGATGGAAACGACCTCGAACCTCTTGGCGGGAGACTGCGCGGCGACGGACGACACCGCCGCGGTCAGGGCGGTGAGGAACGCCGCGGCGCGCAGGCGCTTCTGCACGATGTAAGAGACGGAGCGCGGCCGAAGACGGTTGGCGAGACCGAAGCGCCTAGCGCCTGCCGGCTTCCTCGGACCGTGCAGCCGATAACATGCCGCGCAGGCTGTAGTTCCCCTCGTGACACGCGTACTCGAGTTGCTCGCCGCGCGACCGCTTCCAGTTGATCGTGGCCGACCACTTCCGGGTCCACATCGTCGGGTCGTCGATGGTGAACGAGTACTCGATCGTGTCGTCGGCCGTCCGGCGGAACCGTTCGGTCAGCTGCAGGTTCTCGTCCGACAGCACCGAGTAGCCGCCCATCGGATTGCCCTTCGGATGGAAATTCGTGGTCTCGACCAGCAGCGTGTCGCCCTCCCAGCGGCCGCGTGAGTCGCCGAGATACTGACGGATCGCCGGCGACAAGTGCGCGTGCCCATCGAGGGGAATGATCCGGGCGTCGTGGATCTTCTCCATCTGAATCGCCACGTACTGCGGCGACTGCGTGATCCGGTAGACGCTCATGTATCCGGCGAACAGATCGGGAAAGCCGTAGTGGATGCAGCGATCCTGCAGGGTCATCCCCTGCGCGGAGTCGGCCACCTCGCCGAACCGGAAACTGGCGCGCGCCCTGGTGCCTGCCGGCGTGGCGGGCGGCAATCGCCCATCCGCGGGATCGGTAATGAGCGACGTCCGGTGTTCGAAATATCGATCCGGCAGCCAGTTCTGGCTGTAGCTCCCGGTTGCGCCGAGTCCTCCGGGACGCGTGTCGGCCAGCAGCGTGAGATAGAGGGCGTCGCCGAACACGGCCTCGGCGTTCGGTCCGAGCAGCGTTCGCGCGCGCCCTTCGAGTGCCGCGAGCTCCTCGTCTGAGAGGCGTGGCTTCTGGGCGAGCTGGGCCGGCCGCTCCAATGGCGTGGCGCTGTTGTTCTCCCACACGCCTTCCAGATCGGGACGGCCGTCGGCCGTCCGCGGCAGCACCCAGCCGGCCGGACCTTTCGCGGTCGCCTGCTGCCCCGCGCCCGCGTGAGCCAGCGACAGCGCGATGAGGACAGCCACCAGACTCGATTTGCGGAGATACGACGTCATATGCCCTCCAGGGCCCACGCCCATGGCGACGCCATTCTACTGCCGAGTCAAGCACTTAGCGGCCCTTCCCCAGCGTCAGGACCGCCGACGTGCTAAACCCGGCCGCGGGCCGCGCCGACACCTGTACGCGTGACTCCGCGCCTCGCCGCCGCGTGCGTGCTCCTCCTGGCCACCGCCGGGTGCTCGGCCTCGGCCGTCGAAGCCCCCAGCAGGGGCTTTCCCAACCAGATGGCGTTCGACGACGAGCTGCTGCAGCTCAAAACGGTGTACAGACTCGCAGAGCGGTCGCTGGCTTCGTACGCCCGCAAGGAGGAGGACCTCCCCGCTGATCTCCAAGTGGGTGTCGTCGTCAGCCGCAAAGCCGAAAACGACGAGGAGCTGAGCACCTGGCTGATCGACGAGTACCGCTCTTCGCCCGGGCAGTCGTACCACCTCGAAGTCGAACCGAACTGGGCGTGCAAGGTGGGCCTGACGCCGGGCACCTGGCCCCCGCGCGCGTACATTGCCATTCACCTGTGCCGCCAGGGCGCCCGCGGCACCAGCTGCGCGGAGGTCGAGGAGCGGATCACCCCCGACGAGCTCACGCGCTGCATCAACAACTACAGCTGCTGGGAAGCGATGTGCGGCGAGCGGTGGAAGGCGCGGTCCGAGTCGGTCGAGGCCGTGATCAGGAACGCGGTCGGCGAGCGCTGACCTTCGGACGATGCCCCGACCCTTCGCCGACCGGCCTCTCGGCCAGCTCCTTGCCGTCGCCGTCATCGCCAACATCGGCATCGCGCTGCTCGTCGTGGGCGTGCCACCGCTCTCCGTTGCCGTACGCGCCAGCCGCGCCACCGCGTTCGAATGCGATCGCGAATCGCTGCCGTCGATCAAGCCGGGCGACTGGGTGCGTCTGACCGGCTGCGACACCGACATGTTTCATGGGAGCGCGCTCGCCGACGAGGACGGACGGCGCACCCACAGGCTGATGCCGGTGCGAGAACATGACGCCTCGGTCGACACGCCGAGCCAGGTCGTGCTGGCGGTGCCGACCGGCAAGGCGTTCCTCGAGGCCGTCACCTACTCATCGATCGACGGCCACGGCGACGCCTATGGTCTGTCCGACACGGTGGCAGTGGCGATTGGACCGCTCGACTGGCTGCCGGCCTTTCATCTTGTCCACGAGCAGGTCGAGAGCGGCACCACCGACGGCGCGCTGGTGCTCGAGCTCCGCGCGGTCCCGGACATGCGGGCGCCCGCGGCCGCAACCGGCATCGGCGCCGCGGCGCTGCTGCTGGCCGGCGTTCTTTTGATAATGCGGCCGGTCGTCCGCTGGTGGCTGGTCGGGCTGGCCTGCGTGCTCGCTCTGGCGTCCGGTCTTCGCATGCTGCAGTGGTACGCCGATCCCATGCGCGGGACACTCGTCGTGCGCGAGGACTCCGAATGACACGCCTGTCTGTCGCAGCGGTGCTGGCGGGCATGGCCAGTCTGTGCTGGGGCTGCTCGGACAACGCCCAGCTGCCTCCCCAGATTGCGTTCGGCGACCACCTGCTCGAGCAGAAGTCACACGAAACCGACGGCCGGATCTCACGCACCACGTTTGCGGCCGCAGACGCGACGCTGCCCGACGCGCCGCTGCAGGTCGAGATTCACGTCGGTGACGATGTCTTCACTGTCGAGGAGCTGCACCGGTCGGTGATGGATCGCTACCGCGCCACGCCCGGACTGCGCCCGTACTACGTGCAAAGCCACTCGAACCGCGCGTGCGCGGTGGCCGCGCGTCAGGCGCCGGCGCGCTCGTTCGTGTTGCTGGACTACTGCGGCAACGACGACGGCCGCACCGCCTGCGCGCAGGCGGTGGAGGCGCTCGGCGACGACGACGTGGCAGAGTGCTCGGCGAAAGGCGGCGCCTGCTGGAACGCCTTCTGCGAGACGCAGTGGGAAGCGTGGCGCGAATCGTTGAGACGGGTGGCGGGCACCGCCGGCCGGGCCTATGACCGGCGCGACAACTAGGGCCGGTGTTGCAGCGCCAGGAACTTTTCCCGCTCTGCCCACAGCGAATTGACGCGTTCCTTGACCTCGTAGGACTGTGCGAACGCCAGATTGGCCTGCCGGGTGGGAGACAGCCTGAGGCGCTCGGCTGGCGGTAGCGCCGCGTCCTCGAGCGCACGACGATAGGCCACTTCGTTGAGGGTGTAGATGCCAGGCGAGATCGGAATCGCGTCGAGCCGAGCCATGATCTGGCTGTTCTCGGCCATCAGCTTCTGCATGCCCAGAGGACCGAGACCGCGATTCTCGGCAGCCAGCAGATCACGGTCCACCCGCGGCACTGTAAGGCGCAGGTTCATCACGAGCCCCCTGGCGGTGGCGTAGCGGAAGAACCCGTCCCGAGTGAGCACGAAATCGCGCAGCAGTTCCTGCAGACGGCTGTCGTCCGGCAGATCCTCGTTCGAGCGGCTGATCGAGGGGTTGGCTTCGAGCGCCTTGCGCTCTTCGGCAGTGCGCGCGGCCAGGCTGGCCAGCCCCTGAGCGTGGAGAGGCTCGCTGCAGACCACAGCTGTCAGCGCGAGGGTGGCGCAGGCGTGTGAAGCACGCATCTCAATGGATTTCGGCGCCAGCGCGGCGCGGCCTTAGGCCGCGTTCAGCGGGCGGGCGTGGCTGGGCCAGTGCAGCCCGCGGGCAGCTGGTAGTCCTTAGGGGGTTCGTCGCCGGCGTAACACCGTGAGACGACATACACGCTGCGTGGAGCCCTCTGCGGCCGTGGCACCCCAAACGGGCCGATGGGCCACGAGTTGAACGTCGGATACGACGCGTATGAGGGATACGACACGTACGACGGGTACGACGCGTAGCCGTAGGGGGCTGCCACGACCGGGACGAACAACCCCGAGTTGTACACGGAGACCGGCCGGTAGTAGTGAGGCTGAGGCAGGCCGACCGCCACGTTGTAGGCCGCGCTGTTGAAGCCCACGGCCCGCAGATCGACGCGATGGACCCCGGGAGACAGGTGCAGGCCGCCCATCCGGGACACGCTGTCCACCGTCCCGTAAAGCCTGTTGTCCACGAAGACGTCGACGTTGCCCGGGCGCAGCGGCTCGACATAGCGCGGCGGCGCATAGAACCTGGCCGCCGACGGATAGTACGGTTCGGACGCGGCCGGCGACCGGTACGAATAGCTCGTGGACAAGGGCGCAGACTGGAGCGGCGGACGATACGGTGTGTCGCGCGGCGTGTACGCGTCGCGCGCCGCGTATGTCTCGGGCGTGGCGCGGTACAAATCCGGCGGCGGTGTGGGAGGCGGCGGCCAGCGCTGATCGCCCTTCGGCTGGAACGGACTCGTGGCCCTGGCAGTGTCGAGCCAATGGTCCTTCGCCTCGCGCGCGCGCTCCACCGACTTCACCATCGGGTTGGTGGCCGGCGGTTGCGTCGCCGACTGCGCCAGCGCCGGCGCCACCGGCGCCAGGACGCTCAGCACGATGCCTACGGCGAGACGACCCATGCGGGCGTTCATTCTAGCAACCTGAGGTGCAATGCGTTTGCCATCGCACTTTTTCACGAAACCGCGCGGGAGTAGCCAGGCGCATCCCGCCCGGGGCGGCAGAGTTTCTGACCTCAGCCGACTTGTGGCCCGACATCGTTACACCCTTACACCTCCGATCGTCTACCATGGTGTAATGGCGTTGAACATCAAGAACGACGAGGTCGAGCGTCTGGCCGCCGACGTCGCTCGCCTGACGGGAGAGTCCAAGACCGAAGCGATCCGGCGCGCGCTCGAAGAACGGCGCGGACGGCTGAAGAGCGCGTCGAGCGACACCCGGCGCGCGCGGGTGCTGCGGTTCCTCGAAAAGAAGGTATGGCCGACCGTGCCGAAGGCTCAGAGGGGCCGCCGGCTGACGCGCGACCAAGAGGACGAGATCCTCGGCTACGGGCCGGGCGGCGTATGACGGTCGATTCGTCCGCGCTGATCGCGGTACTCTTTGCCGAGCCCGGCTATCTTGATCTGATCGATCGGATGCTGGCGGCGGATCACATCCGCATCGGCGCGCCAACGCTCGTCGAAACGAGTCTGGTCTTCATGGGACGGCGGCACGCGCGGGGGGCGACCGAGGTCGAGGAGCTCGTGAAGGAGCTCGCGATCACCGTGATCCCGTTCGGCGAAGCCGAGTGGCGCGCCGCGGTCGATGCCTTCGCGCGCTTCGGCCGCGGGCGGCACAAGGCATCGCTTAACTTCGGCGACTGCCTGGCGTACGCCTGTGCCGCCGTGGGCGGCGACTCGCTGCTCTACGTCGGCGACGACTTCACCCATACCGACGTCAAGCCGGCGTGAAACACCGGCGGTCTGAAGACCGCCCGCTACAGTGCGGCGCCGCGAATGCGCTCGACGAGCTGCGTGACGTCGTGCAGGCTCTCCACCTCGAAATCCGCCGCGAGATCGCCGGCGGTGTGCGTCTCCTTCGACAGCCGTCCATCCGGCCGCCGCAGCCACGCGGCAATCATGCCCGCCGACATCGCACCCTGGATGTCGAACATCGGCGCCGCGCAGTAGAGCACGTCGCGGGCCTCCATCCCGGTCCGGCGCAGCACCCACTGATACGTGCGCGGATTCGGCTTGGCGATGCCGGCCTGCTCCGTGCTGCCGACGAAGTCGGCCTTGAAGGTCTCGAACTTCGATACGTACATGTCGAGGTACTTCGTCTCGACGTCCGAGTAGATGAACACCTTCACCCCGAGCTTCTGCTGATTCGTCAGCGCTTCCTCGGTGTCGTCGAAGAGCTCCACCTTGGCCTGCAGATCGAGGAACGCCTGGATGTCATCGGGATGGCCCGCGATGCCGTGCATGCGGTAGGCGTTGTTCAGCGCCTCGCGCGCCAGGTCGGTGACCTGGGTGTAGCGGAAAAAGGCTGCCCGCCGGTGCAGCCCTTCGAATCCGCGTACCCACGTCTCGACGAACTCCTGCTCGTTCACCTGGGCGCCGTGCTTTGTGAGCAGCTGCGACGCGGCGCCGCGCCAGCTGCCGGCCCAGTTGAAGAGCGTAGTTTTGGAATCGTAGAAGATCGCGCGCGGCCACCGGCCGGTGATTGCCATCGTGAGTACCTCCCCGCCTGGACTGCGCGATCTTAAAACAGGCGGGCCTGAAGGTTCGCCTCTACGCGAGAAGTGCCGAGATGTCGCGCTGCTCGAAAGGCGCGAGAGAGGCGAGCCTGGCGAAGTCGCGGTCGGCGTGGACGACTACGAGGTGATGGCGACTGGCAATCGCCGCGATCAGGCAGTCCACACTGGACCGCACCGTGACGCCGGCGCGCCGGGCGCGCCGATAGAGATCGACGGCGGCATCGATGGCGACCGCCGGCAATGGAGAATCGACGCACGGCAGGGCGTACATCGCCGTATGGGCGATACGAAAGGCACGCTCGTCGTCGAAGCCCTGCAGCACCTCCTGAACGATCGGCAGGCACGTGACGATGCGGTCGCGATCGTCCACCATCTGATCCAACGTGAGGCGTTGAGGCCGCCGGAACACCTCGATCCAGGCGCTGGTATCAACGAGCAGTCCGCGGCTTGCGCGCACGATAGACCCCACGCTGCTCGCGCACGGCCGGCACGCGATCGTTCCGCATCTCAGGGAGATCACCCACCCACAGGCCGGAGCCGGCGAGCTGGTCAATCCCGTTCGCCTTCGCGCGCCGCACCATCTCCTCGAGTGCGCGCTCGATCGTGCGCGCGTACGTGCGCTCGCCGCTGACGCGCACGGCCTCTTCGAGCAGATGCTCATCAAGCACAACATTCGTGCGTTTCATGTGTATAGAGTACCACGCTGAGGCCGGCTCCGCCCGAAGGGAGCTTCAGAGTGTCAGCTGGTCACGCCCGAGCACGACCTCCCCGCGGAACGCCTTTCGCGCCGGCGCCAGATAGGTCTCATCCGGCAGCGGATCCAGCGCGCCGGGAATGACGTGCGTGAGCACCAGCGTGCGCACGCCGGCTTCGGCCGCCATACGGCCCGCAACCTCGAGCGACGTATGCGTAGCCACGATGTGGCGCCACACACCCTCCGGGTTGTCGGCGTACATCCCGCGCGCCACCATACCCTCGAACGCCTTGCGCATGGCCGCCACGTCCATGGCTTCGCAGACGAGCACATCCGCCCCTTTGGCGAGCGCGACGAGGCCGGTCGAGTAGCCGGTGTCGCCCGAGACGACGATCGATCGGCCGCGCGCGTCGAAGCGGTAGGCCACCGATCGATACGGCATCTTCTGCTTGGATTCGTCGGGAAAGTGCGTGTTCTCTACCGCCCGCACGGTGAGGCGCTCGTCGCGGTAGACCTCGGCCGGCGCTGGCGTCGCCGCGATGTCGCGCCCTTTGAACATCTCGGCCGGCTTGACGCTGCGCGCTTCGTCCACCATCCGGATGGCGGCGTTGGCCTCGCCGAACGCAATCACTGCCTCGACCATCTTTGCCGTGCCGTAAGGACCGGTGACGGTGGTCGGCTGCACGCGGCCATCGGTCCACTGACGGATCAGCAGCGCTGCCAGGTCGGCGGTATGGTCGTCGTGCAGGTGAGTAATGAACACCTGCGCGATCTGGCGGTGATTCACGCCAGCCTTCTTCAGCGCCGCCAGCGCGCCGTAGCCGCAATCGACCAGGTACGGCTGCCCGTCCACGAGCACCGCGTTGGCCGCCTCGCCGCGCGTGGCCGTGTAGTTGGGACCGCCCTGCGTTCCCAGCAGGACGAGCCGCGTGCCAGCCGCCGGCGGCTGGGCGAACGCGCCAAACGGCGTCACGCCCACCACCGCGGCAATTCCCTGCAGCACCGATCGTCGCGACAGCACGGCCGGCATCTTACACGCGCGACCGCCTCAGGTGTAGTGAATCAGCTCGTCTCGAGCGGCGGCGGCGTCAGCAGGTCGTTGGGGATCATGCGGCTGAACTGACCGCGCTGCAGCAGCTCGCGCCCCTTGCCACCGCGCCCCGTCACCTCGTACTTGGCGGTGCTGATCGTCTGCTCGGCGCCGCGCGTGGTCTCGACGCGCATCAGATCGCGATCGCCCTGCGAGGCCATGAACCCGATCACCTGATCTTCGTCGCCCACGAGCTTGATCAGAATCACGCCCTTGCCAGGGCCGGAGAGATAGTTCACCTCGTCGGCCTTGCAGAGCAGCGCCCGCGCGTCGCGAGTCGCCACGATCAGCGTTTCCTCGCCCGTGATCTTCTCCACCCCCACAACCTCGGCGCCGTCGGCAGGGCGCGCGAAGCGGCGTCCGGCGCGGGTGCTGGCCTCGATGAACGGTTCGAGGCTGAAGCGAAGCGCGTAGCCGTCCGACGTCGCGGCGATGGCGTGCACCGGCGGCGGCTCGTCGGCGTCCGGGGCTTTGCCCTTCTTCGGCACCGGCGTGATCTGCCCTGCCACCCGGGGGTCGAGGCTGAACGCCGCCACCACCCGTTCGCCGTCGCGCAGCTTGAACAGCTTCTGCACCGGCTCGCCGTAGCCGGTGGAGGCCGGCACGTCGATGATGCGGGCCGTGTACGCGGTGCCAAGGTTGGTGAAGAACGCGACGGTGGCGCGCGTGCTGCCCTGCAGGACGGCCAGCACCGAATCGCCCTCGCGCAGGCGGGTCGTGGACAGGTCGCGCACTTCCTTCTGCCGCTTCAGCCAGCCGTCGCGCGACACGATGACGACGTTGTCTTCTTCGACGATGAAGTCGTCGGCCGTGAACTCCACGTCCTCGGACTCCTCGATCACGGTCCGCCGCTTGTCGTTCTTCGCGTACCTGGCCTGGATGTCTTCGATGTCGGCACGCACCAGACCCCAGCGCCCCTCTTCGTCCTTGAGCAGGCCGGTGATCTGCTTGGCGCGCTTGCGCTTGTCGGCCAGCTCGTTCTGGATCACGAGGATCTCGAGGCGGGCCAGGCGATAGAGCTTGAGCTCGAGGATGGCGTCGGCCTGCTCGTCGTCCAGATCGAAGCGCTTCATGATCTTCGCGGCCGAGTCCGCCTTGCCGTCCGACTTGCGGATGATCTTGATGATCTCGTCGAGCGCGTCGAAGACCTTCTCGAAGCCTTCGAGCACGTGGATGCGCTTGTTGAGCGCGTCGAGCTCGTGCTCGAGGCGGTTGGTCACGACCTCGAGGCGGAAATGGAGGAAGTGCCAGAGGATCGACTTGAGATCCAGCCGCTCGGGCCGTCCCACCTCGGGGTTCTCGGTCGGGATCAGGCAGGTGAGGTTGACGATGAAGTTGGTCTGGAGCGGCGTGTTCTTGAACAGGTACGCCATCACCATCTTGGGATCGGCGTCCTTCTTCAACTCCAGGGCGATGCGCACGTCGTCGGTCGAGATGTCCTTCACGTCGAGCAGCGGCGGCAGCTTGCGCGACAGCACCACGTCGGCGATGCGCTCGACCAGCGTGGCCTTGTTCACTGCATACGGAATGCTCTCGATGTGGATGGTCTGGCCGCCGCGCGTCGGCGGACCTTCGTCCCACGTGGCACGCAGCCGGATGGTGCCCGACCCTGTCTTGTAAATCTCCTTCAGCTCGTCGGCCGTGTTGAGGATCTGGCCGCCGGTGGGAAAGTCCGGCCCCTTGACGTAGCGGCACAGCTGCACGCTGCTCAACTCCGGGTTGTCCAGCAGTTTCAGCAGCGCCGTGCAGACTTCGCCGAGGTTGTGCGGCGGCACGTTGGTGGCCATGCCGACGGCAATGCCGGTGGTGCCGTTGACGAGCAGGCAGGGAATACGCGCCGGCAGCACGACGGGCTCGGTGCGGGTGCCGTCGTAGTTCGGGCGGAAATGGACGGTCTTCTGCTCGATCTCGCTGAGCATCTCGTCGGAGACCCGTGCCAGGCGGCACTCGGTGTAGCGCATCGCCGCGGCGCTGTCGCCGTCGAGCGAGCCAAAGTTGCCGGACCCGTCGACGAGCGGATACCGCAGCGAGAACGGCTGCGCCATGCGGACCAGCGTCTCGTAGAGCGCCGCGTCGCCGTGCGGGTGGTAGTTGCCCATCACGTCGCCCACCACCTTGGCGCACTTGCGGTGCTTGGCGTCGGCGGTCAGGTTCTGCTGCCACATCGTGAAGAGGATGCGGCGTTGCACCGGTTTGAGCCCGTCGCGCACGTCGGGCAGCGCGCGGGACGTGATGACCGAGAGCGCGTAGTTCAGGTAGCGTGTCTGCGCCGCCTCGTGGAGCGCAACGTTGGAAGCGCCAGGCGGGGGCGGCGGGGCCGCGGAGTCCGAAACTGGAGAATCGAAAAGCGACGGGGTCGAGGATCGCGGGCGACGAACGGCCATGTCGGAGGAAGATCTTACCGGTCCTTGGTCCTTGGTGCTTGGGGCGCTTACAATTGGAGAAACGCCCGCCTTGAGTGACCCTGCTCTCTTGACCGACGCCCTCGCCCTCGAAGTTGCGCGGCGCCGGACGTTCGCGATCATTTCCCACCCCGACGCCGGCAAGACGACGCTCACGGAAAAGCTGCTGCTCTACGCCGGCGCGATCGAGCTGGCCGGGGCGGTGCGCGGCAGCCGCAACCAGCGGAAGGCGGCGTCCGACTGGATGGAGATCGAGCAGCAGCGCGGCATCTCCATCAGCACGGCCGCGCTCGAATTCGAGCTGGACGGCTGCCACGTCACGCTGCTCGACACCCCTGGCCACCAGGATTTCAGCGAGGACACCTATCGCACGCTCCTGGCCGTGGACAGCGTGGTGATGGTGCTCGACGCGGCGAAAGGCGTGGAACCGCAGACGCTGAAGCTGTTCGAAGTGTGCAAGGCGCACGCGCTGCCGGTCCTGACGTTCATCAACAAGCTGGATCAGCCGGCGCTCGATCCCTTTGCCCTGCTCGATCAGATCGAGCAGACGCTGGGGCTGGCCGCTGCGCCGATGAACTGGCCGCTCGGCGACGGTCCCGACTTCCGCGGCGTCTACGACCTCGCCGCCAACAACATCCTGTTCTACGACCGCACCGAGCGCCGCGGACGCCGCACGGCACCGGTGGGCGTCACCTCACCGGACGACTCGGAAGTCGCGGAACTGATCGGCGAAAAGCGGCAGCAGGCGCTCATCGAGGCCGCCGGGATCATCGCCGGCGCGGGGACGCAATTCGACCACGCGGCGTATCTCGACGCGCGGCAGACGCCGGTGTTCTTCGGCTCGGCGATCAACGACTTCGGCGTCGAGCCGTTCCTGCATGCGCTGCTGAAGCTGGCGCCGCCGCCGGGGCCGCGCCGCGCCGGGGCGCGCACCGTCGCCCCCACCGATCCGGACTTCTCCGGCTTCGTGTTCAAGATTCAGGCGAACATGAACCCGCGCCACCGCGACCGCGTGGCGTTTCTGCGCATCTGCTCCGGACGGCTCGAAAAGGACATGCAGGTGTGGAACTCGCGGCTTGGCGAACAGATTCGCCTGTCGCGCGTCTACCGCTTCTTCGGCCGCGACCGGGAGAGCGTGCCGGAGGCGTTTCCCGGCGACGTCGTCGGCGTCGTGCTGCCAGGCCGCATTGCCATCGGCGACACGCTCGGCGACGACAAGCGCATCGCGTTTCCTCCCATCGAGCAGTTCCCGCCGGAGCAGTTCGCGTATCTACGCCCGGCGGAGGGGCGGCACAAGCGCTTCGACGACGCGGTGACGCAGCTCGCCGAGGAGGGGCTGCTGCAGGCCTTCATGCCGACGGTGGGCCAGCGTTTTCCGATTGTCGGGGTGATCGGCGCGCTGCAGCTCGACGTGATCGCGGCGCGCATGTCGTCCGAATACGGCATTCCGTGCGTCGTGGACCGCCTGCCGCATATCGCCGCGCGCTGGCCGGTCGTCCCGCCCGGGCAGACGCTGACCATGCCGACGATGGGCGTACTGGACGCCATCGATCGGCACGGTCGTCAGGTTCTCGTGTTCGAATCGGACTGGGCCCTGCGCTACACCGCGGACAAGAATCCGCGCGTCGACTTCAAGAACACGATGTAGGCGCGTCAGGACCTACGGGATCAGTACAGACGTCCGAGCTTGACCGCCTGCGCCCCGGCCTGACCGTAGCTGGCGTTGCCCTCGGCCTTCCGGCGCGCAATCGCGAACAGACCGAACAGCAGAACGCCGCCGACGGCGAGGGCATACCAAGGAATTCCCATCAACATAGCGACACCTCTCCAACTGCCCGGCTCCGAGCCGGGCGCGTCGGATCAATCGGCGCGCAAATAGACGAGCTTGAATCGCGAGGAGACGGCCGGGGATCTTGCGCGGACCGGCCCGTGGCTTCACCGGAGGTTCCCCGGGGAGCGCCTACTCTTCGCCGTGGAGCTTCTTCAGGTAGTGGGAGCGGGCCTCGACTTCGGCCAGCTTCTCCCCAGCGTGCCTGGCGGCCTCGGTCAGAATGCGCGTCGCCTGCTCGTCGTGCCGCAGCAGCAGGCTCGCCAGGTCGAGGCCGGCGGCGGTGACGTATTCGCTGATCAGGAGCCGCTCGAGCGAGGCGAGCGGTTCTTCGACCGGTGGACGATCGTTCTCGTGCATCGTCATGGCGGCTCCTCCTCTCAAGACCAGGTGTGCCGCTCAGTGCTTGACGCGTTTGATTCTAGCCGACGTGCCTTTCGAGGTGACGACCATCAGCACCAGGTCGCCCAGCCGCTGTTCGTACTGCTGGGCGCTCCAGCCGCGCAGCAGAACCAGGTCCTCCCACGTTCGCAGTGACGACAGCGTCCACAGCAGATCCGCGGCGACATCGCGGCTGAGGTCGGCCCGGAGCGAGCCCTCGCGCACGAGCTGCGCGACGATCGCGCGGCACCCGTCGAGGCGGTGCGACAGCCGCTCCTGCCACGAGCGCTCGGCCGCGTCGTCCAGCCGCCGCACCGAGTCGAGAGCACGAGCCAGGGGCCAGATGCCGGGATTCATCCGCGCCTGCATCGCGGCCATCTCCCGCAGCGCCGCCTCGCCGGTGGGCGCCTCCTGAATCCGCCGGATCATCGCCGGCAGGCCACGGCGGTCGTCGGCGTGGCGGACGACCGCCAGGAACAGCGCGGCACGATCGGCAAAGTGCAGGTAGAGCGCCTGCCGCGATACCCCGGCCTCCCGCGCCACTTCGCCCAGCGTGACCTCGGCGCCGCCCTGCCGGGTAACCAGGCGCAGGGCGGCATCGAGGATCCGCAGCCGCGTCGCCGGGTCTCCGGGGGCCTCACTTGACACTGTGTCAAGCGATCCCTTACGATGGGGGCGCTTACTTGACATGGTGTCAAGCGTAACACGGAGGCGACAGATGAACGATTACCTGCAGATCGACAACCGCCACACGGTGAGTGGCTCCGCCTGCGGCGGGTGCGCCAGCAGGGCGTGGAGGTGGTGGAGCTCGAAGGCGGCGTGCCGCCGGGCGGCGAGGGGCCGCCGGAGCATGTGCACATCGGGCAGGTGGAAGAAGGGTTCGTGGTGAGCGGTGTGCTCACCGCCAGCGTCGGCGGGAAGCGGGTCACCGTCCGCGCCGGCGAATCCATGGTACTTCCCGCCGACCTCCCGCATCGGTGGTGGAACGAGGGGGACGAACCGCTCGTGTTCAAGGGGCGCGTGATACCGGCGGGGGACCTCGATCGGTTCCTGCAGGCCATCTTCGCGATCGTCAATGCCGGCCCGCGCAACCGGCCATCGCTCTTTCATCTCGCGCACCTGCTGCACCGCTACCGGCACGCCTATCGGATGACGATGATGCCGCGCTGGGTTCAGCGTCTCGCGTTTCCGCTGGTCATCACAATCGGACACGTCGCCGGCGCGTATCCGAAGACCGGCTGGCCCGGATCCCCCGACTCATGCACTGGAGCCCCGGACGGTGCGAAGGTCACCAGCGCGTTGCACGCGACGTAGGTGCGCAGCTCGACCGTGGATCAAATGACGAGCTTCCACGTCATCCATATTGCGCAGCGACGAAAGACAGCAAGTTTGCGTGCTAATGTCGTCGGCAATCGAGCCCCTGCATGCCGTACGAAGGCGACGCGTTCATCAGCTACGCACATCTCGACAATCGCGTGCTGTCAGATGGACAGACGGGCTGGGTTGCGAGCCTTCAGCGCGCGCTCGAAACGCGCGTCGCGCAGCTCGCCGGACGCGAAGCGCACGTCTGGTGGGATCCGGAGCTGCGCGGCAATGAAGTCTTCTCAGACATCCTCATCGATCGGCTGCGCAAGGTGGCGGCGCTCGTGCCGATCGTGTCGCCTGGCTACATCAATTCCAAGTGGGGCCGCCGCGAGCTCACCGAGTTCTGCCGGGCCGCCGAGGAGCACGGCGGGCTGAAGCTCGGCGACCAGGCGCGCGTCTTCAAGGTGTTGAAGACGCTCGTGCCGCTCGAGCAGCACCCGCCCGAGCTGCAGCCGTTCCTCGGCTACGAGTTCTACAAGATCGATCCCGACACCGGCCGCGTCCGCGAGATGTCGGAGATCTTCGGGCCCGAGGCCGAGCAGGAGTTCCTGCTCAAGCTCGATGATCTCGCCCACGATCTCTGCCGCCTGCTCGAGGAGATCCACGACGACATCGCGTCGTCGTTCGTGCAGCCGCAACAGAGCATGCGCGTGTACCTCGGCGAAACGACCAACGATCTGCGGCCCCAACGCGACTCGCTGCGCCGCGCGCTGCAGCAGCACGGCTATACCGTGCTGCCCGCCCGGACGCTGCCGCTCGTCGAAGCCGACCTTTCCGCCGCGGTGCGCCAGGATCTGGCCTCGTGCCGGATGTCCATCCACATGTTCGGCGGGACTTACGGCGTGGTGCCGGAGGGGGCGGAGGTGTCGCTGCAGGAGATCCAGAGCGAGATCGCCGCCGAACGCCGCAACAGCGGTCCCTTCTCGCAGCTGCTGTGGATTCCGCAGGGGCTGTCGGTGACCGACGATCGCCAGCGGCACCTGCTCGACCGCCTGCGGCTCGACCGCGGCATGCGGCCCGATACCGATCTGCTCGAGACCTCATTCGAGGACTTGCGGACGCTCATCGCGGCGCGGCTGAAAGAGAGCCAGAAGCCGGCGCCGGCCTCGACGGTCCCGGCCGCCAAACCCGGCATGGCCAGTCTCTACTTCGTCTACGACCAACGCGACGAAGCGGCCATCGCACCCTGGTCCGACCTGCTCTTTCAGTCGTTCGAGATCGTGCATCCGCTGTTCGAGGGGGACGAGCGCGACGTGCGCGAAGCGCACGAGGACGCGCTCCGGCAGTGCGACGGCGTGCTGCTGTTCTACGGCAACGCCAACGAGCCCTGGCTGCGCCGCAAACTCACCGAGGTCCAGAAGAGCCCGGGAAACGGCCGTACCAAACCCGCCCCCGAGCTGTGCGTGGTGCTGGCGCCGCCGCGCACGCCGGCCAAGGAGCGCTTCCGCACGCACTACTGCCACGTCGTTGCCCAGTGGACCGGCTGCGACGCCGCGGCGCTGCAGCCCTTCGTGGACACCCTGAGCGCCAGAGGCCGCGAGTCCTCGCCGTGAACGGCGCCCGCGCGGGCAACCCCTTCCCCGGCCTGCGCCCGTTCGAGGCGGATGAGGACCATCTGTTCTTCGGCCGGGAGACCCGGGTTGACGAGCTGCTGCGGCGCCTGCGCTTCAACCGCTTCCTCGCGATCGTGGGGACGTCGGGATGCGGCAAGTCGTCCCTGATCCGCTGCGGCCTGGTGCCGTCGCTGCACGGCGGCCAGATGGTGAAGGCCGGCTCGAGCTGGCGGATTGCCATCATGCGCCCCGGCGGCCACCCGTTCCGCGAGCTGGCTGCCGCCCTCGCCGGCCCCGACGTGCTGAACATCCAGGCGAACCCGCTGAATGTGCCGGGCCCGATGCTGGTGGAAGCGGCGCTGCGACGCGGCGCCCGCGGCCTGGTCGAAGCCGTGCAGCAGGCGCACCTGCCTCCCGCCGACAACCTGCTGCTGGTCGTGGACCAGTTCGAGGAGCTCTTTCGATTCCAGAAGATGCGTGGTTCCGAGGGGCACGCCGACGCCGTCGGGTTCGTGAGGCTCCTGCTCGAAGCCAGCCAACAGGCGGACGTGCCGGTGTACATCGTGATCACGATGCGGTCGGACTTCATCGGCGACTGCATGGAGTACCCCGGCCTGCCGGAGGCGCTCAACAACAGCCAGTACCTGGTGCCGCGGATGACGCGCGACGAGCTGCGCGCGGCGATCACCGGGCCGGTGGCGGTGGCGGGCGCCGGTATCGCTCCCCGTCTCGTGCAGCGGCTGTTGAACGACATGGGCTCCGATCAGGACCAGCTGCCGGTGCTGCAGCACGCGCTGATGCGGACGTGGGACCGGTGGGCCGCAGGAGCCGAGCCGCGCGGACCGATCGACCTCGACGACTACGAGGGCGTGGGCGGGCTGCGCGACGCGCTGTCGAGGCACGCCGAAGAGGCGTTTGCCGAGGCCAGCCCCGGACGCCAGCAGCTGCTCGTCGAACGCATGTTTCGCGCGCTCAGCGACATCGTGGACGATCCGCGCGGCGGCCGGCGGCCGTGTTCGGTCGCCGAACTGGCGGCGATCGCCGAGGTGCCGGAAGCCGAGGTGGCACAGGCAGTGGAGCTCTTTCGCCTGCCCGGCCGTTCGTTTCTGATGCCGCCCGTGCCGGTGCCGCTCACGTCGGGCACCATCGTCGACCTCTCGCACGAAAGCCTGATGCGGTGCTGGACGCGGCTGCGCCGGTGGGTCGAAGAGGAGCGGGCGGCCGCCACCGTCTACCTGCGGCTCACCCGCGCCGCCCAGTGGTTCGAGGACGGCACCACGGGTCTGTGGCGCGATCCCGAGCTCGGGCTGGGGCTGAAGTGGCGCACCGAGCGCCACCCGACCGAAGCGTGGGCGCGGCGATACGACGACTCGTTCGAGCGCGCGATGCGCTTCCTGGAGGACAGCGAGCGCGAACGCGACCGGCTCGTGAACGAACGGCGCGCCGAGCGACGGCGCCAGTGGCGCCGCCTGCAGTGGGTGGCCGCCGCCCTGGCGCTGTTGCTCTTCCTGACGGGGGTGACGGCGTACGTGGCGACGCGCCAGAGCCAGCGTGCACGCGCCGAGAGCGCGCGCGCCGAACGGAACCTGCAGCTGGCGCGCACGGCCGTGGACGAATCGCTGCTGGTGGTGGAACGCGAACCATCGCGGCTCGGCGTCGACGTTCCGGAGATCGTCGGGTTCCGCCGCGAACTGCTGGAGAAGGCGCAGCGCTTCTACCTCGACTTCATCCGGCAGGCGCCACAGAACGAAGACCTGCAGCGGGAGATTGCGGTAGCGCAGCTGCGGCTCGGTCATATCGACCGCGCGCTCGACGCGCCGGACCGCGCGGTGGCCGACTACCAGGCGGCCGTGAAAGCGTTCGCCGCGCTGACGCAGTCGTATCCGGCGCGTCCCGAGTACCGCGTGGCGCTGGCCGATGCCTACAACTGGCTCGGAGAGGCGCTGCGCCGCTCGGGCGGACGCTACGCCGAGGCGAAGACCGCGTACGACACCGCGCTCGACCTCGCCGGCGGTCAGCTGCCCGGCGCCGACGACGCGGCGCAACAGCAGGCGCTGGCCCGGGTGCGCTACAACCGCGGCATTCTGTTGGCCGGGAATGCCGGACAGGACGGTGCCTCACTCGACGCCGCCGAGGCCGACCTGCGCGAAGCCATCCGGCTGCTCGAGCCGCTGGCCGCGCGGCCGGCGCCGATCGGCGCGCAGGACCTCGGGCGGGCCTACAACAATCTTGGCAACGTCGTCGCCCTCGGGGACGGGCGCATCGCCGAGGTGCGCGACCTCTACACGCGCGCGGTGCACATCCACGAGGACCTCACGCGCCGCGAGCCCACCAATCGCGAATACACCATGGAGCTCGTGCAGTTCTACAACAACCTGTCGGCGGCGCTGCGCGACAACGGCGAGCCGGGCGAAGCGATGCGGCGCAATCTGCAGGCGCGCGAGCAGATCGAGTCGCTGGCACGGCCGGCGCCGTCGGTGGGCATCGAGCGCGCCGACAGCTACAGCCTGCAGGGCCTGATCGTCGAGGGCCGCTCGACCGGCGATGCCGTGGCCGCGTACCAGCGCGCCCTCGACCTGTTCGCGGCGCTCGGCCGCGACGACGCCACCCGGCGCTTCCCCGAATTCCACGAACGCTTCGGCGACCTGCTCGTGAACCTGGCGGAGCTCACCGCATCGTCCAGGACGGCGGCCGTCCGCAAGCTGTTGACCGACGGCGTTCGCGAGTACACGGCGATCGCAGATCACGCGGCCGGCGGAGCCGCGGACGTCGATGCCCGCGTGGTGCGGGACACCTTGATGCGCGTGCGCGCCGCGCTCGACGGAGAGGCAGCCACCCTGCTCGACGAGACGCTCAACAAGCTGAGACCCCAGTAGTGGAGGAGAGTCACATGACCCGAACGACGTTCGTCAGCCTGTGCGGGATTGTCCTTGGCCTTGCCGCCCCGGCCGGGGCGCAACTGGCGCCGCCGCCTGACGGCGGTCTGGCCGCGATCGAGGCAGTCGTCGCCAATGCACCAGCCCCCTCATTGCTGGCGCAGAGCCGATCGCAGGCGCCGCGCCTCCCGCCGGTGAGACGGCGGCGCGGGACCTTCGTCGGCTACATCGACGATGCGCTCCCCGAGTCGAACCTGCGCATCCGCTTCGACGCGGCGGTCGGCAACACCCTGCCGGATCGTGCCGAGTTCTTCTATGCGAAGTGCGCCTGCTACCGCGGACTGGCCGTGGCGGCTCCGGCGTTGTTCGACCCGGATGCGCCCGGCCCCGGCCCGGGTGCCGCCGACGACCTCAAGTTCCAGCAGCTCTATCTCGAAGGCGAGTACCAGATCGCGCCCCAGCTGTCGATACTCGGGCAGATCCCGCTGCGGTGGCTGCAGCCGCAGTCGTTCGTCGCCGGGACGGGCCCGACGTTTTCCAACCAGAGCGGGCTCGGCGATATCCGCGTGGGCGCCAAGCTCGCGTTCGTCAACACCGCCGTGACGACGGCAACGGTCAAGCTGCAGTTCTACTTCCCGAGCGGCGACGCCTCGAAAGGGCTCGGCACCGATCACGCCAGCGTGGAGCCGGCGCTGCTGCTGTGGAACGAGCTGACGCCGAAGGTGAACCTCGAATCGCAGCTCGGCGTGTGGCTGCCGGTGGGCGGCTCGGCGCCGGTGCCGACCGCCGCTGACGGCCACTTTGCCGGCCGGGTGTTCTACTACGGCATCGGCCCCAGCTTCACGGTGTACGACGCCGGCCGGACGCGCGTGGCGCCGGTCGTCGAACTCGTTGGATGGCATGTCATGGGCGGCAACCAGACGCCGGCGGATCTGGCCAGCTTCGATGCCAGCGGCACCAACATCGTGAACCTCAAGTTCGGCGTGCGGTTCGCGGTCGATCGCGGGTCGTTCTATGCCGGCTACGGGCGCGCGCTGACCGATTCGGCGTGGTACACCGACATCGTCCGGTTCGAATACCGCTACTCGTTCTGAGGGGGCCGGGCGCGCGTCAGGAGGCGTGGTAGAGGAGCAGGTTGGTGTAGGTGGCGTCCGTCGACGCGTCGAGATAGGCCAGCGCCTCGGCCAGCTGCGCCACCGGCAGCACGCGCGCCTTCGACCCCTCGCCGCGAAAGTCGATCGCGTGCGTGAAGTGCGCCTGGCACTGTTCGATCAAGCGGGCCAGCGGCGTACCGGCCGCCTCGAGATGCCGCGGGCTCACTTCGATGACCCAGGCGGCGTGATGGGCGGACAGCAGGCGGGCGGCCCCGGCGAGCACGTGCGACTCCCAACCCTGAGTGTCCACCTTGATCAGCGAGACCGCCGGCACGTCGATGCCGTAGTGCGCCACCCAGTCGTCGAGCGTCCAGGTGGGGACCGGCAACGAATCGCGGCGGCCGCGGCGCATCGCCTTGTCGTCGAGAAGCCGGTGCGCTCCCAGGCCGCTGGCCTGACGCAGCAGCCCCGGCCCCGTCCGGCTCGAGATCGCCGACGCGTCCGGCAGCACGAAGCCCGCAAGGCCGTTGGCCACGATGTTGTGCACCAGGCAGGCGAAGTTGGCCGGCTCGGGCTCGATGGCGTAGACGCGCTGCACGTCGCCCAGGATGACGCGCACGATCGAGGTCGTCCCGATATTCGCGCCGATGTCGATCATCACCGTGCCGACACCCAGTTCGCGCTGCGAGAGGATGTCCCGCCACGGCAGCCACCCCTCGCGCAGCCTGGCGCCGAACCCGGTGGTGGAGGTGGCCCGCGGCAGCGCCATGCGCAGACCATGGCTCTCGACGAGGTCGAGGTCGCCGGAGGCGCTCGCACGCCGTGCCTCGCCGTAGGCCGGGCACGCCTCGACCCACGCCGCGTCGGTCTGCCGCGCTTCCTCCGCCCGGCGGCCCGTCAGGAGCGCGCGATGGCGGGCCCGGAAGACGTGCCGCAGCGGCTCGTCGGACGGCAGCGCCCGCCGCGCTTTGTGGAGCTGTTCGTGAAGCGCCTTGTCCTGCACGGTGTCGAGAAACACGAAAGGCCCCGGACGTCAGAACGCCCGGAGCCTTCGCACTCGTCTCGCGAACTGAAGCTTAGAGCGCCTTCTGCAACGCCGCGACCTTGTTGGTCGCTTCCCAGGTGAGGTCCTTGTCGTTCTTCCCGAAGTGGCCGTAGTTGGTCGTCTTCGAGTAGATCGGCCGCAGCAGGTTCAGCTGCGCCACGATGTCGGACGGCTGGAAACTGAAGACGCGATTGACGGCGCGCGTGATCTTCGACACCGGCACCGTCTCGGTGCCGAAGCAGTCGATGTGCACGCTCACCGGATCCGGGTGGCCGATCGCGTAGGCGAACTGCACCTCGCACTTGGCGGCCAGGTTGGCGGCCACGACGTTCTTGGCCACCCAGCGGCCCATGTACGCGGCGCTGCGGTCCACCTTCGAGGGATCCTTGCCGGAGAACGCGCCACCGCCGTGACGGCCCATGCCGCCGTAGCTGTCGACGATGATCTTGCGGCCGGTGAGACCGGTGTCACCCTGCGGCCCGCCAACGACGAAGCGGCCGGTCGGGTTGATCAGGAACTCGGTCTTGTTGGTCATCATCCGCGCCGGCAGGCACTTCTTGATGACGTTCTCGATACAGAATCGTTCGATCTCTTTGTGCGAGACGTCGGCCGCGTGCTGCGTCGAGATCACCACGTTGGCGATGCGCACCGGCTTGCCGTTCTCGTACACCACCGACACCTGCGACTTGGCGTCGGGCCGCAGCCACGCGGCGCCGCCGGCCTTGCGGATCTTGGTCAGCTGGCGGCCGAGGCGGTGCGCGAACATGATCGGCGCCGGCATCAGCTCGGGCGTCTCGTTGCTCGCGTAGCCGAACATCAGGCCCTGGTCACCGGCGCCCTGCTTGGCGGTCTTCTTCCCCACGGCCTTCTTCGCATCCACGCCCTGTGAGATGTCCGGCGACTGCTGGGTGACCAGCAGGTTGATGAACACCTTGTCGGCGTGGAAGACGTCGTCGTCGTTGACGTAGCCGATCTCGCGGATGGCCTTACGCGCGATCGTTTCGAAGTCGAGTTTCGTCTTGGTCGTGATCTCGCCACCGATGACCACGACGTTCGACTTGACGAAGGTTTCGCAGGCCACGCGGCTGTACTTGTCTCCGGCGAGGCACGCGTCGAGGACCGCGTCGGAGATGGTATCGGCGACCTTGTCGGGGTGACCCTCGCCGACCGACTCCGAGGAGAAAATGTATGTGTCCATAACACTCCAAAAAAAAGCCCGCGATGGTCGCGGGCTGCTCGCGACTTAGACAGATATGCCAGGCGGTGCCTGACACGTGCGGTCCATCAAGTCGTGGAAATCACCGCACGAACGACCCTCAAGTATCATTCGCGGCCGCAAGGACTGTCAAACCACCGCGGCACCGCGCAATTTCGCCAGCCGCACAGGATGCGGGCCGCCTGAAGGCGGCCCCTACGGCGGGCGCTACGCCTTCTTCTTGATCGTGCCCGTGACCCCCTCGGGCGAGCAGTTGAACGGCTCGATCTTCAGCGCCGACGGCGCGTACTCGTTGAGAGAGCGCGGGAAGGGCTGCTTGAAGAACGCGGGGTCGGCCATGTCGACCTCGAGGACCAGGCGCTGGCGGGCGGCGTCGAAGTGCAGCCGCTCGACGGTGGTCAGCGCGTCGGAGTGCAGCAGCCCCTTCGTCGGCTGCCCCGGCTGCTCGACGTACTGGTTCAACACGCCGGCCGAGTAGTTCGCGGTCTCGATGACCAGCGTGTCGCCTTCCATGTGCCCGACCGAGTAGCCGAGCGACCCGCGCCTGGCGTCCTTCGGCACCGACTTCTGGTTCATGTGGATGACGCGGCGCACGTCCATCCACTCATGGCGCAGCACGACGTCGCTGCCCTCGCGCACGACCTCGAGCGGCGTGCCGGGCGCGCCCCACACGCGGCGGATCGCCACCGGATCGCAGCGGAACGTCGGATCGTCCTTGAACGGGTCGTAGCCGGACACCGCCTTCTCACCCGCCGGCGTCATCAGCTGGATCATCGGCTGCGGGCCGCTCGTACTGCGGTTCGCCACTGGAGCCAGGAGCCAGGTGCCGAAGATGTCCTTACGGGGCGCCACCGGCGGCGCGGTGCCGGGCCCGCCGCGCGGACCGTTCACGCTCAGCACGCGCCCGTCCGCAAGCTCGACGCTGTCGAAGAAGCACATGTAGGGGCTGTGGCGCGACAGCGAACCGGTCACGCGAATGCGCGTGCCGGTTTTCATGATCTGCGGCGTGACGCCGTTGCGCGTGAGCTGCGTGACGCCGTGCGACTCGCAGACGTACTCCTGCGACTTCCCGTTCTCGTCCACCGCCTTGATGTGCACGTAGCTGTGCGGATTGCGCCCCTCGAACTCGGTGATCTCGCCGGAGATGCTCACCGGCTTGCTCGAGTCGAAGTGCGGCGCGAAGCTGTGGTGAGCGAACGCCGGAGTGGCGAGTGCCATGAACGCGAACGCGGCGAATATCCGTCGCATGAGCCTGCTCCTGATGAACGCGGAGAGTATACGGCCTAGGGTCCAAAGATTTTGCCGGGATTCATCAGGCCGCGGGGATCCAAGGCGGTCTTCAACGCACGCATGACGCCGACGGCGTCCTCGCCGTGTTCGTCGAGCAGGTACTGCTGTTTACCCAGGCCGATGCCGTGCTCGCCCGTGCAGGTGCCGCCGAGTCGGAGCGCCCGGGCGACCAGGCGCGCGTTGAGCGCCTTCACCTCGTCCACCTCTCGCGGATCGTTCGGGTCGAGGACGAAGTTCAGGTGGAAGTTGCCGTCGCCGACGTGGCCGACCAGCGGGGCATACGTGCGCGACGCCGCGAGCTCGCGCTTGGTCTCCACGATGCACTCGGCGAGCGCGGAGATCGGCACGCAGACGTCGGTGACCCAGGCTTTGCCGCCCGGGCGCATCGCCAGCGCCGCGTAGTAGGTGTTGTGGCGCGCCGCCCAGAGCGTGGCC
>DASYRM010000016.1:0-7503 GCA_036004405.1 Vicinamibacterales bacterium
ACTCGCGGCCGTACACGGCCTCCGCCGCGAGCAGCAGCCGCGAGAACGGCGTCCATGTCGCGTCAACGTCCACGACCCAGCGCTTGTTCCGCGTATCGTCGTCCTGCTCGGGGCCCCAGAAGGCGCCGAGGCCGAAGTTCAGGAGCTGGTCGCCGGCGGCGAGCGGCGTGACGCCGATGCGGCCGCCGAAACTCTTGTCGCGGTTGTTGTCGTCGAACGGCTCGTGTGTCGTCTCCGATTTCCAGCGGTTGACGGCCCACGTGGTGACGTCGAGCCACGGCGCCACCTGGTAGCTGGCCTGGAAGCCGGTCATGCGCTGCGGCCGGCCGAACTGGAAGAGCTCCGACGGGGTCGCGGTGAGCAGGAGCGGCTCGTCGTGGCGCTCGATGCCGAACGGCACGTCGAAGCGCCCGAACGACACCGCCAGCCCGTTGCCGACGGGCGCAACGGCGGTGATCGCGAGCTTGTCGAGGTTGATCTCGGTCTCCGCCTCCTCGGCGCCGAAGCGCTCGATGCAGACGCCCGGTCCCGGGCAGCCGAAGGCCGGATCGAAGCCGTGCGCGTGGCGATCGCGATGGCTTTCCACCTCGACGGCCGCGCTGGCGGACAGCCATGGCGCGAAGACCGTCGAAGCGCTGAGCCCGAACTTGTCGAAGCGGAAGTTGAGGTGGCCGGGATCGGCGAGCGCGGGCGCGCCGCCGGCGAACTCGGGCACCATCTGGAGCCGCGAGTTGTAGCTGGCCGACCCGACGAAGAAGCCGCCGAGCCGCACGTTGCCCACCTCGGGCTTCGGCAGGCCGATCAACTCGAACGGGTGACGGCCCTCGAGCTGGATCTCCCGCTCGCCAGGCTGCGCGGGGACCTGCATCTGGGTCGCGACCGGCATGGCGCCGACCGGCGCGTTCGCCGGCGCGCCGGCTGGTGCATTCGCGGCCGGGCTCACCGGTGCGGCCAGCCCGGGAGGCGCCGGCGCTGGTGCGCGCTGCGCCGTCTCGAGCTTCTGCAGGCGATCCTGCAGGCGTCGCAGCTCCTGCTTGAGCATCTCGATCTCGGACCCCTCCTGGGCGAACGCCCGGGGAACGATCAGCAGCGTCATGACGACAGTGATCGACAGCCATGCGCGCACGTGGGCTCGCATCGTCGCCTCCTTGGAGTCGGTGGACGGACGCTGGAGACACGACCCCCATCGGGGCCGCTTCTCCGGATGACAGCGTCAGGCGATCAGGCGGCGAGAGTCGGAGGCGCGCGCGGTGAGGACGGAGCGAGACCCGACGACGGCGGCGCGGCGGGCGCTGGCAGCAGGGGCGAAGCGGCGGCGTGGGCCGGCGCGAGCGTCACAGCGATCGACGGCGTCACGCCCTGCTGCCTCTCGGCGACGCTGGCGAACGGGCAGTCGGCCTGCTCGTGGTCGTCGTCGAAGAGGTGATGGACGAGGTGAGGGGAGATCCCGACGACGAACGCCGCCAGGAAGCCGGCGAAGACCAGCCCCAGAATCGCCGTCACGCGTCTCGGCGCCCCGCTCATCGTGCGCGCCAGTGTAGCGCAACTGCCCGGCGAACGCCGAGCGCTTGACCGCTCCGCGCGAACTGTCTACCTTCACAGGCGCGCGCCCGTAGCTCAGTTGGATAGAGCATCAGACTTCGAATCTGAGGGTCGGGGGTTCGATTCCCTCCGGGCGCACCAAAAAAATTAAACGCTTGCGCGAGACGCCGCGCAACGACTGTCACCGAAAACGCCCCGGACTGTCACCGAACGCGCTTGGCCCGTCGCGCCGATCAGCGCCAATCCCGTGATGCCGTCATCCAGGGCCGCCATGGGGGGTCGTCCTACCGACGGGACCCTGCCCGCCGCGTCAGAATCGAGCACGTATCGCGATCGAGCCTTGCGAGTGTTCGACAGGACGTCCTATGGTCCGGTGCTCAGCGAGGCCGCGTCCGCGACAGCGCTGCAGTGGTTCCTGATGACGATGAGCGTTGTCGTCGGCCGCGTCGCGTACCTCGCGGCAATGGGATTCCTGCCAGCGCGACGCTCATCCACGCTCGGTCCGCCCTGGGACAACGGGAACGAGTGGTTTCGGTCTCCGCCAGCCCCCAACGGCTGGTGCGTATCGATCTTTGGTCATTGTCCTCAGTCTCCATGCTGAGCCTGTGTCGCCTCCATGGCGCTCGGCATCGCCAAGTATCGACCGCGGGACGCCGAGCACGGCGTCCTCGAAACCTTCCTCGCCGCAGCGGCCCATCACGCCGACGATGCCAGTGATACTGCTCTGGCGCCGACGGGGCCGTCAAAAGAGCCGGGGCGTGCGGATCCCTCTCGTCCCGTGCACGACGACCGGTGATTGCACCTAAGCAGTGCAGAGCACGTAAGTCCCCGAAATAACGGAGACACCGCTCCGCCCGCGACGCTCCCTGCCCTATCGCTGTGCAGTGGCATTTCCCGGGACAGGGCACCGAGTGATGGGCAAACGACCGCCTGCGTTGTTGTTTCTATGATCACGACGGTTTGGCGCGCTGATTGCCTCAGGGCCGGTCGCCCGAAGGTATTTCTTTCAATTGAAAGGGGACGACCCATGAGCAACGGCCAATCTGGTTCCTCATCTTCACCAGCTGCTTCTCCTGCGCCTTCGTCCAGACGGAAATTCCTCGGTCAGATGGGTGGAGTCACCGCTGCCGCAATAGCCGTCAGCACTGTTGGCCTGGAGCCCCTTCTGGGCGCGAAAAGCTCGAGAGTTGAAGCCGTAGAGATCACACCCGTACCCGACCAGCAGCGCCTGAACAACGCGTTCCAGGTTCGTCTTCAGGCCGCGGTGAACGAGAAGAATCTCGGCACGTTTCCGCACCCAACCAACGGCGACGAGGAGTTGTACCCGAACCGAATCGGCAACTTTCACAAGACGCTGCCGCACGATTCGACCACCGGCGAGGTCGACCCGGCAGCCTACGACGCTCTTCTTCACGGCCTCAGCACCGGCAGCTTCGCCGACCTCGACGCAGTCCCCAGACTGCCCGGCTCTAACGGCCAGCTCGCGAACCCGCTTGGGGGCTTGGCCTTCAACCTGGACGGGCCAGATTCGGGTGCCGTTGCCATAGGTCCGATACCTCCGCCGATCGCCAGCCCCGGCGGCGCAGCGGAGGTGGTCGAGCTCTACTGGGAGGCGATTCTGCGTGACGTGCCGCTTGCGGATTACCACATCGGCAACGCGATCGTCATGCAAGCCTGCACCGAACTGAGCGGCCTGACCGATTTTCAGGGGCCCAAGATCGGTGGACTGGTGACGCCGCAGACGCTGTTCCGGTATCCGTATGCGGGATGCCTCGACGGGCCGATGGTCTCTCAATTCCTGTATCGCGCCTTCAACGTGGACGGCATCCCCGTTCAGCCGATGCCGGCGTCGCAGCAGCCGGTGATCATCTGGAACCCCGACGGGACGTTCAATAGCTGGGGGCCTGGCCGGGACTTTCTGACCAGCTTCGCGGAGTGGCTGGCGGTGCAAAACGGGTTCGCCAATCCCGCAGCCGGCATTGCGCTCGATGGCAATCGCTTCATCCGAAGCGTACGCGACATCGCGCAACTGACGAACTCCGACAACATCAACAGCGTCTACATCAGAGCCGCCAACCTCATGGGCGGACTGGGAGGCGCCGTCGCCGCGACCAATCCCTACACGGTTTCACCGAGGCAGTCCGGATTCGCCACGCTCGGCGGCGGCCATCTCAGCTCCCTGCTCGGCAACGCGCACAAAGGCGAGCGTCATTCCTGGTTCACGAAGTGGCAGCTTCACCGCCACCTGCGTCCAGAGGCGTTCGGCGGGCTGGTGGATCGCACCCGGCAGGGCTTCACCCACTACGATCTCGACGGGCAGTTGCTGAATTCGCAGGTCGTCGAGATGATCGCTGCCTACAACCAGCACCTGAACAACGTCAAGTTCGGGACGATGGAGACCACCTACTTGCTCCCGCAGGCAGCGCGCGGCGGGTCTCCGTCACATCCGTCGGCGAGCGCCGGTCACGCCTGTACCGCCGGCGCCTGTGTCACCCTCCTGAAGTACTGGTTCGACAACTCACCGATACCGCAGACCAACGCTCAGGGCGCCGTCATACCGAAGAAACCCAACCGCGACGGGACGGCCTTGACCGACTACATCTACGGCGTCGACGGGCCACCGCTCACGATTCACGGAGAGCTGAACAAGCTCTGCATGAATCTGAGCGAGGGACGAAACATGTTGGGCTTCCATTACCGTGTTTCGGACAACTACTCGGGAGACCAGCAGGGAGAGGCTGTCGCTATTCGCCTTCTCACAGAAGCGAAAGCGACGTATCCGGAGCCGGACTTCACCGTCACCTTCAACAAGTTCGATGGCACGCCGGTGACCATCTGATAGGGCAACGAGGCTTCGCTCAGGGGAGACGCCGCGGCGGCAGGTAGCCGCCGAGCAGCTGCGCGGCCAGCTCAAGCCATCACACTGGCCGCTCGAAGCCGTACTCGCGCGTGTCGTTGACGTCGTCGGGCAGCACGCGCTCGCCCCGCGGCTCGAAGCCCATCGCGCGGTAGAGCGCGTGCGCGCGGTCGAAGCGCGTGTCGGACCACAGGACGAGGCGCACGACGCCATGAGCGCGGCACCAGTCGAGCACGCCCTCGACGAGCGCGCGGCCGGTGCCACGACCGCGGAGATCCGCGTCGAGATAGAGCCGATGCAGCTCCGCCGAGTCCGCGTCGAGACGCTCGACACCGACGGAGCCGACGAGCCGGCCGTCGTGACGGACGACGAAGAACGCGCCGCGCGGGGGGCGATAGTGATCGTCGAAGGTCAGCAGGTCGGGGACTTCGATCGCGGGGTCGAAGACGAAGGCGTACTCGGCGTAGATGCGGCCGATGAGCGCGATGACCTCCGGTGCGTCCTGCCGCGTCGCGAGCGACAGCGGCAGCGCACCGGGGCCAGCGCGGGGCGGCCGGTCAGCGGCCGTCCCGGACCTCCGCTGGTCGGATCAGCGGCGGAGCGGCTGGGAGAAGTCCCAGTTGTAGGTCCGCGGCCACGCCAGCGGGAACGGCTCGAAATACGCCGGCGCGACGGGCGGGTACGTCCGGACCTGCACCGGCAACGCCGCGACGCTGAGGGTCGCCTCGGCGACGGCCGCCCGGATCTGGACTTCCTGGCCGGGCGCGGCCGCGATGCCGGCGGCCATGATCGCGTCGCGCTGCTGCGGGGCCGACGTCACCGCGGCCGCCGTGATCTCGGCGGCGTGCGCGGGATCCGCCGCGATGAAATCCTGCGTCAGCTCGGCCGCCCGCTCCGGCAGCATCATCACGCTGACGTGCGTCGCGTTCACTCGTTGCTCGAGGGTGTCCCGCTGGACGGACGCTGTCGCGCATCCCATCGCCGCCAGTAACACCCCGCCGATCAGCACCTGACGGATGAGGCCATCTTTGGTCACGAGAGTCTCCTTCGTCACCTTTTGATGGCCATGAGAGGCAAAGGACGTGCCGCCGATCCCGGACTGTCACCAGCGCCTCAGGCCGCCGCGGCGCGGGCGCGGGCGATCCGGCGATCGAGGGCGGGGTGGGAGTAGAGGAGGATCTCCTTGAGGCGGCTCGGGTTCCGCTCGGCGAGGTTGAGCGAGGCCAGGCGCTCCATGGCCGCCACGAAGGCCGCGGGATCCTTCGTGGTCTCGAGCGCGAAGTCGTCGGCCTGGCGCTCGATGAAGCGCGAGAACGCGTTGCCGAGCGGGACCGAGATCAGGCCAAGGCCGGTCAGGACGAGCGCGAACCAAGGAAGGCCGGCGGGGTCTGCAATCCCTTGCAGACCCCACAGGTCGGCGCCGGCACGCAGAATACGATCGGCGGCCCAGAAGGTCACGAGCGTGAGCACGCCCTGGACGAGCAGCGCGCGGCGCAGGTCGCCGTGCACGTGGTGGCCGAGCTCGTGCGCCAGCACCGACTCGATCTCTTCCGGCGTGAAGCGCGCGGTGAGCGTGTCGTAGAGGATGATCCGGCGCGTGCGCCCGAGACCGACGAGCATCGCGTTGGCGGTGCGGCTCTTGCGCGACTGGTCGGCGACCCAGACGCCGACGGCGCGGATGCCGGCGCGGCCCGCGAGCGCGATCAGGCGCGCGCGGAGCGCCTCGTCGGCCAGCGGCGTCAGGCGAAAGAATAGCGGCAGCACCCAGACGGGCAGCACGGTCGCCATCACCACGTAGGCCACGAAGAACACGGCGGCCGCCGCCAGCCACCAGAGATCGGTCGCGCGGAGGAGCGCGTACACGACCTCCACGCCCGCGAGGCCGAGGACGGCGCCGAGGGCCGCGCCCTTCGCACGGTCGGCGAGCCACGCCATGAACGGCTGGTGCAGCAGGCCGAAGCGCCGCGGCAGCACGAAGCCGGAGAGCCACCCGAGGGGAAAGAGGAGCAGCGTGTACGCGAGGCCGAGCCCGGCGGCGACGAGCGCCACCTGCGCGGGGGCGTTCGCCGTCACGCGCGCCGCCGCGCGCGCGAGCGCCGCTGACGCCCCGGTCGTGAGGGCCATGATCAGCAAGGTCACGCCGAGCGCGAGCCGCGCGAGCATCAGGACGAGCTGCAGGCGGTGGTACCGCGCGGCGTCGTCGGGCATGTCGCATTGTACCGGCCCGCGGATCGCGGCATACTCGGCGAGCACGCGTGCGCACGCGACCGTGCGCGTGCGACATCGTCGACGGAGGACGAAGATGAAGTACGTCGTGGCCCTGCTGGGTCTCCTGCTCGTGACGGCGCCGGCGGCGGCGCAGGATCGGCTCGACGAGCTGGCGACGGTCGTGAACCAGTCGAGCGCCTCGCCGAAGTCCGAGGCGGGAACGATCGAGCGCATGGCGAAGACGCTTCGCATCGACGCCGACGCGCTCCGCGCCGAGCAGATGGGCTCCGGTCTGGGCTGGGGCGACCTGTTCCTCGCCCACCGGATCGCGACTCGCGGCGGCCATCCGGTCACCAAGGTCATCGCCGCCCGCCGCAGCGGGGCGAGCTGGACGACGATCGCCGAGGAGGCGCGCGTCGAGCCCGACGCGCTCGTCGCCGACGTCGTCGCGGCGTGGCCCGACTCCGCGCGCGTGCTGCCCAAGCCCGCGACACCGGCGGCCGCGGCGGCGCCGGACAAGCCGGCGCAGGCGGAGAAGGCGAAGTCGGGCGGCCTGCTCGATTTCCTGCGCGGCAAGTCATCGAGCGACGCGGATACCGGCGGCTCGTCGTCCGCCCCACCGCCGCGCGACGAGATGACCGAGCGGATGCTGCGCGGCGCCGGCCAGAAGCAGCGCTGAGGGCCGCGCGCGTCGATACGTTACAATGAACCGCAGTTCAGTCGATCCGACCCCGGATAAATTCAGGGATCAATTCGGGGATCACAGCGTTTCGTGGGGGGCTCAATGTTCGATTCGGTCGAGGACGTCCAGCAGCGGTTCAAGAACGCCCGGTACATCGCGAACCGCCGAATCTCCACCGTCGTCTACCTCGCCGAGCGCATGGGCCGCCCCGTCC
>DASYRM010000017.1:0-24618 GCA_036004405.1 Vicinamibacterales bacterium
CCGTCGAGGCTCTGGCCCAGATGGCCAACCGTCATCGGCGTGGTGCTTGTGGCGCTGCAGATCGGCAGATAGAGATCGATGAGCGCATGCTGGGGATGATCGGCCGGCAGCAGCAGCGTCCAGCCGCGGCCCGGCTGCCACGCCACCATCGCCGACGGGTCGTCGGGCCGCACCGGCGCGAGCTGGAGATCGTCGCCTACACTGAAGGTGGCGGGGCGCCCCGCGGCGGTCATCGTGCCGGCCAGGTCGGCCGCCGCCATCACCAGGCTCCAGGCGGCCTCCGCGCCGTCAAGCACCCGTGCGGCGCCGCCCGTGAGAGGTTGCATGCTCAGCCCCGATTATACCGGCCCATCCCGCGCATGAGCCGGGCCGACCGCGTCATCGGCCTCGCCCGATCGCTGCTCGTCTATCACGCGATTCCCCGGCGGCAGCGGCGCATGCAGCGCCTCTACAGCCAGTTCGCGCCACGCGGCGAGGTGGTGTTCGACATCGGCGCGCACGTCGGCAACCGCGCCCGCGCGCTGGCGGCGCTGGGCTGTCGCGTGATCGCGCTCGAGCCGCAGCCCGACTTCGCGCGCGTGCTCCGCGTGCTGTTCGCGCGCAACCCGCGGGTCGAGGTGGTAGAGGCAGCCGTGACCGGCGCCGCCGGCGAAGAGTGGCTGTCGGTGAGCGAGCGCACGCCGACGGTGTCGACGACGGCCGCGGCCTGGCGCGAGGCGCGTGCGCTGGAACCCGGTTTCGGCGGTGTCGAGTGGAACCGCCGCATCCGCGTCCGCACCGTGACGGCCGACTCGCTCATCGCGCAGTACGGCGTGCCGGCGTTCATCAAGATCGATGTCGAGGGCGGTGAGCGGGCGGTGCTCGATGGTTTGACGGTGCCCGTGCCCGCGCTCTCCCTCGAGTACCTGCCGGGCGCCATCGACGAGGTGCGCGCGTGCGTCGATCGGTTGTCGGCGCTCGCCGGCAGCGGCGCCGGGTACGAGTTCAACTGGTCGGTGGGGGAGAGCTACGAGCTGGCGTCGGCGCAGTGGCTCGACGCCAGCGCGCTCGTCAACGCGCTCGCCGCGCTCGGCGGCGGCGCGCGTTCGGGCGATGTGTACGCGCGATTACGTACGTAGAGGGCGGTCTTTAGACCGCCCTGGTCCGACGGCGGCGCGCGACGAGAGTTCCGGCGCCGATCGCTAGCAGTCCAACAGTCGCCGGTTCGGGCACCTGTGGCGGTTCGAATGGGGAGCATCCAGACGTTCGCGATTCATCGGCTGCGATTCCGCACGCAATCGGGTCCACGACGATCGACCCTTCAAACATCTGCAGCGTGGCGGAAAACACGCCGTCCTGCATCTCAAGGAAGTTCCAGGCGCTGGCCAAGGTGGCGTTGTGTACGAGGAAGAGGGTGCCGTTCCCGTCGAGCTCGGTCCAGAACTTCCACACTGCTACGTCGAGCGGTTCGCAGACGTCACACGGAGGCGGTTCGAAATCCAAGCCGCTCCTATTGAGGTTCACGCCAGCACGAAGGTAGGGCGGAGCCGGCGTCTCGCCGCTGAGATCGAAGTTGAACGTGAGGAAGTCGCCTGCCGAGACGGTGATCGGCGCGGCGTCAGCCCTCGACGCGAAGAGAGCCGCGAGGACGACGACGCCGAAGAGCTTGGCCATACGTGCCTCCATTTGCGACTTGTAACGGCGGAAGGTTCAGGACGAGAAGAACGAATGTGTCGTTGACGGCGACAACCGATCGCCTTCTCGCACATTTCGCGGCATCGAGGGGATACGGCTTCAGCGCGGAGCAAAGGGCATTCCGCTGGTCGGACGCACGCGCACCTGAAGGTGCGCTCTACGTACCGTAGCTACTTAGCCGCTGGCGGTGCGGTCGGCGTGCCGGCGGTGCCGGAAGGCGAGCCGGCGAACAGGCGCTTCCCGTCCGGGAAGGTGATGCTGTAGGCGTTGGCGGTGGGCGTGCCGTTGCGCGCCTGCCAGCCGTCGATGACGAGGACAGTGCCGGCCGGCAGGTCTTCTTTCCGCCAGCCCTGTCGATACAGGGCGTTCACCGCTGAAGTCTCGAAGGCCCAGTTCACGACCTTTCCGTCAGCGCCGGGCACGTCCACGTAGATCCACGCGTGCGGGTTCGACCACCGCATCGACGTGACCTTGCCGGTCACCTTCACCGGCTTGTTCTCGTCGAACTCGGCCGAGAACGAGTGGTGAGCCAGGAGGCGCGCGCTCAGCATTGGGCAGGTCTGAAGAGCCGCCCCGACGAGAATGGCCGCGATGGCTGTGCGGAAGGGACCGATCGTCATGGCTGCTTCTTTGCGGCGGCGCGCGCCGCATCCCGGATGTCCTTCAAGTGATTCAGGTCCTGGTCGTCTTCGAGGCACGCCACCTCGAGCAGTTCGCTGTTCTGGCGGCGCAACGGCATCGCCAATGTCCACGGCCGGGTGTAGGCGCCGGGGTCGGTGACGGTGGCTTCGTATCGAATGTTGTTGCCGTCCACCGGAATGAACCGCTCGACGACCTGCTCCTGGTGCGTCACCACGCCGCCCAGTTCGTCGAGCCAGGTCTTGCCGTTGAAATTCCGGGTTTCAATCACGAGCGTGTCGCCCTCCCAGTGGCCAACCGAGTCGCCTTGCCACAGCCGGATCGAGTCGTCGAGGTGCTTGCGGCCGTCCAGCGGGACCTGCCGCCACGACATGCGCTCGTACAACAGCACGACATAGCCCGGCGGCTGCAGGATCTGAAACGGCGACGGGACGTACGTGGACCGCGGCACGCCGGCCACGAAGCAGTGCGCCGTGGGGTCGTCGTAGCCGCGTTCGGGCGCCCGGCGCGCCTCGTTCTCGGCGCGCGCCCACGGCTGCGTCGGCAGCAGGCCATCCGGCGGATCGACGACGACGCCACGGCCACCCGGCGTCAGTGCCGTCGCGTCGCGCTTCTCGAGCCCCTGGTTGGCGCCGCCGCCGTCGGCCTGGTACACGCCTGAGATGTCGGGTTTGCCGTCGGCCATGCGCTTGATCGGAGACGGCGCTGCGCCCTGGGCGAACGCGGAGGCCGCGCCCGCGATGAGGGCGAGCGCAAGGGCGAGAGCTCTCGACATCATTTCTTGGGATACCACGTGCGCGGGTCGCGCTCGAACAGACCCTTGGCCTCTTCGGCCTCGGCCTGACATTGATATTCGAGAATCCGGGTCATGTTCTTCTGCCGGGAGAGCGGCAGGCTCATCTTCCAGGGCTTCGTGAAGACTTTCGGATCCTCGACCGTGACCTCGTAGCGGATGGTGTCCTGGTCCGCCAGCGTGAAGCGCTCCACCAGCTTCAGCTGCTCGCTGTGGAAGTTGCCGGCGGCGTCGAACCAGGTCCGGTCGTTGTGATTGGTGACGTTGACGGCCAGGGTGTCGCCCTCCCACCGGCCGCGCGAGTCGCCCATCCAGAATTCAATCCCGTCCGCCGGCCTGGTGCCGTTGGTGTGAATCAGGCGGAACACCTGCGACCACGCGAAGGTGATCGCCACGGCGTCGTTGGTCTGGAAGATGTGGAAGGGATAGTCGAGATACATGATCCGCGGCACGCCGGGCATGTAGCAGTTCGACAGCGGATCGGCGGTGGCGCGAGCGGCAAAGTTCTCGGCCCGCTTCTTCGCGGCCCACGGCTGATACGGAATCGCGCCCCCGTCCACGATCCCTTTGGTGAGATCGGCGGCGACGCCGCTGGCCGCCTTCCAGATGCCCTGCAGGTTGGGGCGGCCGTCACTGGTTCGTGGAATCGCGGCGCGCGCCGCGCTGGGCGCGCCCTGCGCCGCCACCGCAGGATCGAGCACCGTGCCGAGGAAGAGGGTGAAAGCCAGGAAGGACAGGGCCCCCAGGGTCCGGAACACCAAGATTCGAAATTGCAGCACGTTTCTCGCGGTTGACGCAAGTTGACACGAGGCTCATGCGCGCAGCCAGGGACGTATACTTGGCGCCCGGAGGGCGTCATGAAGCGATTCGTCATCTCCTCGTTCGCGGCCACCGCACCCCTTCTCATGCTGGTATTGGCAGCGGTGCCTCTGGGCGCCCAAGGGCCAGCGGTCCCGCCACGTGCGACCGCCTACGCCACGGCGCCGGACATCCCGTTCGAGTCGGTGCCGAACTTCCTCAAGCTGCCGCCGAACCTCTACCTCGGTGAAGGGATCGGCGTGGCGCGCAACTCGAAGGGGCACGTCTTCGTGTTCACGCGCAGCGGCGACTCGCGGCTGTTCGAGTTCGACGACAAGGGCACCTTCGTGCGCGAGATTGGGAAGGGGCTCTACGGCTTCGAGATGGCGCACGCCGTCCGCGTGGACGCGCAGGACAACATCTGGACCGTGGACGAAGGCACGAACATGGTCGTCAAGTTCAACCCGGAAGGCCGGGTGGTGATGACCATGGGCCGCCGGCCCGAGGCCGTGGGCGGCGTGGAGCCGACGCCGGTGCAATCGCAGGCGCCGCCGCCGGAGCCGTACCGCTTCAACCGTCCCGCCGACATCACCTGGGATCCGCAGGGCAACATCTACGTGGCCGACGGCTACATCAACTCGCGCGTCGCGAAGTACGACAAGAACGGCCGGTTCATCAAGTCGGTCGGCACGCGCGGCACCGAGCCGTATCAGCTCAATATCCCGCACTCGATCACGGCCGACGCCAACGGCAACATCTACGTGGCCGATCGCCAGAACCGCCGCATCCAGGTGTTCAACAGCGATCTCGTGCTGCGGGCCATCTACGACAACGTGGGCGCGCCGTGGGCGGTCTGCATCAGCCCGGGGCCGCATCAGTATCTGTTCTCGTCGAATTCGAATCCCGACAACAATATTGCGGCGCTGTCGGCGGTGAGCGGCGAGATCTACAAGATGGAGCTCGACGGCACGATCGTCGGCAAATTCGGGAAGCCCGGCAAGCAGCTCGGCGAGTTCAGCACCGTGCACGCCATGGATTGCCGCAACCCCGACGAGCTCGTGGTCGTGGAGATCACCGCCTGGCGCGCGCAGAAGATCGTGCTGAAGCCGATCCCGGGTAAGACCTCCTCCGGATCCACGCGCTGAGCGAGAGGCGTCCATCATGAACCGCGTCACCAACGTCGCTCTGCTCGTCGCGCTCGCCGTCGTGCCCGTGTCGTTGCGGGCGCAGCTGGCGATCCCCGAGATCCCCTACGACGCCGTCGATCCGATCAAGCTGCCCGACGATCTCTATCTCGGTGAAGCGGTTGGCGTCGCCACCAACTCGAAGGGCAACATCTTCATCTACACGCGCACCGGCAACCCGACGGCGACGCTGGGCACCCGGCGCACGTTTGCGCGCAACGCCGCGCGCCTGTTCGAGTTCGATCCCACTGGCAAGTTCGTCCGCGAAATCGGGCAGGACAACTACGGCTTCGTGTTCGCGCACACGGTCCGCGTGGACAAGCAAGACAACATCTGGGTGGTGGACGAAGGGTCGAACATGATCATCAAGTTCGATCCAAGCGGCCGCATCGCGATGACGATGGGCCGCAAGCCCGAGGCGCTCGACACCACCGCGTCGGTGGCGCCTCCGCCGCCACCCGCTCCCGCGGCGGGCCGCGCCGGCGGTCCCGGCGGGGCGCCGGCCGCGCCGCCCGCGCCCGTGGGCGCCGGACTCGCCGGCGACAACTTCAACCGTCCCACCGACGTGGCGTGGGACGCTGCCGGCAACATCTTCGTGTCGGACGGCTACGGCAACTCGCGCGTCGCCAAGTTCGACAAGAACGGCGTCTACATCAAGTCGTGGGGCTCGCGCGGCACCGCGCCCGGACAGTTCAACACGCCGCACACGCTGGCCATCGACGCCAAGGGGCTCGTCTACGTCGGCGATCGCGGCAACAACCGCATCCAGGTGTTCGACGGCGACGGCAACTACAAGACGTCGTTCATCAACGTCGGCGCGCCGTCGGCCATCTGCATCACCAGCGGCCCGACGCAGTATCTGTTCGCGTCCAACTCGAACCCGTCGACGTCGATGGACAACGGCGAGATCTACAAGATGACGCTCGACGGCAAGATCCTCGGCAAGTTCGGCACCGCCGGCAAGTTGATCAAGGAGTTCGGATCGGTGCACGAGATGGACTGCCGCAGCGAGACCGAGCTCTACGTGGGTGAGATTACCAACTGGAGAGTGCAGCGCCTGACATTGCGCGCTGCACGTTGAGCAGGGAGGCAGGTAGGCAGGTGGGTATGAGGGCCTTTCGTAGGGGCAGGTCGTTAGACCTGCCCGCGGCGGCCGGGATCCTCCTAGCACTCACGATCGGAACGTCCGCGCAGGAGACGCCGCAGCTCGCGAATCGTGGCGGCGTCGTTCTCTTCGAAAACGCGCGCCTGATCCCGGGCGACGGCCAGCCGGCGATCGAGCGCGCGGCGCTGCTGGTGCGCGACGGCCGCATCTCGCGGGTTGGCCGCGCCGGCGAGGTGGGGCTGCCGCCAGGCGCCGCGCGGGTGGACCTGGCGGGCAAGACGCTCATCCCGACCTTCATCAACGTCCACACCCACGTCGGCTTTCAGCGCGGCGCCGGCTATTCGCGGGAGATCTACGGGCGCGAGAGCATCCTCGAGGACCTGAACCGCGCGCTCTACTTCGGCGTCACCGCGGTGGCATCGCAAGGCATCGATCCCGGCGACGCCGCGCCGCGCATCCGCGCCGAGCAGGCGGCACACACCCTCGGCGGCGCGCGCCTCTTCATCGGAGGACGCGGCATCGGGTTTCCCAACGCCGGTCCCGGCGCCGCGAGTTATCGCGGCATCGCCTACGAGGTGACGACGCCCGAACAGGGACGCCAGGCGGTCCGCGAACAAGCGGCGCTCAAAGTCGACTTCATCAAGATCTGGGTGGACGACCGCAACGGCCGCGCGCCCCGCATGGCCCCGGACGTGTCGCACGCGATCATCGACGAAGCGCACAAAAACGGTCTCAAGGTGAACGCCCACGTGTTCTACCTGTCGGATGTGCGGGACCTCGTGGCTGCCGGCATCGACGGCTTCGCCCATCTGGCGCGCGACAAGGAGCTGGACGACGCCACTGTGCAGGCGATCGCGCGGCGGGGCATCGTGGTGATGCCGACGCTGGCCACCGCGGAGCGCGCCACGCACACCACCATTCCGCCGACGATGGCGGCCTGGCTCGACGGTCCCGTGCGCGAGGCGCTGCCGCAGGCGACGCTCGACCGCGTCAAGGCGGGCTTCACCGAGCGCGACGCGGCGACGGCCGCCGCCAATCGCGAGCGCTACACCATCCTGCAGCGCAGCGTCGCCAAGCTGGCGCGCGCCGGTGCGAAGGTGGTGCTGGGGAGCGACACCGGCACCCAGGACAACCCGTTCGGCGTCACCGATCACCGCGAGCTCGAGATGCTCGTCGAAGCCGGCATGACGCCGATGCAGGTGCTGGTCGCCGCCACGAGCACGGGGGCTGCCTATCTCGGGCTGAAGGGCGAGGGCAGGCTGGCCAGCAACAGCGCGGCGAACTTCGTGGTGCTCGACGCCAACCTGCTCGACGACATCACCAGCACGCGACGGATCGCGGCCGTGTACGTGAACGGCCGCCTGGTCGATCGCGCGGCGCTCGCGTCGCACCTGCGCTGACGGTCGGGCACATCTAAATCGGGCACATCTAAAGATGTGCCTCTACGATTTACTTCCAGGTGACTTCCATCCCGAAGAAGTGCATGAACACTTCGCGCGACGGCTTGTTGCGCGGGTCCATCTTCGGGCTGCGGATGTAGAAGTCGATCTGCTGCGTCGCCGGGTTCACCTCGCCGGCGGGCAGCTTCTTGTCCGCCATCGGGTAGTTCACCTTCAGCGTCTTCCGATCGCGCATGCCCTGCGTGACCATGAAGTGCATCTCGTAGTTCTCGTAGAGCGGCTTGCCGTTGAGCGTCGCATGGCCGAAGCCCCAGCCCGCCAGATACACGAACGCCTTCGGCCAGTTGTTGTCGCCGCAGCCCGAGTCGGTGCCGTGCTCATGCAGCGAGGCCACGATGCCGCCGTTCTGGCACGGGCTGAACTCGTTCCAGCGATCGATGGCGAGCTCGAGGCGGCCCTCGGGAATCTTCAGCTTCGCCGTGAACGTGCCGGTGTTCTTGATCTCGTCGACGTCGATGTCGACGGTGCCGCTCGCCGGCCGCAGGTGCGCGGCAGCGTTGTCCATGTGGTCCCAGCCCGGCGCGTCGTTCAGTCCGCCCACCATGTAGACGCGGTTGGCCGACAGCAGGAAGTGCCCGTCGTAGAGATCGTGCTGCTCGGGGGCGAACACGGTGACGGCCGCGCCCGGCTGTTGACGCGGGTTGGCGGCCTGCTGTGCGAGCACGGCCACGCTGGCGAGAGCAATCGAGATCGTGATGAGAGCGTAGAGGCGAGTCATGACTGCTCCGAGGAACGAGTTGCTCCTCGAATGATAGTCGGGGACTCTATTGCAGGGTTTGATGTGACCGTCGACGAGTACCTGGCGGCCCTGCCACCCGATCGCACGGCCGAGCTGAAGCGCGTGCGCGCGGCGATCCGGCGCGCGCTCCCGAAGGGATATGAGGAGGCTGTCGCCGGGAAGGTCATCGCCTACCAGGTGCCGCTCGCCGTCTATCCCGACACCTACAACGGGCATCCGCTCTGGCTGGCGGCGCTGGCTGCACCGAAGACGACGCTGACGCTGCACCTGATGCCCGACGCGATCACAGAAGTCGTCGCCAGCATGCCGGTCGAGAAATGGGTGGGGAATCACGCGTTCCGCTCGCCATAGGCCCTAAGCCCTGCGGTACACCTGTCCAGGCAGTTGTTCCAGGGGCGCAAGGTGTTCTATAAGGGACGCCCCATGCTCAGCAGTCATCCGGCCACGTCGATCCGGATCGTGGCCATGGCGGCCACCGTGTTTGCCGTCACCATCGCACCGTTGCGCGCGCAGACCGCAGTGTCGCCGGCCACGCCATCGGCCGCGCCCGCCTACGCCCTGTCGGTGTGGGCCTCTGAAAAGGGGCTGCCACCTGGCGACGTCTTCGCGGTGAATCAGGATGCCGAAGGCTACTTGTGGCTCGGCACGCCCTCCGGGCTCCTTCGCTTCGACGGCTCGCACTTCGCGTCCTGGGCCTCGATCAACGACAAGGAACCGCTGCCGAACGGTCCGGTGCACGCGCTCGTCAGCGCCCACGACGGCAGCCTCTGGGTCGGCCTCGGTGGCGGCGGCGGCATCGTGCGCATCGTGAAAGGCCATCTCACGCGCTTCGGTCCACAACAGGGGGCGCCGCCGGGCGTCAACGCCATGCTCGAGGATCGGCAGGGCGTGGTGTGGGCGGCGTCGCGCCGGGGCTTGTTCCGTTTTGCCGACGGCCGGTGGACCGCCGCAGGCAAGGACGAGGGGTATCCGGCGGCCGAGGCGTTTGCCGTGTTCGAGGATCGCAGCGGGGCGTTGTGGGTGGGCACGGCGGCGGGCGTGTACCGGCGCTCGAAAACCACGTTCGAGCTCGTGAACCGCGACAAGAACGTGCAGAGCCTGGCCGAGGATGCCTCGGGCGCCCTCTGGGTGACCGATTCCAACTCGGTGATCCGGAGGCTCAACGACGAAAAGGCGCCGCACGCCGACGCGTCGGTGCGGCTGCCCGCCAGCGGCTGGCGGCTGCTCGGCGATCGCCGTGGTCAGGTATGGGTGGCGGCGTTCGGCGGCGGCCTGCTGCGGCTGTCCGACGCCAATCGTGCCGCGCCAGCCATCGAGCGTTTTCCCTACGAGCAGCGCCTCGCCGGATCTCCGCGCTCGCTCTTCGAGGATCACGACGGCAACGTGTGGGTGGGTATGCGCGGCGGGCTGCTGCGGCTGTCGGAGGCGTCGTTCGACACCAACATTCCGCTCGAAGGCCTCACCCACGATGGCGTGCGCTCCACGGCCGTTGCCGGTGACGGCAGCGTGTGGGCCGCCACCGGCCACAGCCTCAACCGGTTTGCCAGCGGCGGTCGCACCGTCTACAACGTCTCACAGGCCACGGCCATCCACACCGACGCCCGCGGCTCGCTCTGGGTGGCCACGAGCCAGGGTGTCGGCCGGATGCTGAACGGGCGCTTTGTGCCCGAGCCGATCACGCCTTCGGTTGAGATGAGCCGCGTGCTGGCGATCACGACCGACTCGCGCAACGTCCTCTGGCTGTGCAGCGCGCTCAAGGGCGTGATGGCCTGGGACGGCCGGGCGCTCACGCGCTTCGAGCAACAGCCTGACGTGTTCAACCGTGGGTGCCTGTCGATGGCCAACGACAGCCGCGACCGCGTCTGGATCGGATTTCAGGGCGGCGAGGTCGCCCTTTTCGATCGCGGCCGATTCCAGATCTTCGGCGAGCGGGACGGTCTCGTGCCCGGTCTCGTCCTCGGTTTCCTCGAAGACAAGAGCGGTGCGGTGTGGGTGGCCACCGCCGGCGGCTTGAGCCGGTTTCAGAACGGCCGCTTCACGGCGCTCACCCAGGCCAACGCTCCGCTGGTGGACCTCGTGCCGGTCCTGGTCGAGGATGACGAGGGCTACATCTGGGTTGGCGTCAACAGCGGCGTGGCCGTGATCCGTTTCCACCCGCGGGAAATGGACCGCGTGGCGTCGAACCCCAGCTATCACATCGAGTACGCCCTCTACGACGAGACCGACGGCCTGCAGCAGTCTCCGCTCACCTGGCAGAGCGGTGTCGGCGCCGTCCGCGCGCCCGACGGCCGGTTGTGGCTTACGTCAGGCGCGGGCCTCGCCGTCATCGATCCGCGGCACCTGCCGCACGTCCGGCGGCCGGCCGCGCCGCGCGTCGAGGCGGTTGTCGTGGACGGCCGGACGCAGGCGCCGGGGACCGAGGTGTCGCTCCCGTCGCGAACGGCCACGCTGCGCATCCAGTACGGCTCCGTGAGCCTGTCGTCGGCCTCGAAGCTGCGCTATCGCTATCAGCTCGAGGGCTACGACAACGACTGGGTGTACGCGGGCCAGCGCCGCGACGTCACCTACGCGAACCTGCCGTCGAACCAGTACCGGTTCCGCGTCAGCACGACGCACGACGGCCAGTGGACCGAGGCCGGCGTCTGGGGCTTTGCCGTGGCGCCGCCGTTCTACCGCACGCGCTGGTTCATCTCCGTGGTCGCGCTGGGGCTGACGCTGCTGTTGGCGCTGGCGTGGTGGCTGCGCATGCGGGCGCTGCGGCAGCGCTACGCGCTGGTGTTTGCCGAGCGGGCGCGCGTCAGCCGCGAGATCCACGACACCCTGCTCCAGAGCCTGGCCGCGATGGGTGTGGAAATCGAAGCGATCGCCAGCCAGCTCGATCAGTCGCAGGGGCCGGCGCGCGACGAGCTGCGGCGGTTGCGGCGCCAGGTGGGCCACTCACTGCGCGACGCGCGCGAGTCGATTCTGGAGCTGCGCCGCGACAGCATGAAGACCCCCGACGTGGTGGACTCGCTGCGCGATGTGGCCGAGCGCACCGAGCGCACCTACGGCGTGCGGGTGGCGATCTCGGTCAACGGCCGGCGACAGCCGAACTGCTCGTCGGACGTGGATCTGCAGCTGTTCCGCATCGGCCAGGAAGCCATCACCAACGCCATCCGCCACGGCCATGCCACCGAAGTGCGGATCGTCGTGAACTACGAGAAGGATCGCGTGCGCCTCAGCGTGTGCGACAACGGCTGCGGCTTCGCGCCCGACGAGCAGCTGCCCGCGCGCGAGGCCGGCGAGCACTTCGGCCTGCTGACCATGCGCGAGCGCGCGGCGCGTATCAGCGGCCGTCTCGAAATCGTCAGCAGTCCTGGGGCCGGCACCACCGTCGAGACCCTGATCCCCGTTCCAGCGGAGTAACCCCCGTGACCGCAGCCCATTCCGCCCGATCTGCCACCTCGTCGGCCACCGCCGTGGCTCCCGTTCGAGTGATGTGCGTGGACGACCATCGCCTGATGCGCGAAGGCATCCGCCGCATCGTGGCCCTGCAGCCCGACATGGTGGTGGTGGCCGAAGCCAGCAACGGCGCCGAAGCCGTCGAACAGTTCCAGCGTCACAAGCCTGACGTGACGCTGATGGATCTGCAGCTGCCCTCGATGAACGGACACGAGGCCATCAAGGCGATCCGCCGCCTGCAGCCCGACGCCCGCATCGTGGTGCTGACGATGTACTTCGGCGACGAGGACGTGTATCGCGCGATCGAGGCCGGCGTCATGGGCTACCTGCTCAAGGACGCCGTGCCGGACGACCTGATTCACGTCATCCGCGAAGTGCACGCGGGGCGCCGCAGCGTGACGCCCGAGATCGAGGCGGTGCTCGACGCGCGCGCGATGCAGCCGTCGCTCACGGCACGCGAGTTCCAGGTGCTGCAGCTGCTGGCGACGGGGAAGCGCAACAAAGAGATTGCGTCGGCGCTCGGAATCAGCGCCGACACCACCAACGCGCACGTGAAGAGCATCTTCCAGAAGTTCAACGTGCACGATCGGACGGCGGCGCTGGCCGAGGCGATTCGGCGCGGCATCATCCACATCAGTTAGCGTGTACGTAGGGGCCGCCTTCAGGCGGCCCGTGACGGGCCACCTGAAGGTGGCCCCTACGACAGGCCACCGTGACGGGCCACCTGAAGGTGGCCCCTACGACAGAGGGTGGCCCCTACGACAGCGGATCGAAGCTCCAGGGGACGCGGCACGGTTCGCGCCGTTCGTAGCGGTGCAGGTTGTCGGCGAGCGCCGGGGTCGCTCGGCCCGGGGCACGCTGAAAGGCGTCGATCGCTTCGCGCTGACGCGCAATCGCTTCTGGCCATCGTCCCGTTTCCGCGAGCGCCATGGCGAGCGCTTCGAGCGTGCGCCACGAGCGCGTCTCGCGGACGAGGCGCTCGCCGAGGGTCACGGCCATCCCGCCGTCGCGGACCTTCGGATCGGGTGCCGCCGCCAGCACGCGCACGAGCAGCTCCACGAATTCCGATCGCTCCGGATGCGCCCGCCGGCCGTCGGTCAGCCAGGCGCGGGCCGTGCCGTCGCGACCGGCGTCTGCGAGCGTAACCGCGTATCCGAGCCGTGCCTCCGCAAAGCGCGGATCGACCGACAGCGCTCCCTGGTACGCGGCCAGCGCGCGATCGAAGGCTCGCGCGCGACGAAGCGCGTGGCCGAGCTGCAGCCGTGCCTGGATGTAGTCCGGATCGGCCCGCACGGCCGCGGCGAACTGCTCGATGGCTGGCGCCCACTGCCCGCTGCTGACCAACAGCGCGCCAAGACTGTAGTGCGCTGCAGCGAAATCGGGGTCGGCTCGCAGCAGCTCCTGGTACAGCGCAACCGCCCCAGGCACGTCGCCGGTGAGTGCGAGCGCGGTCGCGAGCTTCTGCTTGACGGCCGGCCGGCCGGGCGCCAGCGCGAGCGCGTGCCGGAACGCCGCCACGGCTGCCGGCATCTGACCCCTTGCCAGCGCGCGGTCACCGCGCCCTTCGTACACAACGGGACTCTCGAGGATGTCCGCGAGCTCGGCCATCAGCGGATCGGGAACCGGCGGTTGCGCGTCGCCGCGCGCCCGAAGCCGCGCCTCGGCCTCGTCGAGGCGCCCGGCCTGGCGATACGCCATGGCCAGCGGGTAGTTGGCCGCCGTCGCCCGCGGCTCGGCGGCCGCGGCGGCTTCCAGCTTCGTGACCGCGTCCTGGTATCTGCCGGCCACGAGCGCGGTGCGGCCGAGCCCGAAGAGCGCCGCGAACAGGTTGGAGTGCAGCTCGAGGGCCCGCGTGTACGACCGCTCCGCGGCCTCGGTCTGTCCCTGATCGAGCGAGAGGTTTCCGAGCCACACGAGGGAGGGCACATCATCGGGCCGCAGTGTCAGCACGCGCTGGAAGTACGAAGCCGCGCCGGGGGCGTCGCCTTTCATGCGCGACAGGTGAGCGAGGAAGTACGGCCAGCGCGGATCGTTGGGGTCGAGTGCCGCCGCCTGTGACAGAAAGGGCTCCGCCGCCGGCACGGACTCGGCGGCCATCAACAGTTCGCCCACCCGGCCGAGCGCGGCGGCGCGGTCCCGATCGGACGTCGATGCCGCGCCGCTGGTCGTCAGCCGCGCGTACTCGTCGCGAATCTGCTGCTGCACGGGTGCCGCCATCGCGCCGAGATCCGGCAGCGGGGGGACGCTGGCCACGCGCTCCGTGCGGCAGGCGCTGCTGCCGGCGGCGATGGCCAGGATCACGACGGCGCGGCGGAGGCGGCTCACGGTGTGGGCCCGCCTCCTTCTACCACTGTGGTGTATCGATCGATCTCGACGCGCGCGTCCTCGACGCGTCCGCCGGGCCACGTCACGTGCACCGTGACCGGCCCGGCGCTGTTTCCCAACCCGACCAGGATGCGCGGATCGTTGGCCGACGCGTAGCTGCCGTCGGCTCGCGCGCGCCGCCAGCGCGTCTGCCCGCTCGCGGTGGTCACGGCCACGCGCGCGCCGAGCGCGTCGGAACCGGCCGCCGTCCGCAGGCGCAGGCCCACCCAATGCTGGCGCTGGCCGATCGCGTTGAGCAAGAGCTGCGCCGGCCCGCCGTTGTTGGCCACGACGACATCGGTGTCGCCGTCGTTGTCGACGTCGCCGAACGCCGCGCCGCGGCTGGCATCGCTCCGAAGCAGTCCCGGTCCGCCCGCGCGCGTGACGTCCTCGAAGCGGCCGTTGCCGATGTTGCGAAAGAGCTGTTGTGGCTGGCCGAGCGAGGCGGTGGCGCCGCTGCCGGCCGCCGCCGAATCCGGGATCTGCACCGCCCCATTCACGGTCAGCAGATCGAGCCAGCCGTCGTTATCGACATCGAGCCAGCCGGCGCCGAACCCGGTGTAGGGAAGGCTGCGGTGGCCGATGCCGGCCACCGCGGCCGCGTTGACGAACGCGCCCTTCCCGTCGTTGACGTAGAAGTCGTGCCCCTCGCCAGCCAGGTTGGTGACGACGAGATCTTCGTCGCCGTCGTCGTCGATGTCACCGGCGTCGACGCCCATGCCCGACTTGGGCTGTCCGAACGGCCCGAGCGCCGTGCCGGAGATGAGCCCGAGATTCTCGAAGGTGCCGTCGTGCCGGTTGATCCAGAGCTGGTTTTCCTCGCGGTCGTTGGCCACGTAGATATCGATCCAGCCGTCACCGTTGAAGTCGGCCGTCGAGACGCCCAGCGCCGGTCCGAATTGCGTGGCGAGGCCGGCGGCGTCCGTCACATCGGAGAAGGTGCCGTCGCGGTTGTTCCGATAGAGATGGCTCTGCTGGGCGCGATAGACCTGGGGCGCGCAGTACACGCGCCGGCCCGACGTGCCGTAACACGGCGTGTTCAGCGACCGGTCCCATGTCAGGTAGTGCCCGACGAAGAGGTCGAGCCAGCCGTCGCGATCGAAGTCCACGAACGCCGCCGACACGCTCCACCCCGTGTGAGGTATGCCGCTCCGGGCCGAGACGTCGGTGAACACGCCCTTGCAGTCGTTCTGCAGCAGTCGGGCGCCGTTGAGCGACGTCGTCAGCAGGTCCACGCACCCGTCGTTGTTGACGTCGCCGGCGGCGACGCCCATGCCATAACCGGACAGCCCAAGCCCGCTGGCCGCCGTGGCGTCGGTGAACGTCAAGCGCCGCGTGCCGTCGGCCATCACCCGCAGATCGTTGCGAAAGAACTGGCTGTGCGGCATCGGCCCCGAGTCGTTTCCAGCGTCGAAGTCCTGGCTCTGGATCAGGAGCACGTCGAGATCGCCGTCGCCGTCGCTGTCGAAGAGCGCCACACCAGGACTAATCACTTCGGGGTAGTAGAACTGTCCGGTCCTGCCGTTGTGATGCGTGAAGGCGAGCCCTGACGCGACGGTCGCGTCGATGAACCACGGAGCATCGCCGGCGGGCGACGTGCGGGCGCACGCGGTGATGCCGGCCAGTGCGGCCACGGCGGCCGCCATTCGGACCCTTCGTCTCGCGCCGGTCATCGACCAGCGGATTCTATGCAGCTTCACTGGTGCGCGGCTCTGCAAAAATCTAGGCATTCACCCCCCATTTGGGTCAGGTGCTCGTTGTTAAGCGCATGTTAAAGTCGCCCCCGCTTTCGACAAACTTTCTTCGAAGGAGTGATATGACTGCTGCGCGAAGGATCGTGCTCCTCTGCCTGGCGTGTGCTCTCGCGGCTCCCGCCGCGGCGCTTGCTCAGGGTGCCTTTGCCGGTGTGGTGAAAGACGCGTCGGGCGCGGTGCTCCCGGGCGTGACGGTGGAAGCCAGGAGTCCTGCGCTCATCGAGGGCTCGCGCTCCGTGGTCACCGACGGGAACGGTCAATATCAGATCGTGGATCTCAGGCCCGGCACCTACGCCCTGACGTTCACGCTGCCTGGCTTCTCCAACGTCCGCCGGGACGGCCTCGAGCTTACCGGCTCGCGCATCGTGACGATCGATGCCCAGATGACGGTGGGCGGCGTCCAGGAAACAGTTACGGTCAGCGGCGAGACTCCAGTCGTGGATATCCAGAGCAGCCGGCGTCAGCAGGTGATGAGCGAGGCGACCATCGCGGCGCTGCCGGCGGGCCGCAGCCACTACGACCTCGCCGCGCTCGTTCCGGGCCTGGTCGGCCAGCAGTTCGGCCGCGCCGGTTGGCAGGACGTTGGCGGCACCAACAACCTGCAGATTTCGGCGATGTCGATTCACGGCGGCACCTTCCTCGACACGACGATGGCCGTCAACGGCTTGAGCTCCCGCAACCTGCTGTCGACGAACTGGGCCACCAACTTCGTGGCCGACACCGGCACCGCGGCCGAGTGGACCATCGACTACGCCGGCCAGGGCGCCGAATCGGCCAGCAGCGGCGTGACGTTCAACATGATTCCGAAGGAGGGTGGCAACTCGTTCCGCGGCTCTGCCTTCGCGACCGGCGCCAACGAGCACTTCCAGGCGAGCAATTACACTGACGAACTGAAGAACAAGGGGCTGCGGTCTCCCAGCACGCTCTTCCGGATGTACGACATCAACCCGTCCGGCGGCGGCCCGATCCTGAAGGACAAACTGTGGTTCTACGTCTCCGGCCGCTGGCAGACGAACCAGACCTACATCCCGGGCTCGGTCGGCAACAAAAACGCGGGAGACCCGACCAAGTGGCTCTGGGAAGCGGACCCGAGCGTCCGCGGCAAGTTCAACACGACGCAGAACAGCGGCAGCTTCCGCTTCACCTATCAGGCGAACCAGAAGAACAAGTTCTTCGTCTCGCACGAGCCGCAGGGCCGCACGTGGATTGACGCGACCGCGGCCACGTCGCCGGAGTCGTTCACGGACTATCACTTCACGCTGCAGCGTATGAGCTCGGCGGGGTGGACCGGCACGCTCAGCAACAAGCTGCTGGCGAGCGTGAAATGGGGCGACCACGGTGAGGCGTTCGGCGACTCGATTCCGCCGGACGCGCCATACAACACGCTGATCACAGTGCACGAGATTGGCGGTCTGTTCGTTCAGCCGCAGAACTATCGCGGCCGCGGCCACGGCGGCAACCAGGCGGTGGCGCCCGGGTACCACACCGAGCCGCACGATCAGCAGCTCAACGCGTCGCTGTCGTATGTCACCGGCGCGCACAACCTCAAGTTCGGCCTCCAGGATCAGTGGGGCACGATCGACCTCTTCTCCGAGGACGTGCCCGCCAACGTGGACTACTACTTCGTGAACGGCGTGCCGAGCCAGGTGCGCATGTGGGCGTTGCCGATCCACACCACAGCCAAGCTGTCGCACGAGATGGGCATCTACGCCCAGGACTCGTGGACCGTGAAACGAGCCACCATCAACGGCGGTGTGCGGTTGGACTACTTTAAGAACTCCTTCCCCACGCAGACGCTTGGCCCAGGTCTCTTCGTGCCGAACCGGAACATCACCTTCCAGCCCACGAGCTTCTACGGCCTGAAGGATCTGACGCCGCGCATCGGCATTGCCTACGACCTGTTCGGCACCGGCAAGACGGCGCTGAAGGCGCACTGGGGCAAATACGTCCAGGGGCTGTCGGCCGGCACTGGCAATCCGGTGGGCAATCTGTCCACGAACGCCACGCGCACGTGGACGGACAACGGCAACTTCCAGTTGGACTGCGACCTGAAGATCGTCGCGGCACAGGACAACCGCGCGACTGGCGGTGACTTCTGTGGTCCCAATCCCAACGCGCTCTTCGGCCTGAGCACGCCGAGCACTGAGTGGGATCTGGACGCCTACAGGGGATGGGGCAACCGGCAGTGGAACCAGACGTTCTCGGTCGGCGTGCAGCACGAAGTGGCGCCGCGCGTCTCGGTGGACGTGAGCTACTACCGGCGCTGGGCGGGCAACTTCCAGATCACCGACAACCGCGCGGTGACGGCGGCCGACTACACGGCTTACTCGATGGCTGCGCCGAGTCAGGCGGCCTTGACCGCCGCGGGAGCCAAAATCAATCTGCCCGACGACGCGGCTGGCCGCACCACGGCCGGGTTCTTCGACCTCAATCCGAACAAGGTCGGCCAGGTCAACAACCTCGTGACGCTCGCACGCAAGTTCGGCAAGCAGTACGACCATTGGAACGGCGTCGATTTCACCGTGAACGCCCGGATGGCCAACGGCCTGACGGTGCAGGGCGGCGTCTCGACTGGCCGTCAGGTCACAGACAACTGCGAGGTGCGGACGGCGCTTCCGGAAATCGCGCCGACCAACCCCTATTGCCACGTGGACTTCTCGCTGCTGACGCAGGCGAAGCTTCTTGGGACGTACCTCGTGCCCAAGATCGACGTGCAGGTGGCGGCGACGTTCCAGAACAACCCCGGCCCGGTGATTCCCGCGACGTATAACAACCCGGTCGCGAATATCGTCGGTCTCGGGCGGCCGCTCTCGAGCGGATTGGGGACTGTCAGCTACAACCTGCTGGTCCCGAATTCCTACTTCGGCGAGCGCACGACGCAGCTCGATCTACGGATGTCGAAGATTCTCCGGATGTCGGGTAGGCGTGTGTCGATCAACTTCGACCTCGCCAACCTCCTCAACCGGAACGACATCCTGGGCATGACGACGACCTACGGTGCGGCCTGGCAGACGCCGACGACGATCCTCGACCCGCGCCTCTTCAAGCTGGGCGTGCAGTACGACTTCTAGACTCTGCTCGCTGCACTCGCCGGTGGGCGGGTAAGGCGGGTAGGGCGGGTGGGGTGGTAGGGCGGGGCTTCGCCCCGCCAGCCCACCAATCCTGGGTACTGATTCGATCCCTCCCGATCCGGTAATCTCAACAGACTGATGAAGTTCCGGCTGGCCGCGGTGCTCGCCTTCTGTGCGGTGTGGGGGGGCTCGGCCCAGGTACGTAGAGGCGGACCTTCCTTGTCCGACGTAGCCTTGGCGAAGGCGGAAGGTCCGCCTCTACGTACGGAGCTCCGCCAGACGCTCGACAAGTACTGCGCGGGCTGCCACAACGCGCGGGTGAAGACGTCGGCGACGGCCGGCGGCGTGGTGCTGAACGACGTCGATCTGGCAGCGGTGGCCAAGGACCCCGTGCTGTGGGAAAAGGTCGTCCGCAAGCTGCGCACAGGGGCGATGCCTCCGGCCGGCATGCCGCGGCCGGAGCCGGCCGCGCACGCGGCGCTCGTCACGTATCTCGAAACCACGCTCGACCAGGAGGCCGCGGCGCATCCCAATCCGGGGCGCTCGGGACCGCATCGCCTCAACCGCGCCGAGTACGCCAACGCCGTGCGCGACCTGCTCGCGCTCGACGTAGACACGGCCACGCTGCTGCCGCCCGACGATTCGGCGGACGGCTTCGACAACATCGCCGACGTGCTGGGCGCGTCGCCGGCGCTCCTCGAGCGCTATCTTTCCGCCGCCACGAAGATCAGCGCGCTCGCCGTCGGCAGCCCATCGATCACCGCCGAGCAGGAGACCTATCGCATCCGGGGTGACGCGTCGCAGACCGGGCAGAACGAAGAGCTGCCCGCGGGCACGCGCGGCGGCCTGCTCGCGCGGCATCTCTTCCCGCTCGACGGCGAGTACACCTTCAAGGTCAAGCTGTGGATGACGAATCTCGGGTCGGTGCGCGGCCTCGAGGACACCCATCAGCTCGAAATCTCCGTGGACGGCGAGCGCGTGCTGCTGGCGCCGGTGGGGAGCGAGAAGGAGTACACCGACGCGGTGAAGAACGCCACCGACGTGGTGAACCTGCTCGAGGCCCGGCTGCAGGCGCGGGTCTTCGTGAAGGCCGGCGAGCGGCCGGTGGGCGTGGCGTTCCTCGCCAAGACGGCCACGCTCGGCGATACCCGCCTGCAGAACTTCAGGCGCAGCACGCTCATCGCTACCGATCACCGCGGCGTGCCGCACGTCGAGAGCGTCACCATTTCCGGTCCCTTCAATCCCAAGGGGCCCGGCGACACCGCAAGCCGCCGCGCCGTGTTCACGTGTCCGCCTTCGCCCTCCGGGCTTCGGCGCGACGACCGCGCCTGCGCGCGGACGATCGTGTCGCGCCTGGCCCGGCGCGCCTACCGCCGGCCGGTCACCGACGCCGACCTCGCGCCGCTGATGAAGTTCTACGACGACGGCCGGCGCGAGCAGGGCTTCGAGCGCGGCGTCGAAGCGGCGCTGCGCGGCATCCTCGTGAGCCCGAAGTTCCTGCTCCGCGTCGAACGCCCGCCTTCGCCAAGGCTACGGCGGGCAAGCGCCGGGGATGAGCTCTCGCCGATTAGCGACATCGACCTGGCGTCGCGGCTCTCCTTCTTCCTGTGGAGCAGCATTCCCGACGACGAGCTGATCGACCTTGCGTCGCGCGGGCAGCTGTCGCGGCCGCCAGTGCTCGATGCGCAGGTCAAGCGCATGCTGCGCGACCCGAGGTCGTCGGCCCTGGTGGACAACTTCGCGGCCCAGTGGCTCCACGCCCGCAATCTGCGGAACGCCACCCCGGACAAGGGCGACTTCCCGGATTTCGACGACAACCTGCGGCAGGCGTTCGAGCGCGAGCTGAAGCTGTTCGTGGCGAGCATCATCCGCGAGGACCGCAACGTCCTCGACCTGATGACGGCCGACTACACCTTCGTCAACGAACGGCTGGCGCAGCACTACGGCATCCCCAACGTGTACGGGCCGCAGTTCCGCCGGGTGAGGCTGGCCGACGACGCCCGGAAAGGGCTGCTCGGCAAGGGGGCCGTGCTGCTCGTGACGTCGCACGCCGACCGCACGTCGCCGGTGGTCCGCGGCAAGTGGATCCTCGATAATCTTCTGGGGGCGCCGCCGCCCGCGCCGCCAGCCGTGGTGCCGCCGCTCGACGACTCGGCGGCCGCCGCCACGCTGACGATGCGGCAGCGGATGGAGAAGCACCGCGAGAACCCGGTGTGCGCCAGCTGCCACAAGGTGATGGACCCGATCGGGCTGGCGCTCGAGAACTTCGACGCCATCGGGCGCTGGCGCGACCTGGATGGCGAATCGCCGATCGACGCCTCGGGCGTGCTGACCGACGGCACCAAGGTGCGCGGCGCGGTGGATCTGCGGCAGGCGCTGCTGGAGCGCCCGGAAGTGCTGGTGGGGACGATGAGCGAGAAGCTGCTGACCTACGCGCTCGGCCGCGGCCTCGAGGCCACCGACATGCCGGCCGTGCGCACGGTGGTGCGCGACGCCTCGCGTGACGGGTATCGCTTCTCGGCGCTCGTCAAAGGGGTGGTGACCAGCACGCCGTTCCGGATGCGGCGCAAGGACAAGGAGTCCTGATGTTCGTCCACAAGCTGCACCTGTCGCGCCGCACCGTGCTCAAGGGCGTGGGCGCCACGCTGGCGCTGCCGTTCCTCGACGCGATGGTGCCGGCGCTCACGGCCCAGGCGCGGACGGCGGCGGCGCCGCGCAAGCGGCTGGCGTGCATCTACATTCCGCACGGCGTGATTCTCGATCAGTGGACGCCCGAGACCTCCGGCGCCGACTTCGAGTTCAAATCGATCCTGAAGCCGATTGAGCCGTTCCGGCAGCAGGTGACTGTGGTGACCAACCTGCTGCGGCCCGAACGCGGCATCGACACCAACCACGCCGGCGCCCCGTCGTCGTGGCTCACCGGCGTGCCGCCGAAGCGCACTGCCGGTCCCGACTTCTCGCTCGGCGCCACGCTCGATCAGGTGGTGGCGCAGGAGATCGGTCAGGAGACGACCCTGCCGTCGCTCGAACTGGCCACCGAGGACTTCACCGGGCTCGTCGGCGACTGCTCGCCCGGGTTCAGCTGCGCCTACATGAACACGCTCAGCTGGAAGAACGCCACGACGCCGCTGCCGATGGAGATCAACCCGCGGCTGGTGTTCGAGCGACTGTTTGGCGGCGGCGCCACCCGCGAGGCGCGGATGGCGCGGATCAAGACCGACCGGAGCCTCCTCGACTTCGTGGCCGGCGACCTCAAACAGCTCGAGGCCGGCATCGGCACCCGCGACAAGGCGCGGCTCGAGGAATACGTCGATCACGTGCGCGAGATCGAGCGCCGCGTGCAGCTGGCCGAGCGCCGCACCGACTCCCTCATCGACGTGCCCGAAGCGCCCGTCGGCGTGCCGGAGTCGTTCGAAGAGCACGCGCGGCTGATGTTCGACTTCATGGCGGTCGCGTTCGAGGCAGACCTGACGCGCGTGAGCGCGTTCATGCTCACCCGCGAGCTCAGTCAGCGGACGTATCCGAACATCGGCGTCACGCAGCCGCACCACACCATCTCGCACCACGGCAACAAGCCGGATCAGATCGAGGCGCACGCCAAAGTGAACCTGTATCACGCCGGCCTGCTCGCCAAGTTCCTCGAGCGCCTGCAGAAGACCGCCGACGGCGGCGGCTCGCTGCTCGATCATTCGCTCGTCCTCTACGGCAGCGGGATGGGCAACGGCAACGTCCACGCCGCCGACCATCTGCCCACGCTGCTCGTCGGCGGCGCCGCCGGCGCGTTGAAGGGCAACCGTCACGTCGTGGCGCCGGACCGCACGCCCAACGGCAACATGCTGCTCAGCGTGGCCGAGAAGATGGGCGTCAACATGGACAGCTTCGGGAGCAGCACCGGGCGCGTCGCGCTCTAGCCCACGATGGTCAACGCCCTTCGACGCTGGTTGCCGCGCATCGCCGCGATGCTCATGGGTTCGTCGCTGGCCTTCGTGGCCGTGCGGGCCGCGCCGGCCGACACCCGCGTGATCGACGCCGTTCGTCGCGGCGACGCGGCGGGCGTGCGGGCGCTGATTCAGCGGAAAGCCCCGGTGACCGTGGCGGACGCCGACGGCACCACGGCGCTGCACGCGGCGGTGCAGCAGGATCAGATCGAGATCGTGCGGGCCCTGCTCACGGCTGGTGCCCAGGCGAACGTGGCGACGCGCTACGGCGTGACGCCGCTGGCACTGGCGGCCACCAACGGCAATCCCGCGGTGGTGGGGGCGCTGCTCGAGGCGGGTGCCAATCCAAACGCCGCCAATCCCGAGGGCGAGACCGTCCTGATGGACGCGGCGCGCAGCGGCAACGTCGCGGTGATCGATCGCCTGCTCGCGGCCGGCGCCGACGTCAACGCGCGCGACACCTGGCGCGGCGAGACCGCGGTGATGCGGGCCGCCAGCGAGAACCACGCCGACGTCGTCAGACGGCTGACCGGGGCCAGGGCCGACCTGAACGTGCGCTCGAAGGCGCTCGCGTATCCCAACATCCGCGAAGACTTCTCGACGATGGTCTTCACCGCCATCCCGAAAGGCGGGTTCACCGCGCTGATGCTGGCCGCGCGCGAGGGCGCGCACGCCGCGGCGAGCGCGCTCGTCGAGGGCGGCGCCGATCTCGACGCTACTGATCCGGACGGCACGACCGCGCTGGTGATTGCGATCATCAATGCCCACTACGACCTGGCGGCGACGCTGATCGACGAAGGCGCCAACCCGAACCTGGGCGACTCGGCGGGCATGGCGGCGCTCTATGCCGCGGTGGACATGCAGAACCAGGCGCCGATGATCAACCGGCCGCTGGCGAAGCCGTCGGGGAAGCTGCGCGCGATGGAGGTCATTGCGCGTCTGCTCGATCACCGTGCCGATCCGAACCAGCCGCTCAAGACGCCGCTGCTGATGCGGCAGCACGAGTTTGGCGACGGACAGCTCGGCGAGGGCGCGACGCCGCTCATGCGCGCCACCAAGGCAAGCGACACCGCGCTGATGAGGGTGCTGCTCGACAAGGGCGCCGACCCGAACCGCGCGCTGAAGAACGGCACCACCGCGCTGATGATCGGCGCGAGCCGTCCCGGCCGCGGCACCGGTGTGGACCAGACGGTGGCTGCGCTCGGGGTGCTGCTGGACCACGGCGCCAGCGTGAACGCGGCGACGACGGATGGCGCCACCGCGCTGCACCACGCCGTGGGCCGGGGTGACGAGATCGTGAAGTTCCTGGTGGGGAAGGGCGCGACGCTCGATGCCAGGGACAAGTTCGGCCGCACGCCGCTCGACGTCGCCAACGGCGTGCCCGGCGGTGGCGGTGGACGGGGGCGCGGCGGTGCTCCCGGCGAGCCGCCTCCGGTCTACCGGGAAACGGCGGCCTTACTAAGAGCGCTCGCCGCCACTCCGGCAGGTGGGCAGGTGGGCAGGTAGGGAGGATGGCTCGAATGAAGATTCTGATCGTTGCGGCCACACTGCTCGCGTCGGCGGCATCCGCCTCGGCCGAGATCGTCAAGCCCGCCGTTCGCAAGCCGGCTGCGAATTTCAGCCTGCCCGGCCGCGACGGGAAGGCTGTGAAGCTCTCG
>DASYRM010000018.1:0-15536 GCA_036004405.1 Vicinamibacterales bacterium
GAGGACATCAACGGCGCGATGTTCCGCTTTGGTGGCGGCAGCTATATCGTGCCGAACCGCGATCCGAAGCGCGAGACGTTCTTCATCTACGGCACCGAGCACTACTTGCAGAAGATGCCGCGCGCCGCACTGTTCAACGAGTTCTGACGTGACGGGAGCGCTTGATGCGAGCGCTCCCTTGTTCTCACTCCACCCTCAGCGCTTCGACTGGATCCACAGATGCCGCGCGCCGCGCCGGCACATAGCTCGCCAGCACAGTCGCGATCACCAGAACCACCGGCACCGCGGCGTAGGTCACGGGATCGAGCGGGGTGACGCCGTACAACACCGTCGACATCAGCCGCGTCAGCGCCGCCGCCGCGCCGAGGCCAATCACGACGCCGATGCCTGCGAGCACGAGGGCATGGCGCACAAACCTGCCCTTCAGCTCGCCCCGCTTCGCGCCGAGCGCTGCGCGAATGCCGATCTCGCGCCTTCGCTGCGAGACCGCGTAGGAAATCACACCGTAGATGCCGACGACACCCAAGAGCAGAGCCATCGACGCGGCGATCGCCAGCATCACCAGCGTGAAGGACGTCCGCGCGAGCGACTGATCGTAGACCTCGCGCATGGTCCGCGGCGACGCGGGCAGGCTGGGACTCACCGACCAGACGGCTTGCCGGACCTGGTTCAGAAAACCTTCTGTGGCAGTGCGGTCGCTGCGGACGACGAATGTCACCCCTCGGATGGCGCTCGGCCCTGCGGCGGCGATCAAATACGCAGACATCGAAGGCCAGTACACGGTGGCGGGCGCCTGTTGGTACAGACCGTTTTCACGAACATCCTGTACGACACCGATGACGTCATGCCAGGGCATGCCGCCATCCCGACGGAGCCGTCGGCCGATCGCGGCGGCGGGTGTGCCCCAGAGCTCGCGGGCGAGGTTCTCGGAAATCACGACGACAGGTCGCAAGTCGTACACTTCCGCCCATGTGAGCTCGCGGCCCGCGACCACCCTGGTGCCCGCGGTGCGAAAGAATCCGGGCGACGCGTACTTGAACAGGCGCACTGGCGGGGTGTCCGACCCTGACTCGGCCCGGCCGTCGGCGTGGACAGCGCCAGAGTTCACGACCCCCAGGTTCGGGGCGAACCCCTCCATGGGCATCGCGCTTCCGAACGCGGCCGAGGTCACGCCCGGAATCGACGACAGCTTGTCCTGGACAGCGTTCTGCATGCGGGTCGCACGTTCCGCGTCTGGAACGAGTGACCCCGCGAAAAAGAGTCGCATCACCTGGAGATGCTCGGGGTGCGTGAATCCCGGCTCGACGGTCCGGATGGATTGGAACGTGCGAATCAACAGCCCGGCGCTCACCAGCAGCACGAGCGCGATCGCCACCTGCACCACCACCAGCACACTGCGGACGCGGTGGCGCTCCCGGCTCACGCTCGCGGTCCGGCCCACGCTGCCGAGCACGGCTGAAATCCGCGGCCCGGTGCATTTCAGCGCCGGAATCAATCCGAACACGACACTCGACACCAGCGAGAGCACGGCCGTGAATCCGAGCGTGCGCGCATCCAACGAGATCTCGCTCAGGCGTGGAAGATTCGCCGGACCAATGACCAGCAGCAGGCGCAAGCCGGCGTACGCGAGCGCGACGCCCAGCGCGCCGCCCATGACACCCAGCAGCACGCTTTCGACCAGCAGCCCCCGGATGATCTGTGCACGGCCCGCGCCGAGCGCCGCGCGAAGGGAGAGCTCGGTTTGCCGCACCTCCGCCCGAACCAGAAGCAGGTTCGCCACATTGGCGCACGCGATGAGCATCACCAGGCCGATGGTGGCCATGACCACCCAGAGCACGTCCGACACGCTGCCGACCACTTCTTGTTTGAGCGGGCGAAGGTCGGGCGCGATCTTCCAGGTCTCATAGCCTGGTTCCGTCGTGTCCGGTCCATCGGGCCACGACTTCATCCAGATCGGGACCATTCGCGCCATGTCCGCGTTGGCCTGGGCGATCGTGACTCCCGGCTTCAGCCGGGCGACGCCCTGATACGTCAGCCCCCCGCCGCCAACCCCGACGAGCGTGATTCGTCCCCGATCGAACATGATCGGAAAGATCAGATCGGCTTCGGCATTGACGATCTTGAACCCCTGGGGCATGACACCGACGATCTTCTTCGGGAGCGTATCCACGGTCATGGTGCGCCCGACCACGGATCGGTCTCCTCCGAACCGCCGCTGCCAGTACCCGTAGCTGAGCATCACGGTGGTGTACGCCATGTAGACGCTCGGGCGCGGCCGGGTGGCTCCGATCTGGTCCTCTGGCAGGAGCCAGCGGCCGGCCGCGGGCGGAACGTTGAACGCTTGGAGGAGACCATCGCTGATGCCGATCGCACGGACGTCTTCCGGTTCGCCCCCGTCGGTCACCGTGCCCCTGGTGGCCACCCACACGCCCAGCGATCGAAAGACCCGGTTCTGCTCGGCGTAGGTGAAATACATCGAGGGAGAGAGATTCAGCCCTTCCGCCAACCCGGGAGCGCCAGGCGCGATCTGCCGGAGCGCCACCAACTCTTCTGCCCGCGGATACGACAGGGGGTTGAGCAGGACGCTGTTGAGGACGCTGAACACCGCGGTGTTCGCGCCGATGCCGAGCCCGAGCGTCAGCACGACGACCGTCGTGAACGCCAGGTTGCGGCGCACCGCGCGCAGGGCGTAGAGCAGATCGCGTCTCAGCGAGTCGAGGACCCTGCTGGTGTGCATGCGACAGTCTCCTCCTGGAACCGGATCGCGTGACCCAATGCTACGCCCAGAGGCTGAGGTGGAGGTAGCGGTTCCACGCGGGTTCCTTCAGAATGAGGCCCGTGACTACCAGCATCACCAACTACGACGGCGCGATCATCGCGAGCCCGCAGCAGCACGTCCACCCGAAGAGCGTCGAAGAGCTGCAGGCGATCCTGCGGCAGCCGGATCGCTACCCCTCCCCCGTGCGTGCGGTGGGGAGCCATCACTCGCTCACCCCATGCGCGGTGTCGACCGGCACGATGGTCGACATGAGGGGCATGAACCAGATCCTCAAGATCGACACCACCGCCATGACGATCACGGCGCAGGCGGGACTGCAGCTGGTCGACGCCGCCAAGGTCCTGCGCAAGCAGAAGCTGCAGTTCATGCTGAACATCGAGATCGGCAACATCACGCTCGGCTCGGCGGCGTGCTGCCAGACGAAGGACAGCCTCGACGGAGTCGAGCTCGGGCAGGTCAACTCCTACTTGGCCGGCGTCAAGTGGGTGAGCCCGTCGGGGACGCTGGAAGAAGCGTCCGAGAGCAGGAATCCCGAGCTGCTTCCCTTCATCCGCGCGAGCTACGGGCTGGCTGGCATCGTCTACGAGGTGACGTTCCGGATCAAACCGCTCGAGATCATCCGCTTCAACTACGACGTGCACGCAATCAAGGACGTCACCGACGACGTTATTGCGAAGGCGATCGCGTCGAACCAGACCATGGTGATGTGGACCATCGGCGACTCCTTCGTGATTCAATCGCGAAACGTCGCGCCGGAGCTGAAACACGAATGGCTGGGTGATGCGAGGCACTTCGGGTGGAACTTCCTGGCCGCCTTCGTGGGCCGCGGGCTGCGCGACCACCTGGCCGGTTCAGGGCTCGCGCCGGTATCGGAGCGTCTGGGTACCGGCATCGAGCTGGGGTTCTACCGTCTGCTGAGCGCCGGCGGCGGCTTCACGCTGGAGGCGCCGGACAAGACGGTCAACTACTCGAAGACGCCAGTGTCGGCACGCTACGCGTTCACGTTCTGGGCGTTTCCCCGTGCGGCCTACGCGAAGAACCTGCAGGACTACGTGCAGTGGGCGGCCGACTACTACAAGAAGACGGGCTTCCGCTGCAACATGCCCCTGGGGTCGTACTTCATTCACAAGGACACGAGCTCGCTGCTGTCGTACACCTACGACGGCGACATCATCTCCCTCGATCCGATTCACGCGGTTGGCGAGGCGGAGCCGGCGGCGTGGGCCGATTTTCTCAAGGCGTTCAACGAATGGGCGCATCAGCGCGGCGGCATCCCGCTGCTGAATCAGAGCCCGTTCGTGACCAAGGCGCAGGTCGAGTCGGCCTACGGCGATCGGTGGACGAAGCTGGCCGGCTGGCTCCGGACGGTCGATCCGGACAAGCGGATGGTCAACGAGTTCTTCGCGGAGCTGCTCCCCTAGCGGTTCAGCCCGTCGCTGACAGGGCGAGATAGCTCTTCCAGGCCCCGAACCCCGTGATCTCCGTGGCGCCGGCCAACGCCGCGGGTTCGCAGATGAACCCCTTTACCCACTCGCCGGTATCGAGCTGCACGCTGCCGATGCCAAGCGGCGGCGGCACGCCGGCCACGAAGCTGCCGAAGTGGTGCGACGGGACGGCCCAGACCTCGAGTGCGATGCCTGGACCATCAAAGCCCGGCTCGCGGACGAGTCCGGGCTTCGCCGGGGTGGTGTTGGCGAGCGCGTAGAAGCGGTACTCGGGCGACGTGCGGCACGACTGCACGAGCCGCGCGCCGCGCTCGGTGAGCTGTGCGTTCAGCGGCTGGCCGGTGAGATGCGCGCCCACGACGGCCACGTGAATGCAGCCGGGCGCCTCCCGGGTCGGCTGCGCCGGTGCGCCCGCAAAGCGTGACGCCAGCGCCAGCAGCGCCGCATCCGAGAACGCTGGGCCAATGAGCGACACGCCGAACGGCAGCCCGTCGCGACGGAAGCCCGCGGGCACCGCGACGGCGGCGAGATCCATCAGGTTCACGAAATTCGTGTAATAGCCGAGATTGGTATTGAGCTGAATCGGATCGGCCGCGACGGCTTCCTTCGTGTAGATCGTCCCGGCCGTCGGCAGCAGCATCACGTCGATCCTCGCCCACTGGGCCGCGGCGGCGCGCTTCAGCTCCTCGAGGCGATAGAGGCCGCGATAGGCATCGGCCGCGGTTTTCGACGCCGCGCCGCCAATGATCTGGCCGACGATCGGATGCATCGCGTCCGGATGGGCGTCCGCGAACGCGCCGATCGCGGCGTGGCGCTCGGCCACCCAAGGCCCCGAATACAACAGCGCCGCGGCCTCGCGGAACGGCGCGAAGTCGATCGTCACCTGCGTGCCGCCGATCGCTTGCAGCCTGGCGACAGCGGTCTGGTAGAGCCGCGGGCTCTCGGCGTCGCCGAAGAACGCCAGCTCCTCGTCGCGCGGTACGCCGAATCGGAACGGGCCGGGCAGCCAGGGTGCGGCGCCGGCACCGGGATCGGCGGTGCGCGAGAACGGGTCGGCGGCGTCGAACCCCTGCGCGACGCGCCAGACGCGCTCGGCGCCCGCCGCGCTGCCGGCAAAGATCGATACGCAATCGAGCGAACGGCACGCCGGCACGACGCCTGCGGTGCTGAGCAAGCCGCGCGTCGGCTTGAGGCCCACGATGTCGTTGAACGCCGCCGGCACGCGCCCCGACCCGGCGGTGTCGGTGCCAAGCGCAAAGGCCACGAGCCCTTTGGCGACGGCGACGGCCGAACCCGAGCTCGAGCCGCCCGAGATGTAGCGATGGTCGAAGACGCTCGAACAGGCGCCGAAGGGCGACCGCACCCCCACCAGCCCGGTCGCGAACTGATCGAGATTGGTCTTGCCAATGAGAACGGCGCCGGCATCGAGCAACCGTTGCACGACGGTGGCGGTGCGGTCGGGCACGTACGAGTAGGCCGGGCACCCCGCGGTCGTCGGCAGCCCCGCCACGTCGATGTTGTCCTTCACCGCGAAGGGCACGCCGGCAAGCGGGAGCGCCGGATCGACGTCGCGTGCCCTGTGCACGGCCGCGGCGCGATCCGCGAGGGCGATCCAGACCGGGGCGAGTCCTTCCGTCTCGATAGCGTCGAAAATGCGGCCGATGGCCGCGACAGCGTGATCAGGCATCGCCACGCACCGTGGCCAGGTTTTGCCCGGCCGTAACCATCGCGCCCTTCGCGCAGTGGACCAACTCCACCACCCCTTCGATGGGAGCCGTGATCTCCACTTCCATCTTCATCGCCTCGAGCACGAGAATCCGCTGCCCTGCCTCGACCCGCTGGCCGGGCTGGACCGCCACGTGCCAGACACTGGCCGTCATCGGCGAGCGCACCGCCTCGCACCCCTCTGGCACCTCGGCGGCGGTCGCCGGCGGCAGGTCGTCGGGAGGTTCCACGAACGCGGCCTGCCCGGCCGCCGCCCAGCGCTCGCGCTCGGCCTCGAACGCCGCCTGCTGGCGCCGCTTGGCGGCGCGCGCCTCGGGCGCGATCGACGCCAGAAACGCGCGGTGGTCGCGCATGCTGAACGTCTGTGTCTCGATCGACACGTTGTACTTCCCGTGCGGGAAGGCGTCTCGCATCTCGAGGAGCTCGGCCGCCGAGGCTGGATGAAACCGGATGCGATCGAAGAAGCGCAGCAGCCACGGTGACCCAGGCTCGAACGCGGCGGTGCTGCGATGCGTGTTCCACATCTGCACCGTCCGGCCGACGAACTGGTAGCCGCCGGGCCCCTCCATGCCGTAGACGCAGAGGTAGGCGCCGCCGATCCCGACGGAGTTTTCGGCCGTCCAAGTCCGCGCCGGGTTGTACTTCGTCGTCACCAGACGGTGCCGCGGGTCGACGGGCGTCGCCACCGGCGCGCCCAGATAGACGTCGCCGAGCCCGAGCACGAGATAGTCGGCGCCGTAGACAATCCGGCGGACGTCCTCGATCGACTCGAGGCCGTTGATGCGGCGGATGAACTCGGTGTTGCTCGGGCACCAGGGCGCGTCGGCCCGCACCGACTGCATGTATTTCTCGATCGCCAGCAGCGTCGCCGGGTCTTCCCACGACAGCGGCAGGTGAACGACGCGGCTCGGAATCGTGATGTCGTCCAGGGTGGGCAGCGCCCGCTCGCAGTGCTCGAGCGCGGCCATCAGATCCTCGCGCGGCAGCACGCGGCTGTCGTAGTGAATCTGCAGCGATCGGATGCCGGGCGTCACGTCCACGATGCCCTTCAACCGCTGGTCGCGCAGCAGCTGCTCGAGCGCGTGGATGCGGACGCGCAGGTCGAGGCTCAGCTCGTTCGGCCCGGTTTCCACCAGCAGGTAGCGATCGCCGGCTGCGCGGTGCACGGTGGATCCGCTGCGCAGCAGGATTGCCGGGTCCGCGGGTTCTTCCTGCGGGCGCGGCAGCTCGCCGCCCAGCGTCGCAATTGCGGCATCGAGCTCGCGCTCCATGCGCGTGGCCTGCGCGTTGGTGATCCGTCGGAAGCGCACGGAGTCGCCCGCGCGCACCTGCCCCATCTTCCACAGCTCGGCCTGCGCGATGACCGCCGGGCACACGAAGCCGCCCAGGCTCGGACCATCGGGCCCGAGCAGGATCGGCATGTCTCCCGTGAAGTCCATCGCACCGATGGCGTAGGCGTTGTCGTGCAGGTTCGAGGGGTGCAGGCCGGCTTCCCCGCCGTCGCACCGCGCCCAGGTGGGCCGGGGACCGATCAGCCGGACGCCGGTGCGATCGGAGTTGTAGTGGACCTTCCACGACGCCGCAAAGAGCGTGGCGATGTCGGCATCGGTGAAGAAGTCCGGCGCGCCGTGGGGACCGTAGAGCACGCCGATCTCCCACTCGTGCGAGTAGGCGGGGGTCAGTGCGTCGGGCAAGGATGCGTACGGCGCGGCGCGCCCCGCGTCCGGTGCGTCGTGCCAGCGGAGCAGGTCGCCCACCCGCAGCACGCGCCCGGCGTGGCCACCGAACTTGCCGAGGATGAAGGTGGCGCGGCTTCCGAGATACGCAGGCACGTCCAGCCCGCCGCGCACCGCGATGTAGGCGCGTGCGCCGGCGCCAGCGGCGGCGCCGAGCCGCAGCTCGGAGCCGGCCTTCACCGCAATCGCGCACCACCGCTCGACGGGCACGCCATCGAGCCTGGCCCTCATGTCGGCGCCCCCGAGCGCGATCACGGCGTCGCTGAAGAAGCGCAGCCGCGGGCCCGTCATCGTGCACTCGAGCCCGGCCGCCGTCTCGTCGTTGCCGACCAGGCGGTTTACCAGGCGGAACGCCAGCGGATCCATCGGACCCGAGGGCGGCACGCCGACGTGCCAGAACCCGGTCCGGCCCGGATAGTCCTGCACGGTCGTCTGCATGCCGGGGTCGAGCACTTCGACGGCGCGCGGCTGGTAGCGCACGCGGCTCAAGAAGCTGGTGGGAAAGCCGCCGGCGCGGAATTCACTCTCGGTGACGATCTGGCGCAGGTAATCGAGGTTGGTCTCGAGTCCGGCAAACGACGCCTCGGCCAGCGCGATTTCAAGACGCGCCATCGCCTCGGCGCGCGTGGCGCCGCGCACGATGATCTTGGCGAGCATCGGGTCGTAGTACGGCGTCACCTCGGTGCCCCGCTCCACCCAGGTGTCGCAGCGCGCACCAAGTGGCAACCGCACGTCGGTGAGGAGACCGGTGCTGGGCCGGAAATCGTGCGCCGCGTCCTCCGCGTACACCCGTACCTGAATCGACGCCCCCGAGGGCGCGATGCGCAGCGTCTCGAGCGGCGGCAGCACGCCGGCGCCCAGGCGCACCATCCACTCCACGATGTCCACGCCGGTCACTTCCTCGGTGACGCCGTGTTCCACCTGGAGGCGGGTGTTCACCTCCAGGAAGAAGAAGTCCTCGCGGTCCGAGTCGTAGAGGAACTCGACGGTGCCGGCCGACCGGTATCGCACCGCGCGGGCCAGCATCTCGGCGGTGTCCCACAGGCGCCGGCGGACGTCGTCGCGCAGCCCGGGCGCCGGGGTCTCCTCCACCACCTTCTGGTTGCGGCGCTGCGCGGAACAGTCGCGTTCGCCGAGCGCAATGACGTTGCCGGCCCCGTCGCCGAAGACCTGCACCTCGAGGTGCCGCGCCCGCTCGACGAAGCGCTCCAGATAGACGCCGCCCTGTCCGAAGTTGGCGGCGCCCAGCCGCGCGACGGCGCCAAAGTGCTGCGTGAGCTCCGCGGCCGTGCGGCACACGCGCATGCCGATGCCGCCGCCACCGGCCGTGCTCTTCAGGATGATCGGGTAGCCGCACCGCCCCGCCTCGGCAAGCGCGTGCTCCTCGTCGATCAGCAGGCCGGTGCCGGTCAGGAGCGGGGCGCCCTCGCGCTCGGCAATCTCACGTGCCGTGTGCTTGAGGCCCAGCGCGCGCATCTGCGCCGGCGTCGGGCCGAGAAATACCAGACCGGCCCGCTCGCAGGCTTCGACGAAGCCGGCGTTCTCGCTCAGGAACCCGTAGCCAGGGTGGATGGCCTGCGCGCCGGTGCGAAGCGCGGCGTCGATGATCGCGTCCTGCTGCAGGTAGCTCTCGACGGCGGCGGGCGGGCCGAGACGCACGGCGGCATCCGCCTGCGCCACGTGGGCCGCGTGCCGGTCCGCATCGGAGTACACCGCGACGGGCGAGACACCCATCCGCCGCAGCGTCCTGATGATCCGGCAGGCGATGGCGCCGCGGTTGGCGATGAGGACCTTGGAAAACATCAATCCCAGAGGAGCACGCGGATCGGCGTCGGGTTGTAGGCGTTGCAGGGATTGTTCAACTGCGGGCAGTTGCTGATCAGTGCCAGCACGTCCATCTCGGCCCGCATCTCCACATACTTCCCCGGCGCCGAGACACCGTCCTCGAACGTCAGCCGCCCTTCGGAGGTCACCGGCACGTTCATGAAGAAGTTGATGTTGTGACCGATGTCGCGTTTGTCGAGGCCACGACCCCACCCGGCGATCGCCTTCACGAAGCTTTGCCGGCAGGCGTGCATGTGCCGCTTCTCGAGGGCGTAGCGGACCATGTTGCTCTCGGTGGCGCAGGCGCCGCCGAGCGTATCGTGGCGCCCGCACGTGTCGGCGATGATGGTCAGCAGCGTGTGCCCCTTGAGCGACCGCAGCCTGGTGCCGGTGGTGAGGTAGATGTTGCCCTGATCGCGGATGGTGTCCTGCGCCGAGTAGCGATCCTCGTAGTCGTGCGCGTTGTAGAAGAGCGTGTCGGCGGCCTGGTTGCCCTCGAGATCGAGGATGCGGAAGGTCTGACCCTTCCGGATCTGGTGCATCCAGGGTTCACCCGCCGGTACGGTGGCGACGTAGACGGCGGTGGTGGCGTCGAGCGCGCTCTCGGTCAGCATGGCAGTCGTAGGGGCCACCTTGAGGTGGCCCATCGGTTTACAAGAAATACCGTTCCGTCAACGTGAAGCCGCGCTCGTTCTCGGGCCGCGACGTACGGCACGGGTCGTCGGCGGCCGGCGGCGGCACGCGGCGCACCGACAAGGCCACCGGCTTCGGCTCGTAGCGCGGATTCGGATCGAGCGGGTGCTGGCAGGTGTTCAGGATCACCAGCACGTTCATCTCGGCCCGCAGCTCCACGGCACCGCCCGGCTGCGAGTGGCCAGGCAGAAACCGCATACCACCGGCCTCGTTCACGACCACACGGCTGAAGAAGTTCACCGGCGCCGGCAGGTCGCGGGCGCTCATGCCGTACTTCGCCAGCTCGATCACGAACGCGTCATAGGCGTTCTTGACGTAATCGTTGCGGGCGTCCTGGTAGAGGACGTCGCCGTATTTCGCCCTCGCCAGCGCGGCGTTGGAGCAGCCACTGAGCGGATCGTGCCAGCCCACGCTGTCGTCGGTGATCGAACACAGCACGCGGCCCATATCCGAGTAGAGCACCAACCCACGGGTCAGGCGGGCGACGTGCTGCGCCTTGAGCGTGTCGGGCATGTTGTAGCGCTCGGCCGTGTTCTCCCAGTTGTAGAAGAGCGCCCCCACATTGGCGCCGCCGAGCGTGTCGGTGATACGCAGCGCGGTGCCGCGCTTCAACACGTGCGACCAGGTAGCGCCTTCGCGAACGACGTCCTCGAACAGCAGCGTCGTGTCCGGCGCGTCCGTCACATGCGGCGCCGGAGGTGCGGCCACGGCGGGTGTCACGGCTGCCTCGGGTCCATGCGCCAGACGTTTTCCTGACGGATGTTCGACAGCCACACCGATCCGTGGCCGACGCGCACCGAGTCGCCGCCGGCGCCCACCCACTGCTTCACGACCTTGTTGTTGTCCGGGTCGATCTGCGAGAGCGGAATGTCGAACACCGTCACCCAGACGAAGCCCTCGCCATAGGCGATCTCGCCGCCGCCGCCGGGCACCCCCACTTCGATGTTGGTCACGAGCTTCCGCGTCTTGACGTCGACGCGCGACACCGAGCCGTCGCCCTGATTCAACGTCCAGATCGCGCCGCCGCCGACGGCGGTGAAGCGGGGGTTGGGGCCCACCGTCACGCGATCGGTGACGAGGTTCGTGTTCGGATCGATGCGCACGACCTTGCTTTCCTGCGTGCTCACCACCCACACTGCTTTGTCCTCCCCCAGGACGACCACCGACGACCCGGCCGGCACCTGAATCTCCGCCACCATCCGGTTGGTGTCCGGATCGATCCGGGCCAGCAGCCCCTTCATGTCGGTCAGCATCCAGATGCTGTCGGCGTTGGCGGTGAGGCCGCCCTCGCTCAGCGCCGGGCCGATCGGCAGCGTGGCGGTGACCTTGTTCGTCTTCGGGTCGATGCGCTGCAGCCCCTTGGTGTCGGGCTTGTCCTGCTCACCGCAGATCGGCACCCAGATGCTGCCGAACGCCTCGACCAGGCCGGAACACGGACGCGGCCCCGTCTCGACCAGCGTGACGACGGTGTTGGTCTTTGGATCGAGCCGCCCCACGAGGTTCTTCCCGCTGCTCGTGACCCACACGGCGTCCTTGGTCACGACCTGCCAGTCGGGATTGCCCGGCACGGCGAACACCCCGAGCGGTTTGATGGCCGCGATGTCGCGCTTCACGCCGGGCGAGTTGATCCCGGGGCGCGGCGGCCGTGCGGCCTGCGGCGCGGCGGGCGTCTGCCCCTGGGGGGCCGAAGCTTGCGCAGCAAGCGACGGCCCCTCGATGAGCGCCGAACATACGAGCAGGCAACCGCCTGCCATGGTCAGTCTCCAGTTCACGATCAGATCCCCTCCTGCATGGCTTCGGTGAGCACGTAGTGACGGCTCTCCTGGGTCTTGTGGGTCAGCACGCACGTCACGACGAAGGTGGTCGCGCTCAGCAGCGGTGGAATCAGGGTGTCGAGCCCGCCCCAGGCGGCCGGCGTGATGAAGTGCGCGACCAGCCGCGCGCTGGTCCCGACGACGATTGCGGCAATCGCGCCCGCGGCATTGGCCTTCTTCCAATACACGCCGGCGAAGAGCGGCACGACGCAGCCGGCAAACACGATGTCGAACGCGATGATCAGCAGGATGCCCGGCTCCGGCCGCAGATACGCCACGAGCCCCGCCGCACATGCGGTGGGCAGCGCCATGAGACGCGACAGATTCAGCATCTGCCCGTCGTCGAGCGTCCTCGCGCTCCAGCGCTGCACCACGTTGCGGGCCAGCACGACGGAGATCACCAGGATGGCGCCGTTGGCGGTGGACATCGACGCCCCGAGCACGCCGATGAACACCAGCACGCCGATCCAGTAGGGCAGCACGTTGACCGCCATCGACGGCAGCACCATGCGCGCGTCGGCGACGTCCTTGATGGACGCCACCGCCGCCAGGCCGACGATGGCGACGCACACGCCGACGACAATGGTCATCGTGCCGCTGAAATAGCAGCCGCGCTTCGCCGTCTTCCCGTCCTTCGCCGCGAACACGCGCTCCATGAAGTCGAGCGCCATGGTGTTGCCCAGACCCAGGGCGATCATCCCGGCCCAGTTCACGAGCGCTCCGTTGTCGCGGCTCAGCACGGTGCTGAAGTCGACGACAGGGGCCGGCACCGCCGCCACCATGGTGTCGAACCCGCGCGTGGCGATCAACCACACCGCGGCGGCCGCGAACCCGACGAGCGCCGCGTACACCTGCAGGAAGTCGGTCCACACCGCGGAGTAGAGACCGCCGGCAATCGTGTAGGTGACGACGACCAGCGTGGTCACGGCGAGCGCCGGCAGGTAGCTGGTGCCACTGACGACCGACAGCACCCACGCCACCGCGCTCAGGTTGCCGGCAATCAGCACCGTGAACGACACGATGGTGAGCACCGACACCAGCAGCTCCGTGCGCTTGCCGTAGCGCCGGTAGAAGAATTCTGGCAGCGTCAGCAGGTTCATGCGGTTGAGCGGAGCGGCAAGAAAGCGGCCGACCACGAACAGGCTGATGCCGAGACCCAGCGAGATCATCAACCCGGCCCAGACGCTGGACCCGTAGGTGATGGAGACGGCGCCGAGCGTCGAGTTGCCGTCCACCGCCTGCGCCATGAGCGTGGTGCCGACGACGATGAGCGGCAGCGACTTGTCGCAGACGGTGAAGCGCGCGCTCGAGCCGCGCACCTTGGTGTAGGTGTAGAGGCCGATGGCCAGCGAGATCGCCATGAAGACGACCACCGGCCAGAACATGACAGTCACGAAGAACCTCCTACGATCCCGGGCGCGCTGCGCGCGGCGACAGAATCACGTCGCGCAACACCACGCGATCGAGCTTGCCGTTCAGCCGTTTCATCGCATCGTTGAGTTCGAGCAGCACGCCACGGGTCAGTTCGAGCACGTGCTCCTCGGGCTGATACGTGGTGCCGCGCGGGTAATCCACGAACGGCGTGTTCGTCTGCTCGATGTGCGTCCCGAAGATGTGCGCCACCGGCTTGTCGGCGGTGAAGTCGACCAGCCGCTGATGGCTGGCCACGAACGTCGGGTACTCGGCGTCCCCCACGTAGAGGCGGCCGGGATAGAAGCTGTCGCCGGTCATCAGGACGGCCGTCTGACGGTCGTAGAGCGCGATGCCCGCGACATCGTGGCCCGGAATCGGGATCACATCGACGACGCGGTTGCCGAGATCGACCTGGACGATGTCGGTCGGCCAGGTCTTGATGCCGAACGCCTTCTGCAGCTCGTCCACCTTGGCGAGCACGAGCTGCACGTTGGGCAGGTTCGCGAAGCCCTTGTCGCCGGCGATGTGATCACCGTGCGAGTGCGAGTGCGTGACGACGAGCTGCGGCGGCGATGGGCGATGGTTCCGCTTCTGCCACTTCGCGATCAGATCCATCACGACCGGTGCGGTGTCGACGGCGCCGGCGCCCGTGTCTTCGAGCAGTACCCTGTCCCGCCCGAAGATCAGATAGAGGAACGGCTTCTCGTAGTGGATGCAGCCCGATTCCCTCAGGATGAAGAAGTTCGGGTTGTATTCGTGCACCTGGAACGACGGCTGCTCCATGCACTTGGGGCCGCCGGTCATCCACGACTTCGGCAGCACGCCCGGCTCGACGAACGCGCTGAGCGGTTGCGGCGGAATCGCCGGCGCCGGCGCCTGCGCGCCGAGCGACGCGATCGAAAGCAGCGCGATCAGCCCCGAACGGGCCGCCTGAAGGCGGCCCCTACGAAGAAGGCGGCCCCCACGAAGAAGGCGGCCCGTCGACTTCTTCATGACAGGCTCCTGTTCGGCAGCGCGTTCCATTCGGACATCGGCATGTCGCGGCCGGGGAACGCCACCTTCTTGAACGGCCACTTCGCCGCCATCCACGCGCGCACCGCCTTCTCGAGCACCGGATCGAGACCGGCGGCGGCGCCCTGCTTCGTCACCCAGATCCGCACGGTGGCGTCGTAGCCCGCCTTGGTGCTCGGGTTGACGTAGACGCACCCGAGCTCGCTCTGCTTGTCGGGCGACAGGATTCCGTAGGCAAAGGCGGTGTGATGCTGGAACTCCCACTCGTGGCGCTTCAGCTCGCCGTAGTCCTGCGCGCTCGTGATGTTCACCGGGCCGGTGCGGCCGTCGCGATCGAGCAGCGCCTGATAGTCGGGCCCCAGGATGGTCGGCTCGAGGATGTTCCACACGTAGGCGCCGACGCGCGGCGGCCCCGGCGCGGCAAACGTGGCTGGCGTGAACGACGCGGTCTGGAGCGCGAACTCGAGCGGCGTGGTGGGCGACGCCACGACGAGCTCCGCCGAGCAGCGTGCCCCGGCACACACCGAGTAGTGGATCCACCGCGGCTCGCTGGCCGTGAAGCTGGCCACGTAGTCGTCGCCCATCTTCATGAACGGCACATCGGCCTTCTTGCCGTTGAGCGACGTCTTCAACACGAGGCTCGTGCCGGCCGCGGCGGTCAGCGGCCTGGCGTGGAACGTCGTCGCCTTGCCCGGGATCCAGACGCGCAGGTCCTCCACCAGCAGGTCGGGCGACCCGTTGCCGTCGAGATCGGCCGGCTGGGCCTGCGTCGTCCAGGACGTCGGGATGGTGTTGGTGATCTTGCTGGCCTGGAACCGCCACACGTTCGACCAGCGGCCGTTCGACAACCACACCGATCCGTGCAGGACACGAATCGCATCGCCACCAGGGCCCGGGAACTGGTGCGTGACGGTGTTGGTGGCCACTTCGATGCGCGTCAGCGGGATGTCGCGCGACGTCACCCAGACGGCGCCCTCCCCCGCCGCGATGTCGCCGCCGGTGCCTGGCAATCCGACGTCGATGGTCGCGACCACCTTCATCGTCTGCGGATCGATCTTGGTCACCGTGCCGGTGCCCTGATTGAGCGTCCAGACGT
>DASYRM010000019.1:0-8915 GCA_036004405.1 Vicinamibacterales bacterium
GCTGGCCGGCTTCAGCCTCGGTCAGGCCGACGTGCTCCGCAAGGCCATGGGCAAGAAGGACCCGAAGGTCATGGCCAAGCAGCGCGACGCCTTCATGGAAGGCGCGCGCGCGCAGAAGGTCAACGAAAAGAAGGCCGCCAAGATCTTCGAGCTGATGGAGTACTTCGCCGGGTACGGCTTCAACAAGTCGCACTCGACGGCCTACGCGTTCCTGGCGTACCAGACCGGCTACCTCAAGGCGAACTACCCCTGGCATTTTGCCGCGGCGCTGCTGACCATCGAGTCGCAGGACGCGGACAAGCTGGCGGTGTACCTGGCCGAGTGCAAGGAACGCAACGTGCCGGTGCTGCGGCCCGACATCAACACCAGCCTCTGGAACTTCTCGGTGGAGAAGGGGCGCGGCGTCCGGTTCGGCCTGGGAGCCATCAAGGGGCTGGGCGAGGGGGCGGTGCAGGCGCTGGTCGACGCGCGCTCGGCGCTCGGCGGCCGCGTGACGTCGTTGCACGCGCTGTGCGAGATCCTCGATCTCCGCACCGCCAACAAGCGCGTGTTCGAAGCGCTGGTGAAGTCGGGCGCCTGTGACTCCCTGCTGCCGCCGACCGACGTGGCGGGATTGCGGAGGCTGCGCGCGCGGCTCTTCGCGTCCATCGAGTCGGCCATGGAGCACGGCAGCAGGACACAGCGCGACAAGGATCTGGGCCAGGCCGATCTCTTTGGTGGCGGTAGCGACGCCGGACCGGTCGGGGCGGTGCTGCCCGACGTGCCCGCGTGGTCGGAGATCGAGACGCTCAACTTCGAGAAGGAGTCGCTCGGGCTGTATTGGAGCGGCCACCCGGTGGACCGCTACGCGGCGGACCTCACCGCGCTCGGCGCGAAGACCACGGCCGATCTGCTGCCGAAACGCGAGGCGGCCGAGGCGGTCGCGGAGGAGGCCGACGAGGCGGCGCCGGGGTTGGACGCCGGACGGCGGGAGCCGCCGGCCAAGACCGTGGCGGAGAATGTGCTCATTGGCGGTATCGTCGGCAGCCTGCGGCCGCTCAAGACGCGGAAGGGCGACCGCATGTGCGTGTTCATGCTCGACGACCCGCACGGCAGCCTCGAGGTCGTGGTGTTTCCGGAAGCGTTCAAGCAGCACGGTCACCTGGCCGAGAACGGCCGCCTGGTCGTCGTGAAGGGGCGCTTCGAGCGCGACGACGAATCGGCGCGCGTGCTGGCCGAAGAGATCAGTCCGATCGAGCTCGTGAGCGAGAAGCTGGCGACCTCAGTGGCCATTCGCGTATCGACGCCGCCGCACGGGCGGGCGACGTTCGAGCGGCTCTGGGACGTCCTGGCGCAGCACAAGGGCGACCGCTGCGTGGCGTTCGACATCGAACTGCAGCAGCCCGGCAAACGGCTGCGCGTGCGGGTGGACGTGAATGCGCAGATCCGCGTGCGGCCGTCCGAAGGGCTGGTCTCCGACGTCGAAAAGATCTGCGGCGCCGGGTCGGTCGTGATCGGACGAGCGGCCCGCGCTGCGCGGCACTAGACTCATAGACGCCATGCCCCCCGATACGCTCGAATTCGAAGAACCGATTGCCCTCCTGCTGAAGGAGGTCGAGGCGCTGTCGATGCTGCCGCGCACGCCCGAGCGCCAGCGGTCGATCGAGAGCCTGCACCGCCGCATCGAGTCGATTCGCGACGACATCTACAAGACGCTCACGCCGTGGCAGCGCGTGCTGGTGGCACGGCACCCCAGCCGTCCAACGGTGCTCGATTACGTGAACCGGCTGTTCACCGAGTTCACGGAAATCAGCGGCGATCGCCGTTTTGCCGACGACCACGCGATCGTGACCGGGTTTGCGCGCTACAACGGCGAGCACGTGCTGGTGGTGGGGCACCACAAGGGCGGCGGCGGCGACACCAAGCAGAAGATTTTCCGCAACTTCGGCTACGCGCGGCCGGAGGGCTACCGCAAAGCGCTGCGCGCGATGAAGCTGGCCGAGAAGTTCAGCCGCCCGGTGATGGCCTTCGTGGACACGCCGGCGGCCTATCCCGGCATGGAGTCGGAGGAGCGCGGCATCTCGGAGGCGATCGCGCTCAACCTGCGCGAGATGGCCACGCTCGACGTGCCGATCATCGTCGTCGTGCACGGCGAAGGCGGCAGCGGCGGAGCGCTCGGCATTGCCGTGGGTGACCGCGTGCTCATGCACGAGTTCGCCATCTATAGCGTCATTCCGCCGGAGGGGTGCGCCGCGATCCTGTGGCGCGACTCGAACCGCAAGGTGGAGGCGGCCGAGGCGCTGCGTCTCACGGCGCCGGACCTGATCAAAGTCGGCATCATCGACGAGATCGTGAAGGAGCCGAAGGGCGGCGCCCACACCAACCACGAGCTGGCGGCAACGCTCCTGGACGCGTCGCTCTCGCGGGCGCTGGCCGAGGTGGGGCAGATGGGGTCGCAGCAGAGGCTGGACGCGCGCTATCGGAAGTGGCGTGCCATGGGTGACGTCGGCATGGCGGAGAGCTGAGACCCTATTGATGACCAGCCGGATCTGGGAGACACGCGCCCACGACGACGCACAGGCCGCGGCGCTCGAGCGGGAGCTGCGCATTTCGCCGATCGCGGCGCGGCTGCTCGCCATCCGTGGCTTGGGCGACCTCGACGCCGCGCGCCGTTTCCTGTCGCCATCGCTCGACGATCTCCACGACCCGTTCCGCCTGGCCGGCATGCGCGAGGCCGTGGACCGGATTCTCGCGGCGGTCGCGCGGCGCGAGCGGATTGCGGTGCACGGCGACTACGACGTGGACGGTGTGACCTCCACCGTCATCCTCCGGCGGGCGCTCGAGCTCGCCGGCGCTGACGTGGTGCACTTCATTCCTGAGCGAATGCGCGACGGCTACGGCCTGCAGCCCGCGTCGCTCGAACGGCTCCACGCCGAAGGCGCGCGGCTCGTCATCTCGGTCGACTGCGGCATCCGCGGCATGGACGCCGCCCGCCGGGCGCGCGAACTGGGCCTGGACCTCATCATCACCGACCATCACGAGCCGGACGTCGAGCTGCCATGCGCGTTCGCAGTGATCAACCCGAAGCGGCACGACTGCAGCTATCCCGACAAGAACCTGGCGGGAGTGGGCGTGGCGTTGAAGCTGGTGCAGGCGTTGTGCGGCCGCATCGACCGCACCAGCCTGCTGCCCGCGTTCGTCAAGATTGCCGCCATCGGCACCCTGGCCGACGTGGTGCCGCTCGTTGGCGAGAACCGCGTGATTGCCAAGCTCGGGCTCGGCCTGCTCTCGCGCGGTCCGCACCGCGTGGGGCTGCGCGCGCTGCTCGATGTCTGCGGCCTGACCGGCAAGGAGATCGACAGCTATCACATCGGCTTCGTGCTCGCGCCCCGGGTCAACGCCGCCGGCCGTATGAGCTCGCCGGACATCGCCGCGCGCCTGCTGCTGGCCGCGGACGAGGCGATGGGGGACGAGGCGCGGGAGCTGGCCACGGTGCTAGACGGCGAGAACCAGCGCCGGCAGCAGGAAGAAGCCGAGATCGTCGCCCAGGCCAGGAAGATCGTCGAGACCGATCTCGAGGTCGGATCCCGCACGGTGATCGTCGTCGCCGGTCACGGCTGGCACCGCGGCGTCATCGGCATCGTGGCGTCGAAGCTCGTTGACGCGTTCCACCGGCCGGCGATTGTGCTGTCGATCGACGGCGACATCGCGCACGGCTCCTGCCGCAGTATCCCGTCGTTCGATCTGCTGGGCGGGCTCGAAGCCTGCGAAGACCTGCTCACCAAGTTCGGCGGCCACAAGCAGGCGGCCGGGCTGACCATCGAGACCGACCGGATTCGGGAGTTTCGCGGCCGCATCAACGCCCACGCCGACGATCGGCTGGGCCCCGACGACCTGCGTCCGCGGCTGTGGCTCGACGGGCCGCTGCCGTTCCGTGGGATCACCGCGCAGGTGGCCGAAGAGCTCGTGGCCCTGGCGCCGTTCGGAGCCGGCAACCCGTCGCCGCTCTTCACGGCCTCCCGCGTCGAAATCGTGGACGGTCCCCGCCGCGTGAAAGAGCGTCACTTGAAGATGGCCTTCAAGCAGGATGGCAAAGTGATGCGGGGCATGGCCTGGCGCGCCGTCGAGCGTGAGGAGTTCGTGACCGGCCATCGCGACGCCATCGACCTGGCGTTCTCGCTCGAGCAGGACACCTGGAACGGGGAGCGCTATCTGCAGCTCTCGGTCGCGGATTTCAAAGCGCCGGCGCCGCCCGGGCCGGCGTCCGAGCCGCCGGCGTAGCAGCTGCCACCTGCTATCCTGAGGCCAGCTGTATGTCCTGGCACAAGCCGGTCCGGCTGGGCGTGGGTCTGTTCGGCCTCGTGGCGGCCGTCGGCGTCTATTTCGCGATCGGTTCCCGGCAGGCCGCTCCCACCGCGCCGCCCGACGGCCGGCTCGACCCGAACGCGATCCTCGAGACTGCCGCGGCGGTCGTGCAGCAGTCCCGCGAGAGCGAAGAGGACTTCCAGGTCACAGCCGATCGCACCCTCAGTTACGAGGACGGTACCGCCAAACTGATGGGCGTTCACATCAGCGTCAAACGGCGCGGCGGCCGCGACTATCTCGTGACCGCCAAGGAAGCGGGGGCCGGCAAGGATCGCAAGGACCTTGCGCTCAAGGGCAGCGTGGTACTCGAAGCCAGCGACGGCTTCAAGCTGACGACCGACGACGCCACGTTCGAGGACGCCACCGGCATGGTGAAGGCGCCTGCCCGGGTGTCGTTCACCAAGGGCGGCCTGAGCGGCAGCGGGCGGGGGATGACCTACGACAGGAAGAACGACGTCCTGACGCTGCTCGCAGAGCCCGACGTGACCATGGCGGGGACCGAGAGTAGCGCGGCCACGAGCTTCAAGGCTGGCGGGGCCGTCCTGGATCGGCTGATGGACGTCCTGGTGCTCTCGGGCGGCGGCCACGCGCAGCGCGGCGAGCAGACGTTCGATGCCGAGACGATCACGGCGCGGCTGGGGGCCGACGAGGATTACGTGCGATCGATCGAGATGCGCGGCAACGCCCGTGTGGCCGGTGGCGGCGGGGCGCTCGACGCCATGTCGGCGCAGGCGATCGATCTGAGCTACGTCGAGGGCGGTGACATCCTGGACCGTGTGACCCTGACGGGCAACGCTGCGGCCGCGTTGACCGGCAAGAAGAAGGACGCCGGCACGGCACAGGGCGGTGCGCGTCAGCTCGTCGGCGGTGCCCTCGACATGCAGCTGGCGGCGGACGGGACGCTCGTGCACGCCAGCGGCCACGACGGCATTCGATTCGACCTGCCCGGTACCGACAAGGCGCGGCCGAGCAGCGTGCAGGCGAAAACCTTCGACGCCAACGGCACCGAGGGAGCGGGCCTCACGTCGGTGGCGTTCGTGGACGACGTCGTGTTTCGCGAGGTCGGGCAGAACGGCGCCGCGACGCGCGCGGCGCGCTCGCGCACGCTCGATCTGTCGCTCGATCATGACGAGGTGACGTCGGCCATGTTCCGCGGCAGCGTCGCGTTCGAAGACCGCGGGCTGGCCGCCTGTGCCGCGCAGGTCCGCTACAGCCCTGGTGCGGGATCGCTCTCGCTCTCCGGCGCCGACGCTGGCGGTGGGCCTCGCGCCTCCGACGACGAGGTCGCCATCGCGGCTGAATCGATCGACGTCGTCCTCCAGAACACGGAGATCGACGCGCGCCGGACGGTGAAGACCGTGCTGCGGCCGACCCGTGAGGCACGCGGCACGTGCCTGCCGCGGGTCGAAGCGGCGAAAACCGGCGCGACCGAGAGCAAGCTGCCAGGGCTGCTCAAGCAGAACGCGCCGATCTACGTCAACGCCGACCGCCTGGGGTATGCGGGGGCCGGCGGGGCCGCCACCTACACCGGCAACGCGTCGCTGCTGCAGGGGGAGACCTCGATTCGTGCCGACGAGCTGCGGCTCGATCAGAGCAAGGGCGACCTGACGGCGTCCGGATCCGCGCGGGCGACGCTCATACTCGGCGGCAAGTCGTCGATTGGCCGCGCCGAGGAGATCCGCTACGAGGACGCGACGCACGTCGTGAGCTACGAGAGCCGCCGGCCGCCCGCGCGTGGACGCGGGACCGGCCGCGCGACCGGAGCTCCGGCTGCGCCGCCGTCGAGCGCGAGCAGGGGCGCGCCGGTGCCACGGGGCGCGGTTCCCGCCGGACCGACGCAGGCGTACCTGTTCGGGCCGCAGGGGGAGCTGCGAGCGTGGCGGATCGCGATGGCGCTGACATCCGACGCCGGGAAGGCCGACCGCCTCGAAGCCTACGACAACGTCATTCTGAAAGTGGAAACGAAGCACGCCACCGGGGAGCGTTTGACCTATTTCGCCGAGGACGAACGCTACGTCATTACCGGGACCGCGGTGGCGCCGGTGTGCCTGGTCGATCCCAACCGTGCAACCACGGGTAGGACGCTGGTATATTTCCGTGCGACCGATAAGATCCTCGTTGACGGCAACGAGGAGACTCGGACGCAGACCAAGAGCGGCGGCGCGTGCGCGACCTCACCCGCACGGTGACGGAACGCCGGTAGATACGGCGGCGCGCACCTGGCCATGTCCATACTTCGCACCCATACCCTGACCAAGTCGTACGGCGGCCGGACCGTCGTGCGGGGCGTGAGCATCGAAGTCGCGTCGGGAGAGATCGTCGGTCTTCTGGGACCGAACGGGGCCGGTAAGACCACCACGTTCTACATGACGGTGGGGCTGACGGCGCCGGATGCAGGGCGGGTCGAACTGGATGGCCAGGACGTCACCAACGACCCGATGTACGTGCGGGCGAGAAAGGGCATCGGCTACCTGCCGCAGGAGCCCTCGATCTTCCGCGGGTTGACGGTCGAGCAGAACATCCTCGCCATCCTGGAGACGCTTGGGATTGATCGGGCGTCGCGGGAACGGCGGCTCTCGGAGCTGCTCGGGGAGCTCGGGTTGGGTTCGCTGGCCAAGTCGCCGGCGTACACGTTGTCGGGCGGCGAGCGGCGGCGCGCTGAAATAACGCGAGCCCTGGTCATCTCGCCGCGTTTCATTTTGCTCGACGAGCCGTTTGCCGGGATCGATCCGATCGCGGTGACGGAGATTCAGAAGATCGTGTTTCACTTGAAGGATCGAGGGATTGGCGTGCTGATCACCGACCACAACGTGCGCGAGACGCTCCGGATCACCGACCGGGCATACATCGTGCACGATGGCGGGATCTACCGCAGCGGCACGCCCGACGCGCTTGCCGCAGATGAGGACGTGCGCCAGATCTATCTCGGGGCCGACTTCCGGCTGGACTAGATCGGGGGCTCGCGGCCCGATCGGTGAAGTCGTGGCATGAAATTCGCGTGTCGGGCCGAATAACGGGCTAAGATGGATTTTCGCCGCGGAGGGCGAAGCTGAACTAGGGACGGGCCGTCTGAAGGCGGCCCCTACTACGATGGCGATTTCGCAAAGACTGCACACCAAGCTCGTTCAGAAGCTCATTCTGACGCCATCGCTGCAGCAGGCCATCAAGCTGCTGCCGATGTCGACGCTCGAGCTGTCCGAGCTGCTCAACCAGGAGATGGTTGAGAATCCGATGCTCGAGGAGACTCCTACGGAGAATCTGGAGCAGCAGGAGGCCGCTCCGGAGAAGCCGGAAGAGAAGCCCGCCGCGGAAAAGGGCGACACGTGGGACGACCAGGACTACGAGTATTTCTTCGGGGACTACCTCGACGACGGCTACCGGCCGCGCACCCCCACCGAGGTCAAGGAACTTCCCCCGATCGAGAACACGCTCTCCACCGCCGCGTCGCTCTCGGACCATCTGCTCTGGCAGCTGTCGATGCAGACCAACGAGCCGGCGCTGCGGACCATCGGCGAAGCCATCATCGGCAACCTCGACGACGACGGCTACCTGGTGGCGACCGTGGACGAGCTGTCGTCGATGGGGCCATGGTCCACGGAAGACGTCGAGCAGGCGCTCAAGCTGGTGCAGAGCCTCGACCCGATCGGCGTCGCCGCGCGCGACCTGCAGGAGTCGCTGCTGCTGCAGCTGCGGCACATCAAGGTGACCGGCGCCCCGGAGGAACACGATCGCATCGCGGTCGCGGAGCGGATCGTCACCGAGTACATGCGCCTGCTGCAGAACCACCAGATTCCGGAACTGGCGAAGAAGCTGGCGATCTCGATCGACGAGCTGAAGCAGCACATCGAGCTGATTCAGCAGCTCGACCCGAAGCCGGGGAGCCGCTACAACCCGTCGCAGTCGCAGTACGTCATCCCCGACGTCTACGTCGTCAAGGTCGAGGAGCAGTACGTGGCGGTCCTCAACGAGGAAGGGCTGCCGCAGCTCCGCATCAGTCCGGTGTACCGCCGGCTGCTCGACAAAGGCGCCGAGAACAGCGACGAGACGCGGGCCTACGTCAAGGACAAGTTCCGCTCGGCGCTGTGGCTGATCAAGTCGGTGGAGCAGCGGCAGAAGACCATCCACAAGGTCGCCACCAGCATCATCAACTTCCAGCGCGATTTTCTCGACCACGGCATCGAGTACCTGCGGCCGCTGGTGCTGCGCGACGTGGCCAACGACATCGGCATGCACGAGTCGACCGTCAGCCGCGTGGTCACCAACAAGTACATGCACACGCCACAAGGCGTGTTCGAGATGAAGTACTTCTTCCACAGCGGAATCAACAGCCAATACGGCGACGCTGTGTCGTCAGTCACGATCAAGCAGCGCATTCGCAAGATCATCGAGCAGGAAGACCCGAAGAAGCCGCTGAGCGATTCGAAGATCGTCAGCATGCTGCACCGGGAGGGTCTGGAGCTGGCGCGCCGGACGATCGCGAAGTACCGCGAGGAGCTGAAGATTCCGACGTCCAACCAGCGGAAGGTTCTCTACTAGCCATCGACAGAGGGCCGGCATCGGCGTCGGCCGCC